>NZ_LYPI01000001.1:0-19751 GCF_001938575.1 Pseudoalteromonas sp. PAB 2.2
TCGAAGAAAGCACTGGTATAACCGAGTGACCAACTGTTTGCTGTCATCGTTTTTAACACTTCTACCTTAAATGCTTGAGAATAAGGTTTGTGAACAGACCTGAAGCTTTCAGCGCCATGAATTCGATAAATAGCGGTCCAATATCGGACCTGCCTATCTGTAACATTAAATCTGTTACTTACTGTCGAAGAGCTTTCAGACAAAGCGAGCTCTGCTATTTTGAGCTTAAAAGCTCGATGATGTTTGGACATAAAAAGACCCCCAGTAATTGGAATGTCCAACTATTGGGGGTCACTTCACTAATTAGCGGTTTTTTTATACCCAGTTACCGAGATATTTATCAAGTATTGTGAAACAAAACCACAAAGCACAATAAATACGGTACCTGTTAATACGGGCATTACTAAAAAATCCCAGCTTTGCAACGATTGCATTATTAAAATAGGATTTGCCCCAGCGGCAGGATGCACTGTGCGTGTTAGCATCATTAATGAAATAGCCAACCCACTGGCAATAGCAATCTCAAAAGGACTGACACCAACAAAATTTACAAATACGACTCCTATAAACGCCGTTATAAGGTGACCACCAATCACATTTCTAGCCCGCGCAAGTGGACTTGTAGGTAAACCAAAGACTAAAACGGCAGTCGCTCCAAATGGAGCCATTAACCATATGCCAAAATCCCCTCGTTGCTGTAAGTAAGCAAGTACAAAAATAGCCAGCGCTGCAAATCCACCTGCAATAACCGCTTTGTTAATTGTTTTGTCCATCATATCTCCATTGCTCAAGGTAGACCGAGCTGTCTACCTACAAATAGTAGACAACTCGGTCTACTTATGTCAAGCTAGAATTTCTATCTAGGAGCAAGCATGGATAAAAGAACACACATTACATTGACTGCACTCGAATTGTTTTACGATAAAGGCATTCACAGCGTGGGGATTAATGAAATTATTAGTGCAGCAAATGTAGCTAAAAAAACGATGTACCATCATTTTGCAGGTAAAGATGAATTAATTTTAGCGTGCCTAAACGAACGGCATACTACATTCATCACGTGGCTTGAGAACGCTACCAACCAACAAACGACATTACACGATTTTCAAGAACGTTTATTTACAAGCTTCGAAGATTGGTTTCATTCTAAGGTTGCAGAGCTTGGAAACTTTAATGGCTGTATGTTCATTAACGCAGCGGCTGAATACTCAGCGCCGCAAAGCCCAGTCAACCTTGCATGTAAAGCACATAAAGCCGCTGTTTCTTCACTCATCAAACAGCGTTTGTCAGAATGTAAAGACGTAAAAGCCGAGAAAATTGATTCTCTTTGCCACTATTTAATGACACTCACTGAGGGAATGATTTGCCAAGCAAAAGTGTCTGGTATGAAGCAATTCCCTCGCCTGCTAAATTAAAAACCATAAAAAAGCGGCTCAATGGCCGCTTTTCACTTTACGCTATTTATATCTTTTCAAAATATAATTTATCACGTTGTTTTCCGCCGACTTCATTCATCGTTGCCGCGTCAAATAAACGACCATTCACCATGGTATAGTCGATTTTGTCGGTATCACGAATATTCGTCAACGGGTTACCATCAATAACGATAAGATCCGCTAACTTACCCGGCTCTAATGAACCAATATTTTTATCTAAGCCGATGTATTTAGCAGGATCGAGTGTCGCCGCACGAATTGCTTCTAGCGGCGTCATACCGCCTTGAGCAAACATCCAGATTTCCCAATGCGCAGCTAAGCCTTCACGTTGACCATGAGCGCCCAAATTAACCAATACTCCTAAGTCTTGTAGCTCTTTAGCAACGCGTGCGTTGTTAAAGTGGTTGTAATGATGATCGGGTGCTTTTACTCGACGCATTGAGCGTGGTAAAAGTTGGTTTTTAGGCACAAATTTACTTAGGCGTGGGTGGTTCCACACATCCGTTTTATCATACCAGTAGTTTTCACCCCAAATACCGCCATAAGCAACACCTAACGTAGGTGTATAACCTACATCACTTTGCGACCATAGTTGGCGAATATCATCATAAATGTTCGCAACAGGAATTGAGTGCTCAATACCGGTATGACCATCAACGACCATGGTCAAGTTATGCTGCAATAATGAGCCCCCTTCTGGCACAACCATCATTTCAAGTTCACGCCCAGCTTCAATTACTTGCTGACGCTGTTCACGGCGAGGCTGGTTGTATGACTTAACACTAAATGCACCCACTTTTTTCAAGCGTTCAAGGTGGAATTTAGCATCGTCAAGCGAGTCAATATGCGATGTATAGCCCGGCATATTGGCACCGTACAGTATTGTACCGGTAGAGAAAATGCGTGGTGCCACTATCATGCCTGCTTTTTGCATTTCACTCGCAGCAAAAATTTCGGTGGTGTCGTTCGATGGATCATGAATCGTCGTAACACCCAGCGATAAACCAGCAAGGTTTTTCCAGTTTTGTTGCGGGATTATTTCATCACTGGCTTGCGCACCATGAGCATGGGCATCAACAATGCCTGGCATAATCGTCTTGCCGGTCACATCAATAACTTCTGCACCTTTAGGAATAGTTACAGAGTCTTTGCTTCCGACTGCTTGAATGTGTTTTCCATCAGTTACAATCACACCATTTTCAATAACTTGCTCACCATTCATGGTAATGATGCGTGCGCCCGTTAGTGCAAACATCCCCTTTGGCTCAGCCATTGTTTTGGTAAAGCCAATGTTGTCACCACTTTTCACTTTAAAATCTGTGTCTGCGTTTTTATTTATGTCAAATAAACCCGCTAAACTTGCATGATAAAGCTCAGGACCAAGACTCCAATACAGTTTATCACTGGTTCCACTCCAGCTAATATTTTCGCCCGCACGAACTGATAATTGTTCAATTGGGAATTGACTATCTTTCGGACCAATATTAATGGTTTTACCGCGTTCAACAAAAGGGGTTACAAACACTTTAAAACGCTCAGCAAATGCCAAATATTTACCATCTGGCGACACTCTGAACTCCGTTGCATGCTCAGACTCATACAGCTTACGTACTTCTTTTGACTCAAGCTCAACCACACTAAGCGTAGGTTTAGGCCATGGGCTCATTACATAAATACGGTCATTCATTGCGCCAAATTGCGGCTGGTAACCTGACTTAGTGATCAGTGAGGATTCACCGCCCTTGGCACTAACAGAATAAATGCCCGGCTCTAATGACCAGGTTGGATTGAGGATACTGCCACCCGATGCTTTACGATAAACAACCGTTTTACCATCTGGGCTAAAGGTAGGTTCTACATATTTACCTGGTTCTTCTGTTAACTTATTACCTCGTCCGCCTCTTGCAGAAACGACACGCACAGAGCCTTGTTCATTGTCATCCCACGTTGTATAAACTACTTTTTTACCATCGCGGGAAAACTGTGGAAATAACTCAAAATGATCGTCTTGTTTAGTTAAGCGTTTCACTTTACCTGACTCAAGATCACGCTTATAAATATGACCCAAAGCTTCAAAAATGGCTGTTTCACCGTCTGGTGAAATTTGCACATTGCGCAGCATTTTTACCGCAAAATTATCGCTATCGATATTGTGTGTAAACCGCACTGCTTTTTGAATTTGTTTATTGGTTTCTACCTTAAATGGGATACGTGATACTGATTTATCATCAACATCTAATTTATGAATTGTGCCACCAGCCCAAAACACTAATTGCGCATTATCTGGCGTCCAAGCAATGGTCGGATAAACACCGTGTATTGCCCATGTTTCTTGCATATCTCGCTCAAGCTCACCATATAACTTTGTATGCTCACCAGTGTGAAGGTCATATAAATATAAGCTTGTTTGAAAATCATCACGCTTGATATAAGCCAGTTTTTTACCATCTGGTGAGGGAGTTGGACGAATAGCGCCCCCCATTCCATCAATAATAGTTTCAATTTCACCGGTTTCACGGTCATAGCGTTTAATTTTGTAGATACCCGCAACTGAATCTTTTGAGTAATGGAATGTTTTACCTGGTGTAGCATCATGTGAAAAATACACATAACGACCGTCAGGTGAAAACATCGGTTCACCTAAATCTTTTTGATCGTTTTCACGTGCCGTTAACTGCACCCCCTTACCACCGGCTTTGTGGTATAGCCAAACTTCACCCGCACCGAGTGAGCGGCTTGCTGTAAAGTGCTTACGCGCAACTAAATAGTCGCCATCGGGGCTCCATGCAGGGCTATTTAATAAACGAAACGTTTCGTCAGTGACGGCCTTTTGGTTTTCACCGTTGACATCCATAATCCAAATGTTATCACCACCACCTTGATCGGATGTAAACGCAATGTATTTACCATCAGGGCTAAAGCGCGGTTGCATCTGCCACGCAATATCACTTGTTAATTGTTTTGCCGTACCGCCCGAGATTGGCATAGTGTAAATATCACCCAACAGATCAAACACCAAGGTTTCACCATCAGGACTAATATCAACATTCATCCACGTGCCTTGTTCAACACTGATTTTGGCATCTAAAAACTGACCTGCTGGCGCATCAACTCGCCACTTTTCATCACCTGACTGCTCGGTTGCTATTACTTGCCCTGTAAAGGCGAGTGAAATCGAAACAGCCAAAGCCGTATGAAGCATTTTCTTCATGGAATTCTCACTTGTTATTGTTTTGTTATTTGCACACATATTGATTGCATCAAATAGCATAGCAAGATTCCAGCATTACGTGTTAAACAGTCGTAAATTGGCGACTAATGCCACGCAATGGGATCAAATTCATAATAGCCTACCAATAAATGATAAATTTCAGGATCGAATTGCCTAAGTGCAGCAGGCTTTTCAAGGAAAGTTTCGGTGATCACGGCAAAAAACTCGGCTTCATTGGTCGCCCCATAACTATGAATAACATGGGGCATACCGTAAGCAATGTGTGTTTTAAGCTGATTAAAAGCACGACTGAATACTTTGGCCCATTGTTGATAGTCAGCATTACTAGCAAGCAATGGCGTGCCTGTCGTTTTTCCTGTTTCTTGGTCTAGTTGATGAGCAAATTCATGGAATACCAAATTGTGGCCATCACTAGGGAGTCGGCTTCCTTCTAGCACATCGTGCCAGCTTAAGACCAAGGTGCCACCAGGCCATGACTCACCTTGTCTCACGGTATTGTGATAACTAACAAGACCTGCACCATCGCGTGATGTTTGTGGTGCATAATAGGCACTTGGATATAATAAAATGTCTTTCACATTACGATATAAAGGCCAAGGCTTATTGAGCACTAAAACACATGCATCTGCAGCAACAATGAGTTTCATTGCATCATTTAACTGCAGGCCATCACACCCAATAAATCGCTTTTCATTTAAGAACCAAACAATATGACGCTCTAATTTTTCACGATCAGCGTCCGTCATTTTTTGATAAATAGGCATGTACTTCAACAGCAATGACTTCTGCTCTGAAGTAAGGGAATAGGTCAGGTACTTTTTATGCCAAAAATGATTTCGAATATCATCCCAGCGCCAGTAACCGACAATAAAAATGAGCAAAAAAAGTAACAAAACAAGGTTAAGCATTATCATCGCCTAAAATATAATCTTGTTACTTTAATGTGTGCAAACAAAAAAAGATCAATTGTCTGCACACATTTTTATTTAAGTTGCAGTAAAAAGTTACAGGACAGGAACCGTTGCCGAACCAGTTACCACTTCTTTACTACCTTTGACTCGATACTCATAGTCGAAGGTAATCGTATTAACGTTACCAGAGGCGTTATCATCAAGGTATGTTACATCCCACGGTAGTCCATGCATATACATTAAGCCATCTGGTAAAGAAGTATATTTAATTGCATTGCCCGAATCACCATAGGCCGTTTCATTTAATGCAATTGAAACTAGGTTTCTTAAACTATCATTATAAATATACTCACCAGAGACAATTGTAAGCTCTTCGTAAACAGGATTCATAGTGCCATTGTTTGTATAACCCGTTAAGGTAATATCAAGTTCGGCAAGTGATGCAATAGACGTTGGTAAATACAATCTCACGTTATTACCACGACTCGATGATGCTGCACTCTCACCCGCTGAGTTAGTAGCGTGAATCAATTGGCCAGCTTTCAAACCATTATTATTATCGAATTTAACATCTTCGATTGAAAACGCAGCTTTATCAGCAACCGTAAATTCATTTTCAAATGAATAATTAGCAGTTAAAGCAGTTTCTTTATCAATTACTGAATTTAAACGGTACTTATAACGACCAACACTAAGCGCTTGCTCAGGCAATACTTCCACAAAGGTATCATTTAATGACAATGATGAAGTCGTTGTAATGTCTACATCCTTTCTAATAAAAAATGTACTGCCAGCAGGGACTGAATCTGTTGTTGATTCATTACCACGGATCACTGTAAGTGAATTGCTTCTCACCAATGAAAAACTATCTTGTGTAAGCTCTATTGGTTTTGAGAAGAACAAGTAATAACCATTATTCAACGCATTAACAGTTTGGCTAAGCAAATCTACTTGCGTCGTTTGTGTGCCTTTATTGGCCTTAAAAATCACCGACACAACACCGTCTTCGACTTGGAAATTACCTTGGTTATAGATATTGCCGACCACCAACTCACCATTTTCTTCTCTAACAGAAAATGAATCAGATAAATAATTCTGACCATTTACATCTGTAAAAGCCGACATTCTTACAGTAAGTGATGAGCTGCCTTTAAAGTCATAAACATACTCATTTTCTGTCGCATCAAAGGTCAAAGGATTAGACTCAAAATCATTGCTTGATGCCACTAATTCAATATTTGAAAAGACTTGACCAGTTTCATCGATGACTTTAACACGTAATTGATACTCTTTTGTCGCATCTGTATCTTTAAACAAAATGGTTGCATCATCATTCAATGTGCTAAATGAGACAGAACTTTGATTGTAATAATTTTGTACAAGCTCATAATCATTAATAGCATCGTTATCAACATCCATATCGATATGAAGAGCAATTGAATTTCCCAAACCAACGGGTTTCTCAATTGAATAAAGATTAGTTTGCTCGTTATAGGTCGCACTGAAAAAGTGCTCATTGCGAGATTGCCACGTGCTATCTGTCAGGCCTAATGATGTAGTATAAGTAAACTGAAGGTCTTTAATAGGTGTATTTTCACCATCAAGCAATGCCGTGAATTGAATGGTCTCTGTTGTAGTAACTAAAAGTGAGCCTAGCTGGCTGACTCCAGCACCTGAGTTACCATAAAATGCACGCTGTTGAAACGAACCATCAGTACTTGTCACAAGTAACACGTAATCAGAATGTTTTGGAATATTTTTCAATTCAAACATGCCATCACTCAGCGAAACTGCCTCAGACCAAGTATTGCCAATTTTAATTTGAATTTGTGCGTTAGCCGCTAAACTGTCAGTGACGTAATTTTTAACCGTTCCTGTTAAAGTCGCTGTTTCAGCTTCTTGAGTGGCCTTATTTTGTTCTTCAATTGCACTGATTAGTTCATCGTTATTATTGTCTTCAACTTCTAAACAACCAGATAATAAAAAACTCGCAGAAATTGCGAGTGCAATAGTATGTTTTTTAAACATAAAAACTCCATTTAATTATTTTTGTTTCCCTTATGGGGTCTACTATTATAATGAACTTAAAATGAATAAAAAAGCCATTTGTGACCAATCTACAAAATTGATGTTTCTTTATTGTAAATTACCACTTTGTTCCTGCCATTATTTTTAGCGTGGTAGAGCGCGGTATCGGCATGAGAAAGTAGCCGATCATAGTCGGTAACATTTGCATTATCTGCAACACCGAAACTTACAGTGACAGACAGTTCTTTCGCAAGTTCAGAAAAATTATAATCCGCGATTTCTAAGCGAATAATTTCACATAAACGCGCGGCTTCATCAGCACCTTTATGAGGAAATAGTAAAGTGAACTCTTCGCCTCCCCAACGCGCAGCATAACCTTCATCGGGAAAGTTGATACGTAACAAACGGGCAATTTCACAAATCACTTGATCACCAATCAAATGTGAAAAATTGTCATTAATTAATTTAAAGTGGTCAATGTCCATAATCGCAACACTTAAGCTTTGCTTATTATGTTGGAACTGACTAAAGTTCTCGAATAGCCAACTATCGAATGCTCGTCTATTGGGTAGCTGAGTTAATTGGTCATGATTAGCGAGATGCGCGAATGCATCTGCTTGGTTCTTTAAATCGTGCATTTGTTGCTCGACCTTCTCCGTCAGCTCTATTTCAATGCGTTTATAATGATATAAACGGTATTTATATATTGCATAGGCTATTAAAAATAAGCCCAAAATAAGCACTAATTTAAAGCTGGTCTTTTGCCAAAAATATGGCGCAATTCTGAATCGTAACGTTTGTTCATTGTTTTGCCATTCACTATTTGGATAGCCCGCACGGACCTTAAATGTATATTCTCCCGGAGGTAAGTTTGTATACTCAGTAATAGCTAAGCGGCCTCTATCAACCCATTCTTCGTTGTAGCCACTTAAGTGAGTTTGATAATTTAGACGCTGCGGCATAATAAAACTTAAGCCTGCATAATTAAATGACACCCTTGAAATACCCGCTGGTAAACTTAGTACATCACTTTTAGCGGGCAATGCAACGGGCTTACCATCAACTTCAAAGCTTTCTATGACCGTTGACAAACGGCGTTTACTCGCTTCTTTTAATCGCTCAGGCTTTACAATCGCAACCCCTTTTGCCGTTGCAACCCAGAGTTGACCATCAGAATGCGTCACTGCTGCTGGGTTAGAACCGCCATTTGCTTGCGCGCTCAGCATGCCATCGCCTTCATCATACAACTGCATAGAAACAACAACTGACTCCGCACCCGTGGGGTTATCTAAAAATTCAGTAAGCTGGGTTTTATTGAGCTGAATAACACCGCGATTACTGGTTAACCACAACGAGTCACCTTGCTCAATAACCTGAAATAATTTATCAACGGGTAAGCCCTGTTCACGTCCAAACAAATGCATAACATCGGTCTTCAAATCGTAACGTATGAGGCCTCGATCCGTTGCGAGCCACATTTTTTCGCCATCAAGATAAAAACCAAACGCATATTCAGTGCTAAATTTTTCAGGAAATTCTATGTTAGAAAATGTGTTTAATGCGGGATCAAAAATAGACACTCCAACACCCGTACCAACCCATAGCCGGCCTTGATTATCTTCAGCAAGTGCCATAATAAAATTGCCTACTAAGCCTTCTTCAGTAGTGTAAGAATGAATTTGTCCGTCGTCTGTGAGCTTTGTAAGGCCGCTGGCAGTGCCGATCCATAAATTATGTGAGCTATCGAATAATACCGCCCGTACCTCATTATTAAGAAGCCCATTAGTGCGATTCTTAACTGGGTAAATTTTGTTATTCACCACTTTCATGAGGCCACCAGTGTACGTGCCAAGCCATACATCCCCATTTTTGTCTTCAGTTAAACTTAGCACTGACAGGGGATCACGTTCATATGCTTGGTTTAAGGTGGTTATTTCCCCATTTATAATTCGGTTTAAACCATTGCTACTGCCTACCCACAAACTACCATCAGAATGAGACAATACGGTGCGAACATAATCTGAAGCAAGACCACGGCTTTGGCTCCAATTCGTGAACGGGGCTTCACGCAGCCTGAATAGCCCTGCATTAGTACCAACCCAAATGCTTTTTTCACGGTCCTGCAGTAATGACAGAATACGGTTATTCGGCAAGCCATCATCGGCATCGAGATTTTCAAGGCCTGATTGCCTCAATCTAAAAACACCTTTGTTGATTGTACCGAACCAAATGTCTCCTTGGGTATCTTCGAGCAAACTCGATATGGATTCATGATTGAGCGTTGCATCAACAGAGACAAATTTATCGTGTTGCTTTTGCCATGCCCCTTTTTCTGTGCCGACAATTAAGATACCCGACTGAGTCAATAACAGCGTAAAAGCAGAGACATCAGGTAAACCGGCTTCTTGACCAACTTTACTGACCTTTTTACCTTCAATTTTGTATAAGCCATCACTGGTTGCAGCCCAAATGACATTCTGTTTGTCTTTTATTAGTCTGTATGCACTCAGTTTATCAACCAATGTGTGTTCTGTTGCTTTTTCTGATGCACGATACACAATACCTTGTCCCTCAAGAGCGAGCCAAATTTCGCCTTGTTCTGAGATCAATGCATGATTAATCATGGTCGATGAACTTGGAAGCGACCGCCACTGGCCCTGTGAGCGCACGGCAATCCCGCCTCGTGCTCCAACAATGTATAAATCGCCATTATCCATGGCTATCAGACTTCTTAAACCTGAATCAGGCAATCCTGGGATCTCGGTTCGTGTAAAAAGTTTAAACTCTCGACCATTAAAACGCGCCAACCCTTCCCACGTTGCTATCCAGATATAGCCATCTTTCGTTTGTGCAACACTGTTAATACTATTGTGAGGTAAACCTGAGCGTGTATTCCATGTCTCAGTAAAATAGTCACTCAATGAAAGGCGAGTTGATTCTGCAAAAGCGCTAAAACATACACACAGTAAAATGAGACTAACTACCCGCGCCATAAAGCTTAACCTTTAATTATTGTTCTTTTCAGTGATGCTGTGTGGTGCTCATATCGTCAACCAACACTTCCATTACTACTACATTAGTTGCAATTCTTACTCACTTTAATCACATTTAGCAACAATCAATTACAGTAATCATTAATTTTTTCTTGCAAGATTTGAACAAACCGAGCGACATGTAAACCATCCATTAAAGCGTGATGGACATCAATGGATAGCGGGATCTTGCCGGTTCGCTTATCGTATTGACCAAACACCAATTTAGGAATACCTAACCCGTGCCCCTCACTAACGGCATGTGAAAACCCCGTGAAATTTAGCCAAGGTAAAACAGAAATATGAATGAGATCGGGTTGCCCTTCTGTCGCTGCAAACGCTTCTGAGAAGAAAGGTTGCCCTTTACTTTCTTTTGCTACCTGCAATGCATGCTCAGAAAAGCGTTGAATAGAATCATGTTTTTCAAAGTAACTGAAACGCAATGTATCATCATCAGCTAACTCAACCACACTAGCACGTACAGTTGATAGCTGAATAGGACACGAATCTATAATACGCTGGCGCATGGGCGCATAATCGTGGCAAGCCTCTAAAGTCAGAAAAATATAGCTATGAAAAAATGAATACGGCGCTGACTTACACTGCTCATAAAGTGCAGCCATGTCGAGCGACACACAAACATTAAAGTAAGGGAGACTAAATTCTTTGAAAAAAGCAAAATGTTGCTTACGAGGCCATGACTCAAGATCAATTACGTGACAGTCATTTGGAAGAGAATGCATTGGGTGGCCCTGTGAAATAAAAAAACAGTGTAGCCAGATACATTCATTAAGTCATGTAATTGCGATTAAAATCCGCGATAGTCTATTGGCTTTTTAGGGCTGTTTGCATGTTGTCGCCTATAAAGGTATTTGGCGTAATATGTTATAGCTGTAAGCTTAATTAAGCGGTTTATTTGGAATAATATTGCAAATGGGTATTGAAGCCTATTTGGGCACAAAAAAAGGCGCGCCATGCGCACCTTTTTAAACAGCAAATTAATTAAATTATAAGCCGTTTTCGATGATTTCTAATGCAAGCTCATCAGCAATTAAATGCGTTGATTTTTGCTCTTTCTCTGAGCGAGCAAAAATTTCTGTTAGCGTATCAAAAATACCTTCAACGTGCTTCGTTGACGCCTCTGCACTGTAGCCTTCTGGTGCTGTTTCGTAATACACATTAATGATACCACCAGCATTAATTACATAGTCTGGCGCGTAAAGAATGCCTTTTTCACGAATGATTTCACCGTGGCGAGACTCTGCGAGTTGATTGTTAGCACAACCAGCAATAATCGTTGCTTTTAAACGTGGAATTGTCATGTCGTTTACTGTTGCACCTAACGCACAAGGTGCATAGACATCAACATCTAGGTCATAAATTTCATCGATACCCACTGCTGTCGCATTAAAGTCATTAACAACACGTGATACAGCTTGTTCGTTAATATCAGTAACAAACAATGTTGCGCCTGCTTCATGAAGGTGTTTACAAAGACCATATGCAACGGCACCTAAACCTTGCACAGCAACCTTTATACCCGATAAATCTTGATGACCACGTTGATGCTGTAACGCGGCTTTAATACCTAAAAATGTACCGTAAGCAGTGAAAGGTGATGGATTACCACTTTTACCTTCAAGACCCAGCACATAGTTAGTTTCTTTATTCATGATTGCAACGTCATCGCACGTGATGTTTACGTCTTCTGCTGAATAATAACTACCACTTAAACGCTCTAGCTGACGGCCAAACGCACGGAAAAGCTGCTCTGATTTAATTTCTTTTGCATTACCGATAATAACAGACTTACCACCACCGAATGGTAAACGTGCAACCGCATTTTTGTATGTCATACCTTTCGATAAACGAAGGGCATCGGTTACTGCGTCTTCGTCAGTCGCATAGTCCCACATTCTACAGCCACCTACAGCTGGACCTAACTTGGTATTGTGAACCGCGATAATAGCCTTAAGGCCTGATTCTTTATCTGAACAAAACACCACTTGCTCGTGGTTATCAAAGTCGACTTTATTAAATACAGCCACAGTTAAATACTCCGAAATTTTCTTACCCTTTTTGGGGTGTGAGCGCTGAAATTGCCGAGACTTTATCACTTCGTTTGCTCCCATGCCACTATATGAGATGATAAAACTAAGCTAAGTTACGCGATTGAAATAACAACGCAAAAAGCACGTTAAAACAGGAAATATATACCTATATAAATCCACATAAAGCATGATTAATTCAAAACAAAAGTAAATCTACTAAATCTTTTTTACGTGAACGTAAAGGTCAAGTATAGCGTAAAGAAAAAGTGACAAAGTAATTCAGTAGCAAAAGCCTGAAAACACACACTTTAAGTCAAAAGTGTGGATGAGAAAGAGACTGGTCAGAGCTGAAAAAAAACGGCGCTTGGGCGCCGTTTCATATAAACGATTTAATGACGATTATTTTAATTTACCATCAAGCTCTTCGATTTTGGCTTTCCAAATTGCTGGGCCTTGCGTGTGCGCATTGGCACCTTCGCTGTCAACAGCAACAGTCACAGGCATGTCTTCAACTTCAAACTCGTAGATTGCTTCCATACCTAAATCTTCAAACGCCACTACACGCGCTTTCTTAATAGCTTTAGATACTAAGTAAGCAGCACCGCCTACCGCCATTAAGTACACAGACTTATTGTTTTTAATTGATTCAACCGTTGCAGGACCACGCTCAGCTTTGCCAATCATACCAATGATGCCCGTGTTTTCTAACATCATGTCAGTGAACTTATCCATACGCGTTGCCGTTGTTGGGCCTGCTGGGCCTACAGCTTCATCACGAACCGCATCAACAGGACCGACGTAATAGATAAATTTATTATCGAAATCAACACCTTCAGGTAAACCTTCACCTGATTGGATCATATCTTGTAGGCGTTTATGCGCCGCATCACGCCCTGTTAAAATAGTGCCAGAGAGAAGCACTGTTTCACCCATCTTCCACTCTTGCGTGTCTTCTTTAGTTAGCGTGTTTAAGTCAACACGGCGTGTGCCCTCGCCAACTTCGAACGTCACTTCTGGCCAATCTTCAAGTTTAGGAGCTTTAAGCTCTGCTGGACCTGAGCCATCTAAGGTAAAGTGAACGTGACGCGTTGCCGCACAGTTCGGGATCATTACTACAGGCTTAGATGCCGCGTGCGTCGGTGCCGTTTTAATTTTTACATCAACAACGGTTGTTAAACCGCCTAGACCTTGAGCACCAATGCCCAACTTATTCGCGCGCTCAAAAATATCAATACGCATTTTTTCTTCTGTTGTCTCAGCGCCGCGTTCAATTAGCTCGTGAATATCAACCGGATCCATTAAAGATTCTTTAGCAAGCACGGCTGCTTTTTCAGCGGTACCACCAATGCCTATACCTAGCATACCCGGCGGACACCAACCAGCCCCCATTGTTGGGAGTGTTTTTTCAACCCACGCCGCAACATCATCCGATGGGTTCAGCATGACCATTTTTGTTTTGTTTTCTGAGCCGCCACCTTTAGCTGCAACCATCACTTCAACTTCGCCACCTGGCACTAAGTCGATATGAACCACAGAAGGTGTATTATCTTTGGTGTTTTTACGCGTACCAGCAGGGTCTGCAACGATTGATGCGCGTAATGGGTTATCTGGGTTTAAGTAAGCGCGACGTGTACCTTCATCAACCATTTGCTGAACAGTCATGTCTGTTTTATCCCACTTAACATCCATACCCACTTTAACGAAACAGGTAATAATACCGGTATCTTGACACAGTGGACGTTTACCTTCAGCAGACATGCGCGAGTTAATTAAGATTTGCGCAATAGCGTCTTTTGCCGCTTTACTTTGCTCTTTATTGTACGCTTTTTCTAAGGCTTGGACGAAATCGAGAGGGTGATAAAAAGAAATGTATTGCAATGCATCTTCAATGCTATCAATGAAGTCTTGCTGACGAATTGTACTCATTACGGGTTCCTTAAGTTTTTATCACGTCGCTTAGTACGTGATCCTGAGTAAACCGGTGACGAAGATTTACTCTACGGGTTAGTCATGGCATCACTATAAAGGAAATCATAACGCTGCCAATCAAATTTAACTTATGATAACCTCCTCGCCCGTTTCGGGCTAGTTATTCAAGGCAATGTAAATGATAAACGATGAAAATTTGTGCATAAAATTAGATTTAACCGATGATTGTATCTCACTCTTTACTCATTTTGCTCATTTGCCCTATGCCGTGTTACTTGATTCAGCAAATAGTAATCATGTAAACAGTCGTTTTGATATCATTGCCATTGAACCACTAAACACATTAGAAGTTAGCAACAACCAATGCTTTTTAAATGGCGAAGCGCAATCCCGTGATTGCTTCACGCTAATGAAATCAGCACTTAATGATTTTGATAATACAGCCAATCCAAACGGGCTTCCTTTTACGGGGGGCTGGCTGGGCTACTTTGGATACGATTTTGGTCGTGTAATAGAAACCATGCCATCGCATGCCGACAATGATATTGCGATGCCACAAATGGCACTGGGTTTATATCCTGATGCACTGATTTTTGATAAACAGCAGCAAAGCTGGTTTTATGTTGCTCAGCGACACCATAATCGTTTAGCTCAATATCAACACTTTTTATCTCAAACACCCACAGATTCTGTACCGTTCACTCTCAATAGTGATTGGCAGTCGAACATGACAAAAGCCAGCTACACTGAAAAGTTTGAACAAATTCAAGCCTACTTAAAAAGTGGCGACTGTTATCAAATTAATCTAGCACAGCGTTTTAGCGCTGAGTTTTCAGGCTCAACATGGCATGCATATCGCACCTTAAGAGACGCCAACAAAGCACCTTTTTCGAGTTATATAAACCACCCAGGCGGCGCCATTTTATCGATTTCTCCAGAGCGTTTTATTGCCATAAACCAAGGAAAAATTGAAACCAAGCCAATTAAAGGCACACTACCACGTTTAGCCAAACACGCCGATGATGAGGCACAAGCACTGCGCCTTCAACGGTCTGAAAAGGACCGTGCCGAAAATGTCATGATTGTTGATTTATTACGTAACGACTTAGGCAAAGTGGCAAAACCGGGCTCGGTTACTGTCCCCGCCTTATTTGCCATTGAAAGCTTCCCAGCGGTGCACCACTTAGTCAGCACTGTTCGAGCCGAATTAGCGCACGGTAAAGATGCTGTAGATCAAATACACGCTGCATTTCCTGGGGGCTCTATCACAGGCGCACCTAAAATTCGTGCCATGGAAATAATAGAAGAGCTCGAGCCACATCGCCGAAGCGTATACTGTGGTTCAATTGGTTACTTAAGTGCCTGCGGTAATATGGACACGAGTATCACCATACGTACCTTAGTGTGCCATCAGGGCACGATATACTGCTGGGCCGGAGGCGGTATTGTCGCAGATTCACAGGTCGACTTGGAGTACCAAGAAACATACGATAAAGTAAATAAAATATTGCCTTTACTAAAGTAATAACCTTGAATAGCCAGCAATTAATCACCCGCTTCAGCTTAAGTATGGCCACTGAGCCTGCACAGCAAATTCACATTAATGCGGATAAGCGAGCCAGTGCGGTGATGTTACCGCTCATCGATGTTGAAAACGACGCACATTTAATATTGTGTAAGCGTCCTCGTCATTTACTTCACCATCCAGGGGAGATCTGTTTACCGGGTGGTAAGTTCGAGAAGCAGGATGAGTCATTAATGCACACGGCACTGCGGGAACTCCATGAGGAGCTTAATATTGCTGCACATAATGTTACAGTGCATGGGCAACTTCATCAGTACTCAACATTAACAGGGTTTTCGATTGCCCCCTATGTATGCAGTCTTGCTGCGGGAACCGGTTGGCAGGCAGATCCCAGCGAAGTCGAAGTGAGCTTTTTACTGCCTATTTCACATTTAAGCGATCACAGAAACTGGCAACCGCTAAGCTTTCAACGAAACGGTAAAACATTCGTTTTAAAAGGCTTAATGACACCGCATGGTCTTCTATGGGGAGCAACAGCCAGTATTATTAATAACTTTATAAAACAACTCGCCCTACCAGTTTAATTATCATGCTTTTAGGGTTACACACGCTCACATACACGTTATTATGTGACACCGTTCAAAGGCAGAAAATACGCCGTATTTAATAAAAAATGAGTAGCAAATTATGATCAGTGCATTCGATATGTTTAGTATTGGTATTGGCCCATCATCATCTCACACTGTTGGTCCAATGCGCGCTTCACGTTTATTTGTAAATGAGCTAGAAGAAAAGAACTTATTGTCTCAGGTAACCGATGTAAAAGTTGAGCTATTTGGCTCGCTTGGCCAAACAGGTATCGGCCACGGTTCTGGCAAAGCCGTTATTTTGGGCTTAGCAGGTTACGACCCTGAAACAATCGATGCTGACTTAGTTGATGACATATTAGCTAAAATCGAAAAAGAACAAGTTATCTACTTAAATCAGAGCCACAAAGCGAAATTCCCTAAACAAGGTGCGATTGTTTTTCATCGTAGAAAAACCTTGCCTAAGCATTCAAATGCGATGGAAATCATAGCAAGTCAAAATGGCGAAAAGCTCTTTAGTAAAGTGTACTACTCTATTGGTGGTGGCTTTATTGTTACAGATGAAGAGTTTGAAAATGAAAAACAAAAAGCTCTTGATGTTCGTGAAGAAAATCCAGCCCCCTATCCCTTTAATACAGCCAAAGAATTGCTAGAGTTATGTCGCGAATCAGGTTTTAGTGTATCGACATTAATGATGCATAACGAGAAAACGTTGCGCAGCGAAAATGAAGTAAAAGACACGCTTTTTAATATCTGGCAAGTAATGAAAGCCTGTATAGAGCGTGGTATGCGTACCGAAGGTATCCTCCCTGGAGGCTTAAAAGTTAAACGTCGTGCCCCCAGCTTACACCTTAAACTAAACATTGAAGTAAACAATGATCCACTGCGTGCTATGGACTGGGTTGATTTATTTGCGCTTGCAGTAAACGAAGAAAACGCAGCTGGTGGCCGTGTGGTCACTGCGCCAACAAATGGTGCTGCCGGTATTCTTCCTGCGGTTCTAATGTATTACAACACCTTCATCAAAGAAGTAGACCGTGATATTGCGACACGTTATTTATTAACAGCGGCTGCAATTGGTATTTTATATAAAAAGAACGCGTCAATTTCCGGCGCAGAGGTTGGCTGTCAAGGTGAAGTCGGGGTTGCCTGCTCTATGGCTGCCGGCGCCCTGACCGAAATAATGGGTGGTAACGTAGTACAAGTAGAAAATGCCGCTGAAATTGGCATGGAGCACAACCTAGGGTTAACTTGTGACCCCGTGGGCGGTCTTGTACAAGTTCCGTGTATTGAACGCAATGCTATGGGGGCGATTAAAGCGATTAACGCCTCTCGTTTAGCTATGCGCGGTTCTGGTGAACAAAAAGTAACGCTCGATAAAGTCATCAAAACCATGCTCGACACAGGTAATGATATGAAAACTAAATACAAAGAAACCGCACGCGGCGGTTTAGCGGTTAATATCATTGAGTGTTAATTAATACCATATATGGTATGACACATGCCCATTATCAAAA
The DNA here is from genome assembly GCF_001938575.1 of Pseudoalteromonas sp. PAB 2.2. Lineage (NCBI taxonomy): Bacteria > Pseudomonadati > Pseudomonadota > Gammaproteobacteria > Alteromonadales > Pseudoalteromonadaceae > Pseudoalteromonas > Pseudoalteromonas sp. PAB 2.2. Next base: position 18,249 of record NZ_LYPI01000001.1, read on the forward strand.
AAGCCGCTTTTAAGCTGTCTCTTGATCACAACTTTTCACCGAGAGACATTGCTAATTCATAGCCTTCAAGGATGGTTTGAAGTTTAAACCATCCTTGCCATAACACGTTGACAGATGCACGCCCTGTGCGCTTGGTATCTTTCCAGCCTCCTAGCTTTGCCAGTTCTTGATACGCCCATGACATATTTGGAGCGGTTGAAGGCAATGGTGTTTTTATTCTCTTTAACCATAATAGCTTCCATGCTTTGGGAGATAACAGTTGTTCACAACTTGGAGAGTCTGGCTGCTCATTGGCGAACTTTAGTTGCAATATTCGTGTAGCAATAAAGCCATTAATCGTAACCAACCTTTCCATGTTTTCTTGGCTTTGAAGGCGTAAACTTTCGATATCCGTGCCATCACTTTTCCAGACTTTATGGTATTCCTCAACAAGCCAACGATGCTCATAGTATGTGATGATGGCTAAGGCATCTTCTTTGCTGGTGACCGGTTCACTGGTTAATAGGTGCCAACTTAAGTCGCTTTTAGAATTTCCTCGCTCTGTACAGCCGACATAGTAAACAGGAAGGGATTGCCCTTTTTTATTGTAAGGGGCTTTGAGCGTCACTGGTGCATAGGTAATATCCAGTGTTGCACTACGGGCTTTTCTTCCTCCTTTTTGTGCAATGTGGATTTGTTTGGTACCTGCACTCATCAACTCGCTTGCAAACGCATAGAGCTTATCTTCACCTTCTTCAATATGACGGCTTTGCATGGAGCGCACGACAAATCGTTGCTGTTCGGCCAGTTTGTACTGCAAGTATTCGTAGATATCCGCTTCGCGGTCACACACCGAAATCACGTTCGCCATTTTTTCTTGCAGCCGCTCTGCCATTGCGCGTGATGCTGACTCCCATTTGTAACCTTCTTTTTCTTCGTAAGGAGTCGTTGCGTGTTTTTCCCTTTTTCCAATCGTGTTGATATCACGACTCCAGCGAGACTGTTCAATTAATCCCACAACTTGCTTTGCGTCTGGCGCAAACAGCAATACGCTATGAGCTAACAAGCCTCGTTGTTTTTTTCCTCGTCCGACATGACCCAAATCATCTCGAATGGTGGAGTGTTTATAAATCAGTGTGGTGGTGTCTTCTAATGCGAGCAATAAGCTATGACTGTGTGCTTGTTCAACTGTTGCTTGAAAGCCTGACTCTGCTATCGCATTTGCGTCAATGTGTTCGTTGCGGATAAAGCGGTAGGCACCTTCCATATCGGCGGGGGATTGAGTGATGTTCACAAGTGGTTTTCCTGGTTCATTTGCAAGAGTTGATGCTAACCTTACCAGACGCGCAGTTCTTCGTGGATCACCTAAGTCCGATTTACCGAATTGTTGTGTTGCCCAATGAGTATGTTCGTTAATCATGATGTGTCTCCAAACAAGATTTGAAGATCTGATCATGACGTTGAGATTTAGTTCAAAAAAATCCCTGCTAATTTCTCAGCAGGGATTTGTGTATAAGAGACAGC
>NZ_LYPI01000003.1:0-52892 GCF_001938575.1 Pseudoalteromonas sp. PAB 2.2
TAATGCCAGTCAGTTAAGAGCTGACTGGCATTTTCTTTTGTAAGGATACTTATTTGGTTTCCTTCTTATCACCCTTGGATAATGCCTGTCTGGTAGCCTATCGGGTAAGATAAACAACCTAAGTGTTTTCAGTAACTCATCATAATGAACAGGTAACTTACTTGCACTATGTATTGGCGTAAACATGAAGAAAGCGATTACCTGCCGCATAGATTGGCTAAAGCTTAATTGAGTAGGCAAGATATCTTCTTCTTTAGTTGCATCAAGCATGATTATACGTATTAAGTTGTAAGCGAGTAGTAACCCCCATAACTCTTGGCGTACCATGTCTGGCTTCCTACTACGTAATGTATGTTTGCTGTGATTCAATCCCTGCTTTATTTCTCTAAACGCCAGCTCAATTTCCCAGCGTTGTGTATAAACCTCTATTAATTCGTCATGCGGAAATCGTAAAGGGTCAATAAGCGAACTCAGAACACGATAGCTTTTTCCATCAGCTTTATAAGTAGTTAATCTTGCCGTTATGGTATCTGGYAATGACTCAAACTTCTTTCTCGCCTGAAGGCTTGTAGAYAAGGTAACAATCTTATCATTGTCACTGATACTGTGTTCAACTTGATACTGTAAATCCTTCCTTGCTGGCAACATCCAGTGAGAGTTTTTTCCTTGGCTTTGCCATTGATAAAGTAGCCCTAATGAATAATAACCACGGTCAAACAAGGTCAGAGAGTTATCCGGTACGGCTGGTAATAGACGTTGAGCTAAGCTCATTTCGCCTACACAACGGGCATCAAAACTACTGTCTAACAATAAGTGGCTAGATACTTCCATTAAGCTACACATTCGAATTTGTGGATAGCTGACTTCTCCATGCTGATTACTGTCACTGCCAAACTTTTCTCGGTTTTCTTGATTATCATGAGTTCGGAAGCTAACGCCATCCACTGCAAGTAAATTAAGTCCACACCACTGCTCAAAAGGCTGGGTGGTAAAYACTTTATGTGAAAGTAATYGAAATGTTTGTTGGACTGCTTCGTAACCCAACCTTTGGCGACCTTGCACGAGCGCACTCGGCGCTACTAATTTGTTTTTTCCAGGCAAGGATATGTCGAGTCTGTTAGCAATATCCCACACAGTTTCGTTTCGGAATAAACTCATTCCAATTACAGACCACATAATAGCTTCTAGCGGTAACCGCCTTCTGCGAACAGTGGCAACTCCCGCATGTTCAAATGCTTGTTCAAGAATATCTGGGTCAAGAACCTGCTTAAGTTTGTCGAGTGTATGTACATCATCTAAAAAGGAGGACATATCATCGAAGTGTTGAATTAGAGACATAAAAAAATCCGATACTATTTCTAATATCGGATTGTGAAGCTATGAAAAGATCAGTCAAGTGATCATAAAAATATGCTTAACTGATCTGCATTAGGCTTTAATGGCCGGTTTTTTATTGCCTCGATCTTAACGGATCAGTGTTTTACTTACTGTTTATTTTAAGATCATTGTTTTACTAACCATAAATAGCACGGATCATTATTTTACTAGTTTTAGGATGATCATTGCCTATTTTTGTTTAACTTTTAAACAAGCGGGTAACGTGTTGAGCATTAAATCAAAGAGTTAGTAGACTAACTTAGTAAGATCATGATCCGAAATAGATCGGCTTGGTAAAAATCTGATCCTGACTTGCTGAAGTTAGTAGATCAGTGATCTGAAATGTTTATCTTAAATATACTGTTTAGAACTTGACCAATATGGCTTTATGTTCGATTTTTAAGTTATTGCTTACATTAAGGGTCGCTACCATGAAAAAAACCGCCATTATGTTCTCGAGCTTTGCAATGTGCCTACTTTCTTTTAATAGTGTTGCTGAAGCCGTTGATATATATGGTCGGGCGCATTTAGGGGTTGCCAATAGTGACACCAATGAAGGAAGTAAAACATCAGTTGAAAGCTACAGCTCGCGGATTGGAATTAAAGGCAGCGGTGAAATAAATGAGGGTCTGAAAGCGGTTTATAAGTTTGAGTTTGCTGTAAATGCAGCAGATCAAGATAGCGATGGTAAAACCGAAGAAAATATCTCTGCGCGTAATCAGTATGTCGGTTTACAAGGCAGTTATGGTCAAATTGTTTTAGGCCGTCATGATACTGCCCTTAAAATATCACAAGGCAAGATTGACCAAATGAATGACTTTAATGGGGACGTTAAAGCATTGTTTAATGGTGAAAATCGTTTAGGTGATGTCGTACATTACAGCTCACCAATTGTCGGAAACTTACAATTTGTTGTGACGTATATTGCTGAAGACAATTCAAAGCAAGATGATGAAACAGGCATCTCTGCTGCCTTTATATACGGTGATAGCAAACTTAAAAACACACCTTATTTTGTAAGTGTTGCACATGACAGTCAGGTTGCGGGTTACGACATCACGCGGTTTACTGCACAAAGCAAAATAGGTGATCTTGTGATTGGGGGCATGTATCAACAAAGTGAAAAAGTATCAGGCTCAGATACTGAAGATGGTTTTTTGCTTAGTGCCTCTTATAAAATTGATAAGTATAAGTTACTTGCTCAATATCAAGACTCAGAAGGAGACTTTGGTAAATTAAAAGACTCTGGCACCGGAACATCGGTCGGCGTTGAGAGAAGCCTTTCGAAACAAGCACGTATGTATATGTGGTATACGCAGTTTTCACTCGATAATAAAGCTGATGAAGATCACCTTGCTGTAACATTAAGGTATGACTTTTAAGGTGTAAAAAAGCATATTTAAGCGGAAAACCATTCATTTTTACTGAGTTTTTTTGGTGCTTTTTGAATTACTCGTTAGACTTTCATAAAAATGTCATACTTAGTCATAATAATGAAACCAGTTCGCTAACGAAAGAGATAAATTGGAATGTCACGTAAAGTACTAGTCGTCGATGACGAAGCGCCTATCAGAGAGATGCTGGTTTTTGTTTTAGAGCAAAATGGTTTTCAAGCAATTGAAGCCGAAGATTATGATTCTGCAATTGAGGCAATGGTTGAGCCATACCCCGATATGGTTTTATTAGACTGGATGCTACCCGGTGGAAGCGGAATTCAGATTGCGAAGAAATTTAAGCAAAGCGAATATACACGTCAAATCCCTATTATTATGCTAACAGCCCGCGGTGAAGAAGAAGATAAAGTACGCGGTCTTGAAGTGGGTGCTGATGATTATGTTACTAAACCATTTTCGCCAAAAGAATTAATGGCCCGTATTAAAGCGGTTATCCGCCGTGTATCGCCGACTTCACTCGAAGAGGCTATTGAAGTACATGGTTTGCGCCTTGACCCTATTTCACATCGTGTCACCTCTGAGGGAAGCGAATTAGATATGGGACCTACTGAATTTAGACTACTGCATTTTTTCATGACTCACCCTGAACGTGTTTACAGCCGTGAACAATTACTTGATCATGTATGGGGAACAAACGTTTACGTTGAAGACCGTACTGTTGATGTACATATTCGTCGTTTACGTAAAGCGATAGCACCCCTTGGACATGACAGGCTCGTACAAACTGTGCGTGGTGCAGGTTATCGTTTTTCAAGTAAATTATAAGTGCGTTGGCTGACTATATTCAGCTAATTTACATTCTTAAGGTAAAGTGAGTGTATGTATCGAGTAGTCAATAAACAGGCGTTAGCAAAACGCCTGTTTATGTATTTCTTACCTTTGTTATTAGTTGGCGTGCTTGTAGGTGCGCCATTTTTGCTTTTATTTTTAGGCTCCTTTGCACTACTGATTTGGCATTATCATCAACTCTATCGCCTTAGTGATTGGCTCCTTAATCAGCGTAGCTTCAACCCACCTGAAGGTGAGGGAGCTTGGGAGCAAGTTTTTGAAGGGATCTACCATTTACAGCATCGTAATCGTAAAAAGCGTAATGAACTGGCTGATTTAATTCGCCGTTTTCGTGATGGTGCAGAGGCGGTACCTGATGCGGTTGTGGTGTTGCAAAAAGATCTGAGTATTATTTGGTGTAATCAACTCGCGCTTAAAGTATTGGGCTTACAATGGCCAACGGATCATGGACAGCGACTCGATAACCTTATTCGTGATCCTAAATTTGCTAAATATATGCACCAAGCCAGTTTTGATGAGCCACTGGAGCTGGATGGTGGTCACAGTTATGAACAAATACTCGAATTTAGGGTCATGCCCTATGCAAGCTCGCAGTTAATGATGGTTGTTCGTGATGTCACGCGACTAAAGCAATTAGAGCAAATGCGTAAAGACTTTGTGGCCAATGTATCACACGAATTGAGAACACCACTTACGGTCGTGACTGGTTATTTAGAAATGCTTGATGGCGATAACATGCCACCGCCAAGTATGTGGAATAAAGCGCAAACAACGATGCTCGAACAATGCAAACGCATGGACAGTCTAGTAAACCAACTCTTGTCATTGTCTCGCATTGAAGGCGCTCGCCGTCAAGACAACGACAAGCCTGTGAATGTGCCAAAGTTACTCACCTATATTCACACAGAAGCACAATCGCTGAATCAAGATAAAGGCCATGAGCTTATTTTTAATGTCGATAGCCATTTAGATATTAAAGGTGCTGAGGATGAGTTACGCAGTGCATTTTCTAATTTGGTATTTAACGCCATTCATTACACTAAGCCTGGCGGTAAAATTGTGGTCGATTGGCAGCTTAAAAATAATCAGGCTGCGTTTAGTGTCACTGATAACGGTGATGGTATTGCCAGCGAACATATTAATCGCCTAACAGAGCGTTTTTATCGAGTAGATAAAGCACGTAGTCGCACAACGGGTGGCTCTGGCTTAGGTTTAGCGATAACAAAACATGTACTTACACGTCACGATAGTCATTTGAATATTAAGAGTAAAGTTGGTGAAGGATCGACATTTTCGTTTGCCTTTAGCAGCGATAAAGTCGTTCGCTTACCAGACTCTTTAGAAATTAATGCAAAGTCATAAAACTGTCATTTTAGGGTAATCTAACTGTCATCTAGTGTCTTTAGAGTAGACTGCAGTTAGGAAATGGGACGAACAAATCGGAGTAACCCCTATGAAATTTAAAAATCTCGTTGCCGCAATGGGTGTGGCTGTAACAACATTTGTATCAGCTCAAGCAGCTGCAGTTGATAAAGATATGCCTGAGTACCAAAAAACAAGTGGTATTTCTGGTAACTTTTCATCTGTGGGCTCTGACACACTTGCCAATATGATGACCTTTTGGGCGGAAGAATATAAACGCTTTTACCCAAATGTAAACATCCAAATCCAAGCAGCGGGTTCTTCAACTGCGCCTCCAGCACTGACAGAGGGGACTGCAAACTTCGGCCCTATGAGCCGACGTATGAAGTCTAAAGAAATTGAAGCTTTCGAGAAACGTTATGGTTACAAGCCTACAGAAGTTCGCGTTGCAATTGATGCGCTAGCGGTTTTTGTACATAAAGATAACCCAATCGAAGGTTTACGTATTGACCAAGTGGATGCTATTTTCTCTTCAACTCGCAAGTGTGGTGCTGATGCTCAAGTAAATCGTTGGAGTGATGTAGGTTTAACAGGTGATTGGGCTGCAAAAGATATCCAACTTTATGGTCGTAACTCAGTATCAGGGACCTACGGTTACTTCAAGAAAAAAGCATTGTGTAAAGGTGACTTCCGTAACAATGTAAATGAGCAACCAGGTTCTGCATCGGTTGTTCAGTCAATCTCTTCGTCAGTGAATGCGATTGGTTACTCAGGTATCGGTTATAAGACATCGGGTGTACGTACTGTGCCACTTGCTAAGAAAGGTGATAACTTTGTTGATGCGACATTAGAAAACGTTGCAACGGGCAAATACCCACTTTCTCGTTTCTTATACGTATACGTTAACAAACACCCTAATAAGCCACTTGCACCTATTGATGCAGAGTTCTTAAAAATGGTGTTATCAGTAGATGGTCAAAAAATTGTTGAGAAAGATGGTTATGTGCCGCTTTCAGGCAAGATGGCAATGGCTGAACTTAAAAAGCTAGATCTTCTGTAACAATCAATACAGACAGTGATAAAAGAACCGCTCAATGAGCGGTTCTTTTCGTTTTAGCTTTTAGCAAAGAGTTTTGCTTTTATGCGTTGCTGAGCAAGGCGAACTTGTTTGCGCTTTTTGCCAGGCTTAGCTTTAAAGCTTTGGATTGGCATCACCGTTGGGGTCTCGGTTGGTAATGCGGGAATGTTAAAATTAGCGTGCTCGTCTTTAGGAAGACCAATCTCTTGCTGATGCACACGAAGTGCTGCCAGAGTGTCATCGTTTTGCACTTCGCTTGGGCATAAGAATAAGCCCAATTTACGCATTTTTATGCCTAATCCTATACTACTTGAGTAACGTACAATCGGGGCTGCTAAAATCAGTCCAACTAAAATAGGTGATAACCACCAAAAGAAAGTCGGGGTATAGTAATAAGCTACACCACCCCAAATAATAGCGGTGATGGTTGAAAATAGAGTATACCCAATTGCTTCTTGCCACGGCACCATGCGTCCTTCACGAGGCTGCGCATCCCAGCTAACTTTCTTACCAAGAAATACACACACTACAAAGTAGCTATGAAACACCATCATGAGTGGCGCGATTACAATAGCAAATACGCTCTCAATGAGTGAGCCTGCGATCAATTTTACACTGCCACCAAAGGCTTTATTGCGATGCACTAAAGTCACTATCAATCCCATAAGTTTTGGTAAAAGTAGTAATACCGCAGTGATAAATAGCAGTGAATCAATTAAATCAGTTTTAGCAATTTGCCAAGTAGGAAATAGCTGGTACGCATGGTTAAAATACACATCACTATTCAGTGCACGCGTAACTGCATCCAAGGTACTTAATGCCAGCATAGATAACCAAATAAGTGATGAGATATACGCTGTGGCACCAAATAAAAAGTGCATTTTACTCATCAGTTTCAAACCTGATTTTGGCAATAAACCGAGATGCTGAATATTACCTTGCACCCATCGTCTGTCGCGAATTGCGTAGTCTAGAATGTTGCTCGGTACTTCTTCATAGCTGCCTTCAATATCGCTGAGTAATAATACATCCCAACCAGAACGGTGTAGCAGTGATGCTTCAACAAAATCGTGACTTAAAATCTCTCCACCAAAAGGGGCATTGCCTTTTAATACAGGAAGACCGCAACATTGCGTGAAGGCTTCAACACGAATAATTGCGTTGTGTCCCCAGTAATTTGCTTGATTGGTTTGCCAAAATGCAGAACCTGTCGCCAGCATAGGGCTGTATAAGATTGAGGCGAATTGTAAAAATCGACCAAAAAAAGTATCTTGGCGAACCGGAATCGGAATCGTTTGAATAAGGCCTGATTTTGGATTACTGATCATGCTTGTGGTTAACTCAAGCATACATTTTCCTGTCATGATGCTGTCAGCATCAAGTACAATCATGTGCTCGTATTGACTTCCCCAGCGTTCACAAAAATCAGTGAGGTTACCCACTTTACGGTGTTTATTATCTTCACGACGACGATAAAAAGTATGCTGAGCTAAGTCACCTAAACGTGCCGTTAATGCATTCCATGCTTTTAGTTCATTGCGCGCAATCTCTGGATCTTGTGTATCACTAAGTAAATAGAAATCGAAGTTCGGCATTTGGCCCGTTTTAGCGAGCGATCGAAGACTCACTTCAAAACCAGCGATCACACGCTCGGTATCTTCGTTATAAATTGGCATCACGACAGCTGTTTTAGTCTGGCTTAGTGCATGTTCGTTAATTTCAATGGGCTTTTGACGTTTAAGCGTCAGTGGGTCAATACGCAGCAGTTGTAAAATAAAGCCCATACAGCCACTACAAAAGGCTGTTACGATCCACGCGAAGGTCACTGAAAATAAAAACAGCAATGCGTACTCAAGCGGTGTCATGCCGTTAGAATTTAAAATATCGAACATGATCCACACACCATATGCAGTAATCGCTAGCGCAAGGCATGAAAATAGCCAAACGCGAGTTTTCTTAAATGGCATTGCGGTTGGTGTTAATGTTTTGCTATTGGACGTCATTTGGATACCAGACATAGCTCCATACCTCGCTGATTTCTTTGTCACGTAGTTTTAACGATAAGCGCATATCGACAGGCTTATCTCCCTCTGGCGCCACTTTAAACGCGACGCGCCATCCTTGATTATTCGGTAACTGCTGAACTGTTTTATCGCTAATCTCACCTGATGACAGTGCTAAATCGGCCTTCATAGCAAAATTTGCAGACAGTTGATTGATGTTTTCACCACTGAAGTCAACAGTAAATTGACGGTGACTTTTTGGTGGTGGATTCTTTTCGCCAGGCAGGGCTGCACTGCCTATGCGTGTTCTTAAAACACTCGCTTTATCCTGAGATGCAAGGGTTGCATTAAAAGTTGATAGCTTATAGCTGAAACTTAAGCTATCGCCTGCTTTCATCGCTTGCTCAGGCACCCAGTAGCTAACAATGTTGTCGTTAGTTTCTGTGTCTGTGGGAATCTCTACCAGCTCAACGCGGCCTTTCCCCCACGAACCCATTGGCTCAATCCACATACTCGGGCGGTTATGGTAATGTGCCTCTGTGTCTAAGTAATTGTTAAAATCACGGTCACGTTGTGCGAGGCCAAATCCCTTCGGATTATCATAACTAAATGATGTAACACTTAATTTTTTAGGGTTGTTAAGTGCTCGCCATACCCATTGACCCTCTGCTGATTGCATTAATAGGCCGTCTGAGTCATGTACTTCTGGACGGTAGTCATCAAAAAACTTGGTGCTGTTTTCACCGTGATAAAACATACTTGTTAGTGGTGCTATACCCAGTTTTTTAATATCTTTGCGGGCAAAAATTTGCATCTGAGTTTTTACTTCAGTGTTTGTCGAAGGTGTTAACTCAAAACGATATGCTCCAGCAACAGATGGGCTATCAAGCAGTGCATAAAGCACGATAGTGGTGTCTTCAGGCGCTGGTTTTACTAACCAAAATTCTTTAAACACGGGAAATTCTTCGCCCGAGCTAAGAGCAGTATCAACCGCAAGTCCGCGGGCTGAAAGGCCATAGACTTGGTGTGGGCCCACTAAACGAAAATAAGAGGCACCTTGGAATACCGCAACTTCATCTTTGTATTCGCTATTATTGAGCGGAAAATGCAGACGAAAACCGGCATGACCCAACTGAGTATTCTTAATTGCAGTGCTTATTTCTGCTTCCAACGGAGCCGCGGTTGCATCGTAACGATAATAATCAGTTTTAAAAGGCAGGCTTTTAACTTCGGCATTTTGCTCTAGGGTATTAATTGCCACCGGTGATTTATATAAAAAGCCAGGATGAAATAATTGCACTTCATATAAGCTTTGATCTTTCCAGATTGCTTGATCTGGGCGAAAGCGAATAGCACGGTAATCTTGATAACTAATGCTGGTTAATGCTTCAAGTTCTAAATCTTTTAGTGCGACATACGGCTCAGAGGCTAACTTTTTAGCGCGAGCAGTGATTACATCAAATAGTTTCTCTTGTGGAATTGTGATCATCGCAGGCTTTTGCTCAACAACGGTGTGCTGTGTTTCAGTTTTTTGTGGCTGAGTTTGGTTTTCAGTTGCGTAAGTATGGCCTGCACTCATGGCTAATAATACGCCCAAGAAGGTCTTCTTTTTAACAGCGCTGAAGAGCTTAGTTCGGGTTTCTGGTTTCATTAATTTTTCCTTTAGCCGTAAATCACGTTTATTCATTCATACCTCTCAGCAAAAAGTGAACCTAAAAAAACACTAATAATCTCAATGACGTTGAGTTGGTACAGCTAAATGCGAAGAGTAAATTTTGAAATTAGTGAGAAACAATTACACGGTAGCAGTTGTTAATTCGTCACCAATATGGAGAAGTTTAATGAACGAAAGCTTGCCCTAATATGAATAGCTTAAAGGATGAACAAAAATATGAACAAAATTAGCAGACGCTTAATTGAAAAAGTGAAATTGTAATCGAGAAGGAAGGTGCAGGCACTGAACTGACACATACCAATTCGCAATAACACTCAAAATAGAATGTTTAATTAAGTAAATTGATATAATTCAGTGCCTCAGAAAGGCAAATTTATTTAACTTCGCCTAACTTTTCTGCATTCGCTTTACATTGATTGTAAGCTTCGATGCACTTGTTACTACAGACTTTATGAACTAAGCCATCTGCGGTGCTTTGCTGTTCGCAGCTGGCTTCGCATTGATAGTTTTGTTGGGCACATTGTTGCATTTCTGGGTTATCAATCTTGCTTGAGCAAGCTGCTAACAAGGTGAATGCAAACAATGATACTGCAATAGCTGGTAATTTTTTCATGCTTATCCCTAGTTTATGGCTATTCTTTTAAATCCATCTTACCCAGATTGTTGAAACTTAATCCAGCGTAACTTGCAAATTATCAATTAAACGAACCGATCCTAAGAAGGCTGCGGCTAAAATAACCAGTTGTTTATCCGCTGCTGATGCAGCTTTTAGCGTTGATCGTTCGGCAATCGAGTAATAATCAGGTTTTAGGCCTGCGGCTTCAAGCGTGGCTTTGGCTTTAGCTTCTAATTCAGCGAAATCCGTTTGGCCTTGTTTTAGCTGCTCAGCCGTCTCGTTAAGGGTTGCAAATAATGCTTTTGCGGTGTCTTTTTGCTCATCAGACAAATAGCCATTACGTGAGCTCATAGCAAGGCCTGATATTTCACGGCACGTAGGTACACCGACAATCTCGACAGGGATAGAGAGATCGCGTGTCATGGTTTTAATCACTTGCAGTTGCTGAAAATCTTTTTCACCAAAACAGGCAAAGTCAGGTTGCACAAGATTGAATAACTTAGTCACAACGGTAGCGACACCTTTAAAATGGCCGGGACGTGAACCACCGCAATAACCCATCGACACGCCAGGTACATCAACAAAGCTTTGTTCACCAAGGCCATTTGGATAGATGGTTTCAACTGACGGTGTAAACACGATGTCAGTTTCAAGTTCTGCTAGGCCTTGTTTATCTTCGTTGAGCGTGCGCGGGTAGTTGTCGAGATCCTCATTGGCGCCAAATTGCATAGGATTAACAAAAATACTGACGACGACTTTATCGGCTAACGTTTTTGCTTTTTCAACTAATGAAAAATGCCCTTGGTGCAAGTTGCCCATGGTTGGGACGAGTGCAATGCTAAGTCCAGCTTGACGCCAAGCTTTGATTTGACTACGTAACGATTTTATTTCAGTGATTGATTGCATTATTTAAACTCATGTTCGGTACTTGGGAAAGCACCACTTTTTACATCTTCACAATACTTTTGCACGGCTGCTGGCATATTCCCTGTTTCAAGTAAAAAGTTTTTTGAAAACTTAGGGATATAACCAGCTGAAATGCCGACGAGGTCGTGCATAACTAAAATTTGTCCGTCGGTTTGATTGCCAGCACCAATTCCGATTGTCGGGATAGTTAATTCATCGGTAATACGCTTAGCCAATTCACTAGGAATACACTCTAATACCAATAATTGTGCACCTGCAGCTTCAAGCGCTTTAGCATCGCTAAGCATTTTATCAGCTTGTGATTGTTCGCGGCCTTGAATTTTAAAGCCGCCAAATACGTGCACAGACTGAGGTGTTAAACCTAAATGACCACACACAGGTATGCCTTGTTGCGTCATTGCGCGGATGCTGTCGTGTAACCACTCGCCACCTTCAAGTTTGATCATGTTGGCGCCAGCACGCATTAACTCGGCTGCATTTTTACACGCATCGGCAGGGTTTGAGTAGGTCATAAAAGGTAAGTCAGCGATGATGAATAGCTCGCGACTACCGGCGCGGACACACCGTGTATGGTAAGCAATCTCGCTGTTCGTTACTGCTAATGTGTCATCACCACCTTGTAAAACCATGCCCAGTGAGTCACCGACTAAAATCACTTCGACGCCATTATCATGAAACAATTTTGCAAAGCTGGCATCGTAAGCTGTAAGCGCGGTAATTTTTTGTTTTTCGTGTTTCATTTTATTAAGAGTTGAAACGGTGATTTTAGACATAATTTCCTCTAAGGCTTCGCCTAGGTTGATTACTGCTGAGGGAGTTTTTGTAAATCGTTTAAAGGCAACGTTTTTGTTATATCAGCAAGTGATTGGTTATTCGGTAAAACAAGAGAAGGGGCTATCTCTAATAAAGGATAAACAACAAACTCTCTCTCAACGAGGCCATAATGAGGCACGGTAAGGCGAGGCGTGTCGATCACTTGGTCACCAAATAATAGAATATCAATATCAAGGGTGCGAGGTCCCCAACGTTCTTCTTTACGTACACGGCCATGATCACGTTCTACTGCTTGGGTTAAATCGAGTAGTTGCTCTGGTTGCAGAGCCGTTTTAATACACGCAACCGCATTGACATAGTCGGGTTGATCTTGTGGCCCCATTGGCTTACTTGCGTAATCATGCGATACGCAAACCAGCTCAATTTCTGGTAGCCCTTGTAATGCTGCAATAGCATTACGAATTTGTGTACGTGGCGCATTTAAATTTGCGCCTAACCCTAAATACACTATGTTCATGTTTATTCTGCTCTTTTCTTACGAGGTCGACGGCGGCGTTTAGGGCCACCTTGATGGCCAAGTGCTTTAACCATCTCTTTTTGGCCATTTATATCTTGGCTTAAATACGCCGTCCACCACGTAGCAAGTTCCTGATGTTGCTGCTCACCAGCTTGAACACGTAATAGTAAAAAGTCGTAGGCAGCTTTAAAACGAGGCTGTTGCGTTAACCGGTATGCGCGTTGACCACCGCGTTTATCAAGGCGTTGTTGAATATGCCAGATATCTCTAGCGCCTAACGTAAACCGTTTAGGTACGGCAACATGTTGTGCGCTTTCACTGAGTACCTTATTCATCGCTTGTGCAAATGCATCAAACTCAGAAAGTTGGTCACGTTGCTGTAATTTTTTAGCGATGTCTAATAACGGGAACCACAATAGTGCAGCGAATATAAACGCAGGGGTTACTTTTTTCTCTGCATTGATACGTTTATCTGTGTTTTTAAACATTTGCAGAATAAATGCATGCTCGAGTCCATCTGGGTTAGCATTCAAAATTTTATCAAGGGCAGGGAATAGGGCTTTGAAAAGGCCATACTGACGCAACATGATATAGTTTTCTTCTGCTTTACCATTTAAAAACAGCTTGAGTGACTCTTCAAATAGACGTGCAGGAGGAATGTGGTCTAATAAGCTTGCAAGCTCTTTCATTGGCTTTTCTGTCGAAGGCGCAATGGTCATGCCTAACTTTGTTGCAAAACGGACTGCACGCAGCATACGTACAGGGTCTTCACGGTAGCGGGTTTCTGGATCGCCAATTAATTCAACCTGTTTGGCTTTTATTGCACTAATACCGTTGGCGTAGTCATAGATGCAAAAATCATTAATTGAATAATACAGCGCATTAATTGAGAAATCTCGACGCTCGGCGTCTTCTTCAATACTACCGTACACATTATCTCGCAGCAGTTGCCCATGTTCGCTTGATTGGCTAACGTGGTTTTTTTCTTCGTCGGCTTCATGATGGCCGCGCATCGTAGCAACTTCAATTATTTCACGGCCAAACACAATGTGCGCTAAACGAAAGCGACGACCAATTAGGCGACAGTTACGAAATAGTTTTTTGATTTGTTCTGGCGTCGCATTTGTAACTACGTCAAAGTCTTTAGGTTGTTGGCCTAACAATATATCTCGAATACAACCACCGACTAAGTAAGCATCGTAGCCACCTTCTTTGAGGCGGTATAATACTTTGATTGCATTTGGGCTAAATTGTTTGCGTGAAATACCATGTTCACTGCGCTCGATCACCAAAGGTAACTCGCTCGTTTGTGCGGCATTTGTTGAAGTCGAGGCATTTGGGCCGATAATTTGCCGACAAAATTGAAAAAGCTTGGAAATAATAATCTGTCTCCTACGACGCGGACTTTGCGACTCATCAAGTATAGCGTGTGTTTTTTCACTTCGTCGATATGAGATTGAGTCAGTAAATGTGTGTTTTATATGACGCTACAGTATGGTGTTAATGATTCGCACACTTTGGGTCGCTATCATATACCAGCGTGGCTCAAAAATTAAGTTACTCTGCCTTTAAAATTGGCAATTTATTTTGTAATGACTTGAAAATCACAAAAAGTGGCGTGTGGATTCTCACTAACTTGTATTTCTAGCGCTGTTGGGATGTTTTCAATACGGTAGGCTGAGATTGCCCAATTAAGCATTTCTTCGACTGTTGAAGACAATAGAGCAGGCTCTGGGTTTAAACCTAAAAAACGAAACGCATCAAATAATGCTGGTTTTGGCGAACGTTTTGATATGGCCGGTGCGTAGTTTTGTTTTGATAATTTAAAACCGGGCTTTGCAACAGCCAATGGTAGATGCGCGTAGTTAGGTGCTGGTTGCCCTAGTTGCTTAAATAAGCTGAGTTGTCTTGCTGTTGGCTCGAGTAAATCGGCTCCACGCACCACGTGGCTTATTCCTTGTGCAATATCATCGACGACGACAACCAGCTGATAAGCAAATAAGCCATCACTTCGTTTTATAAGGTAGTCTTCTTTAGCAAGTCGGCTGTCAATATTAACCTGACCTTGAATAAGGTCGTGATATTCACTCGTCGCAAATTGCTGAGTTAAGCGCAGTGCAGAATCGTTTAATGGGTGATGTTTTGATTTGCAATACCCTTGGTATATTCCGCCCATTGCTTTGATTTCTTTACGTGTGCAATGACAGGCGTAGACAAAGTTCTTTGCAATGAGTGCGTCAACAACGGCTTGGTATTCAGTATGGCGTTTAGTTTGGTAGATAACGCCTTCGTCCCAGTGCAGACCATACGCTTCTAGAGTGCGTAATATGTCATCGCTTGCGCCGGGTACAACACGGGGTGTGTCAATGTCTTCTATTCGGACTAGCCACTTACCTTGATTTGATTTTGCATCAAGGAAGCTGCCCACAGCCGCTATTAATGAGCCAAAGTGCAATGGCCCAGAAGGTGATGGCGCAAAACGGCCCCTGTATGTGCGCATAGGCGCATTAACGGCTGTGGTAGACATAGGTTAATTAATGTATGTAATTAACCGCGTCCTGATTGTTTTTCTTTAATTTCCGCAAGCGTTTTACAGTCAACACATAAATCAGCTGTTGGACGCGCTTCTAAGCGGCGGATACCAATTTCGATACCACATGATTCACAATAACCAAAGTCATCATCTTTGATTAATTGAATTGTTTTTTCAATTTTCTTGATCAGTTTACGTTCGCGGTCACGAGTGCGAAGCTCTAAAGAGAACTCTTCTTCTTGTGCTGCACGGTCTACTGGATCTGGAAAGTTAGCTGCTTCATCTTGCATGTGCGATTTAGTACGGTCTACTTCGTTACGTAAATCGTTACGCCAAGCTTCTAAAATTGTTTTAAAATGAGCACGTTGTGCATCATTCATATACTCTTCACCCGGCTGTTCCTGATACGGCTCTAACCCGGCCTGAGCCAATAACCCTAGTCTTTTCTGGTCTGGCATAACTTTCTCCTAAATCCTTAATATTTTGCCCAGCATTAGCCGGCGGCTATAAATAGCAGAATCTTCTGTTTGAGGCAAATTTATTTTTTAATTAATCCTGTATGCCCCAACTTATCGACTTTAAAAATAAGAATGGGCGGTTTTATTCGTTTACACGGCCCGTGCAATTTTTAATTTGCTAAGTTATATGGGCAAAAAATCATATTACAACTTAAAACATGTGTTCATTGAGAAACTTTTTGGGGGTTGTGTCGTACCAGCGTTTAAATGCGCGTTGTAAAGCACTCTGCTCTGAAAATCCCAGTTTATTGCTGATCTCAAGCACTGAATAGCCTTGCAGTAACATGCGTTTTGCGTGTTGTTTTCTTTGCTGATCAATTAACTTTGTGAAGCTTAGTTGCTGCCCAGTGAGGTAGCGCTGCAAGCTGCGTTTCTTTAAGCCTAATTGTAATGCGGCTTGCTCAACACTCGGAATAACAGGGAATTGGCAGGCAATAAAGGCATTTAATTCATTAATATGATCTGCATACGGCGTTAAATCTCCCGCTTGCGATAACAAGAGTTGTTCAAGCTCTGGGTTTGGCGAGTGTAAACGGCTATTAAGTAGTTTTTCATTAAAAATAAGGCTGTTGGATTTGGCACCAAATTCGATAGGGCAGTTAAAAGTATGCTGATAAATGTGCACACTCGCAGTGCTCGGAATGGGTCTGGTAAGGGTTACTTTTTCAAGCGCAAGTTCAGCGTTTTGCTGGCAGCAGTGGTTTGCAAACGATAACCAACTACTAAACAGTTCATCGACCATGTAATGTCGTATTGGACTTCGTGCATGCCAGCTCAGTTGGCATTGCTGCTGCACTTTTCTCAGCTCTATTCGACCAATGTTTCTTACCAGTGAATTTAATCTTTGCGCATGCTGCAGCGCTTTCTCAAGATTTTGACTCACCAAGGCGACATGCCCCAATAGCCCCCAGTTTTGTGCTTTGAGTGATTGACCAAACAAAAGGCCTATATGCTCTTGCTTAAGCTGGGTATCAGCATAATGCATTAACGATTCGTAATCTGATACAGGAAATCGGTAGCTAGTTTCATTGAGATAACAGCGGCGCTCAGCAAGTAATGCATGCAGCTGTTCTTTCTCAAGCCCTTGTTTTTGTAGGAAATAGACCAAGGAGCGAATGATTTGGCTATTGACATAAAACATAGTCGTTCATTTTTTATTATTATTAGCAACAGTTAAGCTGCATGACTAGGCGCGCAAAGTCAATATTTTGCGTGGAGGGTCAAGATTTAGTCTTTTAATTAAGGCAAGCTGGTTGATGGATATAATACTCATAATAAAGGAAGCACAATGAAACTTCATCCAATAATGTTCAGCATTGCAGCCGCATTTCTTGCTGTAGGTTGTAACTCAGATAACGATAATAAAACCGTTGAGCCCCCCGTTACGACAACACCCGAACCTGAAGATGTTGTAAAGGTCGCAATACCTACTTTTGCAGATAACAAGACGCTTGATGCCAATATTCGTTGGACAAGTTATGGCGTCCCACATATTACAGCATCAAACCTTGAAAGCTTGGCATTTGGCAGTGGCTATGCTTATGCAAAAGATCATGCGTGTTTATTAATGGATCAAATAATTAAAACCCGCGGCGAGCGTGCTAAATACTATGGCCCTGATCAAGTTGCGGGGAGTGGCGATTCAAAACACTTAATCTCTGATTTTGGTTATAAAGCACTAGGTGTAAATGAGTATGCGGCGGAACATTATGCTGAATTAGATGAAACAAGTCGTGCTCATTTTGAAGGGTTTGTGCAGGGCTTCAATAAATATGTGACTGATACGGGGGCTGAAAATTTAGCGCCTGAATGTGCATCTCAGCCTTGGGTTATTAGCTTAACGGCTCAAGATATGCTGGCTTATTCAATGGCGACAGTGCAACTTGCAAGCTCAGCTAACTTTTTAGAATTAGCATTTTTTGCAAACCCAGGTGATGGTGATGAGTATTTGCCTGTGCCAAGTGGTAGTGAACCGAGTGCCGTTTCGAGCCTTGTTAAAAATATAAATCAGCAAGCAAAGCAATTTAAGTTAGAGAAGAAATTTGAGCACTTGGGCTCAAATGGCTGGGGGCTGGGTAAAGAGATGATGGCCAACGGTCAGGGCGGATTATTAGCAAATCCACATTTTCCTCATGAAGGAAATTTGCGTTTTTGGCAGTCACACTTAACAGTCCCTGGTGCTATGAATGTGATGGGTGGGAGCCTGCAAGGCATGCCTGGCGTTATTAATATAGGTTTTAATGAACATGTGGCCTGGACGCACACCTTCTCGACGGCACGTCACTTTTTAATTTATCAGCTCGCATTAAATGAAAATGACCGCATGAGTTATGGTGTTGAGGGTGAGCAACACACTATTACCAGTAAAATGGTAACGGTGGAGGTTGCTGTGGGGCCAAACACAACGATTGAGCTTACAAAACCATTTTATTACAGCCACCATGGTTTGATGCTAGAAACGCCTGCTGAAAGAGGGTTAGGCTGGAATGACACTCAAGCATTTACCATAAAAGATGCCAATGAATTTAATATGGATGTTGTAGCGCAGTGGTCAGCACTCAACCAAGCCGTGAGTCTTGATGATATGAAAGCGTCATTCGCTCAGTTTGATGGGGTGTCGTTTAACAATACGATGGCAACAGATAAAACGGGCACTGTTTTTTACGTTGATGACAGCACAGTGCTTAAATTAGATGACACTGCTAACCTAGCAATTCGTTTGCAGCCTGAGCTCGTTGCTTTGAGGGAATCAACGGGCTTTGATTTGGTGCCTGGCAACATGAAGCTCTTTGAAAGCCAAGGTAAGGTGCCTTTTTCTGAAGCACCCCAGCTTACGCGGACAGACTATGTACAAAACTCGAATGATAGTTATTGGGTGACAAACTTAAAACAGCCTTTACTTGGTTTTGCTGCGCAGTATGGTGATGTACATAAGCCTTTATCACTAAGAACACGAATGGGTCTGAAGTTATTGCAAGAAGGCAGGGGAGAAGACGGTAAATTTACACTTGATGAATTAGAACAGGCATTAATTGGCAATCGTATCTATTTAGGTGAGCTGGTATTTACCGATTTAGCCTCACAATGTATTGCCCAAGGAAATACACCGGTGCAAGTTTCAGCGGGTATTGACGTGGATATTAGTCCTGCCTGCGATATCGTTGCTAACTGGAATGGTGCTATGAACTTAGATACAGAAGGTGCTGCATTGATCCGTGAGTTTGCGCATCTATTTAATCCTTCAGCACACTTATATAACAACTTTGATGTTACAGACCCGGCTAATACGCCTCATACTCTACGCCAAGATAAAGTTGCATTAAAAGCACTGGCGCACGCTATGTTAAATGTGCAGGCGAATGGGGTGCCATTAACAAGTACTTTAGCTGAGCTTCAGTTCGTAGAAAAATCACTGGCCGGAGGGCATGCTTCAGGTGAGCAGCTTCCATGGGCTGGGCCGATGCATGTTGAGGGAGGCTTTAATGTTTTCAGATACGATAGAAGTAATTTAACACGCTCTACTCTGATACCTTATGCTGATTATCAAACATTACCGGATGCAGTTACAGGCCAACCTTTAGCGTCAAATTTATCAGCGCAAGGCTACCCTGTGAACTATGGCTCAAGCTGGATGTTTGTGATGAATTTTACTGAGGATGGACCGGTTGCTAAAGGATTATTAACCATGTCACAGAGCTCTGATTCACGTTCAGAGCACTTTGATGATCAAAGCCGTTATTATTCTCAAACAGCAAAACTCAGACCGTTATACTACAAAGAAGCAGATATAGAACAAAATCTGATCGATGAAATTGATATCTCAATGACTAAGCAATAAACGGCACTTCTTCAGCCAGTACAATGTGACTGGCTGAAATCTCTGCTTTATAAGCATATACTTCTACACCACAGTCAACGGCGTGTACTAATAGTTCGCTGTATTTAGCATCTATATGTGATGCGCCACTGACTGTATTAATTCCTTGATGTAATACAGCAAAAAGCAAAACAGCTCGGTGCCCCTGTTGCACCATTTCTATTAACTCGCGCAGGTGTTTTTGTCCTCGCACTGTTTTAGCATCGGGAAAGTAACCTTGGCCAGTTTCTGGCTTTTCTTCTGATAGCAAGGTCACTGACTTAACCTCAACATAGCAATGAGCGGCGTTTTCAGCCGTTAATAAAAAATCGATGCGGCTATTCTCTTGACCGTATTTCACTTCAGCTTGCAGTGTATCGTAGCCATCAAGCTGCTTGATAAGATGATTTTCGAGAGCTTCTTGAACGACTTGATTAGCAACTGCAGTATTAACACAAATTAAATGCCCATGTTGATTTTGGGTGAGTTGTAACGATTGCGGGTATTTACGTTTTGGGTTATCACTGGTTGAGTAAAACGCGTTAAAACCTGGCTCGGCACAGCCTGTCATTTTGCCTGTATTGGCGCAGTGTGCTGTAAATTGTTGATTATCTTGCGTGACTAAATCAGCTAAAAATCGCTTATAGCGCTTTAATAAAGTGGCTGATTGTAATGGAGGATTAAATTTCATTATTTTGTTTTTATTTGAGCTTTTCTATATTGTAAGTGAATAACCAAGCAGAGTGCACCTTCGTTGTCATTTAAGGCGTTATTTATCGCAAGCGGTTGGGAACTGACGTAGCCTGTAGTAAACTCAGTGAACAATTTTTAGCGCAAAAAGAGTATTCTAACATGTCGGAAAAATTTTTAGTTCAACTAAGCGAGCAGGCTGCTGCCGCACATTGGGGTGATAAAGCCTCTCTTTCTTTTACTGAACAAGGCGCAACTATTCATTTAACTGAACAAGATACACTTAAAAACGTTCAGAAAGCAGCGCGTACGTTAGCGAATCAAGGTTTAAAAAATATTGCGCTAACGGGTGATGTTTGGTGCACAGAAACACAGTGGGCTTTTTACCAAGGCTTTGTTTCACCAAAGAATTTAGACGCAGTTGAATTTGCCGAGAATGCAAAAACAGACAGCAAAGAGCTGGCTTCTTTAACGCAAGCAGCGACTTGGGCTCGTCAAATGATCAATGGGACCGCTGATGATATTTTCCCTGAAAGCCTTGCTGGTAAAGCGGCTGAGTTTATTCAGTCATTAGCGCCTGAGCATGTTAGCTATCAAATTATTAAAGGGGATGCATTACTTGAGCAGCAATGGATTGGTATTCATGCGGTTGGTCGTGGTAGTGAGCGCCCACCTGTACTACTTGAGCTAGACTATAACCCTACGGGTGACGAAACGGCGCCAGTGGCCGCTGCGCTTGTTGGTAAAGGCATTACATTTGATTCTGGCGGTTACTCTATTAAGCCAAGTGAAGGCATGCTAGGCATGAAGTGTGACATGGGCGGTGCAGCAACCGTAACGGCTGGTTTAGCACTTGCGATTAACCGTGGCGTTAATAAGCGCATTAAATTATTCCTATGTTGTGCTGAAAACTTAATTTCAGGCCATGCATATAAACTAGGTGATATTCTTACCTATAAAAATGGCACCACAGTTGAAATTGTTAATACCGATGCCGAAGGCCGTCTAGTGCTTGCTGATGGCTTAATGGCTGCGGGTGAAACCGGTGCGCCATTAATTATTGATGCGGCAACGCTAACCGGTGCTGCACTGGTGGCTGTTGGTCAAGAGTACAACGCACTATTTGGCCTTGATAAAGAGTTTGTCCGTGAAGTGCAAGACTTTGCAGAGCAAGAAATGGAAGGCGCTTGGCCATTACCGCTTGAGAAGTGGCATCAACAAAATTGCCCTTCACCATATGCTGATACAGCAAACAGCCGCCCACAAAAAGGCGGTGGCTATGGTGGTGCATCGAATGCGGCTGGTTTCTTATCTCGCTTTGTGCCAAATGATGGCAAGGGGTGGGTTCATATTGACCTTGCAGCAGCATTTAATATGGGTAGCACAAGCGAGTGGGCTGCAGGTGCAACAACCCAAGGGATGCGCACAGTAGCAAGAACGTTATTAGAGAAAGCGTAATAACCAGTTTGCTAACTAAATAAGTAAAAACGCCCGATGATGGGCGTTTTTTCGTTTTTGGTAATTTTACAAACGGATACAAGATTTTTCGCACAATATAGTATAAAATCTCGCCCCACATTTTCTCATCAAGTGGTTAGTTTATATTTCATTAACTACACTTGGATGATCAATTCACACTGGGGTTTCTATTTATGTCAGATAAGTGCTATATCACTGCGCAGCAGCTTCTCGAAGATTCATTTCGTGTTGCGGCACAAGTTTATGACGATGGTTTTCGTCCTGATTTCATCATTGGTATTTGGCGTGGTGGCGCTCCAATTGGTATTGCAGTACAAGAATACTACGATTACAAAGGCATAGAGACAGACCACATTGCTGTTCGTACATCATCGTATTACGGTATCAATCAGCAATCGAAAGAAATTAAAGTACACGGCCTGCATTATATTATTGAAAATGCAAATGCGGGTGACTCTTTGCTTATTGTGGATGATGTTTTTGATTCTGGCCGCAGTATTTTTGCATTAAAAGAAAAGTTATCTGAATTAATGCGCTTAAACTTACCACGCGATATTCGCGTTGCTTGCCCCTACTACAAGCCTAAAAACTCAAAGGTAGACATGGTGCCAGATTATTATATTCATGAGTCTGACGAGTGGCTGGTGTTCCCTCACGAGCTTTCAGGCTTAACACCTGATGAAATTATTGAAGGTAAATCGGATTTAGCCAATATCCACGATTTACTGCTCAAAAAGTAAATTTTTTAAAAATGTATGAAAAAGGCCCTGTTCAGGGTCTTTTTTGTATTCAGTTCTCACACCAATTCGCAATAATACTTAATCATTTTGAGAGATTAAACAGCTCACTACCGGGCTAAAAATTTCTTATTTACGGCTGCATCGAAGCAGGAGGTAGAGCAGTGCAGGAGCAATTGCTGAGAACAACTAAATACCGAAATTTTGCTTTATTATCAACGAAGTTTTATCACCTCAAAATTTCTTACTTAATTAAGCGAATTGGTATCATTTGATAGTGCTTGTTGAAGATCGCTTTTTGTTATTTAGCCTTGTTTGCTACTAGCCCCAGCTGCTATTCGTTGTTGTTGATGAGAATAAAAAACCGCGCATAATGAAGTGACCCCCAATAGTTGGACATTCCAATTACTGGGGGTCTTTTTATGTCCAAACATCATCGAGCTTTTAAGCTCAAAATAGCAGAGCTCGCTTTGTCTGAAAGCTCTTCGACAGTAAGTAACAGATTTAATGTTACAGATAGGCAGGTCCGATATTGGACCGCTATTTATCGAATTCATGGCGCTGAAAGCTTCAGGTCTGTTCACAAACCTTATTCTCAAGCATTTAAGGTAGAAGTGTTAAAAACGATGACAGCAAACAGTTGGTCACTCGGTTATACCAGTGCTTTCTTCGATTTATCGTCCCCTGGCATTCTTTTTCAATGGCAAAAGCTTTATGCTCGTGATGGTATATCACGTCTCAAACCACAAATAAAAGGTAGGCCAGTCATGACTAATAATTCTTCTTCATCAAAACCAGTAGAGCAAATGACTGAGGAGGAGTTACGAGAAGAATTAGCATACTTACGAGCAGAGAATGATGTGCTAAAAAAGTTAGAAGCCTTGGCTCAAGCCAGAAAGAAAAAAGCAAAGACAAGACGATAGTCGTCGAAGAGTTCAAGGCAAAACATAGCTTACGACACCTTTTAAAGGCTACAGGGCTGCCAAAGAGTGTTTACTATTATCATCGCACTACCTGTAAGCAACCCTGTGCAAGCAATGATTTACTGGTAAAAATACGTGATATCTATCACGCGCATAAAGGACGATATGGCTATCGCAGAATTACGAGTGCTCTGAGAACAATGGGGGTACTTGTTAATCATAAGCGCGTTCAACGGCTGATGAATGAGTTAGGCCTCAAGTCAAAAGTAAGGCCTAAGCGCTATAAATCCTATAAAGGTGAAGTGGGTAAAATCGCAGAAAATACGCTTAACCGCGAGTTTAGTGCGCAGAAGCCAAATCAAAAATGGGTGACGGATGTGACAGAGTTTAAAGTGAATAATGAGAAGGTATATCTATCGCCTATGATTGACCTATTCAACCAAGAGGTAATCAGTTACGAAGTCAGAAAATCCGTTGCACTCCCTTTGGTAACTGACATGCTTAAAACAGCAACTGCTAGGTTGAAGCCAAATGAAAAGCCAGTTGTACACTCAGATCAAGGGTGGCAATATCAAAACAAACAATATCAAAATCATCTCAAGGAAAAAGGGTTGCAACAAAGTATGTCTAGAAAAGGAAATTGTTTAGATAATGCGGTTGCTGAGAACTTCTTCGGCATATTGAAGAGTGAGATGTACCACAACGAAACGTTTAAAGACGTGAATGAGCTTATTGAAAACATCAAAGAATATATCCACTATTACAACAACGAGCGTATTAAGCTGAAACTAAAAGGCCTGAGTCCGATACAGTATCGAAATCAGGCCTTGGCAGCCGCTTAAAAATGAGTCCAACTTTATGGGGTCACTTCATTAGTAGCGGTTTTTTCCCAATGTGTAATTAGTTACACAACACCACGAGGTAAACGACAATCGTGGTCTTTTTCAGCTAGGTTAACAATCCACAGCTCTTCAGCTTTGAAACCATCATCATTCGCTTTCACTACGGTGAATGGTGACTTTTTAATTGACTTAGCTGGCGCAGCGGTTTTAGTTTTGGTTTTTTTTGCCGGTGCTTTTGGTGCTTCTTCTGCTTTAGGCTCAGCTGTTTTACCAGAAGTGAGCTCTTCAGTCAGCGCTGCAACATCAGCAAGGCGCAAATTTTTGCCACCGTCGATGCTATACCAACCAGGTTTTGTTGTGATTTCAGGTTTTTTACCATTCGCTGCTTCATAAGCTGCTTCGAAGGCATTTAACACTTCTGTTTTGTCTAGTTTGCTCATCAGAGACCCTATACGTTGTAAACACAGATTAAGAATATATATTTATACCTATTTTCAGCTTACTTTTCAATTTTTTGCGATTTTCCTTCCATTTTTGACTTATAAACGCCAAAATTTGCACAAATTTAAGGGGTAGAGGACGATTTCTATATGCAACGTAAACAATTTACTCAGTTATTAAACGACATTCTAAAACCCGACTCAATCGCAGATTTTTGCCCGAATGGGCTTCAGGTTGAAGGTGCAAACGAGGTAAAAAAAATAGTGACAGGGGTCACGGCAAGCCAAGCATTGATTGATGCGGCTATTGAGCACGGCGCGGATACTATTTTGGTTCACCATGGATATTTTTGGAAAGGTGAGTCTCAGCCAATCACAGGTATGAAAAAACGGCGTGTAGCGGCGTTACTTGCTCATGATATCAACTTATTTGCTTATCATCTGCCATTAGATGTTCATCCTGTCATTGGCAACAATGCGCAACTTGCACACTTATTAGATATTGAGCTTAGCGCGGGCCTTGAAGCGGGACCAAACAGCGTCGCAGTAAAAGGATTTTTAAAAACACCTTTAACGGGCAAAGAGTTTGCAGACAAAATTAGCACAGTGCTACACCGTGAACCTTTAACGAGCTTAGTGCGCGATGACAAGATTGAAACCATTGCTTGGTGTACAGGGGGTGGGCAAGGTTATATTGACTTAGCTGCTGCTCAAGGTATTGATGCCTATTTGACAGGTGAAGCATCTGAGCAAACTATTCATAGCTCGCGAGAGCAAGGAATTGATTTTTTCGCTGCAGGTCACCATGCTACTGAGCGATACGGAATAAAAGCGCTTGGCGAGCTTTTAGCTGAGCAGCATGGTTTTGATGTTACTTTTATAGATATTGATAACCCTGTTTAATCTAACAGGGTTAAGTGATTACAACGCCTCTGGATCAATCCAGCGGCGTAATTTAATCCACAGACTGCCTACCTTTTCGTGGCTCACTCGTGTAACTGCAACGAGTACATCGGCACTGGGGATAAATTGTTTGTACATGGGAAATTGGCTGTAATCTTTATAATCTGTTGCTGCGGGTATTACCTCGATTCCTTGCGCGTTGAAGAGATCTTTTGCGCGCGGCATATGGCTTGCAGATGTGACTAAAGCACTCTTTTTGTCGACCAAATATATCGCCAGTCTTTTCGCTTCTTCTGCGGTGTCCATCGCAAGCGGGTTTTGTTTGATCCTTGATGCTGCGATACCTAATGTCTTGGCTGTTTCAAACATCAATTGGCTGTTTGTGGTATTGGCAAAGCCACCACCAGAGACAAATAAAATAGCATCCGGGTATTGATGCGCAAGTTTTACACCCTCTAATAAGCGGCTTATAGCACAATCGCCCAGTTGGTTATTAGCAACAAGTTGTGGATGCGGCATGATGGTACAACCTAAAACAACAATGTTATCAATCTGGGAGTGTTGGCGTTTATTAAATTGCCATTGTGGGTTATTACTTGAAGCAATCAGCGTTTGACCAACATAAGGGGTGCTTACAATTAGTAGGCTTAATACACTGATAAACCCTAAATAGAGCGCTTTTCGTCGCTGTGTTATCGCTAGAAATACCATTAGTAATGTTATTATGCCAAGCAACGGGAGTGGCATTAACAATGAGCCAATTATCTTCTTAATTTCAAACATAGTAAATACAAGTGATTGTAAGATATAACGATGTTAGATAGTTTATCTGTGTTTAGCGACCATTATTTAGTTTGCAAGTATTCAAAAAATGACGATATACAGGATTATCTTTCATATTTTTTTTCATTGCTAAGTACATAGGACGTGTAAGACCTAGAGCACCTAATGGAATTGATTTTATCAAGCCTTGGCTTTCATAAGGTGTAACTAACCAGTCTGGTAGCGCAGCAACCCCCATTCCAGCACTAACAAGCTGAAAAATTAATAAGCCTTGGTCAACGGTTTTAAGTGTGCCGTCAAAGCGTGCATTTTGTATAAAATGCTTAAAAATGTCCTGACGTTCACGTGGAATAGGGTATGAAATGATTGTTTCGTTTTTCAGATCCAGGGCGGTCACATAGGCTTTTTTTGCAAGCTCATGATCAGGTGCCACGATTAATTTTAATTTAAAGTCGAATAGATGTGCATATTCGAGCTGATCTGGTTCACGAATATCTGATGTAAGTACAAGATCGAGTTCGTCATTCATTAAATCAGGAATAGCATCGTAGCTAAAACCGCGTTCATAATCGACTTTAATGTCTGGCCAAAAATTATTAAATTCTTTAATTGTCGGCAACAGCCAATGGAAACAGGCGTGACACTCAACACTTAATCTCAAGTTTGATATTGGTTGATTAAGACTCTCTTTTAATCGACATTTTGTGGCTTCTACCCGAGGAAGCACCTCGTTGGCTAATTCAAGTAAGAGCATGCCCTGCGGTGTGAAACGAACCGGTTGTGTTTTTCGTTCGAATAACTGGCAGTCGAGTTTATTTTCGAGATCTTTAATCTGATGTGATAACGCTGATTGCGTTAAGAAGAGTTCTCGGGCTGTATTAACTAAAGAACCGGTCTTTTTAAGTGTCGCAATTGTTTTAAGGTGCTTTATATCAATCATCTTTAAAAAATCTCATGAAAAATGTGAGTCAAACTCAGATTACAAACATACTACGCTTTCGTTTATATTTTTTCAACGTCTAGACGTCTAAAGTAGCGTTGTTTTTTACTGCATGTTTACAATAACCTTTCTAAACAATAAATGACAGCGTTGTCAGTTTGTTTTTTTACACTTGCTGCGATATTTCCATGAATTTACCTCAAGTTTATAAGTGGCGAATTTAGCAGTCATAGGAAAAGCGACAAAAAAGAGAAAACTCAATAAAGGTATCCCGAGTGCCGCCAGTGCCAAATTTAGCTTTTGAAGCCTAAAAATGTGAACTGGGTATAAGGTGAACTCAGGTATAAAGGTAAACTTAAGGTATAGAGTGAGAAAGGTTAATGTGCTGTGTAGAGGGGAGTGGCATGTATATATTGCTCAATAGAGGGCTCTGTGTTCAGTGTTAGCAAGTTATATAAACACCGATATAAAAAGGTATACGTTGAGTCATCCCGTTGCTAGCAAGGCGTTTAATTTAGCGGCAATAAATGTGAGGTAAGAACACCGCGTCGGTAGCAAGCACATTGTGTTATGTAGCTGTGTTATTAGTGTTTGGTAATCGCCTTTGCATTGCTGTAACTCCTGCATCCATGGAGGCGTTAATCAGACATCCTTAACGCTGTGTATGTCAGGTTTAATGCCTGAAAATGATTGCGTATGGTTGCTAAAGGTTATTACAGCAAGCTTATCAAAAACAAATCCGTCTTTTTACAGTAAGGTCGTTTTTTTCATGGCTTATAAAGGCGAGTATGCTTTTTATAAGCCATGTAAAATAACGTTTTTAGCATCCTTTGCCGGCATTGGCCTTGCTTTTAAAAAGCCTTGACCAAATTTACACGGTGTTTGTTTTAAGATGGCTAGCTGTTGCTCAGTTTCAATTCCTTCTGCAACCACATCAAGCTGTAATGATTGTGCTAAAGATAATATGGCATCTATTAATGGGTTATGTGATTTTGTAATATGATCAATAAAGCTCTTATCAATTTTTAAGATATGAATCGGTAATTGGTGTAAATAGCCTAGGGCAGAGTAACCTGTCCCAAAGTCATCTAAGCAAAGTTTTACTTCAAGGGGCGCTAACCCTTTTATTATTTTAGTTGCGAGTTCTAAATTACCTATTAGCCCTGATTCTGTAATTTCTAGACAGAGTGACCCTAACGGAAGTTGATACTTTTTATATAAGGCATGCATTTGGGCTACAAAATCAAGACTCGCAAAGTGCCTAGACGAGACATTAACAGTGACTCTGGTAAAGGGAAGTCCGTGTTGATACCAATGTGAAATTTGCTGAGCTGCTAAGTCGAGTAAATGCAGGTCTAAGTTGATGATTTGCCCTGTATCTTCTGCAACGGGGATAAAATCATTCGGTGCTACAAACCCTTTGGTTGGATGGTGCCAGCGTACCAGTGCTTCAAAGCCAATGACCTGTGCCTCTTGAATTGTAAAAATTGGTTGGTAATAAAGCTCAAATTCATTGTGTTCAATACCATGCTGTAAATCATTTTCGATATCGGCATGGGTTTTTAGCTTTTTACGCATTGTGTTATTAAAAAACTTTACGTGTCCACGCCCTGAAGATTTAGCTTCGTACATGGCTGCATCAGCATGTTGCAATAATTTGTAAGCTTTGTCGTTTTCACTCTCACAAAATGCAACGCCAATACTGGTAGATGCCTGTAATAAGTGGCCGTCAATATTAAGGGGATCAGCTAGTGCAGTTTGAATTCGCTCTAGGGCATCATTTATTTGCTGCTTATCGGTTATATTCTCCATAAAAATCGCAAATTCGTCTCCCCCTAAACGGGCAAAAGTATCTGTGTTACGAATGGTGCCTTGAATTAACTCACAAATTCTCACTAAAAAATGGTCACCCACTTCATGACCTAATGAGTCATTAATACTTTTAAACCGATCAAAATCTAAGTACAACAACGCATGTTGGGTCTCTTTATTCGCACGTGCTAAACGCAATATGCCGTGTTTTATGCGTTCAATTAATAATGAACGGTTTGCTAACCCTGTTAGTTCATCATGTAATGCACGGTGCTCTAATTCTTGACGTGATAATTGACGGTCAATAGCCATGCTAATTTGGCGACTTACATAGGTAAGAAGCGCGCGATCATGCTCACTGTAGTGATAACGATCACTGTAGCTTTGCACCGCAATGACCCCGCTAATTCTGTCATTTACTTTAAAGGGAACACCTAACCATGATTCTGCTTGGCGACCCACCATTTTAAAATGGCCTGCATCAATATGTTGCTGGAATTCTTCCTTATTGAATAATAGAGATTGCTCTGTTGTGAGCAGATAATAGGAAGCCGTGTCTTTTAATAGATCCTTAGAGATTTTTTTGTGTGCGTTAGAGCGCACTCCTTCTTCGATAATATAAACGATATCGAGCACATCACATTTTTTGTCATAAAGCCCGATGAAAAAGTTATCAGCCCTGAGTAGCGTGGTAATAATGGCATGAAGTGACTCAAAAAAGCTGTCGAGTTCGCTAGATTGATAGGTAAGATTGGCTATCTGTAGCATACAATTTTCAAGTTTTTGCGCATCGTTTAACTGATTAACAGTTTGCTTTAAGTTTTTAACGGTTCTGACTTGGTCGATTTTTGCACTGAGTAAATGGGCAACCGTTGATAAAATCTCAAGGTGAGCATCGTTATAGTAATGTTTTTGCGGATGCTCGCAGTCAATGACCCCTAAGATTTTTTCTTTATAAACCAGTGGCACACATAATTCAGACAGGGCGGGGCGCGCATCTGCGATATAACGTTTTTCGTGTCTTACATCGCCTATCATTAAAGGTTTGCCAGTGGATGCAACATACCCGGTTATACCCTGATCAAAACTAATTTCTGTGCGGTCAATGTAATAAGAGTTATCACCGGTATTTGTTTTACCCATCGAAGCAACTTCTTTGAGGGTACGTGCTTCATCATCTGCTAAGTAAATGACACACTCAATGAACCCGAGTCTGTTTACAACATGTGATGTGACGTACTCAAGTAGCTCTTCTATGGTGTCTAACTGCATCAACGATGATGAAAACTGATTAATGATATGCAACTGATCTGTTTTGACTTCAAGTGCACTCGCGGTATCTAAATGTTTAGGCATAATAAAGAAAAATGAGCCAATTAATCTGTTAATTAATTACGTTAACCTACTATCAATATATCCACAAAGTTATTTTCAAAAAAAACTGAAACTGGTGTAAACTACGCACCTGAATATAAACGAAAGTAAGTCAATTAGTGATTTAACCTCGTTTAAGCTATCCCTCTAACTCTTAGCCGTGGAAACCAGCAATGTCAGATTTAAATACGATTCAAACCCTCACAATTACACGACCAGACGATTGGCATATTCATTTACGCGACGGTGATCAATTGGTCGATACTGTCCGTGATGCAAGCCGCTACATGGGTCGTGCGATTATTATGCCTAATCTTGTTCCACCGGCTACCTGTACCGATAGTGCATTGGCGTATTATGAGCGTATTAAAGCGGCTGGCCCACAGGGTGATTTTGAACCACTAATGGTGCTTTATCTCACTGATAAAACGAGCCCAGAAGAGATAAAAAAAGCAAAAGCAACAGGAAAAATTGTTGCTGCAAAGCTTTACCCTGCAGGTGCGACAACAAACTCTGACTCGGGTGTTACATCAATTAAGAATATTTACCCAGTTCTAGAAGCGATGCAAGACGTCGGTATGTTATTACTTGTTCATGGTGAAGTGACCGATTCATCGATAGATATATTTGACCGTGAAAAAGTGTTTTTAGAAACCATTCTTGCCGATGTTGTGAATGATTTCCCAAGCTTGAAAATTGTCCTTGAGCATATCACCACAAAAGATGCGGTAGAGTTTGTTAATAGCGCACCAGATAATGTTGCTGCAACAATTACAGCTCATCACCTTTTATACAATCGTAACCATATGTTGGCAGGCGGCATTCGTCCACATTATTACTGTTTACCTATACTGAAGCGCAATATCCATCAGCAAGCGCTGATTGCGGCGGCGACAAGTGGCAGTAAAAAGTTTTTCTTGGGAACCGACTCTGCACCGCATTATAAAGATAAGAAAGAGGCTGCTTGCGGTTGTGCGGGTGCTTATACCGCACATGCAGCGATTGAACTCTATGCAGAAGCGTTTGAGGAAGCGGGGGCTTTAGATAAGCTAGAAGGCTTTGCGAGTCATTATGGCCCTGACTTTTACGGTTTGCCGCGCAATTGCGATACCATCACGTTAGTGAAAGAAAGTTGGACAGTGCCTGCTACTTATAAATTAGGCGATTCGCAGGTAGTGCCTATTAAGGCCGAAGCGCAAATGGACTGGCAAGTAAAGTAAGATAAAATAAAGAAATAAAAGCCCATCAAAGTTGATGGGCTTTTTTCATTGTAATTTAATTGTTTAGAAATACGCCTGTCATATTTTTAAAACTGAAGGTTGACCTTAAAATAATTTTCGATTAATAGAGCTAAAAGACATTTATTGTGTTAGTCTTAAGTTGCTTTGAGTTTTTGCGTATTGAATTTACGGATAATGTGCGGCTTGTACGGTTACCGGTTGGTTATTAGTTCTTCCTGTACTTTACCCCAAGTTTATTGGGCATTCACTCAGGGAGGATAGAGCCATTATGGCTGAATTTTAATAATTGACTTACAGGAAAATTTGGTATGTCAAACACGGTTACTGGTAAAGTTAAGTTCTTCAACGAAGCTAAAGGCTTTGGTTTTATTGAACAAGAAAATGGTCCTGACGTATTCGTACATTTCAGTGCTATCACAGGTACAGGCTTCCGCACTCTTAGCGAAGGCCAACAAGTATCTTTCGGCATCAAACAAGGTCAAAAAGGCCCTGAAGCTGAGAACGTAGAAGTAGCATAATTTTTTATGTGAAACTTAGTACATTTTGGTGAAACAGTTTCTGTTTCACCAAAATTCATTCTTAATAAACACACTTCCTCTGCATAATTTAATCAATTACTTCTCATGTACCGAAATTATATTCCTCCAAAGGCATTAATTTAGGTTTTTTATATCAGCCATTCGGCTATAAGTTAAATAACTATTCCTTAAAAGCTACTCTCCATAACTAAAGTATTATATGCTTTGCGCAGGATCTATTTAATGTGACATTGATAGTTGTGTAATTTGGTAGTTTTTATCACTCAAGTTACGATTTCAAACTGGCGATAATAAGTTTGAAGATATTTTCAACAATCTGAAAATTTCCCGCTAAACTTAGTACAACTCGAACGTAGAAAAAATACTGAGTAATTCATACTTGTTTGATAAAATATAATGAAGGTTTGCTAATTGATGAGCATAGGAAACAATATTCTGCTGGTAGACGATCACCCGATGGTGGCAACAGCAATTAAAATGGTGCTAGCTAAGTCAACTCTCGTAAACGAAGTTCAAGCTGTTGCAAGTCAAAAGGAGGCGCTGCAGTTTTTAAAGAATAATAATGTTGCGCTAGCGATTCTAGATATTGAACTGGAAGACTCCGACGGCTTTAGTTTATACAAGCGAGCTGTCAGTGGCGGTTTTACTGGGAAAGTGTTGTTTTTGTCAGCTAAGCAAGACAAACACATTATTCGTACCGCTGCTAAATTAGGTGCACAAGGCTTCGTTAATAAAGCAGAAAGTTTAGAAGACATTTCGTCAGCTGTTGAAATGATTTTGCGAGGTTACACGTTTTTTCCACAAGACCACTTAGTGGCCTGTGAAAAAGACATTGATGAGCTGCTTACTGAGCGTGAACTTGCGGTAATGAATTATTTATTGCAAGGGCTATCCAATAAAGATATCGGTGAGAAGCTATTTATTAGCAATAAAACAGTGAGCACCTATAAAGCAAAGATTTTTGAAAAGCTTGAGGTAGACTCAATAATATCGTTGGCAAAGCTTGTAAAAGATCGCGCGGTATTCTAACCAATTTCTTGATGACACATAACACGCTCACTGTATTCATCCTTCCAGTCGGAAGGGTGAATTGCCTGCTTATTGAACATTAATCTCTTTTTAATGCATAAAAATTCTTCAAAACCGTTTTGTTCGAAAAAAAAGAGATTTTTTTTTTCACTTATCTTTACCTATTTAAACTTTTATTAAATGTTACATTTATGTTTAAGTTTGAATCTAATCTGAACGGAATGATTGCCAATCAAGGGTTATAGAACCTTAACGCGAACACCTCTGTTATATTTTTGTTAATTCATTGTTTTGGCTATTTTCATAGCAACGACGAGTGACCAAATTTTTCCGATGAAACCCGAACATCAAGTTGACAGACTCTAATGCATTTAGCATTATTGGAGGGTTGATATCTATTAAAAGATATCAGGGTTGTCCTCTTCGGAGGATAATTAAATTATAAAAGTAACATTACTTAATTGGTTGGGAACTATGTCTGTTAAAATCAGAAAGAGTCTTGTAGCATCTGCGTTGGTTGGCGCTTTTGCATTTGCAAGCAGCAATGTGATTGCAGATCCTTTGAAAGATGTGCAAGATGCAGGTCAACAAATTCAAAAGGCTGCTGTTAAGTCTCAAACTAAAATTGACAATGTATATGGTCAAACTCAAGAGCTAATCGCTGAGTACCGTAGCGTTGTTGATGAAACTGAGCTAATGAAGGTTTATAACGATCACGTAGCACGTTTGGTCGCTGACCAAAACGCTTCTATCGAATCGTTTGACCGTCAAATCGCAACAATCGATAACACGAAACAAAACGTTGTGCCTTTGATGTATCGCATGATCGATACGCTTGAGCAATTCATCAAAGCGGACGTTCCGTTTAATCTTGAAAACCGTCTAGCACGTGTTGAAAGACTTCGTGACATCATGGCGTCAGCATCAGTTACTACATCTGAAAAATTCCGCCAAGTTCTTGAAGCTTACACTGTTGAAACTGCGTACAGCTCAGCTGTAACTGCTGCTCAAGGTACTCTTGAGATCGATGGTAAGAGCATCAACGTTGACTTCGGTCGTTTAGGTCGTATTACTTACGTAGCTCAGTCTTTTGACCTTAAGCATGCGTGGGTATGGGATAACAACACTAAACAGTGGAAAGAATTAGGTGAAGAATACCTAAAACCTGTTAAAGAAGTTATTCGTATGGCGCGTAAAC
The DNA here is from genome assembly GCF_001938575.1 of Pseudoalteromonas sp. PAB 2.2. Lineage (NCBI taxonomy): Bacteria > Pseudomonadati > Pseudomonadota > Gammaproteobacteria > Alteromonadales > Pseudoalteromonadaceae > Pseudoalteromonas > Pseudoalteromonas sp. PAB 2.2. The sequence continues at coordinate 34,410 of NZ_LYPI01000003.1, forward strand.
AAGCGACATTAGAACTTGTTAAACTACCAATCTTTGGCGCGGAGTAATCAATAATGAAGAAACTATTTAAAGGTTTTGCTGTTGCAGCAGTACTATCTGTTTCTGCAGGTACCGCGCTTAATGCACATGCAAACACTGATGCTTTAGACAAAATTCTTGAGCAAGTTAAGCAAGAACGTATCTCTGAAGGTAAATTAAATAAGCAACGTGAACAAGAGTTCCTTTCAGCTCGCGCTGACAAGCAAGCGTTACTTAACAAAGCGAAAAGTGACCTAGCTGCTGAAAAAGCGCGTGGTGACCGTTTAGCTAAAGAATATGCTCAAAACGAAAATACTTTAGCTGAGAAAGAGCAAGCTCTTTTAAATGCACAAGGTACGTTAGGTGAGATGTTCGGTGTTGTACGTCGTGCAGCAGCTGATGCAATCGGTTCAATCGAAGCATCACTTGTTTCTGCTGAAAAGCCAGGACGTGCTGAAGTACTTCGCTCATTAGCTGCAGCGAAAGAACTTCCAACAGTTCGTGAATTAGAAGAGCTTTGGATTTCACTTCAAACTGAAATGACTGAGTCTGCAAAAGTTTCAACATTTGAAACTGAAGTTGCTGGTCTTGACGGTTCATCTTCTGTGAAAAAAGTAACGCGTATCGGTAACTTTAACTTAGTAACTGATGATGGTTATTTAATTTACTCTCCAGAAACGAAAGCAATCCAACCTCTAGGTAAGCAACCTGATAGCTACATCCTAGCGGGTATTAGCGATTTAGAAAATACATCTGCTGACAACTATGCTGGCGTATACATCGACCCGACTCGTGGCGCGATCTTACGTATCAATACGCAGAAAAAATCGTTAATGGAATACTATGAGCAAGGTGCTGAAGTTGGTTATATCATCACAGTATTATTACTTGTTGGTCTACTAATCTTCGTAGTACGTTTCGTTGATCTTGCGCTTACTAGCACTAAGATTAAGAGCCAGCTTAAAAACCTTTCTACTCCGAATACAAACAACCCACTGGGTCGTATTCTTAAGGTTTATGCTGACAACAAGAATCAAGACGTTGAAAACCTTGAGCTTAAACTTGACGAAGCTATCCTACGTGAAACGCCTCGCATCGAAGCTGGTATCAACATCATCAAGATCTTGGCAGCAATCGCACCATTACTTGGTCTACTAGGTACGGTAATCGGTATGATTCTTACGTTCCAAACAATCACATTGTTCGGTACGGGCGATCCGAAGATCATGGCTGGTAATATCTCTCTAGCACTTGTAACTACAGCGTTAGGTCTAATTGCAGCTCTACCACTTATCCTACTTCACTCAATTGTTGCTGGTCGTAGTAAGTCGGTTTTACATGTCCTTGATGAGCAAAGCGCTGGTATCATCGCAGCTCACGCGGAGAAGGAGAAAGCCTAATGCTAGTCCTGATGGAGATCTGGGAATCTATCAGGGATTTTGTTGGCACAGGCGGCCAGGTTTTATACGTGGTCGCGATAGCACTCTTTCTTATGTGGGTTTTAATGATTGAGCGCTATTGGTTCCTACTAGCTGAGTTTCCTCGTATGACGAAGGATATTGTAGCTCAGTGGGATGCCCGCCAAGACACTACGTCTTGGTACGCACACAGAATCCGTGAAGCATGGATTTCTGAAGCGTCTGAAAAATTAGATCAGCGTATGTTGTTGATTAAGACATTGGTAGCTATTTGTCCTTTAATCGGTTTATTAGGTACTGTAACGGGTATGATCGCGGTTTTCGAAACCATGGCTACTCAAGGTACTGGTAACGCACGTTTAATGGCATCAGGTATTTCAATGGCAACAATCCCAACAATGGCTGGAATGGTTGCGGCACTATCTGGAGTATTCTTCAGCTCACGCCTTGAAGCGAGAGCAAGAATGGCGAAAGCTAAACTTGTAGATAGCATGCCTCATCACTAGAGAGAGAATTAAATATGGCACGTAAACAACGTTTTCGTGAAGAAGAAGAAGCAGCGGTTGACATGACGCCAATGCTTGACATCGTATTTATCATGCTTATTTTCTTTATCGTAACTACATCGTTCGTTAAAGAGGCTGGTATCGAAGTCAATAAACCTAAGGCAGCCCAAGCTACGAAGCAAAAAAATGCAAATATTTTTGTTGCTATTCGTGCTGACGGTGCGATCTGGATTGATAAACAACAAGTAGACGTTGAACGTGTTTCAGCTAAACTTGAAAGTTTATTAGCAGAACAACCTACTGAAGTTGTAATTTTGCAAGCTGATAAAGAAGCAAAACACGGCGTAGTAGTTAAAGTTATGGACCAGATCAAAGCGACGGGTGATAACCTTAAAATTTCAATAGCTGGAGATCAGTAATGATTCGTTTTCTGTTTTCACTGATTGCAGGTGGGGCAGTTACTTTCGGCTTGTTCTACTTCATGGCGTACCTCATCTCCGGTGGAGCTGATCGTGCGACTGAACAAAAAGAACAGATTGTAGTCGAAATTATGACGAATCCGCCTGAATCTAAGGTGCAGGAGAGGAAGCGTGTTCCGCCTCCGCCTCCGCCACCGCCAAAGCAGCCGCCTAAGCCGCAGCCGCCTCAGCCGGAAAACAGCAACCCTAACACTGGTGGTTTGTCATTTAATATGCCAAGCATCGATGTGGGTGGCACAGCTGGAGGCCTAAGTGGTCCAGGTGCATTTGGACGTGATGGTGATGCGACACCTATCGTTCGTATTGAACCAAAATACCCTACGCAAGCAGCGCGTGACGGTAAAGAAGGTTGGGTTCAACTTTCATTTACTATCAATGAAGTAGGTGGTGTAGAAGATGTTGAAGTGATCGACGCTGATCCAAAACGTATCTTTGACCGCGAAGCTAAACGTGCACTTCGTAAGTGGAAATACCGTCCGAAAATCATCGATGGTAAACCACAAAAACAATTTGGTCTTCAAGTACAACTAGACTTTAAACTTAACCAAGGCAACTAAGGAGGCGAGTAATGAGAAATTTATCTAAAGTAACAGCACTTGCGCTTCTTATGACTCTTTCAGGTGTGGTTTTCACTGCACCTGCTTTAGCAGCGCCAGATTACGCGAAGATTGAAGCGCGTAAAAAAGCAAAAACTAAAGTAATGGGTGAGCGCGTTGGTAAGAAAGTTATTAAAGCATTCGACCTGTACAATGAAGAGAAGCTTGATGAAGCGATTGCATTACTTAAAGAAATTGATCCATCGGATGAGTTTGATAAGGCAACTGTTGATCGCTACCTAGGTCAAATGTACGCTCAAAAAGAGCAGTATAAACTGGCTATCAAGCATGTCGCAGCGGCGGTGAAACCTGATGTATTAAACTTTGCTGACCAATCGCAAGGCTTAAAACTATTAGGTGACATGTACGCGGGTACTGAGCAATACGCAAAAGCAAAAGATGCGTATTACGCTTGGATGGACTTCACAGGTGAAGAAGACGACAAAGTTTACACTCGTATTGCGCAAGCAAACTATGAGTTAAAACAGTTTAACGACGTTCTTCCAGCTGCAAACAAAGCAATCAAATTGGCGGAGGAGCCTTCTAAAGCTTCTTACCAATTAAAGCTAGCTGCCTATTTTGAACTTAAACAGTACAAAAACATGGTAGAAGTAGCGGAAGAGATTGTTCGTGTTTGGCCTGAAGACAAAAAAGCCTGGGTTGGTTTAGGTAAATACTACCTTCAAACTGAAGACTTCAAGAAAGGTCTAGCGACCATGGAAGTTGCCTATAAAAATGGCTATTTTGAAAACGAAGTTGAATACAAAGTACTTTCTAACTTTTACTCGTTAAACGAAATTCCTTACAAAGCAGCTATTGTGCTTGAAAAGGCAATTAACGAAGAAAAAGTGGTTCGTAACAAGCAAAATATCAGTGCAGTGGCATCTAACTATCACCGCTCAAAAGATATTGAGAAAGCAGCTAAGTACTATGAAGAAGCGGCTAAATTTGATGACGATGCAGAGCTTTATCGCAAAGCAGGTTCATTACTTTTACAATCGCAAAATTATGGTGCAGCCGTTGTTCGTTTGAACAAGGCATTAGAGTTAGGTTCTGATAAAACGGGATCTATCTATACAGACTTAGCTGAAGCTTATTACTACCAAGAAAAGTATAAGCAAGCGTATGCTGCTATTACAAAAGCAATGGATGATCCGCGCACGCGCAAATTTGCGAAGAGCTGGTCGACCTACATCAAAGATAAAGCCGCTCGCAACGGTGTAAAAATCTAATTGATGTTGTTTTAAAATAAAAAGCCCCTCTGGGGCTTTTTTTATGGAATTTTATTATGATAAGACAGATCGTTTTGTTGTTATTAGTCAGTGTCATGTTATCTGCTTGCAGTGAGCAAAGTGATCGCTTTAGCACGTATACCGAAGGACAACAGCAAATTGGCAATATAAATAATCTTTTATCAACCCAGCTAGACAATGGTGGCAAAACATATTGGCCATTTTCTGAAGCGTACTTACAGGCTCGTCATCTTGCTTACCAAGGCTTAGCAAATGTTGAGTTGAGTGATTCACAGCAAGCGCAGTTAAATTATTTAATTATTGCGCAGCGATATCCAGAACGATTTTTTGTATGGCCCGTACAGCGTGATGTGATAAGTAATGCTATAAAGCAAGATGATTACACACCGGAAGCGCTCTGCAAGTGGATAGAGCGAGTAGAAACAAAACTCATAGAGGCTGAGCAAAGTAATTTAAGGCTTAATAAGCTTGAGCTAAAGTTGTTACGCAGTATGGTGATATCTCACCTCGATAATAATAATGAAAATGTCGTGATGGCACTAACGAAGCTTAATCAATATTTAGCGCAATACAAGCCTCGAACAAAGCTGGGGTTAGTTGGGCTTGCGAATGGTAAGGATTGGTATCAAAGTAAACTTAATTATTTTGCCAATACAACAAAGCCACCCTTGTCTTGGTTAAGTGAGATTCAGCATTTACTAAAAGAAAAGCCCACAGTCGATTTGTCATTACCTGTTTTTTCATCACATAACAAGCCACTCGTGTTGCAGTATTTAGAGGACGGCGATTTACATGCTGGGCTTGACTGGCAATTAGATTTCATTGATGTCAAACAAAGTAAACGTCAATTGAATCAAGATGAACAATACTTTTGGTCTGTAATGATGGAAACCGATTTAGGGATTCATTATCACACTTGGAATGAGCAACAAGCACGGGTAAATTTAATGAAGCGTTTAAGTGTTAATCAGCAGCAGGCTGATTGGCTAATCGAAGATATTGTACTTTATCCTGCAATGAGCTTTATTTTTGCGCGTTAACTAGGTTATCTATTCAACACTGCGCTTTAAGGAGCGCAGTGTCGGCAGCGTTGGCTTGCAGGGTCTGCAATTAAACGCTCATTATCAATTTTTTCCTCACAGTCACAGCAATAACCATATTGACCAATATCAATTTGGCACAGTGCTGCTTCGAGTTTTTCTAACCGAGATATCAATATTTGAAATTCGGGTCCGAGATTATTCGCTGTCATTTCTAACCAAACAGAAGGCGGGTTATCCTTAAGTTGCGAGAGTAGTAGCTGATGGTGACCTTGATTAGAACTAGCCAACATATCAAGTAAACGTTGTCTAACCTGCGCCAGTTCCGCAGATAGCTTTGTTTGGATTTCAGTATTGTTCATCGCGTTTGTTCCAAGTGGGCAATACTTTAATTATCCAACAAAAGCGATCCATTAGTTATGATTTGCATCAAAACTAGGCGCTTTGGCATACTTTCTTAGTACATTTGCAACGTCATCTTTCGCTTTTAAACGTCTAATTTCATCAAAAAGTGTATGTGCTTGTGGGTATTGGCGTTTCAGATAACCAAGCCACTGCTTGGTGCGAGAAGCAAAATATTTTTCACACTTACTCTCGTCTTGGTGCATTGATGAGTGAATAATGTGGTAAATAACATGTTCCCATTGCAGTGGAGTATATGTTTCATTGTTTACATGCGCTTTAATTTGCATTGCAAGATCTGGCATTGCCAAGGCGCCTCTGCCAAGCATTAAGTTTTGACATTGACTACGAATCTGGCACAGCATTGCGTCTTCGACTTGCCATATTTCACCATTAGCCACTACAGCAATATCTTTATTTTTAATTAATGGCGGGATTTTTTCCCAGTATGCAGGAGGGTTGTAGCCATCACGTTTTGTTCTTGCATGGATAGCGAGGCTAGATGCACCCGCGCTGACTACCGCATCAACGATTTCTTGGCTATTACTATCATCATCAAAACCCAGTCTAATTTTAGCGCTTACTTGATGTTTGCTATCTACAGCATCGCGAACCGTTTTAATGATGTCGTACATATGCTCCGGATCTTTCAATAGTACTGCGCCGCCTTTACTTTTATTGACCGTTTTTGCGGGGCAACCAAAATTTAGGTCAATACCGTGTGAGCCTAAGCTAATCGCCTTTACAGCATTTTCAGCTAATGCATCTGCAACTTGGCCAAGTAGCTGAATTCTCACTGGTGTTCCAGCACGGGTGTAGCCATCTGTTTTTAATTCAGGGCAGTAGCGATGAAATACACGTTCTGGAAGTGTTGCATCAACAACACGCACAAATTCAGTCACGCATAAATCAAACCCACCTATGTCAGTAAGAAGCTGTCTCATTTTAAAATCGACAACGCCTTCCATTGGTGCTAAAACTAGTTGCATAATACCATTAAACTTAATGAAAAATTGGACGCGTATTTTACCTGCAATTAGCAACTTGATAAATCGTAATTTGCTTTGTAGGGCGATTTACTAAAATAATTGCATAAATATGAAATTAATTTTTAATCGTCGGGTCTTGTTTAATATACCTTATAAAAAAGAGAGTCATCGTATGAACACAGTTAAGAAAAACTCAATTGCATTAACATTAGGCGCCGTTGTTGTGGGTGCATCAAGCTTTGTAGCCACAGATGTAAATGCAAACCCATTTGAGTTCCAACAAATGCAAGCGGGTTACCAGCTTGATGCTGCTGAAGGCAAATGTGGCGAAGGTAAATGCGGTGCCGAGAAAAAGGCAGAAAAAGAAGGCAAATGCGGCGAAGGTAAATGCGGTGCCGAGAAAAAGGCTGAAAAAGAAGGTAAGTGCGGCGAAGGTAAATGCGGCGCTGACAAAAAAGCAGCCAAAGAAGGTAAGTGTGGCGAAGGTAAGTGCGGCGCTGACAAAATGGCATCTAAAAAAGCAGCCAAAGAAGGCAAGTGCGGTGAAGGAAAATGCGGCGCTGACAAAATGGCATCTAAAAAAGCAGCCAAAGAAGGCAAGTGCGGTGAAGGAAAATGCGGCGCTGACAAAATGACATCTAAAAAAGCAGCCAAAGAAGGCAAGTGTGGCGAAGGTAAATGTGGCGCTGACAAAAAGGAATCTAAAAAAGCTGCTAAAGAAGGTAAATGTGGTGAAGGTAAGTGTGGTTCAAACCACTAAGCTTTTACTTAGCGAGTAAAAGGGCCATTTAGGCCCTTTTTAGTAGGAGATGATATGTCATTTGAATCGACCTTGGATTTTGGCCAAATTGGTTTAGGACTTCGACGTGAAATGCTTGATGATATGCTCGCAGATGTCCCAAAGCCAATTGATTTTTTAGAAGTGGCACCAGAAAACTGGTTGAAGCTAGGCGGTCGTTTTGCTAAACAGTTTAAGCAACTTACAGAGCAACATGCATTTATTTGTCATGGTTTATCGTTATCAATCGGCTCACCCGCTGCGCTGGATGTCGAGTTTGTAAAATCATTAAAAGCCTTTTTTAAAGAGCATAACATACGCTTGTTTAGTGAACATTTAAGCTATTGTTCGGGAGAGGGTCATATGTATGATTTAATGCCAATTCCTTTTACTGAAGAAGCTATTAAACATGTTGTTTCACGTATTAAACAGGTTCAAGATATTTTAGAGCAGACTATCGCTATCGAAAATGTGTCGTACTATGCGGCTCCAGGCCAAGAAATGACGGAGCTTGAATTCACAAAAGCGATACTTGAAGAAGCAGATTGCCAACTCTTACTCGATGTTAATAATATCTATGTAAACTCAATAAATCATGGCTACGATGCAACGCATTTTTTAATGGGCTTGCCTAGCCATCGAATAGCGTATGGACATGTTGCGGGGCATTATACTGAAGCTGAGGATTTATTAGTCGACACGCATGGCTCACCCGTTATAGACCCTGTTTGGCAGCTGCTAGAAAAGGCGTATGATGTGCACGGTGTGTTTCCAACACTGCTTGAGCGTGACTTTAATATACCGCCAATGAATGAGCTTCTTGCTGAGCTGGCAATTATTAATAACTTACAACGAGCAGCTTTAAAAACAAATCAACCAACGGTGAAACAAAGTGCCTAGTCATTTTATTGAAGTCCAACAGCAATTTATGGCGCATATCCGTGATCCTGCTCACAACGCAAAACCAGCTGATGTTGAAGAGCGAAGAATGGCGATTTATCGTGACTTATTTTTCAATAATGTTGATGGTTTTGTAAGTTCAGCATTTCCTGTTTTAAAAAGTTTGTATAAAGAAGATGATTGGCAACAAAGAGTGCGGCAGTTTTTTAGTAAACATGATTGCAGTTCCCCGTTTTTTTTAGACATTGCAGGAGAGTTTTTACAGTTTCTTGTTGGCAGCTACACAAAGCAAAAAAACGATCCGCCATTTATGCTCGAATTAGCCCATTATGAATGGGTTGAACTCGATGTATCGGTGTCACATCAAGGTAGTCATGAAATAAATTTAGAAGCTAACCAAGTTGCGCGTGCAGGTTTATATTTAACCAGTTTGGCACGTAATTTAAGTTATCTTTACCCAGTACATACAATCAGTCAGGATCATCAACCTACAGTGCCTGCCAGCGAACCCTATTATTTTGTTGTGTATCGCGATAACAACGATGAGGTACAATTTCTCTCAACAAATGCAATGACCGCTTTATTGTTAAGTATTATCGAATCACAACCCGGTATTGATTTAGCTGAGGTATGTCAGCAGGTTGCAAAACATGCTCCACAATTTACATTAGAACAGCTGTATCAAGGAGCATTAAGTACACTGAGTTCAATGGCTGAACGAGGCGTCATTGTCACTCAGCGAGCACCTTAAAAAACAGCATAAACGCTTTATTGATGTAAGCACTTCGACTATTATGTGCGCTTTGTTTTATCGTGCTTAATAGAAAGGTAGTAATTATGTCGAATGATAAAGACTTTAAAGATCCGTTCAACGCAACGTATTTTATTGCGTTCCTAGCAGTGTTTGCTGGTATTGGTTGCCTTAACGCTATCCTAGGCTGGATCACCGCTTTATCTTAATATGCGTATGCAAATTTAAGACATCAGGCTGCATTATGCAGCCTTTTTTGTGCTTATTTCAAAACTTGCTACCGACTTTTAAATAAGGCGATGTTATACTCGCAAGCTTTGTTATATTAACTATTGAGCAGTATAAATTATGACTCAAGCAACTTCAGCGCTCATTAAACAGAGCATTGCAACTATCGCTGATTACCCTAAGCCAGGTATTATGTTTCGTGACGTAACAACCTTAATGGCAAACGCAGACGCTTTTAAAGCAACAATTGATAGCTTTATTGCTGCGTACAAAGATCAAGGATTTACTAAAATCATTGGTACCGAATCACGTGGCTTTATTTTTGGTGCACCCCTATCTTATGCGCTGGGTATTCCGTTTATTCCTGTGCGTAAACCAGGCAAGCTTCCGCGTGAAGTCATTTCGCAAAATTACCAATTAGAGTATGGTGAAGATACACTTGAACTTCATACTGATGCTATCGTTGCAGGTGATAAAGTGTTATTAGTAGATGACCTACTCGCGACAGGCGGCACAATTGAAGCAACGGCTAAACTTGTTGCTAAATTAGGTGGTCATGCAACCGATGCTGCTTTCGTTGTTTCATTACCAGAGCTTGGTGGAGAGCAGCGTGTTGCACAAATGGGCATTAAAATTCTAAAGTTGGTTGAATTCGAAGGCGAATAATTAATGAGTTATCAGGTTCTAGCAAGGAAATGGCGACCACAAACCTTTCACGAGTTAGTGGGACAGTCTCATGTTAAGCAAGCGTTAGTGAATGCATTAACACAAAACAGACTTCATCATGCTTATCTCTTTACTGGAACCCGTGGGGTGGGTAAAACAACCATCGCACGTATATTTGCTAAAAGTCTAAACTGCGATAAAGGGATTTCTGCAGAACCTTGTGGTCAATGCTCAAGCTGTACCGACATTGAAGCGGGTCGCTATATTGATTTATTAGAAATCGATGCGGCATCGCGTACCAAGGTAGAAGACACCCGTGAAATCCTTGATAACGTGCAATATGCACCAACGCGAGGTCGTTATAAGGTTTACCTTATCGATGAAGTTCACATGCTTTCAAAGCACAGTTTCAATGCGCTACTTAAAACATTGGAAGAGCCGCCAGAGCATGTGAAATTTTTATTAGCCACGACCGATCCACAAAAACTGCCAGTGACAATTCTATCGCGCTGTTTACAGTTTAATTTAAACGCGTTATCACAATCAGAAATTCATGATCAACTTGCTCATGTTCTTAATCAAGAACAATTAAGCTTTGATGATAAATCGTTGTCTATCCTTGCTAAAGCCGCCGATGGCAGTATGCGAGACGCCTTAAGCTTAACCGATCAGGCTATTGCTCAGACAAACGGTAATATTAATCATCAAGCTGTTCAAACCATGCTTGGTTTGATGGATACACATTACAGTCAAACCATGTTAGCAGCCGTTTTATGCCAAGATGGTGATGCACTTCTGGCCGAAGTGAAAGCGGTTGTCAGTCGAAACCCAAATTTTGTCGCCTTATTGGATGATTTAATTGCACTTACTCACCTTATTCAGCTTGTGCAATTAGTCCCCAGTGCCGCTGCACTTGATGAGACTAACCGAGACTTTATTGAGCAGGTTGCACAAACAACCGATGCTCAACAAATGCAAGTGTATTACCAGTTGCTGTTAAATGGTAAAAAAGATTTGCAATGGGCACCGGATGCAAAACTAGGGTTTGAAATGATCATGTTGCGTTTGTTGGCATTCCAACCGACACAATTTGCGCAAAGCCAAACACCGACAAATAGTCAACAGCAGGTGAAACCAAGTGGTGCAGGTGCACTACGTGATATCTTAAAAAAATCATCAGCTCAGCGTGAACAAGCAGCATCCGAGCAAACGTCTACGGCAGTAAACCAAGCACCTTTGCAGCCACAGCCAATAAAAGCCGAGCCTACGGTTACACAAGCGGCAGCACCACAGATTGACCTAAAACCTGAACAAAAAGTCGATAATACAGCTGAGCAGTCACAACAACCTAGTCAATCTTTTGATACGTCAGGGAGTTCTGATAAACAGTCAGCGGCTTCTTTGTATCAACAAAATAGTACCGATACGCCTGATATGCCAGCGACAGAATACTATGATGATTACGATGCTCAAATGGACTCATCGCTTGCAGCGCAATATGATGATGTGATGAGTAGCGCTTATGATCAGGGTTTTATTGCTAACGAGCCAGATGTGCAACCACTGCCGCAGGCAGAGCAAACAGCGCCTGTGCAATTACAACAGCAGCAAAGCTTGGCTCAATCGGCAATTGCACGTATTTTAAAAGATCGTAATATTTCTGGTGCAGGGCGTTTAAGCGGTGCTGCAAGTCAAACTGACATAAAGCCAGAGCCCGCGGAATCGACAGTACATGAGCCAACGCAACATGGTTCAGCATCAACGAATTTTCAACCTCAGCAGCAAACAGTGGCTGCTGATGTAAAAAAGCCAAGCCCCCAGCCGACGGGGGAGAGCAGTCATAAAGTAAAAAAAGTCGACTTTAAAGCAAAGCATCAAACCATAACAGAAAATTTAGCCCCTGAGTTGCTTGAGCAGATTAATCCACAAAAAGCACCGGAGCCTGTAGCAGAAGAGCCTAGTATTCCTGTTCCTGATGATTTTGAAAGCCCGATCAGCAGTATTAAATTTGCACACGAACAAGATGAATGGGCTTATTTAATAAAACGTATGGGACTAGGTGGGCGTATGCGTCAATTTGCGCTACATTCTATTTTCACAAAGAATGATCGTCAGCTTCATATTGAAGTCGACTCTTCACAACGTCACCTCGACAGCGCCGTACTAAGACAAAAGCTCAACGCAGCGTTAAGCGAGATTTATGGCCATAATGTAGAGCTCAATATCGACTTTGCAGATGGGGTGATAGATTCGCCTTATTTGATTCAGCAAAAGATTGATGCAGGCCGTCATCAACAAGCAATAGATGTAATAAATAGCGATGAGAACATTGTGCAATTTCAACAATTATTTAGCGCAATAATCGACGAAAACAGTATTCAGGCATTGTAATTACACACAATAGCCCTTATCTTCATGCCAATTAAAGTAGTTTAGAAAGAGAGACAGTTATGTTTAAAGGTGGAATGGGTAACATGATGAAGCAAGCGCAGCAAATGCAAGAGCGCATGCAAAAAGCCCAAGAAGAAATCGCAAACCTAGAAGTTGTAGGTGAAGCAGGTGCAGGCCTAGTTAAAGTAACGATGCTAGGTAACCACAATGTACGTCGTGTAGAGCTTGACGAAAGCCTAATGGAAGACGACAAAGATATGATCGAAGATTTACTTGCAGCAGCATGTAATGACGCTGTACGCCGTGTTGCCGAAGAAACACAAGAGCGCATGAGCAAAGTAACTGGCGGTATGCAATTACCACCAGGTATGAAAATGCCATTCTAAGTGAACATTTATGCAACTATCGCCTAGTTTAACACAGTTAATTGAAGCACTGCGCTGCCAACCGGGTATTGGCCCGAAGTCAGCACAGCGTATTGCTTTTCATTTACTTGAACGCGACCGCCAAGGGGGTAAACAACTTGGCCACGCACTCACAAAAGCAATGGATGAAGTAGGGCACTGTCAGTCTTGTCGTACCTTCACAGAGCAGCCTGTGTGCGATATTTGTTCAAGTGTTAAACGCCAAGATAGTGGTTTATTGTGTGTGGTTGAATCGCCAACCGATGTACTTGCTATTGAACAAACCGGACAATATCAAGGGCTTTACTTCGTTTTAATGGGTCACTTGTCACCAATTGATGGCATAGGCCCCAAAGAAATCGGCCTTGATATCCTAGAAAGTAAACTGCAAAACGGCGGCATTAATGAGGTGATCCTCGCAACCAACCCAAGTGTTGAAGGTGAAACCACAGCCCATTATATTGCAGAGCTTTGTCACAAATACCAAGTGAATGCTTCACGCATTGCTCACGGTGTGCCAGTTGGTGGTGAGCTTGACTTGCTTGATGGCATGACCCTAATGCATGCCTTTAGCGGGCGACGCGCAGTAAATCAAAACTAATACCCAAAACGGTATCAAAAGCCTGCTTAATGCAGGCTTTTTTGTGTTTTATCCTAAATCAAAAGCTACAGTGAGTGTTGGTTATCACTTAAGTACTGCCAAATAACATCTATAAGATATTTGATTATAGTTAAATACCAGATTAATCAAATATTGATAGAAAAAATCCATCAATAAATGCTGTATTTAGATGTAATTGAATTAAAAGTAGAATAACCTTCAGAAAAATAAAATCAATAACTTAATGGCGCCTATAGTAATAGTCAAGCAGCTGAAATGATGTAAGATATTTGAAAGAAATTGATAATTTTATAAAACAAATCTCATTAGTATAAATGGAAGCTAGTTTGCTTATGGATAAAAACAAACCTAAAACAATGGAAGAATTTGGCACTTGGTTTAAAAGAACCACTCTTGCTTATGTGGCTCTAATTTTTGTTCTGGTTCTTTCATATGGCTATCTTGTTAAGGGAGGTAGCTGGGGGAGTTTTAGTGATTTAATAATTGCTGTATTTACTGTGTTAATAGCCTATACCACTAACCTTCTTCTTATTGCTGCATGGCTTACCGGCAATTCTTGGGTTGAGCAAAGTAAGCACCATTCAGCAAAAGAATTACTGCAAACACTCTCAGAATTTTATTTTACAATTCATGAAGTGCACACTATGGAATTTAAGCTTCAGTCAATTAAAAGCCTGCATAAAGTAACGGTTGATAATTTTTGTAATCTTTCTGATGCAGGAAAAAGGTATTTTGAAGGTACTCCTGATGATGCTTCTAAAGAACAAATAGAGGACTTTCTTAACTATATGAAGCCTATTTATGATGAGGAAATACAAAAATACTATCAAAAAATAAGTATGGTCAAGGACAGATTAAACGAACTGAAGTTTGCTGTCATGGTTAAATCCACCCCTTTCTCAGTTGAATTAAAAAAAGAAAATATAGAGATGATAAATGAAATTAACGGTTTGCTGAGTATGAAAGAAAATTTTCACACACCAACAAGCTCATTATTTGAAAAACTCAGAAGCGTCACAAACTATGACAGTTTTGAGCTAATCTATATTTCAGACCCGATAAAAGAGGAGTTATTCGATGATGGAAAGTAGCTTCAACAAAGCCAATAACTTTAAAGATTTGCCAAATGGCGTTGCTGGCTTAATCGAGAAGAACAAAGATGCAACCTCTTATGGAATTGCTAGTGACCGTTCTATGGAGGGGGCCGGAATTTTTATGGTAACTTACTAATAATTGACCGCAGCGTTGATGTTCAACAAGGTTACTATTTAGATTTTTTAGGACAGATCTAGGAACTATGATGTTATGAAAATAAATTTAGAATATATGAAAGCATTACTTGATGTTTTTATAGAGGCAGATACAGCAATTATTGAACTAAAAGAATTAGTTAATAGTGTAGGTTTCTCAGATTCTGACACAGTAAGCGAAAAATTTGTTTTTCATTATTCTTTGTTGATTGAAAATAATATGATAACGAAAAGCAATTTAATGACAGGTAAGCTTTCTGAAATGGGGATCGCCTTAATGTATGACGTGGAAAGCTATACCTATATCTGTAGCGATCTATATATAAGACTATCCCAAGCAGGGCACGACTTTGCAAAAGCGCTAAATAATAAAGAAGTACTAAACAAGTTAAAGGACAATTTTCAAGATGCACCATTTAAAGTTTTATTCGATGGTGGTCAAAAGCTACTAGAGCATTATCTTAAGAAGAAAATGGATAATTTGCTCAGTGAAAGCAACTAAAATTTACAACCCACCAATCCTGATATAGTATTTTCCATGTTGAGGAAATCCGCTTAGTTTATGACTTGGCGGATTTTTAGTTTTAAAGGAATGATATGCAGGCTTTTTTGTGTTTTATCTCCAATTTACCTGCAAATTTAATTTTTTGCCTTGAAGTTCCTAAAGCCTGCCCCATATATGAGTCATAGTGCAGATAAGACACTTTGTTAATTGGAGATTTACACAATGACTGCAGCACAAAAAGAAACATTAGGCTTTCAAACAGAAGTCAAACAACTATTAAACCTGATGATTCATTCTCTTTATTCTAATAAAGAGATTTTCCTACGTGAACTCGTATCAAACGCGTCAGATGCGGCAGATAAATTACGTTTCCTTGCGCTTTCAAATGGCGATTTATATGAAAACGATGCCGACTTAAAAGTACGTATCAGTGCCGATAAAGATGCAAACACAGTAACCATTACTGATAACGGTATCGGTATGAGCCGTGAAGATGTAATTAACTCATTGGGTACGATTGCAAAATCAGGCACGGCAGAGTTTTTTCAAAACTTAACGGGTGACCAAAGCAAAGATTCACAATTAATTGGTCAATTCGGTGTAGGCTTTTACTCAGCATTTATCGTTGCGGATAAAGTAACGGTACGCACCCGTAAAGCAGGTGAGAGCCAAGGTATTGAATGGCAATCAGCTGGTGAAGGCGAATACACGCTACAAGAAATTGATAAGCCAACCCGTGGTACTGAAATTATTCTTCATTTACGTGAAGACGAAAAAGAGTTTGCTGATGAATATCGCTTACGCAGTATCGTTACTAAATACTCTGACCATATTTCAATTCCTGTTGAAATGTACAAAGCAGAAGTACCAGAATCTGAAGGTCCTGATGGCGAGAAAATCCCAGCACAACCAGGCGAATGGGAAGGTATTAACCGCGCAACGGCACTGTGGACTCGCGACAAGTCAGAAGTAACAGACGAAGAATACAAAGAATTCTATAAACATATTGGTCATGATTGGGAAGAGCCATTAAGCTGGGCGCATAACAAGGTTGAAGGTAAAACTGAATACACAAGCTTGTTATACATCCCGAAAAAAGCACCATTCGATTTATGGAATCGTGACCGTCAAACAGGTTTAAAACTGTATGTGCAACGCGTTTTCATTATGGATGATGCTGAGCAATTTATGCCAAGCTACCTGCGTTTTGTGAAAGGTCTACTTGATTCAAATGACTTACCACTTAACGTATCGCGTGAAATCTTACAAGATAACAAAGTGACACAAGCAATCCGTAAAGGGTGTACATCGCGTGTCCTTAAAATGCTTGAGCGCATGGCTAAAAACCGTGAAGAAGATTATCAAACGTTCTGGAACGAGTTTGGTCAAGTGTTAAAAGAAGGCCCAGCAGAAGACATGGCAAACAAAGAAGTTATTGCTAAGTTGCTGCGCTTCTCTTCAACACACACAGACGAAAGCACACAAAATGTATCGCTTGATCAATACATTGAGCGTATGAAGCCAGAACAAGATAAGATTTACTACGTGGTTGCTGATTCATTTGCTGCGGCAAAAAATTCACCACACTTAGAAATCTTCCGTAAGAAAGGCATTGAAGTGTTACTACTAAGTGACCGTGTTGATGAGTGGATGATGAGCTACCTAACAGAGTTCAACGAAAAATCATTCCAGTCAATCACTCGTGGTGACTTAGACCTTGGCAACATGGATGATGAAGAAACCAAAAAAGCGCAAGAAGAGTCAGAAAAAGAAGTGGCAGGCTTAGTTGAACGTATTAAGACAGCCCTAGGTGATAGTGTTAAAGATGTACGCTTTACGCACCGTTTAACCGACTCGCCTGCCTGTGTTGTTGCTGATGAGCATGACATGAGCTCGCAAATGCAAAAACTAATGGAATCAGTAGGTCAAACAGTGCCTGAGCAAAAGCCAATTTTTGAGCTTAATCCAGAGCACCAACTTGTGAAGCATTTAAATGTTGAACAAGATGAAGACAAGTTTACTCAGTGGTCACATGTCTTACTTGACCAAGCATTACTGGCAGAGCGCGGTACCTTAAAAGACCCTGCAGGCTTTGTGACTCGCTTGAATAAACTAATGCTAGATTTAAGTAAGTAAGCGTTTTTACAGTTTGAATTAGAAAAGGAAGCCCAGCTTCCTTTTTTTATTGCCGCTAATATAGGCAATTGGTATAAGTTACTTGAGGTATAGCCTCAGTTGTGGAAGAATTCAGGCTCTAAAAACAAAACTCCACTGATCGACCATAATTAAAGATTAGTATCACACAGAGGACAATGATATGCGCATTATTCTTTTGGGCGCGCCGGGTGCAGGTAAAGGTACTCAAGCTCAGTTTTTGATGGACAAATACGGTATTCCACAAATTTCTACGGGCGATATGCTGCGTGCAGCAATCAAAGAAGGTACACCGCTTGGTCTTGAAGCTAAAAAAGTAATGGATGCAGGTCAATTAGTATCTGATGAAATCATTATTGGTCTTGTTAAAGAGCGTATTGCAAAGCCTGATTGTGAAAAAGGTTTCTTGCTAGATGGTTTCCCACGTACTATTCCTCAAGCTGATGCAATGAAAGAAAATGGCGTGGTTGTTGACCATGTTATTGAATTTGATGTTGCTGACGAAATCATCGTTGAGCGCATGGGCGGTCGTCGTGTACACCCAGGTTCTGGCCGTGTATATCATGTTGTTTACAATCCACCAAAAGTAGATGGTAAAGACGATATCACAGGTGAAGACCTTATTATTCGTGATGACGATACTGAAGAAACAGTACGTAAACGTTTAGGTATTTACCACGACCAAACTAAACCACTTGTTGACTATTACCAAGCTGAAGCAAAAGCGGGTAACACTCAGTACCACAAACTGGATGGTACACAAGCTGTTGAAGCAGTAAGCCAACAACTTGGTGAACTACTTGGTTAATCTTAGGATTAACTAAGCAAAAAAAACCGCCTGTTTGAAGTGACCCCCAATAGTTGGACATTCCAATTACTGGGGGTCTTTTTATGTCCAAACATCATCGAGCTTTTAAGCTCAAAATAGCAGAGCTCGCTTTGTCTGAAAGCTCTTCGACAGTAAGTAACAGATTTAATGTTACAGATAGGCAGGTCCGATATTGGACCGCTATTTATCGAATTCATGGCGCTGAAAGCTTCAGGTCTGTTCACAAACCTTATTCTCAAGCATTTAAGGTAGAAGTGTTAAAAACGATGACAGCAAACAGTTGGTCACTCGGTTATACCAGTGC
>NZ_LYPI01000004.1:0-3477 GCF_001938575.1 Pseudoalteromonas sp. PAB 2.2
GGTAGTCCGGATTGGAGTCTGCAACTCGACTCCATGAAGTCGGAATCGCTAGTAATCGCGTATCAGAATGACGCGGTGAATACGTTCCCGGGCCTTGTACACACCGCCCGTCACACCATGGGAGTGGGTTGCTCCAGAAGTGGATAGTCTAACCTTCGGGAGGACGTTCACCACGGAGTGATTCATGACTGGGGTGAAGTCGTAACAAGGTAGCCCTAGGGGAACCTGGGGCTGGATCACCTCCTTATACGATTTAGAACTTATTTGTTCGTAGTGTCCACACAGATGATTGTTAGTTAGTAAAGCCGYNTGGCTTCACTAATTAATATGCTCTTTAAAAATTTGGAAAGCTGATAATAAAATTCTGATAAATNACNATTGTTATTTATCAAGAGTTTTCAAAAGTAAAAATATGCCAATTAATTGAAAAATTAATCGGTATCTACTTTAGTATTCTCATCATTATTTGATGAATTAACTTCTGGCGAAGTTAACAGCTGTCACTAACAAAGACCCGTTTGGGTTGTATGGTTAAGTGACTAAGCGTACACGGTGGATGCCTTGGCAGTTGGAGGCGATGAAGGACGTATTAACTTGCGATAAGCCTAGTCAAGCTAGTAAAAAGCACTTGAGACTAGGATTTCCGAATGGGGAAACCCACCTGCTTGCAGGTATCTTACACTGAATACATAGGTGTAAGAGGCGAACGCGGAGAACTGAAACATCTAAGTACCCGTAGGAACAGAAATCAACCGAGATTCCGGAAGTAGCGGCGAGCGAAACCGGACCAGCCCTTAAGCTTATTATGTGTTAGTGAAACATTCTGGAAAGTATGACGATACAGGGTGATAGTCCCGTACACGAAAATGCATCTTAAGTGAAATCGAGTAGGTCGGAGCACGTGAAACTTTGACTGAATATAGGTGGACCATCATCTAAGGCTAAATACTCCCAACTGACCGATAGTGAACCAGTACCGTGAGGGAAAGGCGAAAAGAACCCCTGTGAGGGGAGTGAAATAGAACCTGAAACCGTGTACGTACAAGCAGTAGGAGCCCACTTGTTGGGTGACTGCGTACCTTTTGTATAATGGGTCAGCGACTTATATTTTGTAGCGAGGTTAACCGATTAGGGTAGCCGTAGGGAAACCGAGTCTTAACTGGGCGTTGAGTTGCAAGGTATAGACCCGAAACCCGGTGATCTAGCCATGGGCAGGTTGAAGGTTGAGTAACATCAACTGGAGGACCGAACCCACTAACGTTGAAAAGTTAGGGGATGACCTGTGGCTAGGAGTGAAAGGCTAATCAAACCGGGAGATAGCTGGTTCTCCCCGAAATCTATTTAGGTAGAGCCTCGGACGAATACTTACGGGGGTAGAGCACTGTTAAGGCTAGGGGGTCATCCCGACTTACCAACCCTTTGCAAACTCCGAATACCGTAAAGTACTATCCGGGAGACACACGGCGGGTGCTAACGTCCGTCGTGAAGAGGGAAACAACCCAGACCGCCAGCTAAGGTCCCAAAGTCATAGTTAAGTGGGAAACGATGTGGAAAGGCCCAGACAGCCAGGAGGTTGGCTTAGAAGCAGCCACCCTTTAAAGAAAGCGTAATAGCTCACTGGTCGAGTCGGTCTGCGCGGAAGATGTAACGGGGCTAAACTATGCACCGAAGCTGCGGATTCAAAATTTATTTTGAGTGGTAGGGGAGCGTTCTGTAAGCCGTTGAAGGTGTACCGGGAGGTATGCTGGAGGTATCAGAAGTGCGAATGCTGACATGAGTAACGATAATGCGGGTGAAAAACCCGCACGCCGGAAGACCAAGGGTTCCTATCCCATGTTAATCAGGGTAGGGTAAGTCGACCCCTAAGGCGAGGCCGAAAGGCGTAGTCGATGGGAAACGGGTTAATATTCCCGTACTTGGTATAATTGCGATGGGGGGACGGAGCAGGCTAAACAAGCATGGCGTTGGTTGTCCATGTGAAAGTGAGTAGGTTGAGAACTTAGGAAAATCCGGACTCCTAAGACTGAGACACGAGACGAGCCACTAAGGTGGTGAAGTTGTTGATGCCATACTTCCAGGAAAAGCCTCTAAGCTTCAGATTATACCGAATCGTACCCCAAACCGACACAGGTGGTCAGGTAGAGAATACTAAGGCGCTTGAGAGAACTCGGGTGAAGGAACTAGGCAAAATCGTACCGTAACTTCGGGAGAAGGTACGCTCCGATCGGTGATGAGACTTGCTCTCTAAGCGGACGGGAGCCGCAGTGACCAGGTGGCTGGGACTGTTTATTAAAAACACAGCACTGTGCAAAATCGCAAGATGACGTATACGGTGTGACACCTGCCCGGTGCCGGAAGGTTAATTGATGGGGTTAGTTTTCGGACGAAGCTCTTGATCGAAGCCCCGGTAAACGGCGGCCGTAACTATAACGGTCCTAAGGTAGCGAAATTCCTTGTCGGGTAAGTTCCGACCTGCACGAATGGTGTAACCATGGCCACGCTGTCTCCACCCGAGACTCAGTGAAATTGAAATCGCAGTGAAGATGCTGTGTACCCGCGGCTAGACGGAAAGACCCCGTGAACCTTTACTACAGCTTGGCACTGAACATTGAACCTACATGTGTAGGATAGGTGGGAGGCTTTGAAGCAGAGACGCTAGTCTTTGTGGAGCCGTCCTTGAAATACCACCCTTGTAGTTTTGATGTTCTAACGTTGGCCCCTRATCGGGGTTACGGACAGTGCCTGGTGGGTAGTTTGACTGGGGCGGTCTCCTCCCAAAGAGTAACGGAGGAGCACGAAGGTTGGCTAAGTACGGTCGGACATCGTACGGTTAGTGTAATGGTAGAAGCCAGCTTAACTGCGAGACAGACACGTCGAGCAGGTACGAAAGTAGGTCATAGTGATCCGGTGGTTCTGAATGGAAGGGCCATCGCTCAACGGATAAAAGGTACTCCGGGGATAACAGGCTGATACCGCCCAAGAGTTCATATCGACGGCGGTGTTTGGCACCTCGATGTCGGCTCATCACATCCTGGGGCTGAAGTCGGTCCCAAGGGTATGGCTGTTCGCCATTTAAAGTGGTACGCGAGCTGGGTTTAGAACGTCGTGAGACAGTTCGGTCCCTATCTGCCGTGGGCGTTTGAGAATTGAGAGGGGTTGCTCCTAGTACGAGAGGACCGGAGTGAACGAACCGCTGGTGTTCGGGTTGTCATGCCAATGGCATTGCCCGGTAGCTACGTTCGGAACTGATAAGCGCTGAAAGCATCTAAGCGCGAAGCAGGCCTCGAGATGAGTTCTCACTAGACTTTTAAAGTCTCTGAAGGGCCGTTGAAGACTACAACGTTGATAGGCAGGATGTGGAAGTGGTGTGAGCCATTAAGCTAACCTGTACTAATTACCCGTGAGGCTTAACCATACAACGCCAAACGCGTTTTATGACAGCGTAACAGACAGAAGTTAGTATACTAAAGTAGATTT
>NZ_LYPI01000005.1:2500-28543 GCF_001938575.1 Pseudoalteromonas sp. PAB 2.2
TCGAAGATTTAAAACCGAAGTTTTACTTAACTCTCTGCTACGTTGCTCAGCGTCTTTCGTTGCTGTCTCCCGTCTCAGTGGGGTCGCATTATAGGGAGATCCAAAAACAGATCAACACTTTTTTTCGATCTTTTTATCGTTCGCTCACAAAGTGAACTAAAATTACCGAAAATAACAAAAACAGTCGCAATTATGGCTGTTTTTTAAGCCAATATTCATAATTTAATGCAAATTTCATTGCTATGTTCATTTAACGCGTTAAGATAGCAAGTTCACAATGTTAAATTAATGTTTATTTCCTGTTTATTGGTAGATCAAAAATGAAATTACCCGATCAAAAATCTTTTCTTTTCTCTGTTATTCTTGCTGTATTAGGGTTTGTTATTGTTAAGTTTGCATTTTCGAGCTTAGCATTAGACCCTGCGTTGCTATTTGGTGCAGGCTTATTAATTGGTGCTTTAGTTATTGCAGCACTCTCATCAACGGCAAGTGAGGAGGCTGAAGTAAAAACAAAAACACTTTATGTTGGCAACCTTCCTTACCGAGCGAATGAAGGTGTTGTACGCGCTTTATTTGAAGAACAAGGTAAAGTCTTTAACGTTCGTTTATTGAAAGATAAAAACACTGGTAAACGTCGTGGCTTTGGTTTTGTTGAAATGGCTGAGGCAGATGCTGACAATGCAATTAATCAATTAAATGATAGTGAGTTCCAACAACGTACTTTAAAAGTACGTGAAGCAAAACAAAAACAAGAGAACGAGTCTAATAGTTTCCGTGAGGAATCTGATCAATCAGCGTAACAAGCTCTACGCTTAATTGCTGGTGACTAATCGGAGCCGTTGCATAATAGTGCAGCGGCTTTTTTTTGTCTGTTGCTAAATTTAATTGCTGCGTTGTAATAATACTACTGACACGATTTGCAATTGCACGGCCTGAGTCAATCAATTTAACGCGTTTGTCGTAATAGTTATTTATTGCATGGGCTAATAAAGGAAAGTGTGTGCATCCGAGTACTAATACATCAATATCATCTGCAATAGCGAGTTCAGCCATTGCTTCGTTGAATTCGGCTTTGAGTAGTTTTTTACTATGAAACAGTGTTTCTGCAATTTCCACCAGCTTAGTCGAAGCGTACAAGCTCACTTTTGTACCTTGACTGTGTGTCAAAATTAACGTCTCGGTGTATTTGCTTTTTGTAGTCGCGGGCGTGGCAAGTAAACCAATGTGCTTCGTATTACTTATGGCACATGCTGGCTTTATAGCAGGCACAACCCCCACAACTTCAATACTTGTATAGTGTCGAATAACGTCTAACGCAGATGTCGATGCTGTATTGCAGGCAATCACTAATATATCAACATGCAACGCATGCGTGTCTATAAAGTGTAATAGCCCTAATAAGCGTTGAATGATTGTTTGCGAAGTTTGCGCACCATAAGGCAGAAAGGCATTATCCATAAAATAGCTATAATCTGCATTCGGGATCAAAGCTTGGATCTGTTCAAGCACAGTTGTCCCACCAATACCTGAATCAAACACCATTATATGGACTGACAAACTACTTACCTCGGATCATGAAAGGCAAGCAGTTTGCCATGTGACTATCTAAAAAGAAAGCGAAGACTAGTTCTGTTCATTGGCTGAACGTAGTGTATTCATTTGCTCGAACATCGCTTTGGTATAATCAACCAATTTACTGACTTCTTCTTTATCTTGATTTAACCATTGCAATATTCCGGCAAGTTGATTTTGCAAACCAATATCACCAGCTTTATTAAAGGCTTCTTTTAAGTCATCGTTAAAAGGGGCGACCTTTTCTGCAACTTCTTTCTCTGGCGTTGGTTTATATTCTTCGTACCCTTTTATAGCTGCAACTGTTTTGGTTTGCTTCAAATCCATCGAAAAACCGACTAGCTGCTCATTACTCAAGTTAAGCTCTTTAGCTTGTTCAAAGGCTTCATCGAGTGAGCCTGAGAAAAATGTTTCGCTAACGCCTTGTAAGTCTTCCATCAACTCGTTAATGGCCTGCTGCTCTTGCTCATTAAGATCGCCATTCACTGACATAGAAAAAGATAAGTCACGTGATTGTGACGATTCACTGACATACGCTTCGTTGTCACCGTTTTTACTGTAGCTACTAGCGGACTTGCTCTCATATGCATCTGCAAAGCTAATACTGACTTCATCACCTTCGGCTGTGGTAAATGTATATTCGGCATTATTACTTAAGCTCACGTACTGTGCTTGGCTAACCGTCACGGCATTAGGTTTAGGATTAAATAAGTCTTCTTCAAGCTCATCAATACCTTTAAAGATACCTTCTTTCGATTTTTCGATACCCTCTTCGATATCGTCATTTAAGATGCCTGATTCTTTAAGTTCATCATAGGCATCATCGATTCCCATTTGTACGCCTTTGCGTGCCTCGCCTAACATGCCTTTTAACTTTTCATCATCAGCGCCATCTGCTTTTGCTTTACGCAGCGCACCACCAACAAAATTGAGTACATTTTTAACGATCTCATCAAAATCAAACAGGGGTTTATCTTTCTTTTCTTCTGCTTTAGGTAAACCAAGTGCTTGTGCAAGTTTATCGTCGAGTACTTTTGCAGCCAGTTCGCGGCCACGTTGTTGATAGCTATCTTGACGATTTTGAATGGTAGGCTGCTGCACAGACTGTTTACCATTGTATTTATTCAAATTTGTATTAGGCATATAGCCTAGGTTGCCAATTTTCATGATCCGACTCCATTTTATGGTTACCTCATTATCGGCCAAAAATCGCATAACTTAAGTTTTTTGTATAAAAAAACGACACTAAAATAAATAACAAAACTAGACAAATCCTCTCTGCTCCCTACAATAGCGCCGACAAATAGCTAAGAGATAAAAGGTAATCAGCCATGGCGGTTATAAAAATTGATACAACTCAATATGATGCACAATTGAGTGAGAAAGAGCAGCGCATCACGTCACAGTTTAGGCGCTTTGGTGTAAACACATTAGAAGTGTTCAGCTCTGATCCAATTCACTACCGTCAACGTGCAGAGTTTAGAGTGTGGCATGAGGGCGACGATTTATTCCACATTATGTTTGATCAGCAAAGCAAAGAGAAAATTCGCGTTGATGAATTTGATCCCGCCGCGCCACTCGTTGGCGAAGTGATGCAGGTGATGATTGAAAATTTAAAAGGGTGTGAGGTACTTCGCCGCAAGTTATTCCAGATTGATTACCTCTCTAGCTTAAGTGGTGAAATTCTTGTTAGTTTGCTTTACCACAAACCTTTAAACGATGAATGGCTAATTGCGATTAAAGAGCTTAAAGCAAAATTAAGCAGCCAGTTTAAAATCGACTTTATTGGTCGTGCACGTAAGCAAAAAGAAGTGATTGGGAACGACTATGTCGTTGAACGATTGAACGTAAATGGTAAAGAACTCATTTATCAGCAAGTAGAAAATAGCTTTACTCAACCAAACGCAAAAGTGAACATTAAAATGCTGGAATGGGCACAAGCGTTGTGTGAGCCCCTTAATAATGATTTGCTAGAGCTGTATTGTGGTAATGGTAACTTTTCAATTGCACTAGCCGGTTCATTTAACCGAGTACTTGCGACTGAGATCTCAAAGTCATCGGTTTATTCTGCACAGTACAATATTGCTCAAAACAAAGTCGATAATTTAGATATCATTCGTATGTCGAGTGAAGAGTTTACACAAGCCATGAAAGGCGAACGTACTTTTTCACGTTTAGACGGTATTGATCTAAACGGCTATAACTGCCAAACAATTTTAGTCGACCCTCCTCGAGCGGGGATGGATACTCTTACCTGTGATTTGGTGGCGAACTACGACAACATTATCTATATCTCTTGTAATCCCGAGACATTAGAACGAGATCTTGATCACCTTTGCAAAACACACGAAGTGAAACGTTTTGCGATTTTTGATCAATTCCCCTATACACATCATATTGAGTCTGGCGTCTTTTTACAGCGTAAATAACTTAAACTTTTGCCAGCGCAGCCAATAGCGCTGGCAATTGTTGTTCACTGAACACCTGTATATTATTGTCACTAAGTAACTTTGCAGTTAAACCCATTCCTCGAATCTTTTGCCCTGTGTGACTTCCATCATAAATATAATTACGTCCACATGACGGACTAGACTCTTTGAGTAGTGCGAACCGAATCCTTTGTTCTTTGCATACACGTAATGCTTGCTGTGCACCCGCTTTAAACTCTGCGGTGACGTCATGCGCATCCTGTGTTAATACTCTACCCTGGCTAATTTCAGCAGGCGCTCTTGGTGTAGGTAGACCACCCGCAACCTCAGGACAAAAAGACACAATACGCCCTTGCTGCTTCAGTGACTCTAATCCAGGATGTAATAAGTTTTGTGATTGACCGTCATAGCGTACCGGCTTTCCTAGTAAA
Organism: Pseudoalteromonas sp. PAB 2.2; assembly: GCF_001938575.1. Lineage (NCBI taxonomy): Bacteria > Pseudomonadati > Pseudomonadota > Gammaproteobacteria > Alteromonadales > Pseudoalteromonadaceae > Pseudoalteromonas > Pseudoalteromonas sp. PAB 2.2. Next base: position 6,933 of record NZ_LYPI01000005.1, read on the forward strand.
CAACTCGACACTAAAAGTTTTTTCATTTCTTCACCAAACAAAAAAGCTCCGCGAGCGGAGCTTTTAAATAATATTTTCGAGTCTCTTACTTAGCTGCTAAGTAATTAATTAGCTCAGCCATGCTTTTTGCATCGGTAATACCTGAGTCTGCACCTAAGATTAAACGATACTTACCATTCACAATAAAGGTTGGTACGCCTTTTAAGGCTCCTTTTTGTTGATAGTACTCTTGGTCGCGTTTCATTTTCGCTGCTATCGTACGTACTGAAAAACTGTTGTAGTACTTTTCAAAATCTTCAGCAGTTACACCTTGCGATACGAAAATATCTTTCATATCTGCAAGCTCATTAATACGCGCACGTTTACCATGAATGTGGTCAAAAATTGCACCAACTAACGCATCGCTATTTGGGAGTACTGTTGCTGTTGCATAACCTTGCGCAAGCACTGTTTGGATCTCAGGATCACGAGGACCAACAAAATTAACGTGATTCTTTTTAAATTTAACGCCGTCTTTAAGCATTGGCTTAAGCTCAGCAACAATTGGCTCGAAGGTATTACAGTGAGGACAGTAGAATGAAAAAAACTCGGTCACTTCAGGCTTTTTAGAAGCTCGCGCATCAATTGTTTCATAATGCTTACCTTCTTCGTATTGCGCCGCACTCGCTGTGGCAACGAAACCTAGCGTCACGGCCACAAATGCAGCTTTAACTAATTTGATCATTATTCAATCACTCCAAAAATTATTGTTCTAATAAAAACTTTACTAACGCATCAAGCTGCTCTTGGCTCTTGATGGTATTTATATTAATTTTATATTTATCATTCACGATAAAAGTCGGCACACCCGTTAACGCCCCCATCTCTGAGTATTTATTCTGTTTGTCTTGCATCGCTTTTTCTGCACTGATCACAGGCATGCTAGCAATTTCAGAGTCAAACACATCGCCGCTAATACCATTTGTCGCCAATAATGCTTTCACGTCTTTAATATTTTGCAGCGGTGCACGTTGAATATGAATGCTATGAAAAATTTGGTCGGCCACTTGCTCACCTTTACCATGTTGCTTTGCAATTAGGTAAGCATAACTTAGGTTACTTTGTGTTTGTTTCGATACACCACCTAAAAAGTTAACGTGATTCTTAACAAACTCAGTGCCTTCAGGCAGCGTTGAGGCCAGTGCTTTCGCCACTGGTTCAAACTTAAAACAGTGTGGACAGTAAAATGAGAAAAACTCAGTTACTTGTGGTGTAGCACTCTTTTTAGTGTTTAGTACTTCGTATTGATTACCTGCTTCAAAGTCAGCTGCCAGTGCTGCAAAAGGTAAACATAGAATGAGTAGACTTAATTTTAATTTTTTGAACATTGTTTTCTCGTCTTTACTTATCTTTTAAAAATTTATGGTAATAATTTTAACGGTGGTTCTTGTAGCGCTGCAAGCTGTTCTTTTAACGCGAGTATTTGCTGCTCCCAGTATTTGTCTTCTGCGAACCATGAAAAGTTCCGTGGGAATGCAGGATCATCCCAACGTTTTGCTAACCACCCCATGTAATGCACCATGCGCATCGCGCGTAATGGCTCAATTAATTTCAGCTGGCTGTGGTCAAAATCACAAAACTCTTCATACGCTGCTACCAAGGTGTCTAACTGTAACAGTTGATTGTTACGATCGCCACTGAGCATCATCCATAAGTCTTGAATTGCAGGACCTTGTCTGCTGTCATCGAGGTCAACAAACATCAGTGCATCACCCGCCCACAAAATATTGCCCGCATGGCAGTCACCATGTAATCGAATTGTCTCTACATTTTTATATTGGGCTGTGGTTTCTTTAATAACCAAATCCAAAATCGTATAAAAAGCATTTTCTAATGACGTTGGCATCAAGTTACTTGCTTGTAACTGAACTTTAGCTGTCTGAAGGTATTCTTCACAACTGATCACTGGGCGATAATTAAATGAAGATGCTTTTGCAACTTGATGCATACGACCAATTAAACGGCCTAATACATCGAGTTGATCTAAGTTATCAACTTCGAAAATACGCCCGCCCACACTGGGAAATAAGGCAAATAAATAGCCATCATGCTCAAAGAGGCTTTTCCCGTCCTTTACTACGGGCGCAACGACGGGAACTTCTGCATCAGCAAGTTCAAAAGCAAACGCATGCTCTTCTAATATTTGTTCTTTGCTCCAACGCTCAGGACGATAGAATTTTACAACGTATCGGTAACCGTCTTCTGCTTTAAACTGATAAACGCGATTTTCATAGCTGTTTAAAGCAAGTAATCCTGACTCAGCATAGATCCCAATACTTTCAACTGCGTCTAAAATTGAATCGGGTGTGAGGTCAACAAAGCTAAATTTACTCATAGTGTCCCATTATATAAAAAAAGCGGGAAAACCCCGCTTTTTATTGTATTTGCTCAGTGTACTGAATTATTGCGCCTTAAAGAAGTTACTAGGCTGCGAAATCTGAATTTCAGGCTGCCCCTCCACCGAAAGTATAAACTCGAATTTTGTCATCGGCTTTTTCAAATCGTACGGATCAACCACTAATGACAAGGGCACGTTATAAGATTCACCTGAGGGCACTGTGAATGTTTGTTTGCCTATATATTCAAAGTTATTTAAGCCTTCCACTGTAATATTAAACGTTTGCTCGTATTGCGCTTTGTTAATCACTTTAAGTGTGTAGGTGTTTTCAACTAAGCCATTAAAGTCAACCCGGTATAGCTGATTACGGTCGCGGATAATATCAAGCTCCATTGGTTTACGCATGGCAATATTTGCCACGAGAGCCCCGGTTAACACAACAAGGATAACAAGATAACCAATCAATTTAGGTCGCAAAGCATGCGTTTTATTTTCAGGGGTTTCTAAGTTTCGCTCTGTGGTATATGAAATGAGCCCACGTGGGTAATTCATTTTATCCATTACACCATCGCAAGCATCAATACAGGCACCACAGTTGATACATTCATATTGCAAACCGTTGCGAATATCTATCCCTGTCGGGCACACTTGTACGCATAAGTTACAATCGATACAGTCACCGAGTCCTAACTCTTTCGGATCTTGTTTACGTGAACGAGGACCACGACTTTCGCCACGAGATTCATCATAACTTACTGTAAAAGTGTCTTTATCAAACATGGCCGACTGAAAACGCGAATAAGGACAGATATGCAAACACATAATTTCACGCATCCACCCTGCATTGCCGTATGTACACACAGCAAATAATGCGATACACCCATAAGAATAGGCTGTGGCATCCAAAGTAAAAACATCCGGAAGTAGCTGGCGTATAGGTGTAAAGTAGCCAACAAAGGTAAACGCTGTATACAGTGAAAACAGCCACCAGCTGCTGTGTTTTGCCGTTTTACGCCAAAACTTATCAAAGTCCATGGGGCGTTGATCTAACTTCTTACGCTGGTTTGCAGTGCCTTCAAACTTTTCTTCGAACCAAATAAAAATAAATGTCCATACAGTTTGCGGACATGTGTAACCACACCAGACTCGGCCATAAAATGTGGTGACGAGGAACAGCGCAAAAGCTGCAAGCATAAGAATAAACGCAAGAATGGTTAAATCTTGTGGCCACAGAGTGAGGCCGAAGATATTAAACTTTTGGCCTACTAAATCGAACAGCACAGCTTGCTGTCCGTGGAAGTTAATCCAAGGTAAAAGCATAAATGCAAGCATGCCAACGAAACCAATTCGTCGCCTTAACAGCTGATGCAAGCCTGTTACTGCTCTTACATAAATTCGATTGCGAGGATTAAATCTATCATCATGGGAAGCGTTTTCCGGTTTTTGGATTTTTACTTCCGTTGGGATGTTTTTAACCTTAATTTGTTTATCCATCAAAATTCCTCAACGCCACTAGGAAATAAACTCAAACTGATGTTTGCAGTTAAATAGGTTATAAAGCCAATACGACAAATTAGAATGCATCTCATTTCGTTCAGAGTTTTCTGAAATTTCCAACCTATCGAAAGTATTATACTCAATCTCTCAAAAATTTCAGGGAATGATCTAAAATATGAACTTTTTAATTATTTCATCGTATATTCTTGCTTTTAAATCAGCCATTTTATTAAACTTGTCCCAATTCCTTCTTTATTTAGATCAAAGTTCTGTGTGCTATGAAAAAATTTATCATTTTAGTACTTATTATTTTAGCATTGTTCACGATTGATCACCCTTTGATCAAAGAACCCAGAGAACGGTTGTTAGGTGATGGGGTGAACGTACTTTCAGATTTTAGCCAAGTTAACCGCAGCCCCGCCGCGAATATGGCGAAGAACACGATTAAGTCACAGCTTAATTTATCGAATTCAGAGCGTGAGTACGTCGAAGAGGCTTTTTTGAATGACGATAAACTGCAAATCTTTCATTTACATTATTGTCGTGAAAAAGATATTAACTTATATTTCTATGGTGAACGCCTAGAACGTGTTTGTAATATTGTTTCGGATGCACTTGAAGAAAGGTTAAATAAATAATGGATTTTTCTGCGCTTAATAAAAAAACCAGCGATTCATTTGCTAAACAGCGCAATATGCTAAAAAAGTTGGCAAAAGGACAGACTATGCATTGTGAAACATGCAAAGGAGTCCTTACCTTAAACCTACAGACTGAACAGCCTGGCAAAGGCATTGTTCGTTGTGCAAAAGGCTGCACAGATATTGTGTTAGAGCTTGCTTAGCCCCAGCCTTCATCATTATAAAGCTGGCTATTTACTGCAACGGCTTCGATTAACTCAGCAAAGCCTGCTGCAAACTCATTCATCACTTCATACTGCTGTTGACATAACAGCCCTTCGGTTAAACCATGCTGATTGGCAATCGATGCTATATCAGCTGAGTCGAGTATAAAGAAACACAAACTTTGCTGTGCTGTCTCAAGTGCTTCTTTTAATTCACTTGCTAGTTGTGGCGCAGCTAACAATTTAGCAATATAGCCCTGCGCCCCAAGCATAAAGCCTTGGCTCCAATGCTGACACTCTTGCATATCAAGGTACGGCTGCTGAGCAGAATTAAATTGCAAACTTACGGGTAAGCTGTATCCGGTTTCAAATACGTGTTCACTGATTTGCTGATATAGCGCCATAAATGCAAACAATACCTGCTCATCCATTTGCCCATCACAACCAGGGACAACTTGCTCAAACCACTGATGAACATCCAATGGCTCGGGCGCACAAATAACGGCAAATAAATAACCGTGTGTTTGTGCTAACGATAGCGCGTCTTTTTGCTCAGCAAGAAAGCGTGCTAATAAGGCGCTTTGCTCTTTTGAAAACTCAGGAATTTGCATAATGCCTTCAATTAAAGTCGTGTTTATAAATTAAGTGGATAGCGTCCTTCGCTATCTGGACGCCCTAAAAACTTCGCAGCGTCATGCACTTCTTTTGGTAGACTGGCTTCTGGTTTTATATACCCTGCCACTTTAAAATCTAAATTGGCTTTTAGTACAGCATCGGCCTCAAGACCTAAGCGATTTTCAGGGTCAACCAAGACAGCTATATCGCCTGATTTACAACTAAGACGGCCGCTCAGTGGGCCAACACTAAACCAGCCATTAAGTCCTTGAACATCGATATTGGGACTGGCAATCTCACCCATTAACGTTTCACAATACGGCTGACCAGAGCTGAACTCATCGAGATCAACAATCACACGCCCTTGTGCACTAATTGGCAATGGCAGTTTTAAGCGCGCCATCGCACGCTCAACGCTCAAACGTAGTGTGGTATTTTTTACCACAACAGCTTGATTGAACAACCCATACGAAAAATCAGCATGGCCCGAAATATCTGTTTTATCACGCGGATCACCAAAGCGCACCGTACCAACGAGTTTGCCCGTCAACAATGACCAGCCAGATAACTTCCACCGTACATTATTAAGTTGCTCACCATCAAAACGTACCTGCATTATGCGACCATCCCAAAGCGAACCACTGGCTTTGCCTAGTTGCAATTGTTTTGGTAAATGCGGTGCAGCTAAATCTAGTGCAATTGCAGCGGGTGTTTTTATAAGCGTAAACACCAAAAAACACATCACAAATACTGTGACTAATAAAATAATTCTTTTCATCGTCTACTTCTCTAGCACCAAACGACTGACACGAACAAAACCAGACTTATCGTCTTTACTAATGTCTAAGTTTTCAATCAGTACACCTTGTGAATTAACTAATTCATCAAGCCACTCAACCAACTTGTTAAACTCGACAGAATCGATAGTTAAACGCAGTGAATTATCATTCGGTTGCATTTTACTGATGGTGATCTGATAACGATTTCGCGTGCTATTCACAATTTGACTTAAGCTGCGGTCATTCGCTACTCGTGCACTGCCACTGGCCTTTAACTTAACAATGCTCTCATCAACCCATGCCAGCAATTCTTGTTGTTTTATCGTGTCTTGTTCTGCTTTTTCAATCGCCGCATTTAACGGCCTAAAGATTCCCATCACAAGGATAAAAATAACAAAAATCACCCCAGCGACGACAACAAGTTGTTGTTCTTGCTCTTTTAATGAACGCCAGTAACTAATTAATTGGTTTTTCATGCCGCACCTCGCAACTTAATTTCACCGACGACAAAATCACCATCATTATTTAGTGAGCCTTGATCAACCGTTAAGCCTCGCTGTTCTAAAATTGCTTTTACTTTTCCAAACGATTGGAAATCTTTACCACGTGCACGAATACGTAACTCGTTGCGGCCTTGGTCATAACGCAAAGTTTCTGGCGTGAAGTCTTTTACTTCACTAAAAATAGTCACTAAGTCATTAGTCAAATCTAAGAAACCAGCGGTACTTCCGCTATCGAGCAATGCGAGTTCATTACGAATTTGACTACGAATCAACTGTGGGCGTACTTTCTTATTAGGAAAAGCGCGCTGATAGTTAGTCACAACTTGTGCCTTCGTTTTCTCAAGTTGAGTATTTAGTTTATATAACTCAAGGGACTTAACCCCCACACTGCATACCAATGCAACCCCTGCGGCAATAGCGGCTTTTTGCCAGTATCCCCACCAAATGGCTGACTTTTTCTTTAATTGATATACACCTTGGCGTAGATTAAAACTAATTTCAGGGAGTTGTTTCGCAAATAAAGCGAGCGGTAAATCATACAGCTCCGTTTTTGCCTCAAGATTAACTGATTCAGGGAACCCGGTGGCTGGACTAAAATGTGCAACATCTGGGTGGCCCATTGCGGTCAAATAACCATCTAGCCAGTCTGTTTCAACAGCTGCAATATGCCAGTGACCTAATTTACATAACCATTGGCCATTGAGTTCAACGGTACGCAGGGTATTTTCATTGTCGACTCGAGGAAGTAATAATGCGTCAGGTAACACTTTAAATACTTCAATATCATGCTCATTGAATGTAGCAAGCCACTGCTCAAACCACTCACGATCGGTCATGGCGATATTAACCGCATGCTTTTCATCTATGAGTGTAGGCTCAGCAATCGCAATAAATAGGTCGTCGACATCACACGCGATATCTTCTTCAAGCATATAGGGCAATGCCTGCTCTAACTTACGACTCCATTTAGTCGGCAATTCAACTGTTTTTAGCTGAATTTGATCACTCGGTAAAAGAGCAACCACTTCACGGGTTTGTGCTTTTTCAGTTAACTCACCTAATTGTGCTGCACTGGCGATTTCGCCGCTCGCAATTATTTCTTGTTCTGTCGGTGAGTAAATTAGCCAACTAAGGCTATCTTGTAATGTTTGACCCGCACGGATCAACAATATTTCTGTCACTGTACGCCTCCAAATTTTCGCGCCAGTATCGTTACTTTACCATTATTGGCATGGAGTAAGGTGGTCATCGAAAAACGCAACTCTGCAAATTCAGCTTGCGTTTGTAGTTTAAAATAATCACTGTTGATGGTGAACAAGTCTTTAACAGCTTCGACGTTTTGTGCGCCTTGTTGATTAACTTGTTCAAAAAATGCGTTCATATCATCAAATCCCTCTTCAGGGCGAGACGATAATACACTTTCTGCGCCTGATAAACTGAGGCCATCAATAAGCGAGCTTAGAATAATGGCACTTTCATTAGGCAAGGTATTTACATTAATCGCTAAAAGTTCACTGTCTGGTATCACACACACAAAGGGCAATACTTTTTCCATCACTAATGGATTGAAGCCTTTAACTAAACGCAACTCTGATGTTGAAGCAAAAAAGCTGTTTGCAGTCATGTAGGGATACTTACGCGATAAGTACTCATCTTCTTCTGCACCTGAGCGATAAGTAATACTGTCTTCATCGAGCCAGTCATAGACGCTGTCAGCCATTGCCTCTTCAGACTCATCTGCGGGTAAGTCTTCAATATTCTCAAGTAAAGCTAACAATGCTTTGTGCGCTGGGTTCGTTTTATTAGCCGAGCCGGTTTGTTGCACAGGTTTTGTGCGTAAAGCATTTAAGTTCAAGCACGCTTGCAAATCCGTAATCGTGCCACTTAACGTGCCATTATCAACAGGGTAAGGAACCCCACCTTGCTGCGCCCAGACTTGCCCTAGATGAATTTTATCAGGGTCATCTTTTTTAGTTTGTTTAATCGCTTTAATCGCTAATTCTTCAGCAGCAAAAGCATACCACTTAGCTTGCTGATGACTTTGTATATTAGTACTACGCTGCACTTGCACCATCAGGTTTGCACTCATTTCGACCGCTAGCATAGCGGCTAATGCGACAATAAATAAAACAATAACAAGTGCGGCACCTTGAGAACGTTTAATCATCATGGCTGAGTACTCACTACACCTTCACCGGGCACTAAAAAGACTCGGCGAATAGGCTCTTGTTCTATTTTTTGAATGGTCACGGCAACAGCCTTCGGTAATGCAGCGACTTGCCACTGCTCTTGCCATTCGTCTTTATCATCAAGAAATTCAAACTTCAGATCTTCAATATCTTCTAGAATAACTTGCGAACGCGGTTCCATATTATCGAGCTGATCAACATATACTCGGTATATGCGCTCTAGGTTATCATCGATAACACGATAACCAACAGCTTGTAACTCAGAGCGCGGCAGCAAGTTTATTGGATTAATCCACCCATCACGCACAAAACCAATGCCATCATATTGACTGTCAAATACATAACGCCCAGCAAGAATGTAACCTTCTTGAAAGTCTCCCGCCTCATTGCGTACTTGACGTTTCGTCATTTGGCTAAAGTCTTGGTCCATAAGACGAAATACCGTTTGAAAGCCATTGAGCTCTGCGATTGTCTCATCTGAGGCTTCTTTAGCCTTGGTGGTTGATTCTAAGATTTGATGAGTCGATAACACCACAAACGCTAAAATGCCCATTGCGACGATAACTTCAAGTAAGGTAAACCCGCGTTGCTTCACTACTTGTCACCTTTGTTTAAATAAGTAACAAGTTCATAAATGGGGTATTCTAGTTTTTCGTCAGCAAACACATTAATAGTGACTTTCACGAAGCTTTTATCTGCCGTAGCAATGACATCTTGACGCCAATACCACTCATAACCAGCCAATGTCTCACTGCCTTTAGTGCCATTTTTGCCCGCCCACTTATCACCTTTTGTTCGCTGCTCAACTATGACATTTTCAGCAACCCATGATGCATATGTTTGCTCTTCAATCGTCGACAAGTGATTGATGTGTTCACCCGTTGCCTGCATTGCAGCAATACCCGCCATGGCACAAATAGCCAAAGCAACCATGACTTCAAGTAAAGTGAAACCCGCTGACTTAGTCATTACTCTGGCTCCATACGAAGTTTAACAGGAGCCATGAACTCGCCTTCGATAAAATACTGCGGTTCACGCTCCTCTTTCAGCTCATACACTAACTGAAAAGCACTGACTTCTCCTGAAGAAAGGATCAGTACCTGTGGAATCTTTAACTTTTTAAGTTCTAATAAACTATCTTCGTCACCGCCGCTCATCAATTCACGCCAGTTCGATTGCTCAAGTAAGTTATCTTGTGCCCATGCCAAATCTTCGAGATTCAAGGTTAATTTAAAATCTTCGTCTACTTTAATAGGCGCAAACAATTTTTCACGATCGAAGGTGACCCACTTTTCACCATCAAACACTAAAAATTCAAATACATTTTGATCTAAATGAAAGCCTAACTCGACCTGATTTAAGATGGCAAATTCAGATGCCATATTAATCGTGGTGTGTAATCTGAGCGCTTGTTTTTCTAATTTTTCTTCTGCACCACCATCAAAACTGTAGGCCACCATTTTAGTGACAAACCCTATCACCACAAGCACCATTAATATTTCGATGAGGCTAAAACCTTTTGCGTGCTTAGCACGCCCAGCCAAACGTAAACGATTAAGGCTTACCATAATAGTAAGCCTTGATGTGTATAAAAGGTAAACATCTGGCTGAGTTTACGCATTATTGCTTTTCTTCATCCCAGTTACCGATGTCATCATCGGTGCCAGCTTCGCCATCTGGACCCATTGAAAAAATATCAATTTTACCAATTTCTCCTGGGCTAATTAGTTGGTACGGATTGCCCCATGGATCTTCAGGTAACTTTTCAATAAAACCACCATCTGGAAAACGTTTTGGAACCGGCTCGATGCTCGTTTTAGTAACAAGCGCTTCTAGACCCTGTTCTGTAGTTGGATAGGCTTTATTCTTCAGCTTATAAAGGCTCAACGCATCTTCAATTTGTTGAATATCTAGGTGTGCTTTGTCGATCGCTGCCTCTTCTTGTTGGCCCATAATGTTTGGTGCCACAATTGACATAATCATACCGATGATAACCAGTACCACCATGACTTCTAATAATGAGAAACCTGACTGTTTGTTCACAAAAATACCTCTAATTTTCTTCAATAATTTATTATAAAGCGACAGCTACTGGCTGTTGCTCTACCGTTCCCTAATTTAAAGTCCTACTGCCTTATTCATTGCCATAATTGGCTGCAGTATTGCCATAACAATAAACAAGACAATGACCGCCATTGATGCAATCATCGCTGGCTCTAAAAGTTTTAAAGACACGTTGACCATGCTTTCAAACTCACGATCTTGATTATTTGCTGCTCGCTCAAGCATTTGCTCAAGTTCACCTGACTTTTCGCCACTTGCGATCATGTGCAGCATCATAGGTGGAAAAAGTTTCGTTTGTTGTAAAGCAGCACGAAGGCTCGCCCCTTCACTGACTCGGGTGGCCGCATCTTGCACCGATTTTTTCATTTTCTCATTAACCAATACCCCACCAGAGATACGCATACCTTCGAGTAAGGGAACGGAGCTTGAAGATAAAATACTTAACGTGCGTGCGAATCGAGCGGTATTCACCCCTCTCGCGACTTTACCTATACCAGGCAAGTAAAGTACTTTTTCATCAAACCAGTAACGAATTTTTGGTCGTTTGAGTGCATGCTTAATTCCCACTGAGAGTGCAGTGATAATTATTAAACTAATAAACCAATAATTTTGTACAAAGTTACTGGCTGCCATAACCCACTCTGTCGTCCAAGGAAGTACTTGTTTTGACTTTTCGAATGTTTTTAATATTTTGGGAACCACCGTGCCCAATAACACTGAAACAATTGCGATAGCAAACACAACAAGAATGATTGGATATACCATCGCTTGTGTTATTTGACTACGCATATGCTGACGTTGTTCCGTGTAATCAGCTAAACGATTTAATACTTGATCTAAGTGGCCCGATTTTTCACCGGCAGCCACCATGGCACGATATAAATCATCAAATACATGCGGAAACTCACTCATACCATCTGCGAGTGTGTAGCCTTCAACAACTTTTGAGCGTACAGACATGAGCATACGTTTTAAACGCGGTTTTTCACATTGCTCAGCGACGGCCATTACCGCCCCTTCGACAGGTAATGCTGACTGAATTAAGGTGGCAAGTTGACGAGTAATCAGCGCTAAATCTGAGGTCGATATTTTTGGTTTGAAAAAACCGCTAAATAATGACTTTTTAGCCCCTTTAACTTGCTTTTCACCCTCTGCGGCAGCGACAACCTCTAAAGGCATCAGGCCTTGGTCACGTAATGTTTGACGTATTTGCTTTACCGTATCGGCTTCAAGAATGCCTTTTTTCTCTTTACCTTTACCATCCAGGGCGCGGTACTCAAATGCAGCCATAATTAACCTTCCTCACGCGTTACACGCAAGACTTCTTCTAAGGTTGTACGGCCCGCCAACACACGGCTACAGCCATCTTGACGAATACTTGGGCTACGAGTACGAATGTACTTTTCAACACTTTGTTCGCCTTTACCGCTGTGGATCATTTCACGAATAGCCTCATCAACAACCAGTAATTCATGAATCCCCGTACGGCCACGATAACCATTAAAGTTACACTCTTCACAGCCTACAGCACGGTAAATCGTCGGCGGCTCAGCAGGGTTAACACCTAATAACTGGCACTCTCGCTCGTCGGCGACATGCCCTTCTTTACAGCTATTGCATAAAGTACGCACTAGACGTTGTGATAACACACCCAGCAAAGAAGAAGACAACAGGAAAGGTTCTACTCCCATATCTTCCATACGGGTAATCGCACCCGCAGCGGTATTGGTATGTAAAGTCGACATTACTAAGTGACCCGTTAACGAAGCTTGCACACCGATTTGTGCGGTTTCAAGGTCTCGGATCTCACCCACCATGACGACATCAGGGTCTTGACGTAAAATTGCACGCAATCCCCGCGCAAAGGTCATATCTACTTTGGTGTTTACTTGTGTTTGACCAATCCCCGGTATTTCGTACTCAATCGGGTCTTCAACCGTCAAAATATTACGGTCACGTGAGTTTATTTGACTCATACCCGCATACAAAGTGGTACTTTTACCAGAACCTGTGGGACCAGTTACCAAAATAATACCGTGAGGCTTACTGATGAGATCAGCGAACAATTCGCGATTTCGCTCGGTCATCCCCAAATCTTCAAGATTTAAGCGCGCGTTATTTTTATCAAGTAAACGCAGTACAACACGCTCACCAAAACTTGATGGCATCGTTGATACACGCACATCAACAGCACGTCCAGCAATACGTAAACTTATACGCCCATCTTGTGGAATACGCTTTTCTGCAATATCGAGCTTTGCCATAACCTTAATACGTGACACGAGTAAGGATGCAAGTTTACGATTTGGTTTTAAAACTTCTTTTAAGACACCGTCTACCCTAAAGCGAATTACTAACTCTTGCTCAAAGGTTTCAATGTGAATATCTGAAGCACCCTCTTTAATTGCCTCACTGAGCATGGCATTAATGAGTTTAATAATAGGTGCGTCATCATCCCCTGCGAGTAAGTCTTCTGTTTGCGGTAGTTCATCAGCTAAAGAAAATAAGTCAACTTCGTTGCCAATATCTTCCATCATTTGCTGTGTTTCAGAACTATCGCGCTGATAAGAAGCCTCAAGTAACAGCTCAAATTTGTCGTCTGGCAACTGCTCGAGTGAAAAACCACGTCCCGCAATACGACGTACTTCAAGTAAAGCCGTTACGTCTAATTCGCCGCGATAAAAAACAGTCCAATTATCACCATTTTTACTTAGCAAGACACCAGCACGACGCGCATATGAAAACGGTAAGCGCTTTGCAGGCAAGCTAACAAGATCATCACTTGTTAAGAGCTCATCATGGTCAATAGACGCACTCTGCGCTAACTCGTCATTAATCTCTGTAATTGCATCAGTCATCTTTACGATCATCTGCGTTTTGTTGTTTCAGGTATTCTTCATACGTTGGCGGTAATACCAACGCATCATTCCATTCTGGTAAGATTGGCATATCAGTTAATGGCATTAAATCAATCCCATCTTCTTTTTGTTTATGCTGCTCACCACGGATGAAGTTATATTTTGAATGACTTAACTTATTCATGCTCATACCATCACGAACAATCGTCGGACGAATAAATACAATTAAGTTACGCTTGCGCTTACTGGTACTGGTTGAACGGAATAAGTGCCCTAAAATAGGAATGTCACCTAACAATGGAACTTTCGAGACACTTTCTTGTACGTCTTCATCAATTAAACCGCCTAACACGACCATGCCACCATCATCGGCCATAACGGTGGTTTTAATCGCACGCTTATTCACTGAGATATCGACTGAAGTTGCACCACTTACGCCAGAGACTTCTTGCTCAATCGTTAACTGAACCGCCGAGCCATCATTAATTTGTGGTGTTACTTTGAGTTTCACACCCACTTCTTGACGTTCAACCGTTTGGAATGGGTTAGAATTATTTGAACCCGTTTGTGACCCAGTGATAATTGGTACTTCTTGACCAACGATCATCGACGCTTCTTCGTTATCCATGGTGGTGACAGAGGGCGTTGCAAGAATATTTGAATTGGTATCTGTTGAAACGGCTTGGATAATCGCACCCCAGTCATTTTTCACAATACCCATTGCAAGACCATTAATACCACCGAGTAACGCACCAAGTGGCCCTAAGTTACCTTCCTGTGTCTCTGAGGTATTTGTAACATTACCTGTTTCTGTACCAACAACCGTCCCTTGAATCGTTTTATCACGTGCTTGCTCTGCCGCAACAGCCAATGAGCCAACAGGCACTGTTGTGCCGTTGTTAAACTGCATCATTCCGCCTTGCTCTGAAATCCATTGCAAACCAAAGTTAATGCCATCGGCCTCAAGAACCTCAACAATAATTGCCTCAACTAGCACCTGTGCGCGACGAATATCTAAGCGCTCAATAACTTGCTCAAGTGAGCGCATCGTATCTGGCTGGGCTGTAATAACCAACGAGTTTGAATCAGGGTGCGCTTCTATACTTGTTTCGTTCTGACTGCGTGAACGAGCTTTCGTTGCGCCACCTTGGCCATCTTCAGCGAGTGTTTTACTCACACCTTGCAATACTTTTACTAAATCTTCTGCTTTTGCATAATTTAAGTAAATGACCTTGGTATTACCTTGATTCTCAAGTTCACCGTCTAAGCGGCTGATTAACTCAACAGCACGCGTACGGGCCTGCGCCTCACCACTGACAATCACACTGTTAGTACGACCATCGGCAACCACTTTCGGAATCAAAAATTCAGGGATGCTGCCTTTACCACTATCTTTATAAATATTGTCAACAACAGAGACAACATCATCCGCTGTAGCAAACTTAAGTTGAACAATATCAACTCGCTTATCACCGGCTTGGTCAACTGAACGGATGATTTCAACTAAACGATTTACAGAGGCAGCGTGGCCGGTAAGCATCATTACGTTAGCGGCGTTGAAGTTAGCAACATGCCCCCCGTCTTTTTGATCGCTAAACTGACGAACTAACGGACCTAACTCTTGTACGCTAACATTCTTAACTCGCACAACGCGCGTGACCATCATATCGCCACTGGCTTGGTTATCTTCCGTCACTAAAGGGACGTTCGATTTTTTAGCGTCAGAGCTTTTCTCAATTTTAAGAATGCCGTTATCCATCTCAACAGCTGAATAACCGTATACTTCTAATACATTTAAGAAAAATTGATAGTACAGCTTCTCATCCATTAACTCATAACTGCGCACATTAACTTTGCCGCGCACGTTCGGATCGATGATCACTGTTTTATTGAGATTTTTACCCACAATATTAATAAACTCATTAATATCGGTGCCTTTAAAGTTTGCAGCATACTCAACAGCCGAAACTGAGAGCGATAATCCTGTTAATAAAAAAAGCGCTGCATACTTAGCTAACCCTTTTTTGATTTTTGTGAGGTGTAGCGCGTGAACCATTCTATAAAAACTCCAAAGCTAATTATTGCAGGCTAAATTGCACATCAATTTGCTCACCATCACGCTCGATAGTGATACTTGCGTCAGTACTATTACGTAATTCGTTTATTGCTGACATTGCCTGTTTTAAATCATTTAATTGATAGCCATTAATCGCAATAGCTAAATCATTATTCATTAATCCCATCTGCTTAAATAATGCCGGGTCTTTACCTGGACTTAAGCGATAACCCACCAGTTCACCGTCGACCATCGCTTGCGATACACGAATGTAGTCGAATAATTTACCAGGGTCGTTTAATACTTCTTCACGCGTTTCAATAATCGCTTCTTTGACTTCTTGATCTTCAGTCGCATTGATTTCATTGTCCGCATCGATATCCTGAGGACCTTCTTCTAATTCTGGCTCTTGTTGCTCAGCCAAAACAGGCATAGAAACTGTTTTTGTAAAATCGAGTCCATCAAGCATTAATGTTTCAAAGCGACCACTTACATCCAAAATAACACGATCAGGTAAGACTTGTGCGAGCTTCGCTCGAGTGCCTTGAATTACATCATCAACAACATACGTTTCTTGTTTTCCTTGAGACTCTATTATAGCCAAACCAGCTTGATCGTTTTGGCTAACAGCCACGATACCCGTTAGATTAATACTTAAACGAGTTTCAGGGGCATTGTTAATAACTTGCGTTTGCTTTGCGGCAGGTTTTTTAGCTTCAACAACCACTTTACCGAATAAATGTTGTTCAAGAATTTGTCGTGAATTGACTGTTTCGATGCGTTTCGCAGTCATCGTTGTTCGACTTGCGGGCAGTGCTTTTGTATCAGGTTCAGGCCACAACAACCAGAACAACTTCGAGGATAAAAAGGCAATATAAACAACAACTAACAGCACAACTAATGCACTTAGCTTGGCATGAGGTAAGCCGTTTAAAAACTGTCTAACTTGTTGTAAGTGTTGATCCATATATTCTATTTCTTATTTTAATTTACTGCTTTATAGCAGGCCTATAGTACCTTTTCATTTTTCATTCAACAAGCACACGTATATTAAACTTTGTAAACAAGGTCGTTTCGACTAACAGGGGTAGCAAGGAAAAACTTTGACTGTTTCTTTATGATTAAGTTTCATGGTAAATTTTGCCTATACTCTAGCAGCTTTAAAAGAGCACAATTGTGTCAAAAGGTAACACTCAGCAGTCAAAAAACAGTCAAGACGAATTAAACGTCCGCCTTGATAAATGGTTATGGGCTGCCCGTTTCTATAAAACCCGCTCTGTTGCGCGAGACATGGTGCAAGGCGGTAAAGTGCATTATAATGGTCAACGAACAAAGCCCAGTAAAATCGTCGAGGTGGGCGCAGTCATAAAACTGCTGCAAGGAGTCGACGAAAAGGTAGTGACAATAGTGAAGGTCCTTGATAAACGTCAAAGTGCCCCCATTGCACAGACCTTATACCAAGAAACTCAAGCAAGTATTGAAAAGCGCGAAGCAAATGCAATCGCAAGAAAGAATAACAGCTTCTTTGCTCCACATCCTGATAGAAAGCCTGATAAAAAGCAAAGACGTGAACTGTTAAAAATGAAATCAAGTTAGGTAATGTAACACATGCAACAAGATTTACTTCATCGTTATATATTTGATCAACTCGATGTACGTGGTGAACTCGTACAAATTGAAAACACCTATCAAGAGATGATCGCCAACCATAATTACCCAGCTCCTGTTCAGGCACTCTTAGGTGAGTTGCTTGTTGCAACTTGCTTATTAACAGCCACCTTAAAGTTTGAAGGTGAAATTGCCGTACAGCTACAAGGTGATGGCCCTGTGAAATATGCTGTTATTAATGGTGATGATAAGCAAAATATGCGTGGTATTGCTCGCCTGCAAGGTGAAGTTCAAGGTAGTACTATTAAAGACTTGATTGGTAACGGTTATATGGTTATCACGATAACGCCAACAAAAGGTGAGCGTTATCAAGGTATTGTTCCGCTTGAACACGACACCTTAGATAAATGCCTCGAAAGCTATTTTGAGCAATCAGAACAATTGAAAACCCGTCTTTGGTTTGCGACTGAAATCACCGCTGGCTCAGCAAAAGCAGCCGGCTTATTCTTACAAGTTTTACCGGTAAATAAAGATAAGTCAGTAGAAGACTTCACTCACCTTGAAGCAATCAGTAATACAATTAAAGATGAAGAGTTACTTAATCTTGATGCTAATACTGTTCTTACTCGTCTGTATCATGAAGATAACCCTCAATTGTTCGAACCACAAAGTATCAATTTCCGTTGTGGCTGTAGCAGAGACAAGACAATTGCAGCATTAGTCAATATTGGTCAAGATGCTTTATTAGATGATGTAAAAGAAAAAGGTGAAGTTAAAATTAGCTGTCATTATTGCTTAAAAGATTACGTTTTTAACGAGCAGGATATTAAAGCAATTTTTAACTAAATGACCACTTAATAGTATTATTATATTAAAAGCCGCATTTGTTGCGGCTTTTTTCTTAATTTTTATGATACCGGTGTCATGAAAAAGCCCCATTTTATGACACCGGTATCATTGAAATTATTCATGTTTTTTACCAAATATATGTGTTTTTAACCCCTTCAGACACTCGAATATCCCTAATCCTTCTGTTACTATTATTTCAGCTTAAGGGAAAACAAGAACCCCAGAGCTATCCCGTTCAATCTCACACAATTTAGGTATAAACATGACTGCAAACGCTACTCGTTTTGTCGATCTTACTGCAGCTGAACTAGTCGAACACGCGATTCGTCGTGGCGAAGGGACTTTAGCCGCTAATGGTGCATTTGTTGCTAACACTGGTCGTCGTACTGGCCGTTCTCCAAAAGACCGTTTTATTGTTCAAGAGCCAAGCACTGAAAACGAAATCCAATGGGGTAACGTAAACCGCCCATTCGATGCAGACAAGTTTGATGCGTTATGGGCTCGTGTAGAAGCTCATGTACAAAGCAACGACCACTTCATCTCTCACCTAGAAGTTGGCGCTGATCCTGAGCACTATTTACCAGTCGTTGTAACAACAGAAACTGCATGGCATCACATTTTTGCCAAAAACATGTTTATCGAACCTGAAACTTATAATGCATCTGATTTACCTCAGTGGCAGGTAATGAATGTTCCTTCATTTGTTTGTGACCCTGAACGTGATGGCACAAATAGCGATGGCACAGTAATCATTAACTTTGCACAACGCAAAGTGCTATTGGCTGGTATGCGTTATGCCGGTGAAATGAAAAAATCAATGTTCTCTGTACAGAACTTCCTATTACCTGCGAAAGGTGTATTACCAATGCACTGTTCAGCTAACGTAGGTGAAGCAGGTGACACAGCATTGTTCTTCGGTTTATCTGGCACTGGTAAAACAACACTATCTGCGGATCCGACACGTTTCCTTATCGGTGATGACGAGCATGGTTGGGCGCCTGGTAGCGTATTTAATATCGAAGGCGGTTGCTACGCTAAATGTATCGACCTTTCACAAAAGAACGAGCCCGTTATTTGGAATGCAATCCGTTTTGGTACTATCTTAGAAAACGTAGTACTTGATGAAAACCGCGTACCGGATTTCCATGACACAAGTTTAACTCAAAATAGCCGTGCAGCTTACCCACTAGAGCACGTAGAAAAACGTAAAGTTGAAAACCGTGCCGGTGAGCCAAAAGCCGTTGTTTTCTTAACATGCGACGTGAGTGGTGTATTACCACCTGTATCAGTGTTAACAGAAGAAGCAGCAGCATATCACTTCCTAAGTGGTTACACTGCAAAAGTAGGTTCAACTGAAATCGGTTCAACTAGCGATATCGAATCAACATTCTCAACGTGTTTTGGTGCGCCTTTCTTCCCTCGTCCTGCAGGTGTATACGCAGAGCTTCTTATGAAGCGTGTACGTGAATTTGGCGCTAAAGTATTCCTAGTAAACACAGGTTGGACTGGTGGTCCTTACGGTACAGGTAAACGCTTTGACATCCCAACAACACGTGCAGTAGTTGACGCTATTGTTTCAGGTAAGTTGTCAGATGTTGAAACGCAACACATCGACGTATTAAACCTAGACGTCCCTGTTGCTGTACCGGGTGTTGATAGCAAGCTTCTTAACCCAATCAACACATGGGAAGACAAAGAAAAATACGCAGAATATGCAAACAAACTTGCATCTGACTTCACTGAAAACTTCGCGAAATACGATGTTTCGGAAGCAATCAAATCTGCAGGTCCAAAAGCTTAATTTATAAGCCTTCCTAAATACTAAACGCCGGCATCATGCTGGCGTTTTTATTTGCGCTGTAATTCGTCTAGCTCAATGTGATGCTGTTAGTTATTAATGAGAGACGGATAGCGTGAGCTGAAGTAATCCATTTTAGAGGCGGCACTCCTCACCTACATTGATCAATAGATCGTGATTAACAAGCGTAGCCGTGAATGTCTGTGGTTATATATGAAGGGCATAATCAGATACTTCGGCACTCAAGTACCTCCTACTACGCGCTAATTAGGTTAGCGTAAAGTGAAGCAGCCCATTTTAGAGCCCTCCAATCTTGTCATCATGATTAAACAACGTTAGAACCGTGATTATAGAGCGTAGGAACGGCTTTAGCCGTCAATGTCAGTGGTTATGTATGAAGGGCATAATCAGATACTTTCGGCACTAAAGTGCCTCCTACTAAGCTCTAATTATTTGAGCCAGAAGTGAAATGAGTGATTAAAGAGAACCCTCATTCTCCACTACTGTCATCATGATTAAACAACGTTAGAACCGTGATTGAACATCGTGATTAAGAAGCGTAGGAACGGCTTTAGCCGTGAATGTTAGGGGTTATGTGTGAAGAGCATATCAGACACTTTCGGCACTCAAGTGCCTCCTACGTCCTAATTGTTTGATCCAGATGTGAAATGAGCAATTTTAGAGCCCCTAGCGCTTCTATCATCGTTATTAAGAAGCGTAGGAACGGCTTTAGCCGTCAATGTCAGTGGTTATGTATGAAGGGCATAATCAGATACTTTCGGCACTAAAGTGCCACCTACGCGCTAATTTGGTTAGCGTAAAGTGAAGTAGCCAATTTTAGAGCCTTCAACCTTGTCATCATGATTAAACATCGTTATTAAGAAGTGTAGGAACGGCTTTAGCCGTGAATGTCAGTGGTTATGTATGAAGGGCATATCAGACACTTTCGGCACTAAAGTGCCTCCTACTACGCCTAGTTATTTGAACCAGAAGCGAAGTGAGCAATTTAAGGGAATCTTTCATTCTTGTCGTCATGATTAAACAACATGGGAATCGTGATTAAACATCTGATTATAAAGCGTGGGAACGGCTTTAGCCGTGAATGTCAGGGGTGTTGTATGAAGGGCATATCAGACACTTTCGGCACTAAAGTGCCTCCTACATCTCTTCACCTTGCGCTTATGCCTACTAGGATATAGGTCGTAGGGGGTCTTGGTTGGGTGTTTTATTTTTCTACAGGCAACAAAAAACCCGCTGCATTGCTGCAACGGGTTTCTTTAATTAGGAGCCTGGCGATGTCCTACTTTCACATGGCAAATGCCACACTATCATCGGCGCTGTTTCGTTTCACTACTGAGTTCGGCATGGGGTCAGGTGGGTCCAAAACGCTATTGTCACCAAGCAAAATGCGTGGAAAGGATTCTCGACAAAGCGCATCGCGCTTACGAGTCCTTTGCGCAAGGTGAACTGATTTCGCATTAAGCGCTGCGGTTCACCCTACATAAAATTCGGAAATCTGATAATCGTAAATCTACTTTAGTATACTAACTTCTGTCTGTTACGCTGTCATAAAACGC
>NZ_LYPI01000006.1:0-2621 GCF_001938575.1 Pseudoalteromonas sp. PAB 2.2
GTGAATTATAACCAAGAACCACTAGCGTTTGTACGCTCAGGTGAAGTGTTGCTGTGTTGTAGTAAACCCAACGGTAAGGTAAAAATTGAGCTTTAATGCCACACAAGATCGTTTGTTTGGTAGAAGTTTTCTTTGTCTGAGACACTCACTGTTTGTTGATCTATCGTTACATCCCACTGTAAGTTTTTAGTCAAATGGCTCGCCAATTGCTCAATAAAGTTTCCATCAAAGGCAATTAAATGGCTATTACTTATCAGCTCTAATTGATGCTCATATTCTTGTAACCACTCATTGTTTAGCGTAGTTACAACCCATAGTTCGTCAACACGTTTAGCAATTTTACTCAATATTGTAAAATCAGGTTCTCCAACTGCTAGCCACATTTCATAATGCTCATCAAGGGCTTTAATTGACACATCTGGCTCACTACTTTTAAGCCGTGCGTTCATGGTTGCCATTTTATTATGAGAAAATAAGCAGTAGCTTAAAAGCTTTAACACAAAATGTTCATAGCTTTCTTGCCTATCACATGCCGTGGTGAAAACCTCTTGGTGATTTCGCTGTTCGCGCAAATCTGCAATAGTAAAATTGGCTTTAAAAACACGATTCTTATCATACATAACGCATGTCCATCTAACTGAAACATTCTAAGTATAGTTTACGGTGTAAAATTCGCGACTTAGTTAAAAGTTATAGTATAACGTTATTGCAGATAAAAAATTGCAGTGTTATATTATATCACAACACTCAACAACAAACTTAGAAGTAGTAATAATGAAGCAAATTTCAATTCTTTCTAGTGCTGTTGCCGCTGCGCTGTTCTCTCAATCAACAATGGCTGCTGTGATCACAGGTCAAGTATTAGATAAAAATCAGCAACCTATCAGTAACGCTGAAGTTCACGTTCATGGTAAGTCACAAAGCGTTGTGACCAATAAACAAGGCCAGTTTAAAATCGATGTGGATAACAAAGGCCAATTACACATCAGCAAAGATGATTTTATCGATAAACGTGTTGAAATTAATGGTGATAATCAAAATCTAGTTATTACTCTCACGCCAACATCTGTAGAAACAGTTGTTGTCTATGCTTCTGCGCTTCATAAAAATAGCCTTGAAATGATTTCACCTGTTAACGTATTGGCTGGTGATAATCTTAAAAATAAGGCTAAGCCGACCTTAGGCGAAACACTAAAAGGCCTACCTGGTGTGAATGCTAGTTATTTTGGTCCAGTTTCATCAAGCCCAATCATTCGCGGCTTAGATGGTCCGCGTGTGAAAATCACTCAAAATGGCCTTGATAGCAGTGATGCATCACGTATTGGCCCAGATCACGCAACATCAAATGACAGCCTAGCCGCTGAACAAATTGAAGTGCTACGAGGCCCTGCTACCCTACTTTACGGCTCCGGTGCGATAGGTGGTGTGGTAAATGTTGTTGATAATCGTATTCCTACCGACAATATAGACACTTTAACAGGCGCTGCGCAATACACCCATGACACAGTATCAAACACCAATACTTATGCCGCAAAACTTGAAACCGGTAATGAAGGTTTCAACTTCCATTTTGATGGCACAAAGCGCAAAGGTCATGATTATAAAACACCAACATTCGAGCTTCCTGAAGAGCATGACGAACATGAGGGTGAAGATCATGAAGAGCACGAAACCGCTAACCGTGTAGAAAACACCTTTATCGATAGCCAAAATGTTAATTTTGGTACGAGTTATGTTGGCGACCACCTAACATTGGGTGTGTCATATGGTCGCATCGAAACAGATTACGGTATTCCCGCCCATGAACACCATCATCACGAAGAGCATGAAGAAGGTGAGCATCATGATGAACACGAAGGTGAAGAAGAACACGAAGAGTCTGTCTTCGCGCAATTAGAGCAAGATCGCTGGCAAGGTTACATGAGCTATGCGCTACATGATAACTGGATTGAAAATATCTCACTACGTGTGGGTTACACAGACTATAAACATGCCGAAATTGAAGATGGTGCAGTTGGCACTGTGTTTTCTAACAAAACCACTGAAGCACGTGCAACCGTTGAACATAAATTAGGCCTTTGGCACGGTATGGCTGGCTACCACTACACAGAATCAGACTACGATGCTGATGGTGAAGAAGCCTTTACACCAGCAAGTGTAACTAAAACCAATGCACTATTCATGCTTGAAGAGCGTCAATTTGGTGATGTAACCGTTGAATTAGGCGCACGTATTGAGGATTACCAAATTGACTCGGCTGTTAGTATGGCAGAGCACCATCATGACCACGCTCACGAAGAGGAAGAAGGTCACGATGACGAAGAAGCAGAAATCATCAATTACAGCGAAGATTTCACAAATCTAAGTTTTTCTGCAGGTGCAATCTGGCAATATCAAGAAGGCCAAAGTGTTGCGCTTAGCGTATCTCGTTCAGAGCGCGCGCCTCTTAGTGCTGAACTACTTTCAAATGGTGTACACATTGCAACTGGCACATATGAGTTAGGCCTTGGTTATCATATCGAAGACGGAGAAATACACTTTGAGCCTGAAGATATCGATCAAGAAACTGCAACCAACTTTGATTTAAGTTTCCGCCGCTTTATTGGTGACTTTGGTTACAC
>NZ_LYPI01000002.1:0-3471 GCF_001938575.1 Pseudoalteromonas sp. PAB 2.2
CTTTATGGACACAGCGGCTCCGTTCCCAGGTGGCAAGCATGGCTTGAAGCAGGTGTATCACAATTAGGATCAGTTATCTAGTCAGCAGTAAATCCCTAGCATGGACTTGCATCTGGCACCAAACTCTACGCAGTTCTTTTCCATGTGCCGCGCAAAAACTTTAGCTCAAAACCGTTCAGTATTCGGTAATGCTGAAGTGAACGTTGATGTCCGCTATTCGCTCTTAGCTGCCTGTCAGGTGAAGTCTAAACCTAATCAACAAAACTGTAAGATGAGATATGAGCGTTCTACGGACAGCCTGTTCTACGGACAGCCAACTCACACCACACCTAGGTCAGTTAATCGGCCAATAGCGGTCATTGAATTGTTATAGTAGTAATTCCATATCAACCCTGTGCATGTCTAGGCCCCAACCATCAGTGATTTCTTTAATTGTCTTTGCCCCAAATTTTTCGAAGAAAGGAGCTGAAAGATGACTGGCGGCGATATCTATAACTTTCATGTCACTGTCCTTTGCCATTTTCTTAGCGTAAGACATCATTGCCGTTCCGATGCCATTAGCCTGCACCCGTGGAGAAGTCACAATCTAAGTGATATGAGCACGGTTTATTTTAGGATCGATATCCAGCCCAAAGACAGTCTTCTAAATAAGAGTCCCGAATTCAGATAATAAGTGCACCACTCATGGTTAAACGGTGAGAAGAGATCAACTGCCTGTTGGTGGTACTCTATCGTCGCCAAACAAACAGAAGCATTTACCATGAGTTACAAGCAGTTGATCGCAGGACAAAGATACCAGATAGAAGCCTACTTACGCGAGGGCTTTAGTTATCGTGAGATAGGCAAACGCCTGAAAGTCAGTCATAGCACCATTAGCCGAGAAATCAGACGAAATAGGATCCGGGAAAATCACTATCTACCCGAAGTCGCCTAGGCAAAGACACTCAAAAGGCGCGTTCAAGCCGCAAAGTCGTGTCTATCTAAGCTGACCATCACCTTTGTTGAGTTCGGATTAAAACAAAAGTGGAGTCCCGAGCAAATTGCAGGCGTGGGCCGGATTATTGGGCTTTCAGTGAGTCATGCATGGATTTACGGTTATGTGCAACGGGATAAATTGAGTGGCGGCAAGTTGTTTAGGCACTTACGACAAGGCCATCGACGATATCGCAAAGGTCGTCGTGCGAAGCGTGTCATTATCCCGAACCGAGTGGGCATTGAGCACCGCCCAGCGATTGTTGACAAGAAAAGACGGTTCGGTGACTGGGAAGCTGATACCGTACTGGGTAAGCATGGAACGGGTGCCATAGTCAGCCTAGTTGAACGCCAAAGCAAGCTTTATTTAATACGTAAAGTGCCAGCAAAGAGCGCGGCAGACGTAAGCAGAGCCATGATAGGCATGCTGTGGCGATATCGCCGTCATGTGCATACGATAACCGCTGATAATGGCAGCGAGTTCTGTGACCACGAGCTAGTTGCAGATAAGCTCAACACTGATATTTATTTTGCGAATCCGTATTCCTCATGGGANCGCGGATTGAATGAAAACTTCAACGGTTTACTGCGCCAGTACATACGCAAAGGCACGGATTTAAGAACGGTAACGGATAAGCAGGTGGCCGATATAGAACGTGCGCTAAACGCCAGACCTAGAAAGTGCCTAGGTTACAAACAGCCTGTCGTTGTGTTTAACGAATTACGCAATGCGGCCTAATTTAGCGAGTGGTGCACTTCGGGGTTGAATTCGCGNTTACTATAGCCACAAAATATCAAATTATTTTCAGTCATAATAGGCCTTGTTGATCAAATGCAGCTCTCTAATAAACTCACTTAACTTACTGATATTTAGGCAGACCAAGGGTGTTGATCTTATTTAGCGCCTTCACTTTGATCATCGCTTCAACCAGTTGGCGATTGTAATCACGCGCATTTAGCTTAGCCCCCATCAACTGTTTAAAACGGTACATCGCTGTTTCTGCTAATGAGCGCACATGATATCCACTGAGCTTTTTCCATTGTGCGATTCCTAACTTATTGCACAACATGACAGCCTCATTGCGTGGATGCTTATCAGTCCACAGNCGTGCATTCTCTCTCGGCGGGATAACAGGTATCGCGCCTTTTTCAGTTATTTCTGCATAGCAGCGGCGGCTATCATAAGCACCATCAGCGCTCACTCTATCTATACGCCGACGTAATGGTCTTATCAAATCTTGGAGGGTCTCGCCGTCGGTNACGTTACTGAGCGTCATTTGCGCCCCCACAATATCATGCGTGTTGGCATCCACCGCAAGGTGCAGTTTTCGCCACTTTTTTCTTGCCTTTACGTGGTGCTTCTGTGCATGCCATTCACCTTCGCCAAACACCTTAAGTCCTGTGCTATCAACTACAATATCTACAAATCCAGTGGTGCGGACTTTACTGCGAAATTTAATATTCAACTCAGCACTGCGCTTACACAGACAACTGTAGGTTGGGGCTTCAAGCGGAAGCTTCATCAAAGATAATACCGATTGTGTGAACCCTTGTAGTGCCCTGAACGAYAAGCCAAAGACAGCTTTGAGTGTTAAGCAAGTTTCAATAGCAAGATCAGAGAAATGATTAGAGCGGCCACGCCCRCCGTGAGTACATTCGTTATACCAATGACGCGTTGCTTTTTCGTCAAACCAGAAGCGAATATTACCGCGGTTAACGAGGGCTTGATTATAGTGAGACCAGTTTGTGATTT
Organism: Pseudoalteromonas sp. PAB 2.2; assembly: GCF_001938575.1. NCBI lineage: Bacteria > Pseudomonadati > Pseudomonadota > Gammaproteobacteria > Alteromonadales > Pseudoalteromonadaceae > Pseudoalteromonas > Pseudoalteromonas sp. PAB 2.2. The sequence goes on from NZ_LYPI01000002.1 coordinate 2,726, forward strand.
TGCTCATTGTTGTTGCACGGGCTAGTAGGATATAGATGATCTGATCACAGGCTGGCAAGATAGTTCAAACTTTTAGGAAACAACGCCTTAGAGCATATTCAGCGAACCATGCATCCAGATCGTTTAATGCTTTGCGATCGTGGTAGCTTAGATGGACTAGCCTATTGGCCTGGTGAGCAAGATGAATTTTTTCAATGCTTGAATACCAACCTACAAACCGAACTTAACCAATATGATGCAGTGATCTTTTTTGAAACTGCAGCTAAATCTGGACAAAGTATTCATTCTAATAACCCAGTAAGAAATGAGTCTGACCAACAAGCCATATTACTTGATGACAAACTACAAGCTGTTTGGTCCCAACACCCTAATTTTAATTTAGTGAAAAGCTCAGAATCATTTATTCAGAAGGTAATGTTTGGCATCGACACCATCCGCAAGGTGATGGATAGTTATAACTAACAGTTTAATCAAGTCATTAAACTGTTAGTTATCAATGTCTATTAACCACGGTTGTGTGGTCGAGCGTAGTCTATATCAGGCCCTTTTGGCACGACTTGAGTTGGATTGATCATAGTATGACTGTAATAGTAATGACGTTTAATATGGTAAAAATCAACCGTCTTACTTACCTCTTCAACTTGATATAACTCACGTAGATAGTTACTGATTGCCGGATAACTCTCGATAGTACGTAAGTTACACTTAAAATGACCAACATAAACGCTATCGAAGCGGATTAAAGT
>NZ_LYPI01000016.1:0-140088 GCF_001938575.1 Pseudoalteromonas sp. PAB 2.2
TCCATTTGAGCAGCACCAGTGATCATGTTTTTAACATAATCGGCGTGTCCTGGACAGTCTACGTGTGCGTAGTGACGAGTTGGTGTATCGTACTCAACGTGTGAAGTTGAGATTGTGATACCACGCTCACGCTCTTCTGGAGCGTTATCGATTGATGCGAAGTCTTTAGCTGTACCACCGTATACTTTTGCAAGTACGTTAGTGATTGCTGCAGTTAGGGTAGTTTTACCGTGGTCAACGTGGCCGATTGTACCAACGTTTACGTGCGGTTTTACGCGTTCAAACTTTTCTTTTGCCATGACGGAACCTATCAGTTTTGTGTATCTAGATTACATATGAAAATAATCCACCGAGGGTAGATTAATTTAATTTTTTCAAATTTCAAATAGTTTTTTCTGACAGATAAAGGGAGATAATAAGATAAGTTCTCGATACTGGTGCTGATAGGCAGATTTGAACTGCCGACCTCACCCTTACCAAGGGTGCGCTCTACCAACTGAGCTATATCAGCAACACCAGAGTCTGGAGCGGGCAGCGGGAATCGAACCCGCATCATCAGCTTGGAAGGCTGAGGTAATAGCCATTATACGATGCCCGCATAGGAAACTGTTCTTAAACTACCTCTAACCGTCAAGAATAAAGTGGTGGAGGGAGCTGGATTCGAACCAGCGAAGGCTGAGCCGTCAGATTTACAGTCTGATCCCTTTGGCCGCTCGGGAACCCCTCCACGAAAATTCTTTACTAAGTCACTTCCGGTAAAAGGAAAGTGGTGCCGACTATCCGAGTTGAACGGATGACCTACTGATTACAAGTCAGTTGCTCTACCAACTGAGCTAAGTCGGCACTGCTTTAGTACGGGGCGAGATTCTAAGGTAAGGTTTATTGGGATGCAACAATAAAATTAAAAAAAGTGTGAATTTATGTGTTAAACGCTCACAATTCAGGCAAATCCACGGTTTTTTACTGTTTTATTGTTAATTCACGCCAATAATTCAGTCCTTTAAAAACCAAGACACTATCAAATTGACTGCCAGAAAATAGATCAGCAAGTAATTTTCCATAGCCACCGGCAAATAATAAACAACAATTTTGCTGATCAACATGCTGAATAGCTTGCTCAATTGCCCCCATTGTCGCAACGAGCGCGCCATTTTTTAAACCATTAGGTGTATTACACCCTAAATCGGTGGCAAAAGGGGTGTGCTCATCGTCAAAAACGCGCTGAGTATTTTGCGTTAATGAGCGGGTCATTAAATCGAGCCCAGGCACAATCCAACCACCTAAGTGCTGACCCTCTTTATTCAATACATCTATTGTGGTCGCTGTCCCCGCATCAACAATAACACAATCTTTCTCTGGGTATTCAGTGTATGCAGCGATGACAGTAAGCCAGCGATCGATCCCCAAATTTTGATACTGCTTATAAGCACAGGTTAATGTTGCAAGCTCAGCAGTTACTTTAGCTTCGAAATAAGGAATTGCATGTTGTTGTGCCTGCGCAAATAGTGGCATAAGTCGCTCTGTGCTCCCCACACACGCATAAACCATGTCTGTAACATGCGACCATGGAATGTTATTGAGCTCACATGCTTGATAACGCTCATTATCAAAAAGTACGGCCTTAATTGCCGTATTACCCACATCGACCAATAATCTCATAGTTCAGCCTTACGCAGTGATATTTCACCACCGTAATAACTTTTAACCTCACCATCTTGGCGAATGCGAACGCCGCCTTGGTGATCAATCCCCTCACATATACCGCGCCAACTTCGATGGCCTGTATTCAGCTCCACACATTGACCTGCAAATGCGTTTAACTGATTCCATTGTTTATACATGTCATTTAAACCTGTTTGACGGTATTGCGCCAAACGTTGCTCAAGGTAAAAGCACAGATACGCCACGAGTTTATTTTTCTCAAGGCCTTCTACATGTTGGCTCAAGTCTGTCCATGCTTGATCAATATGCTGGCTGACACTGTCTGGCATATGCACGTTTATACCTATGCCGATAACCAACTGACATGGTCCTTGAGGTTGACCATCAAGCTCAACCAACACACCCGCTAGTTTTTTTCCGTCTAAATAAATGTCGTTTGGCCACTTTAACTCCACATCCAGTTGATAAAGTGCCTTTAAGGTATCGTATACCGCAAGTCCAACAGCAATCGACACACCCATTGCAGCTTGTAAGCCATCGTCTAGACGCCAAAAGTAGCTAAAATATAAGTTTGCACCAAATGGCGATTGCCAAACCCGACCTCGTCTGCCTCGTCCTGCTTGCTGCATTTCTGCAACGAGTACAGTGCCAGAGTCTAATGGGGTGTCACTCTGAATACGGCGCATTAACTCGCTATTGGTCGAATCAATAATTGACTGCACTTCAACGCATGCGGTGTTTCCACCGAGCTCAGTATAATAGTCATTAATTTTACTTCTATGCAAAAGCCCCGCACTATTATTCAGGCGGTAGCCTTTCCCTGTCACTTTAAAAATATCCAATCCCATTTCTTGTAACGAGTGAATATGTTTTCCAACTGCGGCCCTGCTAATTCCTAGCTGCTCACCTAATTGCTGACCCGAAATAAAACCACCTGAATTGAGCGCATTTAAAATTGCGAGTTTATTTCCATCTGGCGCCTTCATATTTGTGACTCCAAGTGAATATGACATTCGTGATCGGCATTCATTAAGCGCACTTCATGTTGCAAAGCAATGTGGTATTTTTGCCACACGTGTTGTTGCACATAATTCACCATGGCAATCAGGTCATCGCCGGTGCTGTTGCCATGATTAACTAACACCAAAGCTTGCTGCTGATGTACTTCAACGCCCGCAATACGGTGACCTTTTAAGCCAGCCTGTTCAATTAACCAACCTGCAGCTACTTTGTGGTGATGTGCGTCGACAAAATAATGGGGCATATCTGGGTATTTTTTTAATAAGTCAGCGAGTTGCTCATTGCTAATCACAGGGTTTTTAAAAAAGCTACCTGCATTAGCAAGTTCACTTGGGTTAGGTAACTTACTATTTCGAGTCGCAATAATCTGCTCAAACACCTGTTGCGCAGTCGGGTTATGTAGCTGTTGCAGTGGCCCATAATGTAATATTGGCTGCCATTGTTTGGGTAAGGTTAGCCCGACTTTCGTGATCACTGCTTTATTTTTAAGTGCATGTTTGAATATCGAATCACGGTAGCCAAACAGACACTGTTCTTTGCTTAAACGGTTAATACTCGCAGATGCAATATCGAAGTACTCTACATAGCTAATAAACTTTTCAAGCTCGACACCATAAGCACCAATATTTTGCACCGGGGCTGCACCTACCGTACCGGGGATCAGCGCTAAGTTTTCAAGCCCAGGCATATCGTTGGCAATCGTCATACTCACTAATTGATGCCAATTTTCACCTGCAGCAACATGTAAAAGGAAATGATCGTTTAGCTCTTCAATTTCAATCCCTTTAGTGGCCATATAGATTACCGTCCCTTGGTAGTCGGTTAAAAATACCGTATTACTACCCTCGCCTAAAATACAAAACGGTGCAGAGAAATCGGTATTTACGAGCTGCTCTACGTCATCTATTTGATGGAAATGCTGACAATGGCTTGGCAATGAAAAGGTATGAAAAGGTTGCAGGGACTGAGCCACAAAACGCCTCAAAGGTTACCGGTAACTAATCGCATTAGTGTAACCTATCATCGCAAAATACGCATCAGATTGTAAAAATCACTCAACCCACTGTATTAATCATGTTATAAAACGGGTTCTTTTTTCATTTGTGTTCCAAGGTTATTATGAAGTTTAAACCATTATTTTTAAGTCTTGCTATGGCAGGCGCATGCTCTCAAGCAACTGCTGACGCAATTAGCCAGCACACCTATGCAAACTTAGATGACGTAACAACCACTCACCTATTACTAGATTTAGATGTTGATTTTGATGACAAGCAACTAGAAGGGTTTGTTGAGCATACGCTAGATTGGCACAATGCTAGCAGCAAAACTCTGGTACTTGATACTCGCGATTTAGATATCGACAAAGTTATGTATCAAGATAAAAAAGGCGGCTGGCACAAAGCCGACTTCACGCTTGCGGCACGCGATGACGTAAAGGGCTCAAAATTAACAATTAAATTTAAAAGCCAAGCGGTTAAAGCTCGTATTTACTACAATAGCCGCCCAGAAGCCTCGGGATTACAATGGTTAACGCCTGAGCAGACAGCCAGTAAATCACACCCATTCATGTACAGCCAATCACAAGCTATTCATGCGCGTAGTTGGATCCCTGTGCAAGACACACCGGCAATGCGTGTTACGTATTCTGCGCGTATTCATACACCTAAAGATATTCGCGCAGTCATGAGTGCAGACAATAAAGATGCGTTGTACAAAGATGGTGATTACTTATTCGATATGCCACAACCTATTTCGCCATACTTAATCGCGATAGGGGCTGGTAACTTAGAATTTAAAGCCATGTCTAAGCAGACAGGTATTTTTGCTGAGCCAACAATTTTAGATGCGTCGGTTGCTGAGTTCAACGACACACAAGCAATGATCGACAAAACTAACGCCATGTACGGTGAATATGCTTGGGGGCGTTATGACTTATTAATGCTTCCACCTAGCTTCCCATTTGGCGGTATGGAGAACCCACGTTTATCGTTTATCACCCCCACCGTTGTTGCAGGCGATAAGAGCTTAGTTAACCTAATCGCTCACGAACTCGCACACTCATGGTCGGGTAACTTAGTGACGAACGCAACATGGGAAGATTTATGGTTAAACGAAGGCTTTACCTCTTATGTTGAAAACCGCATCATGGAAGAAGTTTTTGGTCGTGACCGCGCAATCATGGAGCAAGCTTTAGATGCAGCAGGTCTACGTGCTTTACTTAAAACACTTCCTGCTCCAGACACGCGCCTAAACTTAAAGCTTAATGGTCGTGATCCTGACGATGCATTCAGCTCAGTGCCTTATACTAAAGGGCAGCTGTTTCTTATTTACCTAGAGAATAAATTTGGTCGCGATAAATTTGACCCATTTGTAAAAGGTTATTTCGACGAGTTTGCATTTAAGTCACTCACGACAGCCCAATTTGTTACTTACATAAAAGCAAACCTTATCGACAAGTATCCAGGCGTAGTAAGCATGGATAAAGTAAACGAGTGGATTTTTGAGCCAGGGTTACCAACTGATGCTCCTAACCCAACATCTGATGCATTTGATAAAGTCGATACAGTGACAAAAACATGGTTAAACAATGAGATCGATGCAGCAGAATTGCCGACTGCTGAATGGACAGTGCATGAGTGGTTACATTTCCTCAATAACCTCCCTCGCGATTTAAGCATTGAGAAAATGACTGAGCTTGATAAACAATTCAACTTAACTCAATCAACCAATGCTGAGCGTGCATTTGCATGGTTTATGCTGGCTGTAGGCAATGGCTATCAGCCTATTTACCCTGCTTTGGACAAGCACTTGTCTGGTATTGGCCGCCGTAAATTAATAGTGCCACTTTATAAAGCACTGATTAAAAACGGCAAAAGAGACTGGGCGCACGATGTGTACTTAAAAGCACGTCCGGGTTATCACCCGCTAGCACAAGGTACCGTTGACGACTTATTTTCAAAATAAGACGCTTCTAAATGTAAAAAGGCGCTGAATATCAGCGCCTTTTTTAACTCTCAATACTATTGACTTACTTTTTGTAAAAACGCTCGGCGCTCTTCTGGGCTAGCTTGTTGCCACCAAAATTCCAACATGGCTGCTGCATTTGGCATTTTTTTCAATCCAGCCTGACCACCAGACACGTTTGCAGGCAGGGTGACTGGTGCCGCGGTCGCCGGTTTGTTCTTTGCAGCAACAACGGGAGCCGCCGCAACCGCCTGCACAGGAGCCGAAGCCGCTCGGTAATTCACAATTGATAAAGGCATAGCCAGTTCACTGCCTTTGGCTTTTAGGCTCACTTGCGGTGACTCAGCAAACACTTCAGCAGCAACGGCATTACTCGCACGATTAAACACTAAATCATAGTTTTTGCCTTGTTCAACCGTCACTTCAACCCAAAATGGTTCGGATTCAACGACTTGATGATCATCGTAGCCTTGTTCGTAAAGATCTGTGTACTTCAGTTTTAACTGATATGTTCCAGGAGCAAGCTCAACATCGTCAACACGACTAAAAAATGATTGTTCAATAAGACGGTCACCTACTTGCAAAGGGACAAATTCCTCAGGAAGGTGGATTGTCTCAGCTAAACTACTGATACTATTGAATAGCATTAACGCACTGCTTAGTAATACTAACTTACGCATGATCACTCCTTGGTTGTTCATTTGCGACAGTTTCAGTTTGACACTGCAAATAAAGTTTGTCATTAGTGAGCGGGTAATTAAGCCAATTTTAAAAGAGGTAAATATGAGCCAAGAGACTATTTTTACAAAAATTATTAATCGTGAGATCCCTGCGGATATCATCTATGAAGATGAGCAGTCACTTGCCTTTAAAGACATTAACCCACAAGCCCCCTTTCATGTTTTGATCATTCCTAAAACACCCATTGCGACCATAAATGATATCAGTGAAGAACATGCTCCTTTGGTAGGTCATCTTTATGTCGTAGCCGCAAAACTTGCAAAGCAGTTTGGTTTTAGTGACGACGGCTTTCGTGTGGTTATGAACTGTAATGATCATGGCGGTCAAACCGTGTACCATATACATCTACATATGTTAGCTGGTAAAGAAATGGGTTGGCCTCCTTATCAGGACAAGAAAAAACAAAATATCTAGCACTTTGCTATGTAAAAAATTGTAAAAAGTCGAACTAATATACTATTATTGATTATTATGAATATATATCAGTTAGTTAACATATTGAGTTACGTTAACTAACTGTATTTTTTGAAACAAAATAGACACAAACTGTACTTTTCCTGCATAAGACTCAGAAATTTCTAATACGAAAGGGGTGGATTGCGTGGTAGGATGAATCAGTCAACTTTATTCAAGAGTGTATAAATATGAGTAGTTCAGCTTTTTTATTATTAGATCCAGAACCAATTAACACGATTGGTGTTAACGTATTGGAGCCGTTGTTAAAAACACAAGGTCTAACTGTTACATCTGGGACTGATATATCTGAAGTGCCAGAAGGTACACGCTTATTATTCATCGAAACATCGAGCACAGATGCCTGGGGTAAATTAAAAGAACAACTAGTTAACCTACGCATTAAGTGCGATATTGTACTATTCAATCTTGACGAAAACCCAGAGATTGCTAACCGTGCACTATTAAGTGGTATTCGTGGTGTTTTTTACACGACTGATAACGCTGATGTATTGATGAAAGGCATTCGTTTATTGCTTGAAGATCAATTGTGGTACCGCCGCGAAATAATGTGCAATGCTTTAAACCGCATGCTGCAATTTAATAAAGATGCCCTGCACAAACTAACTGACGGTAATATCGAGCCTGTTAAGCTAACTAAACGCGAAAAAGCCATCATCTCATTGATGAGCAAAGGTTCGAAAAATAAAGAGATTGCTGAAGATTTAAGTATCAGCCCACACACTGTTAAAACGCACCTTTATAGTGCATTCAGAAAAACGAAATGCCGAAATCGCATCGAGCTTTTATCGTGGGCACAACAAAATATCCCAGACGAAATACGCTAAACTCTCTTCTTTAAAAAAACAGACGCACAATGCGTCTGTTTTTGTTTCTAGTTGCTAAACACCCAAATAGACTTTATGCTCGAAGATGTTCGTAATCCTCGGAAAAGCCATGCTCGATTCAGTCACCTTATACTACACAAGTGCAGCCATGATGGCGGTAATGACACTCCTTAACTATTTGACATGGCGAGCAAATAAAAGCATTCCGGGCACCTTGCTCTATATTTTCTATCCTTTAGTGATGTTCACTTCGGTGCTGAGTTTTGCACTTCTCGGTCATATCAATGATATTGCAAGTATCACCATTGCAAACGCCTTATTATTCAGTGCTTCTATTATTCATGTACTCGCTATTTGTCAGTTCTTAAATGCCAAGTGTATAGGGTTTAGAGCATTTATAGGGATAACCGGGGTATTAGCACTGAGCATGATCTATTTAGCGACAGACAATGCTGAGCTTAGAAACCGGATTTTAGTATCTGATTTACAACACATTATTGAGGCCTTGTTTCTACTTGCCTTATTCATTCGCAATGGCCGCAAAAGTTACCCGAATGGCAGCATTGTTTATATCTTAATATTAACCATTATTCTTGCCATATTTACAGGCAGAACACTGATGATGGGCGATGTCAGCACCGCTAATTTACTTTCCGAAAATTGGTTTAGTATCACCCTATTCATTAATGGGGTGATTGCACCGATGTTTTATGCCACAGGCATGGCAATTTTGTGTAATGAACGCCGCGAGCAACACCTCAACCAGCTTACTGAAAAAGCACATAAAGATCTTGAAATTCGCGGCTTATTCTTATCAACCATTAGTCATGAAATTCGCACTCCCCTCAATGGCATACTGGGAAGCGCTCAACTGATCATGAATCAGTCGAGCGACCCGCGAGATAAACCATACTGTGAAGCCATTATTAATTCAGCAGAGTCACTGAACTTACTGGTCGACAAAGTGCTCGACTATGCAAGCCTAGATCAGCGCGATGAAGCCCTCTACGAAGAAGATGTCGAATTTAAAACATGGTTAAACAACTTATGCTTATTACTCAGTCCGCTTGCAGAACAAAAGCACCTGAAATTTGAGCTGATTTACGATTTACCCGAACAGGCTTGTTACTATTGTGACCAGCAAAAGCTTAGACAAGTAATTATTAACCTTGTTGGCAATGCAATTAAATTCACTGATAAAGGCTCTGTAAAAATCCACGTCAAACTGCTCAATGAAGGGCAGCTAGACCATGTCGTTCGGATCAGTGTGATTGATTCAGGCCCAGGTATCGAAGATGAAGAAATCATTTACCTAACCGAACCTTATGTTCAAAGCAGTGCAGGAAAAGAAAAAGGTGGCACAGGCCTTGGCCTTGCTATTACAAGTCGCCTTCTCGAAAAGCTCGGTAGTAAGCTCAACATAAGTAGTGAGCTTAACAAAGGCAGTGTTTTTAGTTTTGATATCACACTCACAATTGGTGAACTTAGTCTTGTTGAGCAACGTCATCAATCGAAAGATTATGTGACCGGCTTAGATGTTTTGTTAGTGGAAGATCTCGACTTAAATCAAAAAATTGCCATTGAATTTATGGCCGATGACGAGCATAAAATAAAACTCGCAAAAGACGGTAACAGCGCAATTGAGCTGATGCAAAAACATCATTTTGATGTGGTACTACTGGATATGAATTTACCCGACCTGACAGGTCAAGAAGTATTAAAAAAACTAAAAAATATCGACCATTTAAATCAACGCACGCCAGTACTTGCTTTCACTGCGAGTCTAAGCCCCGATGAAATAAAAGAATACTTAGCGTTGGGGATTAAAGATATTGTCGGTAAGCCAATTAAACAACAAAAACTGCGCCAAGCATTGAGCGACTCGCAAACAAATCAAGCTGCCAGCATTGCCGTCGAGCTGCGTGACACCTTATATGACGAAACAGCAGCTGCTGCACTCATTAGCTCATTTAATGAAGATGAAGTGTCTTCTATTTATAATGAGTTTGTTCTCTCGGCGCGGAATAAACTGATACGAAGCCAACAACTTGTTGAAGATGATAAAGATCAATGTATTAAACTACTGCATCGCCAAGCAAGTACCGCCTTACAGCTCGGCTTTAATCGTTACGGCTTAGAGCTGAAAAAGATCGAGCGTAAGTTACTCGATAATAAGCCCTTAAAAGAATCACTCACCGATGCCCTAGTACTTTGGCAAGAAAGCTTGCAAGCGTACTTAAACCATGTGAGAAGTGAGCTAGGTTAATGAGTTTAGATTAACAAAGTAAATCTGCCCTTACGGATGGTAATACTCTTTTTGTTTCATTACGCCGAGAATTAAATCATCCGCTCATTCGACTAACGACTGACCTCTGAGGCTTAACAATTACTCTCTCCCATATTCATCTTCAAACCGTTCGATATCACTTTCATCAAGTATCGCCCCGGTTTGTACTTCAATGACAATGAGGGGCTCATCATGACAATTGGCCAGGCTATGAATTTGCTGGGCGGCAATATAACAAGACTGGTCGGCACCGAGTTCAAACTTATCATCTCCCACATGTACACTGGCAATGCCCGAGACCACAACCCAATGCTCGGCACGGTGATGATGACGCTGAGTTGAGAGTTTCGCACCACAATTAACAATAATTTTCTTAACCTTAAACCCAACACTCTCAACCAAAGTGCGGTAATTGCCCCAAGGTCTGAATACGGCTTGATGGTGCGTCAATTTATCGTTGTCTCGTTGCGCGAGTTGTTTAAGTAATTCAGGCAACTTATCAAGGGCTTTTTTATCTGCGACGAGGGTGGCATCGTGGGTATGTATAATCGCCTTATTGCGAATTCCCAAAGCTGCAATCGTGTGATCAGCTTCACTAATCAGCAAATTATTTTCACTATCAATACTCACTCCCTGCGAGCCCAAATAATTACCAAATTGATCTTTGTTAGCAATTTTTGAAAGGGCTGAGAAGCTGCCCACATCACTCCACGTTAAATCAACCGGAAGCATAGCGACATTTTCACTTCGCTCAAGAATAGCGTAATCAATTGAGTCACTTGGGCATGTTTTCAGTATGTCTGCGTTGGGTCTCAAAAAACCGAGATCTTCAGTAAAATAGGCTGCTTGTGCGATACTACTGGCTATTTTTGGCGCAAACCGTTTTAACTCAGATAAGTACACATCAGCGAAAAATAAAAACATACCGCTATTCCAGCTAAACTCACCACTGGCAATGTATTGCTCAGCAAGTTTAAGCACTGGCTTTTCCTTAAATTCAGCGACTTTGTAACAGCCATCACGGTGCAGTGGTGGGCCTTGGCGAATATAACCATACCCTGTATGCGGCTCCGTTGGGGTAATTGCAAACGTAACGAGTTGCTGAGCCTCTGCCAAGGCTACGGCATCATCTAATCGCGCAAGTAGCTTTTCAAAGTCACAGATATAATGATCTGCAGGCATTACCAATAACGGGCCTAGTAAACCATTTTTCTGCGCATATTCAGCCGCTAACGCAATAGCTGGCGCGGTATTTTTGCCCTCAGGTTCAAGTAAAAGAGTCACATTTTTAGATACGTCTAATGCCTGTGATTTGGCAATAAATCGATGCGCTTCATTACACACTAATATCGGTGCATTAAATTGCGAACCAGTTACCCGCTTTAAGGTGCTTTGCAGTAGCGATTCATCACTTAGCAAAGGTAAAAATTGCTTAGGCATGGCCTTGCGTGATAACGGCCATAGGCGTGAACCTATGCCACCAGCAAGAATAACAGGGGTAATTTTGCGACTCATGATTGCTTGTAGTTAATAAACCAACCATGAGTTTAACAAATTTTTAGCGATGCGGCTTAGAACAACTGAAATTGATCCGCGTCTAAATGCGCAGGAAAAGCACGCCGAAAATCCTCTAATGCGGATATATCAAGGCGCTGAATTATGATACCCGATTGGTTATCATCGAGCGCTGCTAATGTATCCCCTTTAAAATCGTATACTGCAGTGCCGCCATTATGATCAACCTCATTGCCATCTGGCCCAATACGGTTGACACCGACCACATAACAGACATTTTCCATTGCGCGCGCTTTTAATAAGGTATCCCAAACATGGCGACGTGCCGCAGGCCAGTTTGCAACATTCACCATGAGGTCATAGTCATTGCAGTTACGTTGAAAAACAGGGAAGCGTAGGTCGTAACACACCTGCGGTAAAATGCGAAAGCCTTTGATATTGAAAATTTCACGCTGCTTACCCGCCTCAACATAGCGGCCTTCGTTCCCTAAACAAAATAAGTGACGCTTGTCGTAAAACTTTACCTCACCATTTGGCCACACCCAGTAGAAACGATTTGCTTTCTTATCACCGTGAGACACTAATACCGACCCAGCGATGACTGCATTTTTTTGTTTTGCAGTGGCTTTTAACCAGTTAACAACGTCACCTTGCTCAGGCTCACTACAGTCAAGATTGATGGCAAACCCTGTCGCAAATGTTTCGGGTAACACGATTAAATCAGCCGGCTCAGTTAAATCGTCAAGCAGCTCAGAAAAATGCGCAAGATTTGCCTGTTTATCTAGCCAATAAAGTGAGGATTGTACAAGGGCAAGCGTTAAAGCTGACATAAAATCTCCGCGGCACGCAACAGCGTGTCATCATTTTTTGCAAAACATACTCGTATGACCTTATCATTACTTGGGCTGTTGTAAAATACACTAAGCGGTACTGCTGCAACGCCAGCTTGCTCTACCAACCAATGACAAAACTCCACATCATTTAGGTCTGACACATCACTGTAATCAAGCAATAAAAAATATGTGCCTTCACTGGGCAAAAGGGTAAAACGGCTATCTTGTAACGCGTTACTGAGCAAATCACGCTTATGTTGATAAAAATCCGCTAGCCCATCAACATGTTCAGGCTCCAGTTCTAACATATCTGCTAAAGCATGTTGTGCTGGGGTAAAACTTGAAAATGTCACGTATTGATGAATCTTACGAAACTCTATCATCAGCTCAGCGGGGGCAACACAGTAGCCCATTTTCCAGCCTGTGCTGTGGAACGTTTTCCCAAAGCTTGAAATAACAAAGCTGCGTTCAAATAATTCTGTATCCGTGAGTGCACTAACATGTGCAGCACCATCAAAGGTGATGTGTTCATACACTTCATCGCTTATCACGTATAAGTCGTGTGCTTTAACTAAGGCTTTCAGTGCTGCAATGTCGTCAGCTTTAAGTATTTTGCCACTCGGGTTGTGTGGTGTATTGATAATAATAGCGCGCGTTTTTTCGCTCATGACCTCTGCAACCGCGTGCCAATCAATCCGATAATCAGGCGCATGTAAGGCAACATGTACACTGCGTCCCCCTGCTAATTCAATCGCGGGCTGGTACGAATCATAGGCAGGGTCGAACACCACCACTTCATCACCGTCTCTTACCAGCGCTTGAATTGCCACAAATAATGCTTCGGTTGCACCCGATGTCACCGTGACTTGCTGCTCATAATCTATATTGTTATGGTATTTTCTCGCAATCAGTGCTGCTATTTGCTGCTGTAAACGCACAATACCACTTGACGGAGCATATTGATTAACCCCTTCAAGTACATAATTATTTAACTGTTTTTTTAGTAAATCAGGGGCGTCAAATTCAGGAAAGCCCTGAGATAAATTAAGTGCTTGATGCTGATTCGCTAAAGCAGTCATTTGACTAAAAATACTGGTGCCTAAATTCGGCAATTTACTTTCAAACACAGAGGTTCCTTAAAGATGGTTTTGCGCTCGAAGCGATGCTATCATTGCTTAAAACAGATGTATAGCCGTCTAAATAACTTTTAGAAAGTCGAGGAATGTATGCATAACAATACCGCTATTTCAGAACTAATAGAAGCAGGTAAATGGGTAAGCCAACGAGGTTGGGTCCCAGCAACCGGTGGTAATTTTTCAGCCCGCACAGAAACGGGTTATGTCGTCACCGCCAGTGGTTTCGATAAAGGCCAGCTCGGTACACATGCATTTATTGAGTTGGACCACGCAGGCAACCGCACTAAAGGGTCGGGAAAACCCTCGGCAGAAACAGAACTACACTTGAACATGTATAAGCTGATCCCTTCTGCAAAATTTGTTTTACATACCCACTCGGTTGCTGCCACCGTTTTATCTCGCGTCATAAAAGGACATGCCATTAATTTACATGGCTACGAGATGCAAAAGTCACTCAGTGGTGTTACCTCACATTTAGATACGCTAAGCATTCCTATATTCGACAACGATCAAGACATTGATCGCCTAAGTCTATTAGTAAGCGATCATCACCTGCATACGCCAATAGAGCACGCGGTGCTTATTCGCGGCCACGGTCTCTATGTTGTCGGCAGAGACATCAAAGAAGTATTGCGCCATTTAGAAGGGCTGGAGTTTTTATTTAGTTGCGAGCTTGAGCGTCTAAAACTGGAAGGTATCCACGCATGATCAAAGCCATTTTAACTGACATTGAAGGCACTATCACACGCATTTCATTTGTAAAAGATGTGCTATTCCCTTATGCCGCTGAAAAGCTTCCTGCGTTTATTAAAGCACACCAAGACGATCACGATGTCGCGGAACATATTGCGAGTGTAAAAGCACACATTGAACAGCCAGAAGCTGACCTAGAAACGGTGATTAGTACTTTACTTCATTGGATTGAAACGGATCAAAAAGTAACACCATTAAAACAGTTACAAGGTTTAATTTGGCAAACAGGTTATGAAAATGGTGATTTTACCGGTCACCTTTATCCTGATGCGTACGCTTTTTTAAACGCGCAAAAACAAGCAGGAAGAAGCCTGTATGTTTACTCATCAGGCTCAGTAAAAGCACAGCACCTTATTTTTCAATATTCTGACTATGGTGATGTGAGACCTCTTTTTAGTGATTACTTCGATACCAAAGTGGGCGCAAAACAAGAGCAAAGCGCTTACAACACAATTATCGCTGCACTGCCATTTGACGCCTCTGAGGTGCTATTTTTAAGCGACGTTGCTGCTGAATTAGAGGCAGCTAAAGCGGCAGGTTTACGCACTTTGCACCTTATTCGCGATGGCCAAGAAAGTACCAGCGAGCATCCTTATATTAATGATTTTAGTGAATTTAGTGCGGAGTATTTAGCATGAGCCAGTTAACAGTTTTTAATGATAACAATGCCGATGACATCCTTTTTCACAGCGACGACTCAAACGCCATAGCAACGAAACTAAATGCAGTGGGTGTACGCTTTGAACAGTGGCAGGCGAATGCACATATTGATGAAACAACCAGCCATGATGCTATTTTAAGTGCGTACGCTCACGACATTGAGCGCTTAAAGCGTGAAAGAGGTTATCAAACTGTTGATGTTATCTCACTCGCAAAAGGCAACCCGAATGCCGCTGAGTTACGTGGTAAGTTTTTATTTGAACATACCCATAGCGAAGATGAAGTACGCTTTTTTGTAAAAGGCCAAGGGCTTTTTTGTCTGCATGTCGATAATAAAGTATACCAAGTGCTGTGCCAGCAAGGTGACTTAATTTCGGTGCCAGAATTAACCCCTCATTGGTTTGACATGGGCAGCAACCCTGAATTTACTGCTATTCGCTTATTTAATAATACCGAAGGCTGGGTGGCTAAAAGCACAGATTCAGCTATCGCGAATGACTTTCCATTGCTTGATTAATATGGAAAAGCTTTTCTCATACGGCACTTTGCAATATAAACAGGTGCAACTCGATACCTTCGGGCGTTTGCTCGAAGGTCAGCCTGCGACTTTAACAGGGTACATTGTCGGTGAAATTGAAATTACTGATCCTGCGGTGTTAAAAAGCAGTGGCCAGCGTTTTCATCCTGCGTTAATTAAAACAGGTGAAGACTGCGACATTGTGAATGGCACAATTTATTTAATCACCGAACAAGAGTTGGCCCAAGCCGATGACTATGAGGTAGATGACTATCAACGCATTGCAGAAAAATTCCAATGTAATACTTCTGCTTGGTTATATGTTGCAAAAAACGGCCTTTAATTTACAAATATAAAACAAAAAAACCCAATTCAAAAACAACTTCTGGTATCATCACCTCATCAATGCTCAGTACTTAATTATTAGCTAAAGGACTACACATGGGGTCGGTAATTTCACCCTTACGCGATAATATTATTTATGTTGGCGAATGGCAGCTAAACATATCATTGCAAACAATTAATGACGGCGTGCATGCTCGCGAGCTAGAGCCGCTGTTATTTAAGTTACTGTGCTATTTTATTGAACATAATGAACGTATTATTTCTCGCCAAGAGCTGGCGGACAACATTTGGCAGCAAAGCTACGTTGATGATAATGCCATCAATCGAGCGATATCGGAGCTTAGAAAAGCACTCAAATCAGAAAAGCAGCCTGGCCAAAGTATCAAAACACATTACCGTAAAGGGTATAGTTTATTTATTCCTGTCAGCTCAAATAAAACCGAGACAGTCACTACAGAACAGCAAAATCAACACGAATCTTCGAGTGAAGTCGCTGCCGCTGAATCATCTTCACACAGTCATCCCAAAAGAAATGTAAATTGGTCGTGGTCAATTCCCGCCATATTAATAGCAACGCTAATTTGTTTTTTTTGGTTTTTTTCAGATAAACCTGCGGCAAGTAGTGAAACCAGACAAACCATGCCTTTTCTAGCATTAGATGCTGACACTATTTCTTGGCATAAAGGCAGTTACTCTCACTTACTACTGCCCCCCGATAAAAGTAAGCTTGCTTATTTGCTCACACCTCTCAAGCAAAATGACATAATGAATATCTATGTAATGGACCTAAAAACCAAAAAAGAGTTTTTAGTTGACTCAGGTGACGCTTATATTCAGGGCTGGTCTGATGATGGTCTGCGCTTATTTTATGTCAAATGTAAACCCGGTGACTATAGTCAGTGCCAACAATGGCAGGCCAGTGACTTTTTTTCTGAAACAATCAAAAAATCCCCCCTGTCGTATCCTTATTCTTCAGGTGATAAGTTAACGCAATACACAGAAGTCGGGGATACCGCTATTTTTCGACGTAATCATTATCGTGGCTTAAGCCAATTATTTGCGCTTTACGCTTATGATAAAAAAACAGCAGAAGAAATCCGCATTACATCACCCAATATTACTGGCACAGGTGATTATTTATTAACGACATTATCAAATCCTGAACGGATTATTTTTGAACGCCACAACACTGGCCAAGCAGAAATTTATATGGCAAACCTAGACGGTAGCTCCATGAAGCTGCTCACGACAAATAACTATAGATCATGGGCTGCCACGTATGATGAACCCAGTAATTCGCTCATTTGGTATAACCGTGCCAATTCGACTATTGAATCATTTTCGTTCGACTCAATGACCCGAGCCCACGCTATTAAAGCCCCCGTTAAAGACGCTAACTACGCTTACCCACTCAACAAAGAGTCTTTGTTAATAAGTACCGATCTGCATGATCTAGATGCCAGTGTTTTTGATTTAAAGACGCATGAAATGAGCTACATAGCCACCGCTAATAAGCATGAAAATTCTGCTGTAGCGCTTGCAAATGGTGATGTTTATTTTGCCGATACCTATTACGATAAGCGTGAACATTGGCTTAAAACCAATAACCAATATATCCCTATTTCTGATAGGGTTGGCACTGACAATATCATTGTTTCTGCCAATGAAAACAGCACGCGTTTATTGAGTTTCAATAAACACACGCATCAACTCTCACTATTAGATGCCACAGACTTTAAGACAATTAAGCAATGGCAAATACCAGGCCGAATTGTGCTCGCTAAAATACGTAAAAACCGCATTGCGGTAATCTACGCCGATGCAACCACCTTACAAAATCAGTTAATGCTATTGAATACTGACAATACAGAAACAGTCATCAGCACGATTGATACGCCCCTTGCTATCGCTTGGCGTAATGATCATCAATTGATTGTGCATGCCAAACACACACAGTTTTTAGAACTTGATAGCCAAACTAATCGCTACCATGAATTACCTATGCCAGATAAGTTGACTGCAATAAAACCGTCAATAGTAACGATGGCGAGTAATGAGCAAACACTGTTTATCGCCACCTCTGCTGACATTTACAGTGCCGCTTTAGAGGAACTAACGGAAGTGAATACACTGATTAAAATGAAACCGTCTAACTATATTTTGCACCTCAACGCCCAAAATGAAAAATTAGCGATTTCATTCGTAACCGCTAATAATCAAAACAGTATTGAGCTTTACACTGAGAAAAGACCCAGCAACTAGTTATTTTAATTGCGTTAATACACCTTGCTCGATATCAGCATACTCGTAAACACCGGTATCTAATACCCAGCCTGTAACCAACTTTGCAGGCGTGACATCAAAAGCAGGGTTATACACTGATGCATTCGTCGGTGCCCACTGTGCTTCACCAAAACTACCGCTCACACCACGTACTTCAGCGGGGCTTCGCTGTTCAATCTCAATATCATCACCACAGGCTGTTTGCGTATCAAGTGTTGTTAGCGGCGCAACCACGTAAAACGGAATATTATGAAAGTGAGCCAATACTGCCAAATTATACGTACCCACTTTATTAGCAAAGTCGCCGTTTGCAGCAATACGATCGGCACCTACAAAAATTTTATCGACCTTACCCGCAGCCATTAAGCTTGCTGCCATATTGTCGCAAATTAACGTGTAAGGTATTTGCCAGCGCTCAAGCTCAAATGCAGTTAATCGGCCCCCTTGCAATAATGGGCGTGTTTCATCAACCCAGACATGCAGATCTCCATGGCGCTGCTGAGCTTTATAAATCACACCTAACGCTGTGCCAACTCCCGCCGTAGCTAATGCTCCAGTATTACAATGAGTAAGAATATTATCGCCTTTAGCAACAAGCTCAGCACCACGCTGTGCCATGCTGTCACACAGTGCAATGTCTTCAAAAAATAACTGCTCAGCCGTGTCTACAACAGCCTCAACATATGCAGGTTGCATTAATGCCTCACGCAGCTGTGCCATACAGTGCATTAAATTCACAGCGGTCGGACGCGTTGCTTCTAATTCATCAATCGCTGAAGCAAGCTCTGCTTTACTCATACCTTGCTCTGCTAAATGAGCAACGAGTACGCTGGCACCTAAGCCAATTAAAGGGGCACCACGAATTTTTAAAGTCAAAATCAGTTCTTTCATCGTTTCAACATCATTGCATACATGCCAATGCTGTTGATGAGGCAATAAGTACTGATCAAGCACAGTTAAGGTATTTTGCTGATATTTAATACTACTCGCGATGAGATCTTGCATAGTGCATCCAGATTACTAATTTGATGAAAAGGTATTTTACATCAGTTTACACAACTAACAAGCTGGATGTATGGACATCTAAACGCTTACAGGTATAGAATGCCCAAAGTTAATAATATTTTGAGATAGAGCCATGGCTAATTACACTGCCTTCACTGCAGAGCATGCTGTTGATTACATTAAAAAACTTACCGAAAGTGAACTCAGTTCAGTGTTTACTCCTAACGCTGAGCTGTCTGCGTACGAGTTCGGCGACGGAAATCTAAACTTAGTTTTCCGGGTCACTGATCAACACAACAACAGTGTAATTTTAAAGCAAGCTTTACCCTATGCTCGCTGCGTGGGTGAGTCATGGCCGTTATCGTTAGACCGTGCGCGTATCGAGGCTGACGTCTTGATAAATCATGGTTCATTATGCCCAGAGCACACCGTAGCCATTTTGCACCACAATGCTGAGCTTGCATTAACCGTGCTGGAAGACTTAGGTCACTTACAAATTTTACGTGGTGCACAAATAAATGCCGAGCAGTTCCCTAAATTAGCCAGTCATGTTGCCCAATATCTCAGTCGCACCGGTTTTTATAACTCCGACTTTTATCTTTCTGCCGACGATAAAAAAGCCAAAGTGAGCCAATTTATCAACCCAGATTTATGTAAGATCACTGAGGACCTCTTTTTCACTGACCCTTATATCGAGCACGAGCGCAATCACTTCCCGGCTGAACTCAATTCGTCAGTGCAACACATTCGTAATAACAACGCGCTAAAACTTGCCGCAGCGAAATTAAAAGCTAGGTTCTTATCGTGTCCGCAAACCTTGTTACACGGCGATATGCACAGCGGCAGTATTTTTGTTGATAACAACACAACCAAGATGATCGACCCAGAGTTTGGCTTTTTTGGCCCAGTTGGTTTCGATATCGGTTCATTTATGGGTAATTTATTACTTAATTACTGCGCGCAAAATGGCCGTATAGCTGAATTAGCAAAGCGTCGCCAATATCAAACGCATTTATTAACATGCTTACAAGACTGTTATAGCCAGTTTGAAGAGCAGTGGTTGAACTTAGCAAGTAATGAGACAACCGATGTAAGCTTTGCTAACCGCGCTTTTACAGAAGATTACTTAAAAAGCGTGTTGCATGATGCCATTGGTTATTGCGGTGCAGAACTTATTCGCCGTACGATTGGCCTTGCCCACGTTGCTGACATTGACGGCATTGAAAACGAGCAAGCACGCTTAGCTGTGCAGCAACAAACCTTAGTGTTAGGCGAGCAATTGATGCTTAACGCAACAAGTTGCGATAATAAAGATGAATTTTTTACCTTATTGATCAGCTTATTAAACTAGTTATTCAGCTACCCAATGAATAAGGCGCTTATCGCGCCTTATTGAATCTCATCATTATTTATTGTAATGCTCATACATTTTATCAAGCGGTTCTGACAACCCATTTTCTTGTACAACACGCACATGGTGGCGCGCAAGTTCTCGGGCGCTCGACACGCCACATGAATGAGCAATTAAGCCTGCACCGTAGTGAATAAACTTATTGTAATTTGCAACTCGCTGCGCTTTGTCTGTCACATCTAAGCCGCGTTGTAATCGCTCATTGTGCGTTGTAATACCGGTCGGGCAAGTATCTTTATTGCATTGTAATGCTTGAATACAGCCTAATGAAAACATATGCCCGCGCGCTGACACAATAAAATCAGCCCCCAAAGCCAATGCCCAAGCCACTTTCGACGGGACGATTAATTTACCCGATGCAATCACTTTCACCCGCTCTCTTAAACCATGTTTTTTCAACAAATCAACGACCAAAGGTAAGCTTTCTTTTAGAGGTAAACCAACAGAATCCATCAATGGCTGCGGGGCAGCCCCAGTGCCACCATCAGCACTATCAATGGTAATAAAGTCTGGTGCTGACTCAATACCGCGATTGTTAATTTCACTGAATAAGGTTTCAAGCCACGTATACTCACCGATTACTGCTTTAAATCCTGTGGGTTTTCCTGTCGTAGCTCTAACAGTTTCAATCATATCGAGTAAATCAGCAGGTTTTTTTATTTCTGGGTGCCCATTAGGGCTAATCGAGTCATGTCCTTCTGGTATGCCACGGATTTTAGCGATTTCTGCGGTGACTTTTCGGCCCGGCAACATGCCACCTTTGCCCGGTTTTGCGCCTTGGCTCATTTTAATTTCGAACATTTTCACTTGCTCATGACTAGCAATCGCTTTGAGCTTTTCGAGGCTCAGTTTGCCCTGCTCATCTCTGACACCATATTTTGCCGTACCAATCTGAAATACAATATCGGCTCCTCCTTCCAGATGATAAGGACTCAACCCCCCTTCACCTGTATTCATCCAGCACCCAGCTAGTTTTGCGCCTCGAGATAAAGCGCGAACAGCCGGTTTTGAAAGTGCTCCAAAGCTCATGCCCGAAATATTAAATAATGCATTGGTAGAATAAGGTTTTTCACAATAGGGTCCCAAGGTGACATGACTAGGTTCGAGTGCCTCTTCATCGAGCGTCGGAAATGCACAGTTCATGAACATCACAGTGCCTGTGGCTTCTAAGCTTTGAGTGGAACCAAATGCCGTGGTACGGTCAACGTTTTTTGCCGCACGGTAGACCCAACTTCGATCGGCACGGTTAAACGGAAGCTCCTCTCTGTCCATCGCAAAAAAATACTGGCGAAAAAACTCACCTTGGCGTTCAAAAAAGTAACGAAAACGCCCTATCACAGGGTAATTACGACGAATAGCCTGTTTCGACTGCGTCACATCACTAATGTAAAAACAGATGATTACCAACAGCCCTATCCCTAACGCAAAGATAAACAAGCTGGCAAATACATCGATACTAAAAATTATAAAATCACTCATTCAAGACTCCTGTGTGATGATGACGTCCTTGCAAATCATATAAGCAGTTTAAAATACGCGCAACAAACAAAAAAGGCGTGTTTTAAACACGCCTTTTTTAATCAGCTCAATTGCTTAGGCTCGCTTTGCTAATTCAGCCTTAATATAAAGTTGAATTTGCTCTTCAAGCACCGACATCGGCACAGAACCATGACGTAATATTTGGTGATGGAATTCACGCACATCAAAATCTTGACCCAGTGCTTGTTCAGCTTCATGGCGCAAGCGTTTTATCGTTAATTCACCGATTTTGTAAGACAGCGCTTGTGCTGGCCATGAGATGTAGCGGTCGGTTTCTGTTTTTACATTATGCAGTGAAAGCGCCGTGTTTTCGCTCATGAACGTCATCGCACGCTCACGACTCCAGCCATACATATGCATCCCCGTATCAACGACTAAACGTGCAGCTCGCCACATTTCGTAAGTTAATCGACCAAAATCACTGTATGGGTCTTGGTAAAAACCGGCTTCAATACCTAAAAATTCAGAATATAGCCCCCAACCTTCACCGAATGCCGACAAATACGCATTACGACGATAGCTTGGTAGCGATTCCAGCTCTGAATTTAATGAAATTTGTAAGTGATGTCCTGGCACAGCTTCGTGCAGAGTTAACGCTTCAAGTACATACAAAGGACGTTTATCAAGCGCATAAGTATTGACCCAGTAATAGCCCGCTTGGTCGTCACGGCGTGATCCCGAATAACGCCCCGTGGTGTATTTAGGCGCAATGCTGGCTGGCACTGGTGCAACACCGTAAGGCATTCTTGGTAACGTATGGAATAGTTTAGGAAGCTGTGCGTCCATTTTTTTAGCAATGTAAGACGCTTCTTTTAATAATTCTTCAGGCGTTTTGGCATAAAACTGCGGATCTGTACGCAAAAAATGCACAAAGTCGGCAAAGCTGCCTTCAAAACCAACCTCTTTAATGATTTTATCCATTTCTGCACGGATACGCGCGACCTCTTGCAAACCCAATTCATGGATTTCTTTTGGCGTCATATCTGTTGTTGTGTAGTACTTCGCACGGTTTTCATAAAATGCTTTGCCGTTAGGCGTACTCGAAATACCAATCTCTTTACGAGCACCCGGTTGGTATTCGTTATTAAAGAAAGTCAGGTAGCCTTGGTATGCAGGAATCACCTGTTCTTTTATAATCTTTTGTGCCTGTTGTTGACGCTGTAAAAATTCGCTCTCACTGAGCCCTGCAGTATTTTTTAAAAAGGGTTTATAAAACTCAGATTGTGTCGCATCATCAACTATATATGCTGTAATCGAATCTTGATAACCCTCTAAAACGGCTTGCGGTTGCGTTAATCCAACTTCAAGGCCCTTACGCATCCAGCCAATATTTTGCTGAAAAAAGCGGGGAATTTGCTGCAGTTTGGCAAGATAAACATCGTAATCTTTCGCTTTCGTGTAATCGGAGCTTGAGATCATAAATGAGAGGCTCGAATGAAAGCCATATTCAGACGTTAACGGCATGTAGTGGGTATTAAACACATATTCATCAACACTATTTTGTACTTGGCCACGTAAAATCGTTAAATTTATACGATTTTCTTCCGACAATTTATCGCGGTCGATGGCATCTAGCTCTGCAAGGAGTTCGGTATTTTTTTGGTATTTTTGTTCTAAAAACTCAGCAGATAAATTTGCTAATAAATAACCATTAACGCCGTTTTCTTTACCATAAGGGCTAATACTTTCACGGTAATTGACCACATTTTCTGCAACCTGATTAAACTGCTGATCTGCATCAACAGTGGTTACCTGGCACGCACTTAAAGTACACGCTAAAGCAATGGCTATTAAAGAACGGTTTAACGTTCGCGATAGTGTTTGTTTCATAGGATTCTTATTCGTTTTAAACAATAGAGATAAAGTAGCGTAGCTCACACTAAAACCCAAGCAAATGCGACCAAGCAGCGGTTTAATACGCTCAAATTAACATCACTATAAATGCATGAATGAGCAGGCTTTAAGCAATTTTTAATTACACTTGTTAAAGTTGCTGAGAAAATCAGCTATTAGACCCAAACGAAACAAATTTAAGTTCCAAAATTAGCGATTTTGCTTTTAAATAGACAGATTACAGATTACTGTAATACCCATTCGCTTAATTAAGTGATCCATTTTGAGGTACGGCAAACGTTTCGTTAATGAGTTCTACTCAGCAACTTTTCTGCTTTGATACAGCCGTAAAACAGACGTTTTTAACGCAATTAGCGTCAAGTTTTATCTCTCGTGATTACGTGTTATGCGAATTTATATAAGGTGCTTGGATGCAATTAAACCTTACGGAAGAGATGATTAATTGGTTGTTATGCGTATTTAGTGGTATTGAAAAAATGATGTTCCATGATTCCATGGCTATTGCTCAAGAAAAAATGACAAAGGTATGTATCTTTTTAGAACATCATGCATTACCGCCGTCACCACTTAATTACCAGGTTGTATATACATATGTCAGCCAATCTAATCTAAAACTTAATGCCGCACTGGATCGCGCCATCGCGCAAAAAAAGCCGATCGACAGTATCTTTATAGAGCAACTGTATTTTGATTTTATGGAGCAAGGCCATAAAATGAAAACAGCGATTGTACGTAATGTTGATTCTGTTCTGGGCACACTAACGCGCAATGCAAACAATAATGAACAAAATATTGTTCGCTTTACTGAACAAATTAGTGATTGTGTACACGCCATTGACGAAAACAACTTAGAACAAACACGTCATGCGCTAAAAATGCTCAGTAAACAATCAGAACATTTACTGGCTCAACATCGCCAATTTAAACAAGAAATCGCAAAAGCCAAAGCACTACAAGATAAGACCCAAAAACAACTCACCCAACTTCGTAAACAGCACATCACCGATCAGCAAACTGGTTTGTATAAACGTCATTATTTAAATCAACAAACACAATTGTGGCTTGGTCAAAGAAAAGCGGTGTGCGCCATTGCGATTCAAATAGAAAACCTTGAGCACTTCATCAATAATTACGGTGATGTCATTGGCGAGGTGATCTTGAATAAGGTCGCCAAACAAGTGCAAAAATATGTCCTTGAAAGTGGTTTACCAGGGCGCACTGGCAAAGATGAATTTACTATTTTACTGGCTGATATTGAGCCTGAGACGGCTAATTTAATTGCTGAAAAAGTGCGTAATGGTGTTGAAAAGCTGCGCTTTATTAGTTCAAAGAATGGCACAAAACTACCCGCTATTCATCTTGCTTTAGGGATTGCTAAACATCAAGATGAAGACAACTTCAACAGCTTAGTCCGCAAAGCTTCGCTTGCTGCTGCGAAAGCAAAGTCACTAGGTCAAAGCAGTTTTATTGCCGGCCAATAAACCTGCGCTAAATCATAAAAGCCAATGCTAATCTGATGATTTAGTTATAATCAAATTGCACCCCACAGCTACAATCAAGTACACTAGTCTTTATTGCCACGATAGAGACAAATCATGAACGAGAATCAACAAAAGACCACGCATTTTGGCTATAAAACTGTTGCTGAAAACGACAAAGCATCTATGGTTGCAGATGTATTCCACTCAGTCGCTGCAAAATATGACGTTATGAATGATCTTATGTCGTTCGGTATTCATCGTTTATGGAAGCGTCAAACAATTGCCAGCTCTGGTGTTCGCAAAGGCCATTACGTATTAGACCTTGCAGGCGGTACTGGCGATTTAACGTCGAAGTTTAGCCAACTCGTCGGTGAAACAGGTCAAGTAATCTTGGGTGATATCAACTCTTCAATGCTAAAAGTCGGCCGTGAAAAGTTACGTAACCTAGGCCGAGTAGGCAATATTGAATACGTACAAATGAATGCTGAAGCGCTGCCATTCCCTGATAACAGCTTTGATTTAATCACCATCGCATTTGGTCTTCGTAACGTAACTGACAAAGACAAAGCGCTGCGCTCAATGTACCGCATCCTTAAACCAGGTGGTCGTTTACTCGTTCTTGAATTTTCTAAACCAGAACATGAAGCGCTCAGCAAAGCGTACGATTTTTATTCATTCAATATTTTGCCAAAAATGGGGCAACTAGTTGCAAATGATAGCGAATCTTACCAGTACCTAGCCGAATCGATTCGTATGCACCCAGACCAAGAAACGCTGAAAAGCATGATGGAAGATGCGGGCTTCGAACACACTAGCTATCAAAACCTCACCGGCGGTATTGTCGCCTTACACCGTGGTTTTAAATACTAAAATTAAACAGATTAAGTAGGTAACGCGATGTTAGCAAATGCTCTGTTATCACTGGTAGAACGAATCATTAATCATGTTTTGCAGCTAGACTCGTCTCTAAAGGACAACCTAGCGGCTATTTCAGACAAGCAATTACTGATTGAGATCCGTGATTGGCAACAGCGCATTTTATGCGTATACAGTGATGAGCAAATACACTTATATAGCACTGCAGAGCATCACTTCGACTGCATGATCAGTGCTGATATTGACACTCTGCTCACGCTGAAAAATCCAGCAATGCTAACCCAGTTAATCCGCCAAGATAAATTAGATTTACAAGGCGATTTACACATAGCTCAAGGCTTTAGTAATGCCTTTGCTGCACTTAATATTGATTGGCCAGAGCATTTTTCACGTTATATTGGCGACGCACCAGCACAGCAGCTATGGCTGTCTTTGCAAGCAATGAAACGTCACGGTGTGAACGTAAAAAATAAACTCGAAAATACACTGACCACCTTATGCCAAGACGAGCTTGCAGTGACAATTCACCCACTTGAACTGGCTGAGTTTAAGCAACAGAACCGCCAATTAAAGAACCAAGTGTCTCAACTCGAGATGCGAATAAACGCCTTATTAAAGTCATGCTAGTGCGCTAAGGATATTGTGTGTCAACTGCTCGTCTGTATTACATCACAAAAACATTACTGAGCTTCGGCTTAGACGAACTGATCCCACGTAAAAAAATACCTTGGTTTGCCACATTAGCGCGAGGCAGTTTATTTTGGTTACGCAATCAACATAAAGATAAACCTGCGGGGATGCGTTTACGCTTAGCCTTACAAGAGTTAGGGCCTGTGTGGATTAAGTTTGGGCAAATGCTCTCTACACGCCGCGATTTATTACCGCATGATATTGCGCTTGAACTGGCTTTGTTACAAGACCAAGTTGAGCCCTTCGAAGGAGAGCTTGCTCAGCAACTGATTGAAAAAGCGCTTGGTATAAATGACATTAGTGAGCTTTTTAATGACTTTTCGCAAACCCCTCTCGCGTCAGCATCCATTGCACAAGTGCATACGGCAACCTTGCTAGATGAGCATGGTGAAGAGCAAAATGTCGTTATTAAAGTTATTCGCCCTAATATTAAAGAGCAGATAGACGCCGACTTAATGCTGATGCAAAAGGTCGCTAAGCTCGTTGCAAAACTTTTAAAAGAAGCCAAACGTTTGCGCCCTATTGAGGTGGTAAATGAGTACAAGAAAACCTTACTAGATGAGCTCGACTTAATGCGCGAAGGCGCGAATGCCATTCAATTACGTCGCAACTTCGAGGGCTCAGATTCTCTCTATATTCCCTTTGTTTACAGCGATTATAGCCGCAGTAATGTCTTAGTTATGGAGCGTATTTATGGTATCCCTGTCTCTGATACCGAAGCGCTCCTTGCACAAAACACCAATATGCAATTACTCGCTGAACGCGGTGTCGAGGTCTTCTTTACACAAGTCTTCCGCGACAGCTTTTTCCATGCAGATATGCATCCGGGCAATATTTTTGTTTCTCGCGAGACGCCCCATAACCCTCAATATATTGGCATTGATTGCGGCATTGTCGGCACCTTAAATAGAGAAGATAAACGTTACCTTGCAGAAAACTTTATTGCCTTTTTTAATCGTGATTACCGCCAAGTAGCGCAGCTGCATGTTGATTCGGGGTGGGTCCCCGCAGATACCAGTATTGAAGAATTCGAGTTTGCGATTCGCACAGTATGTGAGCCCATTTTCAATAAACCACTGGCTGAGATTTCATTTGGTCACGTACTGGTTAATTTATTTAATACCGCACGTCGCTTTAATATGCAGGTTCAACCGCAATTGGTGTTATTACAGAAGACACTGTTATATGTTGAAGGCCTTGGCAGGCAACTTTATCCGCAGCTTGATCTGTGGAAAACCGCTAAGCCATTTTTAGAAGAGTGGGTTAAAGAACAAGTGGGTCCGCTTGCAGTGATGAAAAAAATGTACGCGAACTTACCATTCTGGGCTGAAAAAATGCCTGAATTACCCGATTTAATCTATCAAAACTTAAAGCGTCATCAACAACCTGTACAATTGCCGCAGCAGCCGTCGTCAAAACCTCTGCTCCTGAGCATTTTTGCGGGCAGTTGCTTTATTGTGTCGGGACTGTGTTATTTACAGGATGACCTAATTGCAGCAGGCATCACAACAGGACTTGCTGTGGTTGGTTTTATTGCAGCTTGGCGCAGCGCATAAACTAAGTGCTATTTATGTTTTGGTGAGTATAATCAAAACAAGTACATTCAATCAATTTGATAAAATATGGAGTAACCCATGCTTAGTGGTATCAGTATTTGGCAATTAGTCATTATCTTAGCAATTATTGTATTGTTATTTGGCACTAAAAAATTACGTGGCATTGGTGGCGACTTGGGCAGTGCAGTAAAAGGCTTTAAAAAAGCCGTGTCTGAAGACGATAAAACCAGCAGCAACAACGAGCAGATCGAGCAAGCGTCTAATACGCAAAGCAAAGAGACCGCAGAAAAAAGCAAAGACGACCATAAGGTTTAATCAATATGGGGATGTGGGAACTTGTTGTCGTACTGATTGTAGGCCTAATTGTCTTAGGGCCTGAGCGCTTGCCTGTCGCAATACGCACCGTTAGTCGCTGGATGAAAACGCTTAAGTCAGTTGCCAACTCAGTGAAAGCTGAAGTAAACGAAGAACTCCGTATCCATGAGCTTCATGAAAACTTAAAAAAAGCAGAGCAGCAAAACTTAAAAGAGTTATCACCTGAACTGCAAGACTCTGTGAACGAACTGCAAAAAGCAGCACAGTCTGTCACCCACAGCTACAAAAAAGACAACCAAGAAGAAACGAAAGTTGAAAACAGTGAAAAAAAATGAAATTAATTTTTCTTTTAGTTGTCCATTTTAGAGAGTATTTATAACACTATGACTGAGCAAGCTCATTCAGGCTTTGTGGGCCATTTAATTGAGTTACGAAATCGACTCATGAAAGCGCTCCTAAGCACTTTGCTGGTATTTATCGTCTTGATATTTTTTATGTACGATATTTATGATTTTATATCTGCACCCTTAGTATCAAACTTACCCAGTAACACAAGCATGATTGCTACAGATGTTACTTCTGTTGTTATAGTTCCGATTAAACTTACTCTGTTTTTAGCTTTTTTAATTGCCATACCCATGATATTGCACCAAGTTTGGGGGTTTATCGCACCCGGCTTGTATCAAAATGAGAAAAAAATGTTAGTACCCATTTTGATTTCAAGTGTGTTTTTATTTTATGGTGGGGTCAGCTTTTGTTATTTCGTCGTGCTGCCAATGATACTGGCTTTTTTCACTGCAGCAGGTCCCGAGATGATGACCTTAGCCCCTGACATAGGCAGCTATCTAAGCTTTGTTATTAAGCTTTTCTATGCATTTGGCATTGCTTTTGAAATACCAGTTGCCATTATGCTGTTATGCTGGAGCGGTGCGACAACCACTAAAAGCTTAAAAGAGAAACGCCCATATATCGTGGTCGGTGTGTTCGTGGTAGCCATGTTCTTAACCCCCCCCGATGTATTGTCACAAACATTATTAGCATTACCCATGCTGTTGTTATTTGAGTTAGGCTTAATTTTGGCTGCATTTTATACCGCCAAACCCCAACAGGAATCAGAGGAATAAATGAAAAAACAACTAATTCCCTTTATTGCACTACTTACAGTTGCAGGCACAACGCACGCTAACGAAATTAATATTCAAGCATTGCAAGCCTGTACTTTTGTTGAAAACGACTTTAATCGCTTGCTTTGTTACGACAACATTATGGCAGGTAAATCACTGACTAAACCTGCAGCAAACAAACAAATTGAAAAGCCTGTAACAAACGCCGCCGCAGTTTCGGCACCTGCTGTAGTTGCTTCATCAAACCAAGTTGTTAAGACAAAAAATGAAGATTTTGGTCTAGAGCACAAAGAAGCAACAAAAGACAATGATGATGAGATTAGTGCC
Source organism: Pseudoalteromonas sp. PAB 2.2 (assembly GCF_001938575.1). Classification (NCBI taxonomy): domain Bacteria; kingdom Pseudomonadati; phylum Pseudomonadota; class Gammaproteobacteria; order Alteromonadales; family Pseudoalteromonadaceae; genus Pseudoalteromonas; species Pseudoalteromonas sp. PAB 2.2. The sequence goes on from NZ_LYPI01000016.1 coordinate 30,196, forward strand.
GTCGTTAAAAGCGTTGAAAAAGCCGCGTATGGCGAGCTCATCATCGAACTGAAAAATGGTCAACAATGGCGTCAAATTGGCTCAGATAGTTTACGTCTAAAAGCCAATGACACAGTCGTGATTGAGCGCGGTATTTTTAATTCATTTTTATTGAAAGTTGAAGGTCAAAACCGCTCAATTCGTGTTAAGCGCACAAACTAATGAGCACACGGCTTGTTGATGCTGGCGTCAACTTAAGCAATCATCAATTTGATGATCGTCACGCCGCTGTCATACAGCGAGCTGAGGCTGCGGGTGTAACGCAAATGTTATTGATTGGCTGTGATTTACAAAGCAGCCATGACTCATTACAGCTTGCAAAGCAATTTAATCTGCTGTGTACCGCCGGAGTTCATCCCCACGATGCGAAAACAGCCACTGAGGCACTTGAGAGTGAGCTAAGCGCACTTGTTAACCATGCACAGGTGGTTGCTATTGGTGAATGTGGGCTCGATTACAATCGCGATTTTTCTCCACGTGATGTACAACGAAGCGTTTTAAGAAGACAGCTGGCACTTGCTGAAACACTTAACATGCCTGTTTATCTTCATGAGCGAGATGCCAGCGAAGATATGTTACAGATTCTAGCCGATTACAACGTACGTGGTGTATTACATTGCTTTACAGGTGATGCATCAGCATTACAAAATTACCTGGCGCTTGGGCTTTATATTGGCGTTACGGGCTGGGTGTGTGATGAACGCCGTGGTGAGCAACTACAGGCGCTTGTGCCCGACATTCCATTAGAACGTTTGCTTATTGAAACAGATGCCCCTTTTTTATTGCCAAGAACCATTAAGCCTAAACCTAAGTCTCGGCGGAACGAGCCACAGTATCTTACCTATGTATGCCAGCAAATTGCTGACTTAAAAGGCTGTGAATTTACTGAAGTGGCAAAACAAACTACACTAAACTTTCAGACATTATTTACCACAAAGGGTTAAAATGAAGCGCCTATGGTCACTATGTGGCGTACTCTTCGTTGTTTTATTCAGTCATTATTTAAAGGCTAACCCTATCGCCGTTAGCTCGCACTTTAAGTCTCAACAAATCATAAATGTTGAGTACACGCTCGAGCCTATTACTCAGCAACAAGCATTTATCAGTAAAGATATCGACTGGCAAAAAAATCAAGCTGACACTCTTAACTTGGGCTTAAACCTGACACCCTTGTGGCTAAAGGTATCGATAAAAAATACCTCCTTGAATGATCTCACTCTGATTCTCTCGATCGATAACCCACTTCTTGATGAAGTCAGTGTTTTTCATGTGCAAGGTAGGCACATTCTGTCAAAGACCAAAATTGGCGACGCACTGCCGCTTGCAAATCGGCAAATAAAGAATGAGTCCTTACTTGTTCCACTCATTTTGCCTAAAGCAAGTCATACGGAAGTATTTTTAAGAGTTGAGAATGAGGGCGGATTACGTGTCCCACTTAGTCTATGGGAGCCGTCTGAATACCTTAAATATAAAAGTAAATTTAACTTACTCTATGGATTATTAGTTGGTTTTATTCTTTCTTTGGCGATCACTAACCTCGTCCTGTACGGTTTTTCAAGACGCCGTTACTTTGCCTACACAGGTATTTTACTAACCTCATTATGGTTAACACTTGCTTATATATATGGTTTTGGGTATCGCTACTTACAACCGAGTGGTTTAACATTCCAGCAGTTGGCAATCCCGAGTCTATTTTTTATAAGTGGTGCGCTATTTGTTCCTATACAACGGTGTATTTTTAGCACTGATAATAAAACCCTGAGTCGCACTCAATATTGGTTAGCCTGGGCCATGATACTGATGACAGTATTAATGTGGTTTCTCCCTAAACATTTTGCACTCTCACTGTGTTTAATCAGCTTGCCTGTATTACTACTGGTGTTTTTCATCATTGCCATGAAGCAATTTAACCAGGCGTACAAGCAACCAAGCATTGCCTTCCTTATTGGTTTATCTGCATTTTTCTCTGCGATTATTTACAGTGGTTTAGGTGTCTTTAACCCATTTAATTTAAATATTGGTATGCTTTCTCTTACGTTTGTTTGCTTCTTAATTTGTAGTCTGAGCTTATGTTATGCCGTTATTAAATTATTCTTGATGCAACGTGATGCCGAAGTTGTGTCACAACAAAACGCATTAGCAGAGAGTAAAGCGCAAGATACCTTAATGCAGGAGCGCTTAGCCCTTCAAGAACAAGCTCGGCAAGATTTAGAGGCTAACATTGAAGAGCGAACATTTGAGCTGCAAGTTACCCTGCGTGAGCTTGAAGACAAAAATCGTGAGCTTGAGCAGCTCAATATGGAAGATGCATTAACGAAAACGAAAAATCGCCGTTATTTCGATAAAAAATTAATAATGGATATTCGCCGCTCCCGCCGGGAACAAACTCCGCTTAGCGTCATTATGCTCGATATCGACCATTTTAAAGCGATTAATGACAATTTTGGCCACTTAACCGGTGACCAAACCATTCAAACGACTGCAAATATTATTAAGGAACACTTAAAGCGCCCTCTCGATGAAGTCGCCCGGTATGGTGGGGAAGAGTTTGTTGTACTCTTGCCTAACACCCCCCTTGAAGGTGCCCTAATAATTGCTGAACAAATACGCAAAGCCGCTGCTAACACTGATATAATAGTTGCCGGAACAACGATTAAATTTACACTCAGTGCCGGTGTTTTCAGCGCCGTTGCAGAAGACGTTAATAAACCAAGTTTATTCACAGACTATGCCGACAAAGCCCTTTATCACGCAAAGCAAACAGGCCGTAATCGCGTAGTAAGTTATCCTCTACCAGACTAGGAGTATAAAAGCATGGCCCAATCAGGACTCGATCTTTTCCCATATACACGTATGCGCCGTATGCGCCGTGATAATTTCTCTCGACGCCTTATGGCTGAAAACCAACTAACCGTGAATGATCTTATTTTCCCTGTTTTTGTGTTAGAAGGTAAAAACCGCCGTGAAGCCATTGAATCAATGCCGGGGATTGAGCGCCTTTCTATCGACTTATTGCTAGAAGAAGCCAAAGAGCTTGTTGAATTAGGTGTACCCGCTGTCGCGATTTTTCCTGTTACACCGAGTGATAAAAAATCACTGCTCGCTGAAGAAGCTTACAACCCTGATGCACTAGCACAACGCACTGTGCGTGCACTAAAAGAAGCATTTCCAGAGCTGGGTGTAATCACTGATGTTGCACTCGATCCATTCACTGTACATGGCCAAGACGGCATTATTGATGACGAAGGCTATGTGATTAACGATGTGACAACTGAAATACTCGTAAAACAAGCACTTTCACATGCCGAAGCCGGTGCTGATGTCGTCGCCCCATCTGACATGATGGATGGACGTATTGGCGCAATTCGAGAAGCATTAGAAGCGCAAGGCCATATCCATACTCGCATCATGGCGTATTCTGCTAAATACGCTTCAAGCTATTATGGACCATTCCGTGATGCGGTAGGCTCAGCAGGTAATTTAAAAGGTGCCGACAAAAAAACCTATCAAATGGATCCAGCAAATTCAGATGAAGCCTTGCGTGAAGTAGCGTTAGACCTACAAGAAGGTGCAGATATGGTGATGGTTAAACCTGGCATGCCATATTTAGATGTTGTACGTCGCGTAAAAGACGAGTTTGGCGTACCAACATTTGCGTATCAAGTGAGCGGTGAATATGCCATGCATAAAGCAGCCATTGATAATGGTTGGCTTGCAGAAGAGGCAATAATCATGGAATCTTTACTGGCCTTTAAACGTGCAGGTGCCGATGGCATCCTCACTTATTTTGCTAAACAAGCAGCAACGTGGTTAAAAAATAACTAACCTAAAGTAAATAGTCTAAAAAACAGTGATTATTTCACTTTCATTAACATTTTGTATTCAATTTGTCATAGATTTTCCTTAAAGTATTGTGTCCCAATTTGGGACTCAAATCATACATACACGGGAAAATATAATGATAAATACTAAATTAACGCCGCTCGCGCTTGTCATTGCAAGCCTGAGCGCGCCTGCCTCAGCCAACTTAATCATCTCAGAATACGTTGAAGGAAGCGCCAACAACAAAGCTGTTGAGCTTTACAACACGTCAAGCACCGAGTTATCACTCGATGGTTACACTATCTCATTGTATTCAAATGGAAATGGTGACTTAGCCTCTCCTAATAACAGCCTCACCTTAAGCGGTACCCTTGCTGCAAATGGCACATATGTGATTGCTAATGCAGGCGCTAGTGCAGAATTAATAGCAAAAGCAGATACAGATTCAACCATTACCTACTTTAATGGTGATGATGCGTTGGTATTAAGCAAAGACGGAGCAATTGTTGATAGCTTTGGTCAACTCGGTGTTGATCCAGGTTCAGCGTGGTCTGAGGGGGGAGTAACAACGGCTAATAAAACACTCCGTCGTAAAACGACTGTAACCACTGGCCGTACCGATGCAACGGCAGCCTTTAACCCAAGCGAAGAGTGGGAACAATTCGATCAAGACGATTTCAGCAACTTAGGCCTATATGGTGACAGCAGTGAACCAACACCTGAGCCAGAACCAGTAACACCACTTGTGTGTGGCGCAGAAAAAACCTTAATCAGCGCCATTCAAGGTGAAGGGGGTGATAGCCCACTTATTAACACTGAAGTAGAAGTTGAAGGCGTAGTCACTGCTGACTTCCAAGGTGATGATCAACTTAAAGGTTTCTTCATCAGCTCACTTGCGGCTGATATCGATGCAAACCCACTTACCTCTGAAGGCGTATTCGTTTATTTCGCTGATACTGATGTGACTGTTGGTGACCACGTACGTATTAAAGGCAGCGTGGCTGAATACTACAGCGCAACACAACTGGGTGATGTTAGCCAAGTAGAAATTTGTGCGACAGGTTTAACTACAGACGCTACGGCTATCACCTTGCCAGTTGCTGACATTGCAGATCTTGAAGCTTACGAAGGTATGCTCGTTACCCTCTCTCAACCACTTGTCGTTAATAACAACTATGGCCTTGGCCGCTACGGCGAGGTTGACTTAGGTACTGAGCGTTTATACCAAGGCACGCAAGTTGCGCTCCCAGGTGATGCTGCGAATGCAATTGAAGCTGAAAACCTGAAGAAGCAAATCTTAATTGATGATGGTTCAACCAAACAAAACCGTGATCCAATTGCTTATCCTGGCACGGGCCTCGATGCTTATAATACTCTGCGTTTAGGCGATACAGTAAATTCTATCACCGGTGTAATGGGTTACAGCTTTGACCGTTACCGTATTCACCCGACTGTGCAACCTAGTTTTACAGCAACAAATCCACGTGCAGACGCTCCTGAGCTGGCCGAAGGTGCAGATTTACGTGTTGCTAGTTTCAATGTACTGAACTACTTCAATGGTGATGGCCAAGGTGCAGGTTTCCCTACTAGCCGCGGTGCAGACAGTGAAGAAGAGTTTATTCGTCAACAAGCGAAAATCGTCAGTGCAATCACTGCAATTCAGGCAGATGTGATTGGCTTAATGGAAATCGAAAACGATGGCTTTGGTGAAAATAGCGCTATCGCCAGCCTAGTCGCAGCACTCAATGATGAAGACGTAAACAACAGTTATGCTTTTGTTGACTTTAACGTCCCACAAGTAGGCACTGACGCGATTACAACGGCAATTATCTATCGTGCAAATAAAGTAACCGAGGTTGGCACAGCCGCGCATACTACGGTTGCACCATTTGATTACAGTAATCGTCCGCCAATTGCACAAAGTTTTAAATCGCTAGAAACAGAAGAGGTTTTCACTGTTGCTGTTGCGCATTTAAAATCAAAAGGTGGCTGTGGCAGTGCCGAAGGCAATAATGCAGATTTAGGCGATGGCCAAGCATGTTGGAATGAAATTCGAGTTGCGGGTGCCAATGCCTATGCAGATTGGTTAGCCACTCATCCTACGGGTGTCGCAGATGACGATGTCATTTTGGTTGGCGATATGAACGCTTATGCCATGGAAGACCCTATCCGTGCATTTGCAGACAAAGGCCTTAAGAGTGCTGTTACAGAGTTAGATGGTAACACATTAGGTTATTCTTATAGCTTCTCTGGTCGTATTGGTAGCCTTGATCATGCATTAGTATCTGAATCACTGCTTGGTAAAGTAGTTGCAGCGACAGATTGGCATATCAATGCCGATGAGCCAATTAGCTTAGACTATAATCTTGAATACAAGTCATCAACTCAACAAGCAAGCCTCTATGCAGACAATGCTTATCGAGCATCGGATCATGACCCAGTCATCATTGATATTAAATCAGAGCCAGCACCAGAGCCTATTCCTGAGCCACAAGCCCCAGTGATAAGCCCAGAGCAAGCTTTTGAAGTACTTGAAAATAGCGCGATTGGTACTGTCATTGGCCAACTTGAATTCAGCGATGCTGATGCTGAGTATACGCCTGTTGTAAAATTCATTGTTTCTGGTGAAAACGCAGATGCGATATCAATCGACGCACTCGGTCAAATCAGCCTTACGAAAGAGCTTGATTATGAGTTCGAAAATAAACTAACACTTATGATCCGCGCTGAAGATAGCGCAGGTAACTTATCGGAAGCGCAACTACTTTACATCAATGTGAAAAATGATGAAGCTGACGATGAAGACGAAGACGATTCTGGCTCATTTGGCTGGCTGAGTTTACTTGCTTTACCTTTCGTGGCTGTACGCCGCCGCTTTAAAGCATAAACATTAAAAAGGCCGCAATTGCGGCCTTTATTCATCCTGCGATTTAAGCCTTACACTCTACATGTGCCTTAAATGTACTAGAGCCTTTGTTTACTTTATACAACTTCGTAATTGCTAATTGCTGCTCTTCATTAATTTGCCAATTACTAAAATGGTATTTTTCACCATTCTCAAGGCTAATCTTAAACACCGTAAGAAAGGCCACTTTCTTAAACTCAATGGCTTTAATCTCTTCAGCATTTATATAACGCTTACCAAAACCACGAGAATAGCAAATGCCTGCTTTGTAGCAGTGTAAAAAACGGATCTGCAAAAAGTTTAATACCGTGATAAACAGTAAAACTGGCAAAATAAACATCAGTAATGACGTACCAATAATGTTAACACTAAATGCAACAAGACTAGCCAGCACTAACTTGCTTCCCTGTACGGTCCAATTTGGACTTAACTTAATCGTTTTCATGAGAATATATCTTTAATTTTTAATAAAAATAAGCAGGACTTTTAATACAAAATGATTAACTAATCATTCGCAAGGCAATTCTACACCGTTCAAAAAAGGTACACAAGGTACAGAATAAGACTTTTAGACTAGAACAAAATGATTAATTCACAACTTACTAAAAAGCATAGCTTTTTAGATTAAAAATAAATTTGTACAAAAATCATGCACATCAAACCACTTAGTACTTATTTGGTAATTATGAAAATAAAACCAATACTAAAAACCGTGATCATATTGGGAACATTAATAAAGAAGCACTGAATAGAAGATTAATTTAGATGTGTTATTTGTAATCGTGCTTGGCGGGCAATAAAAAACCCGCAACAAGTGCGGGTTTTTTTAAGAAGTTAAAAAGCTAATTACTTAGCAGCTTTTTTCTCTTTTTCTGCAGCGATTACAGTTTCAGCTACGTTTTGTGGACATGGTGCGTAGTGTGAGAACTCCATAGAGAACTGACCACGACCAGACGTAATAGTACGTAAGTGACCGATGTAACCGAACATTTCAGAAAGTGGTACTTCACCCTTGATGCGAACGCCCATTGCGCCTGCTTCTTGGTCTTTGATCATACCACGACGACGGTTAAGGTCACCGATTACGTCACCTACGTTGTCTTCTGGTGTGAACACGTCAACTTTCATGATTGGCTCAAGAAGTTGTGCACCCGCTTTAGGGATAGACTGACGGAAAGCGCCTTTAGCAGCGATTTCGAACGCGATTGCTGATGAGTCAACTGCGTGGAAAGCACCGTCGAAAAGTTCTACTTCAACGTCTAATACTGGGAAGCCAGCTAGAACACCTTCATCCATCATAGACTTAAAGCCTTTCTCAACTGCAGGCCAGAATTCCTTAGGAACGTTACCACCAACAACTGAAGACGTGAATGTGAAACCTGAGTTAGCTTCACCTGGCTTGATGCGGTAATCAATTTTACCGAATTGACCAGAACCACCAGATTGTTTCTTGTGCGTGTAGCTATCTTCGATTTCTTTCGTGATAGTTTCACGGTAAGCAACCTGAGGTTGACCAACAACTAGGTCTACGCCGTAAGTACGCTTAAGGATATCTACTTTGATATCTAAGTGAAGCTCACCCATACCTTTAAGGATGGTTTCGCCTGAATCTTCGTCAGTTTCAACTTGGAATGAAGGATCTTCTGCAACCATCTTACCGATCGCGATACCCATCTTCTCGTTACCGCCTTTGTCTTTAGGCGCAACAGCGATTGAGATAACTGGATCAGGGAAGATCATCGCTTCAAGTGTACATTCGTGCTTAGGATCACAAAGCGTGTGACCAGTTTGAACGTTCTTCATACCAACAACAGCGATGATGTCACCCGCTTGCGCTTCAGAGATCTCGTTACGGTCGTTAGCTTGCATCTCAACCATACGGCCGATACGCTCAGTTTTACCTGTTGCTGAGTTAAGTACTGTGTCACCTTTTTTCATACGACCTGAGTAGATACGAACGAATGTAAGTGCACCGAAACGGTCGTCCATGATTTTGAACGCTAGCGCTTTAAGTGGCTCATCAGCAGAAACTGTTGCTACTTCACCTGTCGCTTCACCTGTTTCTGGATCAGTTAGAGGCTGTGGATCAACTTCTGTAGGCGCAGGTAGGTAATCTACAACCGCGTCTAGTACTAATTGCATACCTTTGTTTTTGAATGCAGAACCACAGAACGTTGGGAAGAACGCAAGATCACGAGTACCTTTACGAATACAACGCTTGATTTCTTCTAATGAAGGCATTTCACCTTCCATGTACGCTTCCATTAGCTCGTCGTCTTGCTCAACAGCAGACTCGATTAGCATCTCATGGTATTCTTCAACTTTGTCTACCATGTCAGCTGGAACGTCTTGTACTTCGTAGTTTTCAGGAAGACCTGTCTCGTCCCAAACGTATGCTTTTTTCTCAAGTACGTCTACAACACCACAGAATTGGTCTTCGATACCGATTGGTAAAGTCATAACTAGTGGGTTAGCACCAAGTACTTTTTCTACTTGACCAACTACGCGGTAGAAGTCAGCACCCATACGGTCTAGTTTGTTTACGAAGATTACACGTGCAACTTCTGATTCGTTCGCATAACGCCAGTTAGTTTCTGACTGTGGCTCAACACCACCAGAACCACAGAATACACCGATACCACCGTCTAGTACTTTAAGTGAACGGTATACTTCTACTGTGAAGTCAACGTGTCCCGGAGTATCGATAACGTTTAAGCGGTGGCCTTTCCACTCACAAGTTACAGCTGCTGATTGGATTGTAATACCGCGCTCAGCTTCTTGTTCCATGAAGTCAGTAGTAGACTCACCGTCGTGTACCTCACCAGTCTTATGAATTTTACCCGTAAGCTTAAGGATACGCTCAGTGGTGGTAGTTTTACCCGCGTCAACGTGGGCGAAAATACCAATATTTCTGTACTTCGATAAATCTGCCATTATTTTACTCTTAATAAAGTCGAAAAATTATTCGGCGGGAGTATAGCATTACTTAAAGCGAACATCACCATAGAAGTCGCTTAAAATGCAATCAATTTTATAAAATTTTTATATGCAAAGGATAAGCGGCACTTTTTAAAGTGCCGTTAAAGTGATGTTAAGGTGCCAAGGAGTCATTTTATGTCTCCAAAAATAAAAAGAGATTCGAAATAATGCGAAAAAACGCCTAATCAAATGCCATCTCAGGAATCTCACCCGAGACAATAAGTTTGCCTTGTGTCTTTGCAATAATCTCATCAACCGAAACACCTGGGGCACGCTCTAATAAATGAAATGCACCGTCTTTAATTTCTAATAACGCTAAATCGGTGATCACTTTATTAATACAACCAACACCAGTGAGCGGTAAACTACACTCTGTTAGTAGCTTTGATTCACCGTGTTTATTGGCGTGCGTCATGGTGCAAATAATGTTTTTCGCTCCTGCCACTAAATCCATTGCGCCTCCCATGCCTTTAACTAACTTTTTCGGGATCATCCAACTGGCAATGTTACCGTTTTGGTCAACTTCAAAGGCACCCAGTACGGTTAAATCGACATGCCCGCCACGGATCATGGCAAAGCTTTCTGCAGAGTTAAAAATAGCCGCCCCCGTTGCTGCGGTGACCGTTTCTTTACCAGCGTTGATCATATCGGCATCGACTTGATCTGCGCTTGGGTAGGGCCCCATACCGAGCAAGCCATTTTCTGATTGCAGCATCACTTCGATGCCATCAGGGACATAATTCGCGACTAAGGTTGGAATTCCAATGCCTAAATTAACGTAGTAACCGTCTTGTAATTCCATCGCCACGCGTTTAGCGATTTGTTCTCGTGATAATGCCATCTGCGTGCTCCTTATTGGCTCTCTTGCTTAGTGGTTACTTTCTCGATGCGTTTTTCAAATTCACCTTTAATCACGCGGTCAATATAGATACCCGGTGTGTGAATTTGACTTGGCTCAAGCTCCCCTGGCTCAACGATTTCTTCAACTTCAAGAACCGTAATTTTGCCCGCGGTTGCCGCCATCGGGTTAAAATTCATTGCCGTATGTCGATAAATACAATTGCCGTAACGGTCTGCTTTCCACGCTTTTACTATCGCAAAGTCACCCGTAATACTTGGCTCTAATAAATAATCGCGACCATTAATATTGCGGGTTTCTTTACCCTCAGCGACCGGTGTACCCACACCCGTCGCGGTATAAAATGCAGGAATACCCGCACCACCAGCACGCATTTTTTCAGCTAAGGTGCCTTGCGGTGTGAGCTCAACCTCAAGCTCACCGTTTAATAATTGCTGCTCAAATAACGCGTTTTCGCCGACATACGACGCCACCATTTTGCGGATCTGCTTGTCTTCGAGCAACACACCTAAGCCAAAACCATCTACGCCGCAGTTATTCGACACGACGGTTAAATCACGCGTGCCTTGACGTTTAATTTCAGCAATTAGACCTTCGGGAATGCCACATAAGCCAAAGCCGCCAGCGATGACAGTCATGCCATCTTCAAGACCTGCCATAGCATCACTATACGTTGTTACTACTTTATCAAAACCAGCCATGGGCTCCTCCTATTGTGCTGTCCAACCGCCATCGATGGCGATTGCTTGCGCAGTAATGTTTCTTGCTGCATCCGCCATTAAAAAGCTCACGGTATGCAGTATTTCATCTAAGCCGATAAATGCCTTTTTCGGCATAGGAGCAAGCATAATGGTGTCGATCACTTGCTGCTCAGAAATGCCATGTTCTTTCGCTTGAGACGCTATTTGCTGCTCCACCAGCGGGGTTTTCACATACGCCGGACACACCGTATTAATCGTGATGTTGGCATCACCCGTTTCGAGTGCCATGGTTTTTGCAAAGCCAATTAAGCCATGTTTTGCTGCGATATAAGCCGACTTATACTTAGAGGCGACCATGGCATGAATTGAGCCAATGTTAATGATGCGACCAAAATCTTGCTTACGCATACGCGGCAATACCGCTTTGGTCATCATTGCCGGACCAACAAGCATTACCTGTTGTAAAAACTGCCATTTATCTGCCGGAAAGTCTTCAAGCTTGGCAACATGCTGAATACCCGCATTATTAATAAGAACATCAATCGGCTGATTTAGCTCAGTAAAAAATTGCTCTATCGCAGTGCTATCTGCCACATTCAGTGCATAGCCTTCAGCGCTGCCGCCTTGCTCTACAATTCCTGCTGCTGCTTGCTGCGCCGCATGTTGATTTAAATCAGTGACAATAATGGTATGCCCTTGCATCGCAAGTTGCTGGGCAATATACAGGCCAATACCACTGGCAGCACCGGTAATTAAAACTGTTTTGCTCATCGGGTTACTCCTCTAAAAACTCACTGATAAGCTGCGCCTTAGGCGCAATTGAGAACAGGCCATCAAGGTGCCCCCAACCGCCTTCGATTTCAGAAAGCGTGACATCTTTACCTTGCGCTTTCATGGTTTCATACACAGCGCGCATGTTTTCAGGGCGTAGCAATAAGTCGTTACTTGCAGGAAGCAGTAAGGTTTTTGCAGATACGTTTTTAAGTGCACTGGTTAAATCACTTTGCATACCCGCCGTAAATAATTGTGATGCCCGGACCAAATACAATACATGGTTCGCATCTTGAGTTTGCGCACGCGCCATTGCACGCTGTGCAAGCACTTGGTTTAATTTAGGCAAAGTGCGAATGTCTTTTAACGCCCCGTCATCTAGAACGTTAAAATCTGGGAAACTGGCATTGTAAATAATCGGGTGCATTGCATCTTGAGTGATATTGAGCATGGTTGCAGCAAGCCCCTCTAACGGGCGCTCTTTGCCATAGTAATTACCTTGTTGCCAATTTTTATCAAGGCGAATTGGTAAAGCCCATTTTTCAAGTGCTGCGACAGTCCATGCGTCCATCGTTGCCGCACCAATGACATGAATTAAACGCTCTACTTTATCGGGGTAACGTGTTGCCCATTCAAGCGCTTGAAACGAGCCCATAGATGCACCCATTACTGCATGTAATTTATTAATGCCTAGGCTGTCTAATAAACGCTTTTGCACATTAACAAAGTCAGTGATCGTCACAACAGGAAAATCCAAACCATAGGGTTTACCCGTTTTTGGGTTAATCGATGCTGGACCTGTGGTGATCACATTAGAATCGTGCCAATTCGCATTCACTAAGGTGTCTGAACTGATCACAAAATATTTATTAGTATCAATCGCCTTACCTGGGCCGATGATCGCATCCCAATACCCTGGTAATGCATCATCTGCTTTATATTTACCCGCAGCATGTGAGGTACCCGAAAAATAATGGGTAATTAAAATCACATTATCTTTGTTGGCATTTAATTTACCGTAACTTTCCCAACCAATATCGACTTTAGGTAAAGTCACGCCAGAGACAGTGGTAAAGTCCTTTGTCGTAAAATGCTGTTTTTCTACCAGCATTGTCTGAGGTGGTGTGTTATCAGCAGCAAACGCTGTGCAACTAAATACAACCAACCATAGCAACATTATTAATTTAGTTTTCATTGCTGTTCCTTAAAATAAAATAAAGAGTCCAAGTGCCAATGCCACACCTATGAGCGGAATAACCGCTGTTAGCGCTGCCATTGACCAATAAGCGCGTTGATGCGTTTCTTTACAGATAGCGCGTATTGTCGTTACCACATAGCCATTATGCGGCAAGGTGTCGAGTGCGCCCGAGCTAATTGCCACCACACGGTGTAGTTGCTCTGGGTTCACACCCATATCTAAATACCCAGGTGCGACAAGGGGTAATGCAATGGCTTGCCCGCCAGAAGCCGAACCAGTTAAACCCGCAATGACACTCACGGCAACCGCAGCCCCTACAAGTTCATTGCCAGGCATATGCGTCATTATATCCACAGCAGCAGTAAACGCAGGTGACACCTTAGCCACCGCACCAAAACCAACAACTGCTGCGGTATTACCAATAGCGACCAATGCCCCGGTTGTGCCCACATTAATGGCATTCCCCATATCGTGAAAATGCTTAAAGTTAATAATCACAATACTTAACACCCCTCCCAGCAACGCAACGATCAATGCTGTTTGCTGTAACACATCGTGTAAAGTAAATGATAAAAGCAGTACCACAATCAAAGGGATCACACCCGTAATTGGGTGCGGGCGACGACGTTCAATTATTACCGGGTCGTCATCACGCGCTTCGAAAGTTTCGCCATTAGCCACCGCTTTTTTGATCATTTTGTTTAACCAAAAATAGCCTGCTATAGCCATGAAAATAGCCACCACTAAACTCACTTCCCATGCAGCATAAGGCGAGGTACCTAAGTGCTTCACGGGGATCCAGTTTTGGATTTCAGGTGAACCAGCCGAGGTCATGGTAAAGGTCACTGAGCCAAATGCGAGGGTCGCTGGAATAAAACGGCGCGGTAAATTGGCATCTTTAAACAAACTAAGTGCCATTGGGTAGACTGAAAACGCTACGATAAACACGCTAACGCCACCATACGTTAATACAGCACACGCAATCACCACTGCAAGCACCGCGTGCTTCATGCCTAGTTTACCCACAATATAACTTGCCACACTGTCTGCCGCACCCGTGTCTTCCATAAACTTGCCGAATAAAGATCCCAGCAAGAACATAAAGAACCACGCACTTAAGAAACCAGCAAAGCCGTCCATATAGGCATTAATAAAGTTTGAGTCAGCCGACACAGGAAAAATAGCCATGCCACTACTGAGTGCGACAAGTAGCGCACAGATTGGCGCGGCAATAAATAAATTTACCCCACGCAACGTTAAAATGATCAGCAGTATTAAACCGCCTAACAGTCCTATCATGCTCAGCATAGACATTCCTATAATTATTGTTATTAAACAGATGAGGTGACATCGGAATAATGCATTCAGTCTTACCTTAAGCGCCAAAAAAAGACATAACACTAAGGTACTATCTGCTTTAAAAATAGCTTAAAAGCTTGATAAATAAAGGCCTATAGCGGGTATAGCACTATGGTACTAATTCATTTTTCGCAACTATCTTCTACATTAACTGACAGGTGACACGGGCAAATATTATGAGTCTTAGGCAACATCATCGTGAGTGGCCACAAGACAAATGACAACAATAACAAGGAATACAACATGATAAAGCTTAACCCAAAAGTCGCGCCACTTACTCTGGCAGTCTCCCTTGCTTTAGCAGGTGTGAATGCGCAAGCAGCTGATCAAGCAGAACCTGCAGCCAAGAAAGGTGAACTTGAACGCATTCAGGTAACAGCGCGTAAAACCGTTGAAAACCTACAAGAAGTACCTGTTGCAGTGACCTCAATTGGTGCTGAAGAGCTGGCTGAAAATGGCATATCAGTGATGACCGAAGTTCAACAGTTTTCACCTAACACCACACTACAAGCAAGCCGTGGTACTAACTCAACCATTACTGCATTTATTCGTGGCGTAGGTCAGCAAGATCCACTGTGGGGCTATGAGCCTGGTGTCGGTATCTATATTGACGACGTCTATTTAGCGCGTCCACAAGGTGCGGTACTCGACCTACTAGACGTACAACAAATCGAAGTACTTCGAGGTCCACAAGGGACGCTGTATGGTAAAAATACCATTGGTGGCGCAATTAAGTATGTCACCAAAGAAATGAGCGGCGATGCCATGTTAAATGTGCAGGGCACAGTGGGTAGCTACAACCAAAAGGACCTTAAAATCACAGGTCAACTGCCTATTGTTGACGAAAAACTGTATGTGGGCTTTGGGTTTGCTACATTAAACCGTGATGGCTTTGGTGAGTTTTTAACCTCAGCACTTGATAACCAAGACCGCGAAAACTACAACAAAGATGTCACTGCAGCTCGTGTTACATTAGAATACACACCAACAGATGACTTATTCTTCCGCTTAGCGTGGGATAAAACAGAAGATAAATCGAACGCCAAAGGCGGCTACCGTTTACTACCAAGCTTACTCACGGATGCGCCGGTCCCCGACAGCGTATACGACTCATACACCAGCTTACCAACATGGAATAAAGTAGAGCTTGAGGGTTACAGCTTAACTGCACGTTGGGATATGAGCGACCGCACCAGTGTTAAATACATCGGTTCGAGCCGTGAAAGTTATTCACCAACCAATATTGACTTTGATAACACCTCACTGCCTATTTTTGACGTACCGGCTATTTACGATGACGAACAAACGACACACGAAATTCAACTAAACCATCAAGGTGATAACTACAAGTTGGTGTCAGGCCTTTACTATTACGATGGTGAGTCATGTGGTCAATTTGAGGCTATTTTAGGTGTGTTAGGTCAAAGCTTAGGCGCTGCGGGATTAACGCGTGAAGTAAGCGGCTGTAGTAATTCAAATAGTAAAGCAGCCTATATACAAGGCTCGATTGATTTGAGTGAAAAATGGTCAATGACATTAGGTGCGCGCTACACCAAAGACAGCAAAGAGGCCATTGTTAACAACGGCCTTGTATTTGACATTGTTTATCCTGAATCAGACTGGATCCCAGGTTATGTGCGCCCAGAAGGCCAGCTAGTCCCTACCGTACTTGATGATGAAGAAGAGTGGTCACGCTTTACACCTCGTGCAGGTGTTGAGTACCAATACTCAAACGACATTATGTTCTTCGCAAGTTATGCGCAAGGCTTTAAATCAGGCACATTCAACCCGCGTGCAACAACCGCAGAGCCAGCTGCACGACCAGAAATTGTTGATTCTTTCGAAATGGGTATGAAGAGCGAATGGAACAATAATTTACGTGCAAACGTCACCGTATTTACCCTTGATCATAAAGACCGCCAATATATTTCTGTACTACCGGGCGACAGTGCAGCTGATTTAAACCAACGTTTAGGTAACATTGGTGAATCTAAATCAGACGGTATTGAGCTTGAACTTAATTACGTAGCCACAGAATCACTCAGCTTTGATGCCTCAGTCGGTTATATCGACAGTAGCTTCGACAATGTTATTGATTACAATCCTGAAACAGGTGAAGCATTTGACAAGTCAGACCGCTTTAGCGTTTCAAATACGCCTGACTTAACCTTTAATTTAGGTGCAACATACCGTATGTACACTGAAATGGGTGACTTTGTCGTCAATGGTAATTACTACTACCGTGGTGATTATGCACTGTTCGAAGAAGACAGCCTATTAACGCAAGATGCTTACGGTATCTTCAACATGGGTGTGACATGGTACAGCACTGATGGTCATTGGACGGCGGGTCTTTACGGTAAAAACTTAACCGACGAAGAGTACATGATTGGGGGTTACCAATTCGTAGCACCTGATCCGAGCGACCCTACCGATACTAGCAAATACACCCCAGGTTTAGGGGGTGATAATACGCTAATCGGTTACTACGGCGACCCTCGCACTGTCGCTTTCACCGTAGGTTACCGTTTCTAAATCCTTGTGTGAGAAAGGTTTGCCTGATACTTCCCCTCAGGCAAACCTTGTTTCCAACTGTAAAATCACTTATAACATAACGCATTGGAGAATCGAGGGAATGTCTTTAGCTGTGAACACCATAATCGCCGATGATCATCCGTTATTTAGAAGTGCACTTCGTCAAGCGGCCGCAACATCTGTGCCTGAAGAACACATAAAAGAAACCAGTGATATTGATGGCTTATTTACATTATTAGCCGCTCACCCAGAAATTGAGCTGATTTTTTTAGATCTCACCATTCCTGGTGCAAATGGTCTGCAGGCCCTGTCGCAATTGCGTAATCACTACCCCGATATTTTAGTCATTATGGTCTCAGCCAATGAAACACCCGCCATTATTAAACAAGCAATGAGCCTAGGTGCAGCTGGCTATATTCCTAAGTCATCGTCTCTTGATGTGATCAGCGAAGCAATTAGTCATGTGCTAAATGGCGATACGTGGTTACCTCCTGAAGTTGATTTAACCGATGTGGTAATCAATGATGAGCAGAGTGAGTTTGCTCGTAACCTTGAAAAACTCACCCCACAACAATACCGCGTGCTGGCGATGATTGCCGATGGTTTACTCAATAAACAAATTGCTTTTGAAATGTCGATTCAAGAAACCACCATTAAACAGCATGTATCAGCCATTTTACGTAAACTCAATGTGTATAACCGTACTCAGGCAGGTATTTTATTTAATCAGCTTTCGCAGGTTGGTAAAATAGAAGACAACTAAAATAGAAGACAACGAGTACTGTACTAAACCCACATTAATAAACCACAGCAATAAACGCGACTCCCGTTTTTATTTAAAATTCCCATTAGTGGGAATTTACCTTCTGCATTAAAAACAAAAAACTATATATTTTAATAACTTAAACCTTGGCACACTCCTCGCTTATGTGTTCGTAAAAAGCATATACCGATAAAAATGAACGCTAAGGATAATCACGTGTACTCAACAAGCAAAAAGCTTAGACAAAAACTCATACTACAAACCATCACCTTTCTTACCATCACATTCAGTGCTTTTTCTGTGCATGCAGACGAACTCGACCAATGGATCGTTGAGTTAATGCAAAAAAGAAATATCCCAGGGTTGCAGCTAGCTGTCGTGCAAAATAATAAAATAACCAAAACTGCCAACTATGGCACTGCAAATATTGAAGATAATATTGCCGTTGATTCAACTACTTTATTTGCTATTAACTCAGTCACCAAAGCGTTTGTCGGCGTAGCCCTAATGCAACTGGTTGAGCAAAAGAAACTAACCCTTGATGCGCCTATTTCCACTTACCTACCAGACCTCCCTAAACAGTGGCACCCAATCACAACAAGGCAACTAATGAGCCACACGTCTGGTTTACCTGAGATTTTAAAAGATGGCATTGGTAATTTAATCTCCGATCAAGGCCCTGATCACGCGTGGCAACGAGTACAAACTATGCCATTAGAATTTAATACAGGTACTCGTTTTAAATATAACCAAACAAATTACGTTATTGTCGGTCAGCTTATTAACAAACTCTCAGGCATGCCTTTTCAGGAATTTATTCAAAAAAACCAGTTACAACAGGCCGAAATGAACAGAACAATTGAAGCAGGCTTTAACAACCTCAATAACGTCGTAAAACACTCAGCGAGACGATACGAAAACCAAGGCAATGACCTTTTAAACTCTAGAGAAGCGATTTTTTCTCCTCTATTGCAAACAGCCGCGGGCATGGCTTCTACAGCAACTGAGCTGGCACATTGGCTAATTGCATTACAAACAAATCAATTAATGGGGGCTGATAGTGTGCGCAAAATGTGGACCCCTACTCGTTTATTAAATGGCAATACGCAAGGGTTTAACCAACGTTTAAATGGCTATAGCCTCGGCTGGCCTGTAATGGCGAGAGAAGAACACCCTGCGATAGCTGCTGTAGGTGGCGATAGAGCAGGTGTGTTTGTTTACCCTGAAGATAATATGTCAATCGTCATTTTAACCAACTTAATTGGCGCACTTCCCTCGCAGTTTGTTGATGAAATTGCCGGTTTTTATATCCCTGAAATGAAACGTGAGAATGGCTTTGGTTTAAGCAAAAATCTTAAAAAACTATGGCAAGTACTTGAAGTTCAAGGCTATGAAAATGCAATTGAAGCAGCACACATATTGAGCCAAAAAGAGCACATCCAATTTGATGAAAAAAAAATTAACCAGTGGGGCTATTCACTTATCAATCAAGATAAGCTCAATGAAGCATTAGCCATTTTTAAACTCAACACACACCTTTTCCCAAATAGCTACAATACCTTTGATAGCTTGGCAGAAGCTTACTGGTATTTGGGTTACCACAAACACGCAATCGCCAACTATAATCATGTGCTTACGCTACAACCTGATAACGCGCATGCGAAAAAGCAACTGGCTAAGCTTGCAAAATTAAATCAATAAACGCCGTTTTTATACGCTGTCCCACTTTTGATTTATTAATCCCGGAAGTGGGAATTTCCGCATTCACAAAAACATAAAAATCCATATAATTCATAAACTTAAATATTGGCATGTTCCTCGCTATTGTATTTATTAATTAAAAACACAATGAAACATAGCCAATGGATTTAGATAGCACCTTAAAACCTAGCAATAAGCCAAGTCAGCGTAAAAAGTTGATCATTGGCGTCTTAATTATAAGCACGTTGCTTGTAATGTGGTTGGTCAAATCATGGCTCGCCCCCACGACGCTCTTGGCCAAGCAACTGCAAATCGCCACCGTTAAAAAAGCCGATTTTATAGTGAAGATACGCGGTTTTGGTCGTTTAAAACCCAAATTCCAACGCTATTTAACCAATACCGATACTGCCATGGTCGAGGCTATCCATGTTTACCCTGGCACCTTAGTGACTAAAGACACGGTTATACTCAGCTTAATAAACCCGCAACAAGCACAACGTTTATCGGTTGCACGATTAGAACTCGCCCGCCAAAAAGCCAGTGTCAATGAGCAACAAATTAACCAGCAAAGTGAACTACTTGAACGCCAAGCTAACCTCGCGATTTTAAAAAGTGAATTACAAAGTGCAGAGCTTAGAGCCGATGCCGAAAGCAAATTAGTTGAGCAAGGTATTGTTTCAAGCTTAGATTACAAACGCAGTTTACTCAGTGTCGCACAACTAACCGAACGCGTTAACATCGAAAAGCAACGCCTTATGCAACTAAAAGAAATGCACCTACAGCGCGATAAAATTCAGCAAGAGTTATTAAGCCAATTTGAGCTGAATTATCAGGTAGAACAACACGCATTTGATGAACTGCAAATCAAAGCTGGTATCGATGGCATGCTGCAAGAGCTCAATGTAGAACTTGGACAAAACCTCATGCCGGGCACCCGCCTTGCTGTTGTGGGTTCAAATAAAGCACTCAAAGCTGAGCTCAGTGTACAGCAAGCCGATGCAGAAAAAGTGGCACTTAATATGACAGCTAAAGTAAACACCTTTAGCCAAGCGGGTCAGGGAGAAGTAAGCGCTAAAGTGACCCGAATTGACCCTATCGTGACCGACGGTCGCGTGATCATAGAACTTGATTTAGAAGGGACGCTGCCTGCCAATGCTCGACCCGACTTAAGCATCGAAGGCTATGTAGTGAGTAATATCATCCCCGATGCATTAACCATTAATGTACCGCAAAGAGCAACGGCGCACAGCCATGCCACTCTTTTTAAACTCAATCCAAGTACTCAGTTAGCAGCGCCAATTAATATCGAATTTGGTACACTCAGTGACAACCAAATTCAACTTTTGAGCGGCGCCACTGAGGGCGAACAGCTGATCATTTCAGATCTTTCTAAATGGCAGCATTTGGCAACAATAAAAATCGAACAGGACAGTTTATGAAAACCAATACGCTTATCTCATTAAACAATATCGCCAAAGTCTATCGCGGCCAAAATGTTGAAACCTATGCATTAAAAAACATCAGTCTGAACATTAATCAAGGTGACTATATTTGCATTAGCGGCCCCTCTGGCTGTGGTAAATCAACGCTGCTTTCACTACTGGGCTTGCTTGATAGCCCTACAGGTGGCGACTATTTCATTAAAGATGTCGACACTAAAACCCTCGATATGGATAAACAAGCAGAGTTGAGAAATCTACATATTGGCTTTATTTTTCAGTCGTTTAATTTAATTGATGAACTATCTGTATTCGATAACGTTGCACTACCTCTCACCTATAGAGAGCCCGCAATGAGCCAAAACGACATTGAAGCGGCAGTAAAGCAAGCACTCGATGAAGTAGAAATGGGCCACCGTGCTCAGCATAAACCCAATCAATTATCGGGTGGTCAACAGCAGCGCATTGCTATCGCCCGTGCGCTGGCTGGTAAACCCAGCATTCTATTAGTGGATGAGCCAACGGGTAACTTAGACTCAAAAAATGGTGATGCGGTTATGGACTTGCTCGATGAGCTAAATAAAAAAGGCACCACGATTTGCATGGTTACCCACGACTTACGTTACGCAGGACGTGCCAAAACCCAGCTAAAACTACTCGATGGCGAAATTATTTCCTACTCAGAGGCGCGTCAAGCCTCAGATCACTTAGCAGCCACTGAACACAATGAAGAAAGTGCAGAGGTGATCTAACATGAAACTAACCAAAATACGCACTCAATTGAGTTTAGCGTGGGCATCTCTAATGAATGCTCCCGGCTTTGTAACGGCGGTTATCGCAACATTGGCACTCACCCTCGCCACCTTGTTTGTGGTACTCAGTTTAGTAAACAGCTACTTTTTAAAGCCACTAGATGTCTACGATGAAAATCGCATGGTGGTCGTTGAACAATCCCTTACTTATGATGACTACGACGCCACCGGCTTTCAAAGCTATCAGTCGATGGTGCATTGGCTCAAGCATAATCAAAGCTTCGAGCAAAGTATGATGATCAATGCTGGCGAGGAAATCTTTGCCAACCTCGATGGCCAACCAAAAGAACCGGTACTTTATGTGGGCGGCAATTATTTTGACTTGTTGCACACCCCATTCATACTAGGGCAAGGTTTTGACCTTGGCGAAACACTAGAAACACCCGACGATCGCGTAGTGATTTCAGCCAACTTTTGGCGCAAGCATTACAGCAGCGATCCGAATATTATTGGTAAGACACTCTCAGTAATGGCCGGTAAAACCGATTATGTTCACCGTATCGTGGGGGTTGTTGATGATTCATTTAGCCCACCTTATATGTTTAAAGCAAGTGATGTTGAAGTGTGGTTTCCATCAAGCGCCGACCGTCGTTTTTTTCACAATGAAGACTGGCAAAGCCCGTGGACAAACACCTTTAAAAACTTAAAGCTAATTGCCGTTTTAAAACCCGGCGTAACAATTGAGCAAGTTAAAGTCGACTTAAAACAACAAATTGACACCATAAAATCAGAATGGCTCAACAATGGCGGCATTACCGATGTAAAACCCGAAGTAACCGCCTATCGCGACGTTGAATTAGGCAAAAATGATGACTTAAGCTTAATGATGCTTGCAGGAGCCGTGGGCTTATTAATCATTGCGGTGCTGAACGTCAGTACTTTATTTTTCTCGCGTGCGCTGGCGCAACATAAAACCCTCGCTTTGCAAGCAGTGCTCGGTGCTAAACGAAAAACCTTGTTTAATAGCATATTCTTACAGTCACTGATTCTAATGACTTTGTCGGTCAGTATTGCACTGTTTTTAGCAGTCTGGGGCATTCGCTTATTTAAAGTATTGGCCGAAGGGCGTTTACCCTTGGTTAATAGCCTTGCTGTTGATAGTACACTGGTGATCGTTGCAGTGCTTTTATGTATTGCACTTGCCACTATTTTCTCACTGATAACAGCGCGTTTAGTGAATTACAAAACCCTAAACACGCAAATGCAGAACAGTGGTAAAGGCGGGGTATCACAAGTATCTGGCCGTACGGTACGCATTTTAATTGGCTCACAAATGTTTGTTGCCGCTCTACTCGTTAGCTTTTCGGTAATGGTTGTAAGCAAAGCCCTCGGTACGATTAACCGCCCTTTAGGCAGTGACACTGAGAACCTCTATTTTGCCAACCTGTTCCAGCCAAATAATCAAATGTCATTGGCTGAGCGCTACGAACACATGCTGCAATACAAGCAAGTTTTACTTAATAGCGAAGGCATTGAAGATGTGGCTCTCGGTCACAGCCCGGTGTCGCCAAGACAAAACGCCAATACCCTGACTGATGTTAATGGTAAAAGCTCAATTTTCTTCCCAAGTCAGTGGGTGGGGCCTGATTACTTTGCTTTAGTTAACACGCAAATTCTTGCGGGGCGCACTTTTACTGAGCAAGCAATACGCGGTGAAACCAACGAGATACTGGTGTCACAAAGCGTGGCAGAAAACTTATTACCCGATCAAGATTATCGCAATATTATTGGTAAATCTTATCAAGGCCTGGAAGAAAAAATGTTTGAAGTGGTCGGCGTAACCGAAGACTTTAATCACCCAAAATACTACGACGAGTCGTTTGGCCGTCATATTTGGTGGCCGGCCCAGCCGTATAGCTATATGTTCACAATTAAAGCCTCTGAAGGCGTCAAGCTGACCAATAAACAAATACTTAATACACTAAAAGAAAAGAACAGCGACTTAACCATGTGGCAGTTTAATGACTTACAACACGAGTATGACAATTTACTGTATATGAGCCGACTAACTGTGGTTCTGTGTAGTACCTTAGCGCTATTTACTCTATTATTAGCGGCAATCGGTATTTTTGGGGTACTGAGCTACAACCTTGGTCTGCGCCGTTATGAATTCGGTATACGCATGGCTTTAGGTGCTAAAAAAGCACGTTTATTCAAACTGATGAGTGTTGAAGCGATTATCCCTGTTTTAATTGGTTTTAGTGTCGCGTTGGCTGCTGTGATTGCTGGTTTTTACTTATTACAAGGGCAGCTAATGTCTTGGCTGGTACTTGATGTAAGGCTGCAATTACTCGCTTGGAGCATTACCTTATGTATTGCCCTATTCGCTTGCTTTAGGCCTTTGGTTTTACTGCTTAAAGCAAAACCTATGGCTGCACTGCGTAACGATTAACAGCACAAAACGGTGGCTTAAGTGCTAACTTAAGCCACATCAACAGGACAAAAAGAAAAACATCATGGACAAAATCTTAGTCATTGACGATCAAGCTGATGTGCGTCTGGCTGCAACCGTTGCATTACAACAACTCGGCTTACAATGCCTTGAAGCGGAAGGCCCTGAACACGCTTTTGACGTGTTGAAATCAGAACATATTAGCTTAATTTTACTCGACATGAACTACAAACTCGACACCACATCGGGTGAGGAAGGACTGCGTTTTTTAAAGCAACTAAATACGTTAGGTTCAACCATTCCCGTGATCGTAATGACGGCGTGGGCAAGCATTGATGTCGCCGTTAAAGCCATGCAATTAGGCGCGGTCGATTTTGTCGAAAAGCCATGGAATAATTTGCGCTTAACAGCGGTGGTGCAACAGCAGTTAAAACTAAAACAAAGCCACCATGATAATGCCTGCTTAAAAGCACTTACCAATAACACACACGCTAGCTATATAGCCCATTCTGAGGTAATGCAACAACTACTCGCCAAAGCAGAGCGCGCCGCAAAAACCGATGCCAGTATTTTAATTACCGGCGAAAATGGCACAGGCAAAAGTTTACTGGCCAATTATATCCACCAGCATTCTATACGCAGTGACAAACGCTATGTAAGCGTAAATATAGGCGCCATTGCGCCATCACTCTTTGAAAGCGAATTATTTGGCCATAAAAAAGGGGCGTTTACTGACGCCAAAGAAGATCGCTTAGGGCGTTTTGAAATTGCCGAAGGGGGCACTTTATTTCTTGATGAGATAGCCACTTTGAGCCTTGAACTACAAAGCAAAATGCTGCGCGTGCTCGAAAGCAAAGAATTTGAGGTATTAGGTTCAAGCCAGACCAGAACAGCCGATGTTCGGATTATTTCGGCAACTAACTCAGAACTTGCAACGGCGATTGAGCAAGGTGAATTCCGCCGTGATTTACTGTTTAGACTCAACACCATTGAGCTACATATTCCTGCGCTTCGCGACAGAAAAGCGGATATTGCCCCCTTAGCGGAGCATTTATTACTCACTCATGGTAAAAAATATCAACGCCCTAATATGTCGCTAAGTAACTCAGCCATCGAGGCATTAGAACAATACAGTTGGCCGGGTAATATTCGTGAACTGAGCCACTGCATTGAACGTGCTGTGATCATGAGTGACAACATCAATATTCAAGCAAGCGATCTCATTTTAGATCAACCTAGCTGCGAGCAACCAAATAAAAGTGCAGATAAAACGCTGCCCTTGTTGCCCCTTGAAGAGCTTGAAAAACAGATGATTCAAAAAGCATTGCTGCAGTTTAATGGCAATGTGATTGCTGCTGGCGAATTTTTAGGGTTAAGTAAATCAGCTATTTATCGTCGCATTGATAAACACCAACTTGACCTAAAAGAAGTAGACCGTTAAATGGGTGCAAAGCAATCGTTAGAGAAGCGTGTAAAACGTTATTATTCTGTGGTGTTAATTGCTCTATTCACATTGGGCATCGCACTCACATTGACCCTAAAGCTCGACTGGTTCGCCAGCATCAGTTTACTGCTGCCTTTTATTAGCGTAAGCGCATTTGCATTAATTAAAAGCTACCGCCTGATCACCGATGTCGTAGAGCGTTTTGGTTTACAGCTTGACGCACTCGCCAACGACGAGAGCAATAGCTGGCATTTAGCTTTTTATGAAAGTGGCCGGGTTGCCTCACTCAAAAACGACTTTGCTAAGCTGAGCGATAAAATAGCGAAAAACAAACGCCACTATATGCAAACCGAAGAGTTTGTATTTGAGTTTGCGAGCATGCTAGATTTACCCATTGTGATATTAGACCCACATAGCTTGGTATATTTTAGCAACCGTGCTTTTTTAAACAGTATACAAAATAGCAATATAGAAGGTAAAACTGCCAGTGAGCTGGGGTTAACACTTCAAGACGGGCAATGGCAGCAGCAAAAAAGCGCCCCCTTTACACAGCGCTTTCAGATAGCCTCTCAAACTTTTTGGCGGGCTGGCAGAAGCTTTGAATTACTGACCTTTTTTTCAATCGAGAAACAACTTCGCGAAAACGAACAGCTTGTCTGGCAGCGCCTCATTCGGGTATTAAATCACGAAGTTCGTAACTCCCTCACCCCGATTTATTCAATGAGCCAATCGCTGCAAACCATGAAGCGTCAGGGACAAATAAGCAATCACGATGATCTTGCCCAAGATATGCTGCAAGTCATCGAAAAGCGCGCCCAGCACTTGTTAGACTTTGTGAGCAGTTACAGCGCCTTTGCAAAACTACCACCTGCAAACAAACAACCGATAAGCAACGAGCAATTAAATACGCGTTTAACAGCTATCTTCCCTGAACTCGTTATAAATAGCAGCGAAAAGCTGCATTTTAGTGCCGATTTAGGGCAACTCGAACAAGCCTTAATCAACCTGATAAAAAATGCATTTGAAGCAGGTAGCAATTCTGCTCCTAGCCTCACTTGGTCAAGACAAGGTGATAACTTAAATATTGAAATTAGCGACCAAGGTTGTGGCATTCAAAACCCCGACAACCTATTTGTGCCATTTTACTCAACCAAAGCTAACGGCACAGGCATAGGACTGATAATCACCCGCGAACTAATACGCAATCAAGGTGGCGAGCTTACTTTAACGTCGCAGCCAGCGCATGGAACACAAGCAAAAGTGAGCGTGCCCTGCAGCAGCACTATTTAACAAATGTTGCTTTAACACGCTGAGATAAAAGCATATAGGGGCCCCAAATTAAGGCTTGAATAACTCCCCTTATCAGCATAGTTTTCATTTCACTATCAAAAATGGTGACACTCGGCACAAGTAAGCTCACAACAAAAGCATCAAGCACTATAAATGCGAGGCCGCCGAGTAAAATAGCTAAATACCAGCTAACAAATGCTTTTTTATGCTTAAAGAACAACACAATCAAATAAAGTGATGCAAAAAATAATGTAACATTAAAGAGTATCTCAATAATTAAAAGAGGCTCCCACAACGGGTGATACATATCACCAAATTGTGAGGTTAATCTTTGCCACATATCAGTAGTAAAGATAGGTTTAAATGTGTTGATACTTTCATAAAAAACCCGAAGTGGGCTGATAACCACTCCAATAGCAACCAGAATCAGCCAACCTTTTATACCGACTAAATCCTTATCTCCTTGAACATCGGCTGTTTGAGTCGCGCTTTGTTGTTTAACCTCTTCCATGACATCTCCTTTTTATTATTTTTTCACTATACGCCGATTTTTGAAGAATCCTATTT
This sequence comes from Pseudoalteromonas sp. PAB 2.2, assembly GCF_001938575.1. Taxonomy (NCBI): domain Bacteria; kingdom Pseudomonadati; phylum Pseudomonadota; class Gammaproteobacteria; order Alteromonadales; family Pseudoalteromonadaceae; genus Pseudoalteromonas; species Pseudoalteromonas sp. PAB 2.2. The sequence goes on from NZ_LYPI01000016.1 coordinate 57,772, forward strand.
CCACCTCACACTATTTAAACATCATCCACTCTTCATTTTCACCAAATGCCTTTATAACTAAAAAAGAGACAAAAAAGGCTAATTTTGGTTGGCTAATACTGTTTATTTCAGTAATTTGTCATATAAAACTAAACGTAATTAGAAAATAATAATGAAATGGACGCACCTATACCTCACGTTATCATCGCTTTTTTTACTTTTTATAAGCTGCTTGGTAGTTGCTGATGATTACCAGGTTACGCCAGCGGATAGCTGGGTCAAACAGCATGAACTACTAACACCGAATATCCCCAATGAGCATATTAAAGATGGGACCTTCTATCTTATGCTCGATACACAGTTTAAGGTGACTGAACAAGCACCACAGCAACGTTTTACTCGAACGGTTATGCAAGCTGCCAATCAATCTGGAGTCGATTATATTAGTCAACTCAATATTGATTTTGACCCTAGTTATCAATCACTTTCGCTCAATAGTTTAGGGATTATCCGTAATGGTGAATATATAGACAAACTGGGTAGTGCTCAGCGACAGGTTTTACAACGTGAGACCGACCTAGCAAGTCGAATATACAATGGCACATTAAGCCTAAATATCATTATTGATGATATGCGTGTCATGGATATATTAGATTACAGCTATACGATTTCGGGCAGCAATCCGGTTTATCAACACTTTAGTACAGCGAGAACTCTTAATTGGTCTGTGCCCGTTGTGCAGCAATTTATGCGGGTTCTATGGCAAAAGCCAACCCCTTTACACATCAACTTTGTCAATGGCGAATCAACTCTTATCAGTACTCCCCTAAATATAGGATTTGACTACCAAATAAACCAACACAATGAACCTACAATGATCTCAGCAAGTGAAGTACCTTATTGGTACTCACCGTATAAACAAGTTTATTTCTCTGAAGTTAATAACTGGCAAGAGGTCATTGATTGGTCACTGCCACTTTACCAATCAGCCATTGAAATTAGCCCTGCTATTGAAACTATTACTCGTCAAATCAAGTTGCAGCATACTGATTTAGAGTCACAAATAGTTGCAGCACTGCGTTTCAGTCAAGACGAAGTTCGTTACTTGGGGCTCGAAATGGGCACCAACTCGCATCGGCCAACTCCGGCATCAGAAACCCTTGCACTGCGCTATGGTGATTGTAAAGACAAAACAGTACTGCTTATTTCATTGTTAAAAGCACTGGGCGTTGACGCCTATCCAGCATTGGTAAATACAGAAGAAACAAAGCGTTTAGCGAGTTTACCTGTCGCCCCAAACTTATTTGATCACGTCATTGTCACCCTAGAGCACCAAGGGAAGCGCTATTGGCTTGATCCTACCACGTCATATCAACGCGGCGACTTAGCGCATTTAGCACAACCAAACTATGGCGTGGCTTTAATCGTTAAAGAAGGTGAAACAGGCTTTACAGACATGCTTACTAAGCCTCTGGTAAAGCGTGTTCAAGTCTTTGATAGCTACTCGATCCCTGAAAAGGTAGATGATGCCACCCACTTTACAACTCGCTATGAATACGGCGATTTTGAAGCGATAAGCCGCCGTAGTTCAATAGCAAAAAATAGCCTTAAAAGCACAGAAGATGATTACAGAGAATATTATCAAGACTCTTTCAAAGGTTTAAAAACAGCTAAACCCATGACCGTAGATACCCTTGATGACACAGGTCAACTAATTACAAATGAATACTACACAATTGATAATTTCTGGAAACCTGACAATAAAGGCTATCGCAACGATTTTTATGCCAGCGAAATTCAAAACAGCGTTTATAAACCAGAACAGCTAGAGCGTAATGCACCCATGTGGTTTCGGTATCCAAATGATATTGAAACAACAATTCAAATCGCATTCTCAGAGCCTAATTGGGAATTTGAGGAAGAACAACTCAGTATCGACAATCCCTTTTTCCATCTGGAAAAACGCGTTACCTTCAAAGACTCTATACTTACCCTTTACTTTGATTACAGTGCGAAGCAAGACCATATTCCTGCAGACCAAATAGAGCAATACCTCAACGCGCGGAAAAAACTAATTAACGAAACGCAATATGGCATTATCAAATATGGTACTAACACTGCGACTACCATGCAGGTAGATGAAGAAACCAATTGGTATAGCGTTTTTATTTTAAGCTACTTAGTGGCAATCATCTTTTTCATCGCGGCTTGGCGTTTTGAAGTTCGAAAACGTCCAGAATTTGAAGGTACGCAGTTCTACCCTGTCAGTAACAGTAAGTTTGTTATTTACAGCTTATTCAGCTTAGGAATATTCATTAACTACTGGAGCTATCGCAACTGGAAAGCGATAAAAGAGCAACAACAAAGCCATATAATGCCGATTGCCCGAGGTATATTTGCACCACTGTTTTTTATTCCGTTGTTACTTGAGCTTTGCAAGCACAGCGAACAAACCTTTGGCAAAAATAAGATCATGCCCGTCGCGGTTGGATTCGTGTTATGGCTGGCGATTATCATTTCTGAAGTCGTAAGCTATAACTGGGAATATGGTACCTGGCTGTTTTTAGTTACGCCTATTTTATGGTTGCCTCTAGTTAATTACATTCAAAACCTCAAGCAACCTGAACAAGCTCTTGAGTATCACTCTCAATGGCGAGCAAGGCAGGTTATCATTTCGATATTCATGTTGCCTTGGCTATTTTATGGCTTAATTTATGAGCTATATTTGTTGCCAAATTCAACCATAGTAACCGGCGATAAGCTATGGTCGTATCAAGTTAACTTTTTAAAACGAAAAGAGATCATCCCAGCAAATGAGAATGTGCAATACTTTTATAGTGATGCCTTTGTTGATTTTAAAACTGATGGAAACGGCATAACTGAAAACACCATTTTTAGTTACTGGGAAAATGAGCACGGTGTGCTTGAGAAAGATCAGCGCCGCTTTAGTGACATTAAAAAGCTCAACGTTGATTATGCTAAAAGCGCCCTACTAACCACCACGCTAACGGTCATTGACCACAATGGTGATGAAATGCTGTTATTTTTGAGCCATGAAGATGACTTAGATAAGAAGTTTGTCGCTGAGGTAGAGCGCTTAATTAAAGCCAATACCCCAGCAACTGAGCAAAACGCAGATTAAGTCAGTCGCTTAATCATACGCTTTAATGCGGGCGCTTTCAGTGGCTTATAAAGCAACGGATAGCCCGCATCGAGCACCAGCTCGCGTATACCCTCGTCATGGTTTGCGGTATTTACAATTGCAGGCAGTGTTGTTAAGCCTGCTTGCTCTATGACCTCAAGACCCGTAACACCATCATCAAGTTGATAATCAATGATCAGCAACTGCGGCAAGGGCTGCTCAGCTTTTAATTGTTCCAGCTCAGCTAAGTTAGTTGCCGTAGAGATTTCGCATCCCCAGTTTTCAAGTAACTGCTTTAACGCCTCTAATACATTGCTATCGTTATCCAGCAGCCAAATCCTTAATTGCCCAAGCTCTGTTTCTTGCGATATTTCAGCATGTTGTGCCTGCTTTGGTGCAGTGCTAACTTTGCATGGTAAGGTTAAAGTAAACTGTGTACCTTTGCCCAGCTCAGAGCCCATTACGAGCGGTATTTTTAATAAGTCGCAAATACGTTTTGTAATGGCAAGGCCTAATCCAAGTCCTTCAGCACTCGGTTTAACACCCAACTGCTTAAACTCTTGGAATATGGTGTGTTGATCACCAGCAGCAATACCAATCCCTGTATCTTCAACAATAAACGATACATGGTCATCATCGTGATGCATTTTCAGGCGAACTTCGCCGTGCTCGGTATAACGAATTGCATTGCTGAGTAAATTGCGAAGCACACGACGCAATAATGCTTTGTCTGTATGCAAACGGACATCACATGTTTCTAAAATGAACTTTAACCCTTTGTCACTTGCTAACGCTTCGTAATCATTGCGCAATGGTTCAACCAAACTACTGATGGCAAATTCACTCATTTGCACTTTAAATGATCCCGAATCAAGTTTAGTTAACTCTAAAATACTCGATAACAATTCTTCAGCACTGCCGAGCGAATTCTTAATATTCATTGCCAGTTCTTTAAGTTCTGTGTCTTGGGCTTTTTCATTCATTAAGGAACAAAATAAGCTCGCAGCATTAAATGGCTGTAATAAATCATGGCTGGCAGCTGCAAAAAAGCGCGTTTTACTGACGGTTGCTTGCTCGGCGACTTGTTTTGCCATTGATAGCTCTTGGTTCGCTTGAGTGAGTGCTAAGGTCCGTGCCGCCACTTTTTCTTCAAGGCTAACATTGGCCTCTGTGAGTGCTTTTTGTTGTTTTACAAATTCAGTAATATCTGTGTAAGTCGTTACAAAGCCACCACCTGGCAGCGGATTACCTTGCATTTCAAACACGCGGCCATCATTGTGTGAGCGCTGATATTTATACGCACTGCCTTGGCGCAAATACGCCAAGCGTTTTTCAACTTCACTGGTCATACTTTCACCGCTAAACAAGCCGCGCTCAGCATTAAAGCGAATAATATCGGCAACTGGACGACCGATATACAAGGCATCATCTGGGTAAGCAAACATGTTTTTGTAGCCTTGATTCCAAGCAACTAAACGCAGTTCACTGTCGACTACACTGATACCTTGTTGAATATTTTCTATGGTTGATTGCAACAGGTCACGATTAAATTTCAATACTTGGCTTGCTTCATCAACAAATTCAGCAACTTGCTCAAGAGGTTGGCGCTGCTCATTTTTGGCAACATCCAAGATAAGGCGTGCTGAAGCGCCCCCGATGACCGCCGACATTTCACGCTCTACGAGTAACTCAAGTTCAACATTTGCGGGCCGCTTCCATTTACTTTTATCTTCAGGAAAATAGTGATTTACCAGCGATTGCCCCGCTTCTTTTTCAGCAAAGCGCTGCAATAAAGCCCCTAAATCGTGATAACTTAAAGGCTGCAAATGGTTACTTACACGAGATTCATTTCCTTGAGCAACAAACTTATTACTTTGTAAACGCTCAGCCAGTGTTGCACGACTAAACAGAGGCACCAAAAAGTACACCAAACAATTCGCACCCAACGATAACAATAAAGCCTGACTGATACTTTCAAGACCCAGCGAAAATAAATCAGTCGGTGCAAGCCAGCTAATGTGCCAAGGGCCATCAACCAACCATTGGCTATCGTTACCTAATCCGCCCGCTAAATTGGGCAGTAATAACGTGTAACCCCAAATAATAAAACCGCTCAAAATACCCAGTTGTGCACCCCGGCAAGACGCTTGTCGCCACCATAAACCAATAATCATGGCCGGTGAAAATTGGGCAACCAACGTAAACGACATCAAACCAACATTAGCTAAGGTAGTGCTTTCGCCTAAAACCCGATGCGTGAAGTAACTTAATAATAAAATCAGTACGATAACGATTTTACGCGCATGCAAAAGGTTATTTTTATCCAAGCCTCGGCTACTCGACGTGAGTTGTGAGCGGCGTAAAATGAACTGGTTAATAAAGTCATTGGTGATCATCACCGAGAGTACAATTGCCGACACAATCACCATACTCGTCGCCGCTGAAAAGCCGCCTAAAAAGGCCAACAATGCAACAAAGGCATCGTCTGCGGCCATGGGTAATGCCAATACAAAGGTATCGTAGCCTACGTCTTGTCCTTGAAAATAAATAAGCCCGGCATACGCAATTGGCAAAATAAACAAGTTGATAAGTAATAAGTAAATAGGAAACAGCCAACGTGCTGAAGCCAGTTCTTTATCGTTATTTTTTTCAATAAAGCTCATATGAAACTGACGTGGTAAGCACAAGGTAGCCAAAATACCCAAGAGAGTATGTGCAACATACACATAGGTCGGACTCTTTGAAGCCGCAACTTGTTGGTCAATATTTAATTGTTGTGCCGTTTCAAAAAGAGCGATGGGACTGTCGAATAAAACGAAGCATACGTATAAACCAACCGCTAAAAATGCCAGAAGTTTCACCACCGACTCAAAGGCAATACTGGCGATTAAACCGGGGTTATGTTCACTGGGTTTTAAGCGTCTTGCACCAAATAAAATTGCAAATAACGCCAACAAGAGCGTGATATAAAAAGTGCTGTCGGCCCATACCTCACTGCTTTGTGTCACTGCTCGGTCGGTTAGTAAATTAATACTTTGTGCGGTCGCACTGAGTTGCAACGAAATATACGGTACAATAGCAATCACAGAAATTAGCGATATTAAGCCCGACAAGCTAGATGATTGACCATAACGAGTCGCGATAAAGTCAGCCATGGAAGTGATTTTTTGCTGTCTACAAATATGGGCAATTCGGCAGTAAATCTGCCAGCCAAAAATAAACAGCAGAATCGTGCCAGCGTACGTTGGTGCTAACCACCAGCCGTTATAAGCTGCTTGCGCCGTAGTGCCAAAAAAAGCCCACGACGTACAATACACGCCCAACGACAAACCATAAGTTAAGCCTTTAAAAGGCAACACCTTTCTTTTATCTGCCCAGCCTGCAACAGCAAATAAAATTGCTAAATAAACAATCGCAAGTAGGCTTATTGACCAAATTGAAAACATCGCATGTGATTTTTTAATTATTATGGCACCAGCATAGTTTTTATTGGCGCTAATTTACAGCCTAACTTTAGTGCTAATGCGTGTAATAGCTATACTTTGAAGAAAACAAAAATTAAATGAGAATTATTTGCAATAGAGTGTTGACAGATATCTAAATCTAATTGATAATCAATATCAACAAGACGGAAAAAGCATTACGGATTGTAATAGCTGTTCGCTTAATTACGTATTTTGGCGAATTGTTATCGGAATAAACTGATTTGTTTCTCGACCCTGAAACACGTGTGGCCCACGATAAAGCTAAGATCGCTTGTTGCTAACCGCAGCGCCCCTTGATGTTGGCAACAGGCGATCGCCCTACTTATTTTACTTGCTACATTGCTCATATCGGTGACGGTAGATATGAAACTAAAAAAGCCCTTACGGGCTTTTTTTATGTCTGCAAATAAAGTGTGATTAACGGCGGTTTTTACGAGCACGCGCTCGGCGCTGTTTTTTCTCTTCTTCTTTTGCTGCTTTTTTAGCTTCTGCCGCAGCGCGAAGCTCTGCCACCATGCGCTCTTCTTCTTCACGCATTGCGGGGGTTTCCATGGTAATTCGACCAATAATGCCATCACGTAATTCATTTATCAGAATTTCTGACATTTTATAGGTATCAATTTGATTACCACCACGGATACAGCCACGCTTTTTACCGGCCATTTCAACAAATTCCCAGTCAGACTCAGGTAATTCGTCAATCTTATAACGACTTTTTAAAAGCTCAGGGTATGCGTGCAATAAATACTCCGCCGTGTAGCTTGCCACTTCCTCATAATCAATCGCAGTATCACGAATCGCACCTGTTGCACCTAAACGATAACCTGAGTTTTCGTTTTCTACTTTTGGCCACAACATGCCTGGCGTGTCGTACAACATAATGCCATCATCAAGTTTAATGCGTTGCTGGGCTTTGGTTACAGCAGGTTCATTGCCCGTTTTTGCAACAATTCGGCCAGCTAAAGTATTGATTAGCGTTGATTTACCTACGTTTGGAATGCCCATTATCATGGCTTTTATTTGCTTATCTGCACCCACTTTATGCGGCACTAACTTTTTACAAAGCTCATTAATACGATGCACTTCACCCGCTTTATCATTACCAAAATCAATTGCTTTAACACCGCTTTGTTGTTCAAAGTAGTCTTTCCACGCTTGCGTGAGTTTAGGATCAGCAAGGTCAGCTTTATTCATGATTTTTATAACGGGTTTATCACCGCGAAGCGCTGTAACCATCGGGTTTTCACTACTATAAGGAATACGGGCATCAAGCACCTCAATGATCACATCCATTTGTGGCATGATTTCTTTAATTTCGTTACGGGCTTTGTTCATGTGACCCGGGAACCACTGTATTCCTGTTCTACTCATTTGATTTATATGACCTTTAATTAAGGGCCGCAGCCTATGGGTACTAATGTGGGTACTAAAAGTAAAACTATGCTTTTGTACTTTTCATTTATGCAAAGAGTTTACTACAAAACCAGCCTTGAACTCCCGTAGAAAATAAAAACGATAAACTTAAAATGGTTTGTAAACTTTAGATAACAACTATAAAAATTAATAAAGAGCTATACCAACCAAAGTCTTAGCTAAAAAATCCCTTTAAATGTACCAAGAATATAGTTTAGATATAACAATGCTCCAATGATTGCACTTGGAAATTTTAGGTACCATTTAACATCACTGCCTAAAATCATAAAAAATACCATAATAGGTAGACTAAGTAGTACACCACCAAACCATCCTTTGAAACCTCCTATAAAGCCATTATCCATAAAGCCTATTACAGCAAATGTAGCTGCAAAACCAAACATTACAATGAAAGGTATTTTTTCTAGTAATTTGTCCATTAAAACAACCCTCTTTAGTAATTGCAGCTATATTCAGATGGCATATCAACCGAGTATTTATATTCCTTCGGCTCTTTAAAGTTTAAACGATCTATTGTCTGAGCTATCAAAAACTCATACATGCCGCGATCTGAACAACCCTCTTGACTTGAAGAGGAAAAACTAAATAATATTTTTTCATCTGAATTTACGCTAAACCAACTTGTAGAAAAGTAGTAATTAGTGAAGTATCCCGTATTAATTGAACTACCAGTTATGCCTAATGTTTTTTGTTTATTTTGAGTACAAAAGGTACCCGTACAATTGATGGTAGAGTAACCACTATCAATCAAACCATAATTCGATGTTTCATACTGATATGAGCCATTACTTTTACTAACGTTAATATAAACAACAGCATCAAAGTTAACTCCTGGTACAGGAAGGTTTTTATAGGAATATACATTTTTAAATCCTCTCTGCTTCATCGAGTAGACAACGTGATCGATATAATATTTAGATTCTAGAGTGTTAAAATTCTCACCTTGTGCTGCAAAAACAGCGATATAAGTATCTGTATAAAACTTATAATTAGGATCAACTTGAGAAGAGTAACTCGCTTGCATAGTAGATTTACAAGATGCAATGAAAATAAGAAAAGTAAAAATGATTAGATGCTGAATACGCACAATGCAGTCCTTTATGATTAGCGTTAGCATATTGTATTTTATAAAGGTGACAATGTGAAGTTAGCTGCTTTTACGTAACTCTAGAGGTCAGAACTCTAAAACTATAAAGTCAGGGAATACAGAGCCAATTGGGCCTTATCTTTCAGCAATATGGCATAAAAGAGAAGCTATACGCTTCCCTTTAAAATAGTTTTAAGCTGTTTGTGCTTTTAAATTTAGCCAGTCTTCTTGCTTTAACTTATTCCAAGCAGCAAGGATATGTGCGGGCTTCATTTGCGATTTTCGAGTATTCCAGCTGTGCACTGCATTAACAAGCCCTTCATCAGTAATAGTGGTTCCTTCTAGCTCATTAGTAACAACCCAATGAACCGTTGAAAGCAGTTCCATACCATTTTGCGACTCAAAGCCTTCTATTAGCCTGGCGACTTTGTCAAATCGCTGCTTGGTCTCTGGGCACGCCTCCAAATAGTTAAGCGCTTCAATAGCCGCATCATCTTTAAGCTCTATAGGCGTATCAGGCTTATTTATGCCATCTGCGTAACCAGTTATAAAGTGGCCTTCCATTTTATCGAGAACATGGCGTAATACATCAGCATAAGGGCCGTAATGATGCTTTTTAAACACCACTTTATTTAAAGGCTCGCCCGCTGCCGTTAAGAAATACACAAGCTTTTGCACTTCCAATAAAGACAAACGATACCCAAACCCTGTAGAGGTATAACGCTCTATCAAACCAAGCACGGCAGCTCTTCCCAAAGTCATACAAGGTCTTTTCGTTTTATTAGGCATTGCTTGAGCGCTTGGTGCATTTTGTGGTGGATATACACGCCATTCAACACCTGGTAATTCACTTAAAGAGCTCTGTATAAGTGAATCAACAGCATGCCAATCTAGGCCTCCTAAGCCGCTGCCTAATGCAGGTAATGCGACAGATTTAAGGCCTAAGCGTTTTACTTCAGATTTTAAACTACTAAGCCCTTGCTCTATATATTCAAGCTTAGACTTACTCTTCCAATGTGCTTTAGTCGGAAAGTTAATAATATAAAATGGCGCGTTAATAGAATTAAGCTCAACAGTTAACACCTCACCTGTTACCAGCCCTTGGTCATCACAGGCTTTTTTATAAACCTTAAAATTATCAGGAAAGGCTTTTTTAAATTGCAAAGCCAGCCCTTTACCCATTACCCCTACAGTATTAACTGTGTTGATAATAGCATCAGCTTGATCATGCAAAATATTGCCAGTTTGATAAATAATCATATTGACCTCAGTAGTACCACTGCGGCATAACTAATACCTCAGGTTTATGCTGCACAGTTTGAAGTAGCATATTAACTTCATTAGCAACATCTTGTGTTTTTACGCCTATTTGGCGAATAGCTGCCCATTGTACAGATTCAAACGCTAAAAACTCAGCTTGTTTTTCTTCTTTAAAGTCCTGCCAATAACGCTCATTAATAATTCGATTGATATCTAGCTCATTTATACGTGTAAAATCATCAATTTGCTCTGCATATTCTAAATCAGCATGAATGTCAGTAAAAAAGCAATGTTGGTTTCCCAGGCGCACTGTTTCAGTATCACTAATTAAGTGTAATACCTTATCTTGCCCGCCGCCAAAGTTGTCATGTCCACAATGAATAACATACAACATGACTGAACGCGGGCAAAAATTAAACGGCACATACTGCCCAATCGTACCACCCGCAGCCACTTTTACAGGGCGAACTAAACGGCGTTGCTTAATATGGTTATAGCCAATATTTTGGTTAACTAAACCAAGCTCAATACGTTTAGCATCAGACCATAAGCAACCTTGACCTAAAATGCTAGCCAAGTTATCAATGTGCGTTATATGAGATACTGATACTGTCATGAAATCCTTATACCTCAAAATTCTATAACTCGCTTAAATTCCAACATGAAATCAATGTAACGTAAATAACAACTAAAAACCTAGCCGTAATCCCTTGGCGCACCGTTAACAGTAAGTTCGTAATCTTGTAAGCCCAAATAGCCCATAACTGGCTGGCATTTAGCCTCAACACTTACAGTTATATCCCTTCCCGGAACATCTGACTCCTTTCTATGAGAGCCACTCGCATACCCACTTAGCTTTACATCAAAGCTTGTATTAAAATTATAAACATCAACTGATAACTCAATTTCATCAAAAATGGTATCTGTTTCAGCCATCGGTCCTGATAACTCATCTCCCATTAATAAATCATATGAATCTTCATTAACCCTTTCTGAAATTTCTTCGGCTAATGTATCTTCTGATACAAGCTTGAAAGGAAGGCTCTCAAATAACATTTGAATATGATCAAATATTAAATCCGAACTTAAATCTTCATTCTCTGAATTTTCTAGTTCACATATATCATCTAACATTTTAGCTAAATCGTTATCTAAAATAATATATTTAAGTTTACTCAGATTCTCATTATTAAAATCTTTGTCATTTATAAGTTCATCAGCTATTTCATAGCCAAAAACAGCTGCAATACATGAGGCAAGCCCTGATGCTGTAAGTACAACCCCGTCCTCTTTTAAAGAGTTAGACAGCAAATCCATAAAATAAAAAACAGCGGGAAACCGATGCGAAGCCATAGTGGCATTATGAATTGCAGACTGCTCTTCATACCGTTGCTTTTCTTTGGTTGCTTTGCGTTGTTTTTCTTCTAGCTCTAAACGCTTTTTCTCTAAACTAATTTGTTCAGCTTCAGCATCTGCTTTAGCTTTATCAGCTATTGCTGTAGCTGCTTTAACTTTCTTATCAATGTAATCTCGAATTTTATTTCTTCGCTCTACCCTATCTTTTTCTTTTTGAATATCTAACGCTACATCTTGTGCTAAAAAGTCTTTTTCAGGGTTTGTTCTAAGTCTTTCTTTATTAAGCTCCCATTGCTTTTTAGTATGTTCGATATCTAAATCAACTGCATGTGAATGCTGCAAAACAGCTGTCTTTTTTTGCTTTTCTTTCACCCATAAAGAAGCCCAAGGAAGTATAAATAAGTAGCCTATAGTGAGTACAGTCGGTATTACTAATAAATCTAAATCTTGTTTTAATAGACTTGGATTTGACAACACAGACATACTTTCGACTAAAGCATTTATTCTTTTCTCTAAGTCGCCTTTACCCCAAAACAAAAGCGCTAATTTATCCCAGTTACAAAAACACCATGAAACAATAAACGTTCCTGCTATGGGATCTTTGATTCTGGTCTTTGCATTACCTTTTATCGTAGACCAGATGTCATCTAAAACTTGCATACCCAGTCCCTAAAATAATTGTCATCAATAATACTCCTTTATGTACCCATACGCTCTATCAAACAGTATTTGGTCTGTGTGGAGCTTGTATTTTAGTAATGCTTTACGTAGTGACTTTTGTACTTCGCGTTCGCCGCCGGTTGTTCCTTGCCAGCCAGGGAAGCGAACAACACGTACAATGGCGTCTATATCGGTTACTATGCGCTCTACTACCGCGGGGGTTTGATCATTTTTAAGCTCTAAAAACAGGTCTGTTAATGCAGCTTTAGGTGTTTTTTCTTGTAGTTCGTCGTCTAGTTCTTTTTCTGCCTGAACGGTTTCTTTGGCTATTTTGCACAGCTCTTTGACGAAGTCGATTGAAGCTATTAGGCCTTTTTCGGCTTTGTCGCGCAGGGCTTCTAGTCGCTCACTTAACGATTTAAATACAGGTAAGTCGCCACGGTCTTTAAAACGCTTTGCAAGTTCTTTTTCAAGCTGTTTTGTTTTACGTGGATCTGGGTTATTAAAAATGTTTTCGATAACGTCAGCATCTAGCACAAACTCTTCTAGGTTATGTACATTACCTACATGCACGTTGTCATGTATGAGCTGGGTTGTTTGTGCGCCTAGCGTTAGCCATAACAACTTACCAATGTTATCTGAGGCTGGTTTTACCGATTCATAAACCTGGGCTAGCCATTTGTAATCTTCGTTGTATTGATCAAGTACACTATCAGGTGAAAGCGACTCCCACAGTTTGGCCAGGTATTTAAAATCCAGTGCAAAGGCGTCTTTCTTTTCGTCTGTACTAATGGCGTTCTGTGCAGCCTCTAGGCCTTCAAAGCCTTCAATAGTTCTGTCTACATCAGCAAAGTGAGCTAATGTATCAGCCATCGCTTTTGGTAGCTTTGCGCGTAGCTCGCTTAAGTTAGAGATAACTTGCTGTACGCTTTCTTCGTCAAACTCTAATGCTTTTGCGGCATCGTCAAATACGCCAAAGTAGTCAACAATACAGCCAAAGGTTTTATTGGGGTATAAACGGTTTGTACGACATATTGCTTGTAATAAGGTGTGGTCTTTAATCGACTTATCTAAATACATGGTTTGGCATATAGGCGCATCAAACCCGGTTAGCAGCTTTGCAGTAACAATAATAAATTTAAGCTCTGATTTTGCATCGTTAAATTCATCCACCAGCTTTTCTTGCTGGCTTTTATCTACGCCCCATTTTTGCTTAAATTCATAGTCATCGTTCGCGCTGGTGGATATAACCACCTTACTGGCTGCTTCATCAAAGTGTTTATCGAGTTCTTTTTTATATTGCACACAGGCATAACGGTCTGGCGTGACTATCATAGCTTTAAAACCATGTGGCTCCACTTTATCCATAAAGTGTATAGCAATGTCTTCAACTATTTTTTCCACACGCTCAGGTGATTTTAAAAACGCAGACATTTTGGCAGACTTTTGATTAAGCGCATCGGCTTCTTCATCTGTTAGCGCAGCGCTTTCTTTAAAGTCTTTAAAGGCTTTATCGAGCGCTTCTTTATCTACATGCACATCTACTAAACGTGGTTCAAAATGCAGTGGTAAGGTAGCCTCATCACGAATAGAGTCGTGGAAGGTATAACGGCTCATGTAGCCGCCTTTATCTTCTTCGGCGCCAAAGGCCCAAAAGGTATTTTTATCAGCTTTGTTTACTGGCGTACCGGTTAAGCCAAATAAAAAGGCATTAGGTAAGGCAGCTCGCATTTGACGGCCTAAGTCACCTTCTTGGGTTCTGTGTGCCTCATCCACTAATACGATGATGTTTTCACGCTCATTCATATTAGGTTTGGCATCACGGAACTTGTGGATCATTGAGATAATAATCTTACGGGTATCGCGCTCTAGCATTTGTTGCAGTTCTTTAATGCTATCGGTTGATTCCACATTAGCGACATCAGCGGCATTAAAGGTGCCGCTAATTTGGGTATCTAAATCGGTTCTATCAACCAATACAATTACAGTTGGGCTTTTAAGCTGGGCAGCACGGCGAAGTTTTTGCGCGGCAAACACCATTAATAACGACTTACCTGAGCCTTGAAAGTGCCAAATTAAGCCTTTTTTAACTTTACCCTCAATCACACGTTGAACAATTTTATTGGCCCCTTCATATTGCTGAAAACGAGGAATCACTTTAATGCGCTGTTTCTTTTTGTTGGTGGTAAACAACGAGAAGTTACGCATTATATCGAGCAAGCGTTCAGGGCTTAATAAATCGGTCAGCTCAGCACCTACACCCGATAGGCCAACAGCACGAGTTAACTGTGCGTCTTCTACACGCCATGGGGCCCAAAACTCTAATGGGCAGCGTATTGCACCATAAAACAGCTCACGCCCTTCGGTAGCAAACGACAAAATATTAGGTACAAATAACTGCGGTACGGCGTTTTCGTAAATGCTGTGTACTTCATGGGCACCATCTAACCAAGTTACTGATGGGCGAATGGGTGTTTTAGCTTCACCCACCACTACCGGAATACCGTTAATCATTAATACCACATCAGGTATTTTGGTTTCTCGGTGATGAATACGAAACTGAGTCGTAACCACATAGTCGTTATTAGTTAAGTCATCAAAATCGATTAACTTAACAGGCACATGACGATTATTTTCGCCAAATGGCATGGTTTTTTCACCTGTCATCCAAGCGAAAAACTCTTCATTAGCTTTTACCAAGCCAACTTGATTTACCGAAATTAAAATAGCACGGAGCTTATGTATTACTTCATCAGCCAAATTAGGGTTAGCTTCAATCTCAGGATTAAGACGAATTAACGCCTTAACTAATTGCGATTCAACTAAAACCTCATTCACACCACGACCTAATTGCTCTGGCGATTGAAATTGCCATTGCAGAGCATATTGGCCATGAGGGTCGTTAACTTGGTTATTATCTTGACTAGCGTTTAAGTTAACGCCAGTCATTTGATGAATGATGTAGTGTTCCACACTATTTAATTCGGTAAATCCCATACCTAAAACACCTGATTAATAATTGATTTTTTAAGTTGTCTTGTGTAACTAATATTCGTTCTACTCTCTTGCTCAGACTGCTGAAGCAATTCTATTTTGTCCATTAAGTCCTTTTGAAAATCAATACTAGGGAGTGGAATTGGAATTTTCTTCAGATTCTGTGCATTTATGTTACTTTGACTGACACCAGGAGTTCTGTATTTTCTTACTTTGGCTAATCCTATTGCTGTATTTAAGTAGTAGTTTAAAAACCTTGGATCAAGTAACTCTTTATTCGTCTTAATTCTTATAAGATAAGAAGCAAATGAATACACTTCATCTTCATTAAATAAACTAACTTTACCTACAAGCTCATAGCTGTTTGTTCGATTAAATAGGATGTCACCTTTTTGTAAAATGAACTTTTCAAGCTCTCCATTAGTTGCGCCAAAATATTTCAAATCCTTCAGATCTAAACTTCCTCCTTGTAAATTATTCATACGTAAGATCGGAATACCTGAATCAGGCTCTTCAGATAAGCTTTCTGATATTCCATATTGAATTTCAGTTATTAACTCGTCTAGCTTCTTTACTTCATATTTTGAAGTCAGATTTAAAAAGAGCTCGTCTAACTCATCACTACAATTAAATAACTCATCCTTAAAAATAGCCTGATGTGCCGTTTGAAGCTTGGTTTCGTTCAAAATCTCTTTTTCAATGAGATCATCAATTGACCACAACAACTTTGCCAGTTCCAGTTGTTCCGCCTTCGGAGGAACTAAAAGCTCAATACTAGCTAAATCCCCCCAGTTAACATAAGGGTTAACACCTCCACGTACATTACCAACCGATTGTTCAACAAATGTATCTGAATGCATCAAAAAAGGAATTAATTCATTTAGCAATACATCCTTGTTTTTGCTTTCCATTATGAAAGTAGTATTGGAACATATGCCATCAAATTTAGGATAACCAACTTTCATTAGATGAGGATTTCTAGACACGTATAGTATCTGACCTTTCTTGAAACCCATGTGAAATGCAGGCCCTAAATAACCGAGCTCATTTTTATTTTCATATTTACGAATATGAAAATCACGCTTATTTATGTGACCACCCTCTACGACGATATCCGAATGATATTCAAAAGGGTCGATTTTGTTAGTGATTTTTTTAACGGCATCACCAAAAGAAACCTTTTGCCAAGTAGATTTATCTAAAGCTAGTTTCATAATCTCAACTCACTAATTAAATTTGTCATCCCAATAGAAAGTTGCTCCCTGGAATCAATGAAGTTGTCATACACTTGTTTCAATGAAGCCGAATCCCTATCAGGTATTTTTGAAGAGCGGATATACTGAGACACTTTCAAATTTGAATCGTTATCTAAAACTTCCTGTAATGTCATTATTCTTGAGAAGGCTTCAACTTCACTGAACGATGAGTAGACTTTATGAATTTTTTCGATGTGTTTTTCGGTCAGATAAGAATGATTTTTTTCTTTTTTGACCTCCTTAAGCGCATCTATAAATAGTATCTTTCCTCTTGCATCTAAATTTTTATTGTTGTTACAAATAAGTATTGAAGCTTCCATTGGAGAGTTGTAAAAAAGATTAGGCCCAAGCGCAATCACACATTCAATAGTATCTGTCTTTATCATTTCTGTACGCATTTCTTTTTCCATTTCTCGAAACAATATTCCATGCGGCCAAAGAATTGCAGATTTTCCGTTTTTCTCATCTAAGCTCTTATGAATATGTTGTTGAAATGCATAATCCGCACAACCAGCCGGAGTGACTCCCCACATATTTCTACCGAAAAGATCGTTTTCAAACGATTTGTTATCCCATTGACTAATTGAGTAGGGAGGATTAGCTAGAATAACATCAAACTTTTTCAACTCATCTTTTTCCAACAATCCTGGATTAGATAACGTATCGCCACGAATGATATTGAATTCTTCAATTCCGTGCATAAACATATTCATACGAGCAATAGCAGAAGTTAACAGGTTAATTTCTTGACCATATAACTTCAGCGTTCGATATTCTTTACCTTCATCTTTTAAATGCAAGGCACAATTAAGCAACAAACCACCTGAGCCACAGGTAGGGTCATAAACCGATTGACCCGGTTGTGGATCCATAATCATAGTCATCAGTTTTACAACTGTGCGGTTGGTATAAAACTCTGCTGCGGTATGGCCACTATCATCGGCGAATTTTTTAATTAGATACTCATAAGCATTGCCTAATTTATCGTCAGGTACATTTTTAATATTTAGTTTATGAAGAGAATAATGCTCAATTAGTTCAATCAGCATAGCATCAGAAAGTCGGTCTTTATTGGTCCAACTCGCATCGCCAAAGATACCATCTAAAGTATCAGGATTTGCCTGCTCAATTGCTCGCATGGCATTTTGTAATGCCATGCCTACATTAGATGTAACCTCACGAACATCCTGCCAATGTGCTCCTTCTGGAATTTGAAAATGGTGGTTTTCCGCAAAAGCCGCATATTCTAGGTCACCCTCACTTTCTGCTAAGGCGTTTTCAAATTCTTCATCATACACATCAGAGATGCGCTTAAAGAACATTAATGGGAATATATACTGCTTGTAATCACCTGCATCAATAGTGCCTCGCAAGGTAGTGGCAGCCCCCCAAAGATATTTTTCTAATTCTTGCAGCGTCATCATTGAACAAATTTCTCCAATACCTTTTTAAACTTATTTTCAGCATTCAGACTTGCTTGCCATGCTTGTTTTAAATCAGCCATAGCTTCATCAACTGACGGTAAGTTATCCTCAATAATTTTTTCAACATAAATTGGAATATTTAAATTGAAATTGTTTTCTTTTAGATCTTCTATTGAGGTAAGTTTCACGTAATTTTCAACATCTTGGTAATTGTCATACCAATCAAATAGCTGTTGCACATGTTCCGGATCTAGAAAACACTGTGCACGACCGACTCTAATCTGTTCAGATCCATCAATAAACAACACTTTGCCTTTTTTGTGAGCTGGTTTGTTTTGCCTAAAAACCATAACTGTCGTCGAGACTGGACTACCATAGAAAATATTGGGCCCTATACCAATTACCGCTTCCAACAAATCCTGCTCAATTAGAGCTTTTCTTATTTTCGCTTCAGCAGCAGGCCTAAATAAAGCTCCATGAGGCAGAACTACGGCCATTCTTCCTGTACTATTCATAGATTGAATCATGTGCTGTACCCAGGCCATATCACCATTGCCTTTTGGCGGGACTCCAGCAATGTTGCGCCCATAAGGATCACTAGCCCAAGTATCTGCGCCCCAATCTTTTAATGAGAACGGTGGGTTAGCTATTACGCAATCAAAGGTTTTAAGACCATCGGCTTCAAAGAACCCAGGATGACGTAACGTATCACCTCGTAATATCTCAAAGTCTTCTATACCGTGTAAAAACATGTTCATACGGGCTATAGAGCTAGAGGTTAGGTTTTTTTCTTGGCCGTATAGTTTTAGCGTTCGGTAATCTTCATTAATTTCTTTAAGATGCTCGACACACTCAAGCAACATCCCCCCTGTACCACAGGCTGGATCGTAGATAGTTTCGCCTTCGTGAGGGTCTAGTATCATCCCAAGTAAATGCACTACTGAGCGAGGCGTATAAAATTCACCCGCTTTTTTATTGGTTAAATCAGCAAAATGTTTTATGAGGTATTCGTAAGCATTACCTAGCATATCAGGATCAACATTTTGGTTGCCTAATATGTATTGTGAAAAGTGTTCAACTAAGTCAATGAGTAGGGCATCAGATAGCTTATTTTTATTGCTCCACTGGGCATCACCAAATATACCGTAAAGGTATTCTTGGTTAGCTTGCTCTATGCCTCGTAAGGCGCTTTCAATCGCGGCACCTACGTTGGTGGTTGTTTCACGAATATCTTGCCAGTGGCAGCCTTGTGGGATTTCAAAGCGGTGCATCTCAGGCAATGCCGCGTATTCTTTATCGCCATCTGACTCTTCAAGTGCTAAGCGGTACTCCTCGTCGTACACATCAGATATACGCTTAAAGAAAAGTAGCGGGAATATGTATACTTTAAAGTCGGAAGCATCTACTGGCCCTTTTAAGATCCAGGCTGCCTTTGAGAGGTACTGCTCTAGCTGTGAGAGCGTTATTTTTTCCATTATTGAATCTCGTTGTATTTAACTTGCGATAAGCTGAGGGTTTCTAGGCTAGATTATACATTAATGAGCAGAGTAGTTGATGGAAGCTTAATAAGTACAGTGGCATGGTTTGTTGCTCATATCCATATTAAGCTTTACTGACTCAATCTAATGCTAAACAATCCTTTATTACTGGTAGAGTAAAACAAACTTAATAAATTGAACACTCCTAAGTCAATTTATTAGTTATCCCTTACTTACAGCAGAACTTATACACACCAAAATTAAATATTATTTGTAACGTTATTGGTTACTTATGAAATATCGCTGTTGACAACGCCTGTTATTTTAAGACATCATATTCGTGGTGCTTAAAAGGGCGCCTCCCCACCCCAAAGGGAAATCTCCTCAGGAGAACCTAACTATTCAAATTTAACGTTTTTTTCGTCATTGTTTTTGGTGAGGGGTGCACTTTGTTCAATGGCTTTGAGGAGAACGTCATGTCATATACAAATTCAAATTTAATTGCACACGTTAAAAAGCGAGCAAAGAAACTACATAAACAAAATCGCGATAAACAAAACTCAGAAAAAACACTCTCACAATGCTTAGAAGAGTGCTCACAGGATTTAGGCTATCGTGATTATCACGATTTAATGCAGCAAGCTAATTCGTTGAATAGCAATGCCGTATCCAGTACCTGCTTAATCGATAAATACCCAGAGCTTATTAATAAAGCATTTAATAACTGTATAACAAAAGAGCCAAAAGAAGAGCTTATAGCTAAGTTTTGGGATTTACTGCGTACCCCAATTAATAATGAATCGTCACTAGAAGATATTGAGAAATTAACACGGTGGGAAATTAATAAAGAAACATTGAAGGATTATGGATACTCTTGTCTTGAAAGCAAAAAAGCTCAGTACGAAGATTTAGGCTACTTATTGTTGGCGATGGGTCATTACTTCAGGTCTGTGATGGATAACTGTAGGTACCAAATTGCTGAGCACCCTAAATTTACTGATTACTTTGGTCTTTGGCTTCGCTCTATGTATCCAAACTCAAACAGTGAACAAAATAGCTCAACAGTACTCAGCGAATTAAAACAGTTTTATACGTTTAATGAAAACGAGGAGTTATTTAAAAGCGCCACCAGCTGGGCGCCAAAGTGGTGGCTTAAGGAGCAAGGCCGTATTTAAGCTTTTAAGCTTAATATTGAAGTAATAGATCTAATAGAGGGGTAAGCTTGGCCTACCCTTCTATATATTAATAATCGAGCTGCTAAGGCTTTTAACACAAGTAAAGGTTTACCTAATACTAGTACAACTTAATCTATCTAAATTAAAATGATTAGGTGACTACATCAGCCTACCCCCTTTCACCTATTCTTTCCATTATCCAATCATCCACTTCAGACTCAACCCAAGCCACTGACTTAGCAACTAACGATACTTGCTTTGGAAAGCTCCCCTCAGCAATAAATTTATAGATACTCGAATGACCCAGTGATGTTTTTTAATATACTCTTATGTCTTGGAAATGACTGCAGTATGAAAAAGTTGCATAATCTTCAGCTAAATACGATATAAGTAGGTGATCTTTTGTGGCTTCACTTTAAAGCTAGTGATGATATTTATGAGCTCAATGTATTTTCCAAAGGTCGAGCTGGACCTTACTAAAGTTTACAAATTTTCATTATTGCGGGTAGTGAATTCACTACCCGAACAAAAATTAGAACACATAAGCAGAAAATAAAAACGATTAAATTACCTTCTAATTACAGTAACTAGGTTGTTCAAACTCATCAACATTAAAATGGTAAAGTGTACTTTCGTCACATTCGCCATCTTTTTCACACAATTGATAGAAATATTTATTTTCACGTGTATCAACATCTGCAAGAATAAATTTAGTTTCAGATGTTGTCGTCAAAGTAGTAGTGTTTAATTCAGTAATCTCTTCACGCATTGGTGCGCTCATGATACGAAACGCTGTTTTACCATCATCAAAATGAGGCGTGATAGTAAACTCTGATGATGCACATAAGCGATCAAGAATACCCGTTGCCGTTGCAAACAATTCATCATCACATTTCTCATTTGATAATAAAGCGGGTGCAATTGCACCAAAGCCATTTTCTTGTAGATCAATAGCAGCCTCAGTAAACGCTTTTGCATCAAGCAAACCCGCACCACAACCTTTCAGTGAACACTCAGGCCCAGTAAGCTCTCGCGCCGTACTTTCTGATAGTTTACGCAATGTCGAACCCGATAATGACGGAGCGTGAGATTTAGCTAAAGCATACGCCCCCGCCACAATTGGTGCAGAGAATGACGTACCCGACCAATTTGCCACAAGTGTACTCGCATTTTTGTAAAAAGACGGGACAGATACGCCTTTTGCTGATAATGATACGGTTTCACCATAAGATGATGTTGTGTATAAATCCCCCGTATAATCATCAATATTAGAGACAGAGACAACGCCTTTACAGTTTGAAGGTGCCATGTTTTTAATGTCGTTAGCGTCATTACCTGATGATGTCACAATTGTAATACCTTTAGCAGTCGCAGCATCAATAGCATCTTGCATGTAATAAGGGCATTCGAGTTCTGCACCTGAAGATATATTGATAATATCAACAGGTTCGCTCAAACCTTGGATACTAAAGTAATCAATACCAGCCAGCCAATAAATTGCTTTAGAGACAATATAAAAGCTACTATTCCCGCATAAGTGGCTTTGGGCCATAACCATATCTGCATCAGCGAGTCCTGAGATGCCATCATTGTTATTGCTCACGGCACCAATAACACCATATACCGCTGCACCATGACCATTTTCACAACTCATATCTTCTTCGGTGTTCCACGCAGTTTGTCCGAGACGATCATGTGTTAATGATTTTTCTGCAACAGGAAGACGCATATCAGGAAAAAAGCCTTCCATTAAGAATCCACCGTCAATAATACCTACACGCGCTTTGCTGCGTGGTTCACCTAACCCCCAAGCTCCAACAAAGTTGTTGCCCACAAGGTTGTCTTCGTTATATGGGTGTAGGTGTGTTTGACTGTCGAAGTAAGGGTCGTTATAAGTAACTGTTTGTGTGACGATTTGCCCCTCAGTTAGTGCAGATAGTGTTTTGTTGCTAACTTTAGCACGTGAGTTAAAGTCAGGTTTACCCTCAGGGTAAATAGGATGATCGATAGCGACTTTGAAGCCTTGGCTTTTAAGCAACTCGATTTGGTATTCCACATCAGATTTAGGAACATCAATCAAAGATAGCTTTTCTGATTGTGAATTGTTGCGCTCAGCGCTGATCATGCTAATACCCTGTACGGACTGAGAGTAATTTTTTGCAGTTGACTCTAGTCGTGGGTTAGCATCTTTCGCAATTACGAGTGTCACTACATCTGAATTTGCTTGGATGGCAAAGCTAGTTGCAAGCATGACTGTCAGTGCAAAAAAATGTTTATAACGTGTTTTCATGTTTGTGGCCTTTTTCGCGATTATAAATTTAAAGAACACTGTCCATAGCGAACAGTTAGTGATGATAGGAATTCAAATTCACTATCAAACAGCCATGCGCCAGTGCCATTTTCGTAGCTGCCAAATTTCGGGTTGCCGATAAAGAAAGAGAATGAATCACCATTAAAAGTCGGTTTTTCCACGCGTAATTCAGGCATGTAGCCTTGTGAAATTAAAGAATAAACATCGAGCGAATCAAATGCGGTCTCTGTGAACTCTACGATAACACTGTAAAATTCGCCCATTAATGCGTCAACACTCTTTTCACTCAGCGATTCATTACTTTTAAGTTCAATAAGACTATTACGTACTTCATATATCGACATATACGTATTATCGTTGTTGTCACTAATGATTTTACTTGATTCAATGACTAACTGTTGTGCTTCGCTTGCTGTTGCAAGTCCAGCACGATAAGTAAGAACAGAGAAAAAATCAGTAATATTAATCAATTCATAAGAAGGTTGAGTGAACTCACCCTCAGTATAAAGAGCAATATCGCCCTCTAATTGACTGATTTTGTCATCAAGTGATGTGTTGTTTAGTTGCACAGTTAACGTTGCTGAGCTTGATACATCGCCATCACTCACAGTGATTGTGTAGTCAGTTGGCACATACCATTTAGCTAAGTCATCCACATCAAGAGTCACTGTGCTGTCTTCAAATGTTGCATTGATAGGTGCTTCCATTGACGTTGTGTAAGTAAGCTCTTTATCGCCTGTGTAATCAACAGTCATTGCTAATGAGTACGAATCTAACTCGTCAATTTCAACCGTTTCTGTAGAAAGCGTTAAAGTGATTGTTTCTGGCTCAGGTTCTGGCTCTGGCTCTGGCTCTGGCTCTGGCTCTGGCTCTGGCAGATTATTATCATCAGGGGCTTGAGCAACATCTTTTGATGTATCCAAAGATTCACTTGCTCCTCCACAAGCAACAAGTGAAAACAGTACAAACTGTATTGCTATTAATTTTATTAGTTTCATTGTTCGAGACCTTTTAAATACCAATTTAGTGGAAAATCATATTTTTCAGGCAATAAAAAGCCCTACCGATTAATGAAAAAATAATCAGAACAATGCTTTTTATTACAAGAAGATATGAAAGATTGTAGAAGCGTATTAATGTAAACAGCGACAATACATACTTCGATCAAGCAGGGTTTTGCTTATCTAAATATCTTTGGGAACCCAAACTTTACGTATTTCGAAACCATTCCAAAGATCATGCATTTTCTTTTGCATTTGCATACTTGATTCCACACCTAAAGACGTTAATACTCCACTGCGAAAAGCATGCTTATGTTCTTCGATAAACAACATATTTCGTTTTACTAGCTTTTCAAAAAACTGAGGCGGCGGCCGGCTATCAAATTTACCATTGGCTCCTCTATTACATGCTTTACATGCAATTACTAGGTTCCAAATACCGTCTTTATTTATAGATAAAGCTCTTTTATTTCCCTCTGTCTTGAGTCCTGAAATGTAGGAGTGAGCAAAGAAATGATCTACATCGGGAAATAAATCTTCACTACTCTGACTAGTTTTATCAACCAGAGCATCACAGTAGAAGCATCGCCCTTTCTGGTAGGGTAATAGGGCACCTAAAGCGCTACGAAGACTAACTCTTTTACTGCCATTTTGAGACGAGATTACAAGCCCTTCAGTCTCAGAGTGAGTCACTAGATTTGTAGATACACCAGCAGCCCAAGCAGATTGCACAATTGACCAACGAGCTAATATTTCATTAATCATTATTTCTTTTTCAAATGAACTTTCTCGCAGTTCAAGTAGCCTATCCGTGAGTACTAGAGACTTGTTATTAGAGTCATGCTCGAATAGCCACCACTTATCATCAATAGTACCCCCTCCAACATTATGAAATGCATCAAAAACATAGTTATGCCATAGAGCAGCGGTACTCTCTTTAAGAACTTCAAAAGCTGAATGCGTTTTCCCTGCTTTAATATAAAGATCACAAGCTTCTGTAATTCTGGTTGGTTTCCCGCTACTAAATTGCTGAGGAACTTCTTCATAATGAAGGAGAAATTCTTTCAAGAAGCTTTCTTGAAGATCTGCGAATTTCATTGTGGATTGATTTGACTCTACCTTTAGAAGAGCAAGAGCTAAAGCAAATTTATACGTCGCCACATTCTTTCCAAACAAAGTAATAGTTCTTAAACTTCTCAAACTTTCACTATGGTTTTTGTCTCCTATGTATTCAGCAATGCTAGCTTTCTTGATACCTTGCTTCATAAATAAATCTCCTACACTTTATATAAAATAATATTTAGCCAAGCTGGGCGCTCTTCCCCACGTACATCTTTAGTTATCCAGAGCTCTTTTAACTTTAAATTTATTAACTTCTTTATTATTTTTCTTAAGCGTACTTCAGTCATATCAAGAAATAGGCGATCCCCATCTAGGCGTTCACCATCACCAAGTTTAAAGGATAGGTAAAATACTCCTTGTTTCTTTAGGAATAGTGCTAAGTGATTAATAGTTCCTTCTATCTCACTTTCTTTTACATGTAATAAAGAAGCGCATGCCCAAATTCCATCAAAATTACTCTTTGTATTAAACTGTAAGAAAGAAGTAGTTCTGACCTGAATTCCACTGTATTCTGACGCATACAAAGCCATCTTTTCTGAGGCATCAAAAGCTTCAACTTCATAGCCTTTGCTTCGAAAAGCGCAAATATCTCTACCAGCTCCACATCCTGCATCTAAAATTAACCCTTGCGGCCTAATATGTCGTAAAAAATGGCTATATATCTCACTCATATCAAGAGCTTTTGTCTGCTCTATAAATGATCCTGAATTATTCTCGTAGTACGAGATAGAATTAACGTTAGTGCAACCTTTGCGCATAAACACTGTCTCCTTGTTTTTCGAGTTCAATAAAATTTAATGAAGATTCGAGAATATAATCGTCATTTAAAAGCATATCAGTAACTTGCTCTATTCCCTTCTTATACCTATTAACTAAGCTCTTTGCTTCTTGATAAGCAGTATTGACAACTTTATTCGCTTCTTGGTCAACTTTTCCTTCAAATGTTCTAAGCTGGCTGACATCAACACCCTCACACTGACTAATTGCTCCGAGGCTTACCAAAACCTGCTTTGCCATACTGGTAGCACGCTTCATATCATCCGAGGACCCATGGCTGACTTGCTCTTCTCCATACATCACTTCCTCAGCTGCTCTTCCCCCTAACAGAGTAATCAACACTTTATTGAGCCTCTCTTTAGTTAAGATATCTAAACTATCAAACTCGTCAGACACTGTTACACCATATTTCCCTGAAATCATTCTGACGCTAGCATTAGGAAATTGCGATTTAATAGCAATAAAGTGCCCAGCTTCATGGGTTGCTTTTACATGTAATAATTTTTTACTTTTAAAGTCATGCTCATTGGTAGAACCAGAGCTTAAATTTGTTAGCAGTGTGACCAACAGCTGGTTAAAGTTACTTTTTTGGTCAGTATCATTTGAGTAAACAACTACATCTCGAAAAATATTTTGAATCGCTTTATGGGTTTGTCCAGCAGTCAAACTTGCTAATACTCTGCACTCTTCTTGTGACAGCCTAGTATCAAAAAGCTCAGACTGGGCTTGAATAGTTTGCAAACGCTCGTTTTCTGTTGGATAAGTGAAACGCACTTCACGCTCAAAACGACCAGCTCGTAAAAGAGCTGGATCAAGCAATTCAGGGTGATTAGTAGCCGCTATAAAAATACAGCTATTATTGCTAGATGTAACACCATCCATTTGAGCTAGTAAGGTATTTACAGCTAAGCTATGGACAGGGTTATTTTCATTTCTAGCTCTACATAAGCTATCTGCTTCATCAAAAAAGACTAAACAAGGTGATATTTTATTTATTACCTCAAATAACTTCTTAATATTGGTAACCGCGCACCCTTGCGAAACCATGTCGGCTCCATTAATTACAATAAATGACAACCCCAATTCATGGGCAAATGCCTCTGCCATGAATGTTTTACCTGTCCCTGGAGGACCTGAAAATAACAACCCCTTAGGAATATTATCTTGGTTAATATTTTTACTTTTAAATTGCTCTCTAATAAGGCGCATTTGGCTTTTTAGTTTTTCATTTCCGACGACTTTAGAAAAGCCAAATCTAGCTTGATGGAGACCCATGAAAGGCACATCAAAATCATTAGGATCAAATGATGTTTGAAACTCTGGTGCAGGCACTTCAACTACAGCAACACCATTGTTAAACTTTACACTAGGATTATATATGGCTTGTAAAAAGCGACGTCTTCTATCATTTAGATTTCTTAAGACATCAGTTCTATGATTTGCACATAAACTTAATTCGCCAATATCTACGTTATTAGATTCGATCAATTTAACGCCAATACATGCTAGTTGTTTATATTCCTCTGCTCCCCCCAAATGGGTAAAACCGACTACACCTAAGCGGTTCAAATCAATTTTATCCAGCTCTGTAAGCCAATATTCAGGGTCTGCGCTATTCAAATCTAGTAACAAAGAAGAACATTTCACTTCTTCCAACATAAAGTTTTGTACATGATGAAATGCGTTTATTTCTAAACTTAAATATTCTATAAACCAATCGTTTGGTTGTGTGCTCAAAATATAAGTTGTTTCGTTTAATACAGGCACCGCTCTTTTAATTTTAATAATGTCAACTAACTCATCCACTTCGTCATAGACAAGAGATTCATACCTAAGCACCATCTTTTCAAATTCTGAATCAATATTTCTGGCGTAACAGTCTTTGCCAAGACTCTCTATGACAAACTCAGACATATTTAAAGGTAATGAGACATGCTCTTTATTTTCTTTAGTAAAGATTTGAACTCGCTGATCAGCGATTTGCAGTAACTCAAGAGGCTTAAGGGGCGAAAAGACAGCAACATGACCCGCCATCAACCGCTCAGAAAGCTCTACTGAAATTCCATTTTTACCTTTTAATAAAGACTTCGCATCAATCATAATTACACCCCAACTTGTTCAATAGCTGAAAACTGAGAAGAGCCCACCGAAGTAGTAAACAGAAAAAAGCATTGTTTAAAATTAACCAGTCTATTTGATGTGTTATCTGGTAGCTCACCAGAGTCTAAAAGAGTTAGTAATGCTTCCTGAACAATAGGATGAGCTTTCTCAAAGTTTTCAAAAACAAAACACGTTCGCGGATTTAACTCAGCAGCTAATGTTAAGTAGCCAAGTGCAGAGTCTACATATTGAGAACCTGAACCAATTAACTTCAAAACACTTTTTGAATCAGAATAGCTTTCCATTGGTAGAAATAATGACTCATACCCTACCCCTTCATCGATAAAATTCAGAGCCTCCGAAAAACTATCTGCGAGTAGACTTTTTCCAGATTGAGACGCTCCTAAAAGAATCAATGATTCAACTTTTAAACTTGATGAAGATTGATTTGGATGGATTGAACCAAAATAAAGATCAGCTGCGATATCTATTGCTAACTTCTGACCAATAACCTTTTCAGAAAGAAAGTTCTTTAATCGATTTGATTTTTTCCTAGCAAGCTGAGCACTCAGCGGCTTTTGATATTCTTGCAGCCATTCAATAATCAATGAATAGTTAATGGTTACTGGTGCGTGAGGTGCTTTTTGTAAAAATAACTCATTAAGTTCATTGTCAGTATTATCTATTTGAATCTCACTTTTAAAGCTCTGAGCATGATGAAAGAATGTTGCCTCAACCCCACAATGATGAAAGCTTTTATTCATCATTGGAGTCTCTTTAAGAGCTTGCCTCGCTAGAATTACATCCCTCGGAAACCTTATTTGTCGGATAGGTACTCCCATTTCCAAGGCGATTTTTTCCATGACAATAGGAGAACCATAAACGCCCGCAAGAAGAAGCTCTTTATTGATTTTTGGTAACTTTGAGTTATCTTTTTTTATTTCAACTAGAGAGGGGAATTTATTAAACCTATTTGTTTGAAATCCTTTTCCTAAAGACATAAGCGTTAACTGCTCTACTAGCTGCTTTGTATCTGAGGCTCCACTGTTAGTGAGATCTGCTAACTTAATGAAAATTGGATCAGCCTTTGATGGCTCAATATCTAGTATTATTTGATTATCAGCTGGTTTTTTTGACCCCTCTTCAAACCAATCATCATCTAGATAATTTTCAAGTGTTCCCTGTATCTGGTTTGCATCTGAGGAGTTAAGCAAATCCGTTAAGCTGTAATCTTTTAAACTATCAAATATTGAGCTTGTTAGTTCGTCATCAAGATCCCAGTTTTTACTTTTTAAATCCATATTAATCAATAAGCTTACAAACTTATCCAATAGCTCACCGAAGTCTGAAAAGCATCCTATTTCGAACTGGTGTCTAAGAGAATCAGCAAACTCTCTCACATGTTGGAAAAATAAACGTTGATCATAGACCTTGTAATGCTGTGCCACTATTTTGGTAAGAGATTTAGTATTGATGATAATTTCAGCTTGTAAGCTTCGACTATTAGAAAAGCCCCTTTCATTGATGTACCAGCTTTCAAGATTTTTTACCCCCAATAAAATGAATGCTTCTATACCCCGCATATCCATATTTGTGAAAGGTATGCTGACGGAAGCATGAAGGTGATCCTCACCTGCTTTTGAAAAAAAAGTATAAGCTTCATCAAGTGCAACCTCTACCCAGTCAGGCATATACTTTCTACCTAATGAATCAAAAAAACACGTAAATAGATCTGAGCTTTGTTTACTTTTAGGCATAGAGATCCCCTTGCTACCTTAATTGATAACATCCAAAATAGAAAAGTTAAGAAATTTATTTAAGCTCTTTCGGTTAACTGAGAGCTAGAAGACTTTAATACGCTTAAGTCAAGCCGTACTTAGGCGGCCAGATTCCAACAGGGTAAGGTATGAGAGCAATCTCTTTCCCAAATTTCTAATAATTTAGAAAAGGTCAATTCATGTTTTTTGGTAAGTAGCTGATAATTTGCAAGTGCAATATCAAGGAGCCCTTCGATGCACTCAATGCTGAAGCCTTCTTGAGTATTTACCTGCAAAACTAAGCGCACATAGTTACTATTAGTTGTATAGGAAAGTTGGTTCATCATACTCTTACCTCACATCAATAAATTTAGCCAAAGACTCACTGGATCCGCATGGTTGCGGTTGATGTAAACAGGTTAGGCTCTAAAAATGAGCATGACAACATAAAATTAAATTTATGCGCAATATAAAACTTCAATTATCTTAGAAACTGATTATGCATAAAAAGAAACCAATTTATGCACAAAAAAGAATTGAAGCAAAAAAGTTTAACTTGGTTCCTTACAAACTTTTAAAAGTATGACTACCAATAATCATATGTATTGAAATCTCTAAAATGTGATAGCGCAATCGTAATTTGACTATTGGTGTGGTCGATTTGATAAGTAATAATATCGGATACAGGAAAGAAGCTATTCTTATTATCAAAAGCTATAATGTTTATAAATTTAACCTTCATACAAAGCGCTAACCCGATATACTCATCTCTAGATATATCAAATCCAGTTATACCTTCTAAATTTTGGTTAGAAACATCAACGATAAAACATGCTGCTAATTTTTCGAATTGTTCATTCAAAACCATAAGATCGCATTTCACAGTAAAGTCAGTTCCTTGCACTGTTTGTGAATAATCACTGATAAGGTGATCATCTGGGTATTTAAAATCGTTTATTAATATCCTTCTGAGGTGGGGTTTGGCAAAAGTCTTATCTAAAATATCACCCGGTTTAAACGACTGATCCAAAACTCTTTTCGCGCATAAAACGTGTATATTTATTGCTAACTTACAGCCGATAAGATCTATTTTAAAGCTCCTATAAGATTGACTCTCTCGTATTTTTCTCTTCTCACTAATAATTCTCGATATTGTTGATTGATTGACATAAAGCCTTTCAGCAAGTAACGACTGATTCGTTATAGCAACATCTTTGTTTAGCTCTTTAGAAAAAAATGTAATAGGTGACGGCCCTGGCGCCATAATTATTTTTAACATTTCTGGGTACGTATAGTTCATCACATCTTCAAAAACAAACGAGCAATCTTCACACGTAACTACATAAGGCTCTTCAGTATCTATTTCATCAGCATAGACTTCTCGAGAAGCACCTTCGGGATAGTTTTTCATTCGGTGTAGATTGATGATAAAACACTCTGTTTTCTTACCATCAAGAATCGTTTGACATACTGCACACCGATGATTTTGTTTATTCAAAGTAAGTTGTTCAATAGGCACCTCCCCATAGTCATCGGTAAAGTGCCTTGTAAGTGTTTCTCTTAACTTAAACTCCTCCTTACTATATACTCCCAGCACTTTCTCTAACTTTTGCATTATTTTAGAGCTTGGAAATCGATAATCATACAACTTCAACCTATACAATGTAGACACCGACACAGATGACTTTTTAGCTAACCCAGCTACTGTTAAGTTGTTTTCATTTAAGCCTTTTTCTAACCACAACCGAATAGACATTTCAAAATCCCTGTAAAATTACCGAAACTAATATATCAACAATTATCGCCTTAAGTTAACGGATAAAGTATTTTTATAAAAGCCTTAACATTAATGTGGTTGAAGTATCTAGCCTAAGTTAGTTCTCGCATCAAAAAGCCACGAGAAACGATTTGGCCTTAGTAATGATAAGGCAATGGTTAGCATCAAGGATTTTTTGGAGACGGCTTAAATACCAAGGAGGCCCAAAGAAGTAGTTTGATGATTTATTGTATACGGGCATATTGAATACTTCCGAGAAATGGACAATGCCAACCCGTAGCTGGAACCTGACATTGTCGCAGTAAGCCATCCTCGTCAAATGTGGGTTAAATAGCGTGCTAAAAATTGAACTATTTATAACTACTTAAGAACCAAAGCTCCTGCTATAGTGACCCCTATTAGCAGCCCAATAACTTGAGGCCCAATACTCCAAAAGATCTTAATCCAAATTAATTGAAAAAAACCACCACTAGTAAAAACCGAATCAGGTTTAGCGAACTTTCTTAAGGCATTACCAATTAAAGCTCCAACTAAACCAAAAATACTCGCTAATATAATTGACAGAGATGAGAGCCAAAAACCTGCATAAGTAAATTCAGGTTGAGCTGAACATGCAAATATTGCTACTGGAACAGATATTACACCCCAAATAATTAACTCTTTACTAAGAAAGCTACCTTCTTCATATACCTCACTATCCCCACTAGCTGCCAATATTTCGTCATTATCTTCCATTTTAAAGCTCCCAGCCCTATAAAAGTCTCAACTGCTGACGCGCTGTCTAACAGTTAATTAAAACCCAATTGGGTCAACACCTTACACTTGGTTTTAGTATGGCGAAGGAGTAGTATCAAGAGAATAAGGGTTTTGGACTAAAATCTAACTTGTTCATTATTAAAGTTACTTTCAATTAGATCATAACCTGAGTAATACAGATAGCTAATAATCTCTGCACGAGAAGATGCTCCTAGCTTACTCATTATTTGTTTTATATGTGCCTCAACTGTTTTAACACTTATGCCCAGTGTGTTTTTTATATCTTGATTAGAATAGGTTAACGCTAGAAGCTCACACACTGACCACTCTGCTGTTGAAAGTGACTCAATACAAAAGTCATATTCAATGATACTGATAGTCTTGTAAGCTGATAAGCAAGATATTGATACCTTAAACTTACAATCAATATTATATATTGCTGAACTTGCTAATAGGTTTGAAAGTACTGAAAAGCGGCTATCTAGCAAGCACAACTTATTGTAAAAGCTATCAAATAGCTCTGTTTTTTCGATTAACTCATTGTGATTATCAAAGAGTGCTCTTTGGTTTCTAGTTACTTTCCAGCCATACCGAATAAACTCCTTACTATTCATCTCAATTGCACCGCCTATATGAGGCTCTAAAAATTCAAGAACCTCAACATCCGTTTTGCAAAATTCTTTTTCGCTACTCAAGCGAAAAAGAATTATGCTTTGCAATTCATCGCTGCTGCTGATGGTTAAAATTATTGGAGGTCTATATTGTTTATAACTAGGATAATCACATAACACTCCTAACCACTGCTCGTTAGACAATATTGTAACCTGCGAGTTACTTAAAGATTCGAACCGCTGTAAAATTTTTACATCGGTTAGTGTTCGCATTCTACTTTTCACTTCATAGAAATCATATTTGCTAAAGTGACTTACAAGGCCGCGTTGATTTTCATAAATCCAAATTTGACAAGATGAACTCGTCATTCCATTCAACTGCTCACTAAGTTTCTGTTGAAACAAACTTGGTACCAAAGTGAGGGCTGCTTCATACATTTTACTTATTGTATTCTGATAATTAGATTGCGTAGATTTCGGTACCTTCTGCACATTCAAACCATCCATTCCATTAATGCTAATACTGCAGCTTCTCTAGTATTAACATTCAGCTTTTGTAGTATTCTATTTACTTGGTTTTTTACTGTATTAGGGCTTCGGCATAAGTAGTTTGCAATATCTTTATTACTCAATCCATTGAGTAATAACTTTCCTACTTCGATTTCTTTCGGGCTAAGCAACTCTTCAATTAAAGGTAGAGTAACCTTAATAAAAAACAGACCTTTTTCATGTTCTATTTGTATTAAATATCGATCCAACCAAAAGCTTGATAATGCATCAACACCTCCGTAAGATTCCAATTTAAGCATGCCGCAATCAAATACATCACAAAAAGTCATAATTCTTATAAATTGATCTTGAGCTTCAATAATAGTACCAAACCGATCAACAACTCCCCTCACTACTCTTCCCGAGCTATTGGGCATAAATGAATAAAGCAGATTAAGTCTAAAGGCCTGAAGTAGAAATGGTAATAGGAAAGTTAGCAGCTCCCGCTCTTTTTCGGTAAACTTATGGGCATAATCATTTCGATAGATACTAATTGCATGGCTAACTGATGTATTCTCATTTTTACTAGCTAAAGCAGCTAAGGCATTTTCAATACCATACAGCTTACAATGTTCAGAGTAATAGACTGTACGTTGCCATTCATCAACTGAAACGACTTGCCATAAGTCGATGAATTGATTTGGATGGTTAATTAAATACTCATTCAATAAGTCGGGAGTTTCAGCAGCACTTGCAATATTGAAGTAATTTTCCATAAATGCATCAGGCTGATTAAATAAGAAAGAGTCATCTACCCAGTGCACATTGACCTTCTTAAACATATCTGAGCGCGTGGTCCAGAGTCCGCTATCGAATTCAATTACACTCTTCAGGTGCTCAAAACAGTATTCTTTAAATTCTCCGATACCTTTATTCTGAGAAGCAGTAAAAAGCGACTTAAGCCACAAACTTATTTCATTTTCACTCAAAGCAAATTCCTTTTTATAACATTACAACATCTAACTAAATGAAGAATAACAGTTTCATTGAGGCAATATACTAGTTTTACATCAAACAACTTAACTATTCGTCCGTATAAGTTGCTGAGGTCCCTCTCAGCAAACTGTTTTACTTAGATAAAACTAAGAAGTTTAAGCCCCCACAATAAAACTCTTGGTGGCAAGCCTCAACTTTAAAGCCAACACTTTGCACTTGCTTGATCAACTCTGACATTTCAACTAGATTGGCATCTTTGTCATTTATTAGTTTCAAATTATGCTCTCTGAATTCTTTATAATCGGGGTGTGCTATTAATTCCTTTTTTGCTTGTTTATCTAATAAAACCAGATCTAAGGTCTTGTTTGGTGTAGCTAAAATAAAGATACCATCTGTCTCTATTAAATTATAAATATGCTTTAAGGTAGTAAGTGGGTTTGGCCAAGAATAATAGCTATTTAAGCTAACTGCTGTTTCAAAAGATGTAAGGGTGTAGTCTTCGATAAGTCCATGATGAATACTTTGCTCATTTATTGGCTCAATCTCTTTGAGCAATACTCTAGCAATTCTAGTCATCTCTATCGATGCATCAATACCAACATATGATCGGACTCTATTATTATCTGATACCATCAAACCAATTTTTGCACTACCGCAGCCAAAATCACCGACTTTACCTTTTAAGTGCTTCACAGCCTCTTGTTGAAGCTCCTGTTGAACCTGAGTTTGCACTGAGGCGAAAGGTCTCGCATATCCATTCCAATCTTGAGCTGTAAAGATTTTAGGGGTCGTGGATTGAAGATCCCCAAGCCACTTGTAAAAACGGCTGCCTAAGCGATTTAAACTCCATTGAACCAAAGCAAAGACGTGTGCACTGCCAAACCGAAGTCCTGTATTCCTCACTAAGACATCAGCCTTGAATCTTCCTTCATGAAGTCGTAAATCTTTGCTCTTAACTAGACCTGTAATTGTCGATACCCTCAAAGCACCAGCAAGTTCCACAAAACATTTAAAATACAACCTTAGTAATGACTGCTCTTTCACAGCTCCAATGTAAAACCGCCCAATTTGTAATGTGACCTCATTATTTTTGTTAATCAAAGCAGCCTCTTCCATCAATGCTTTAGGCACTACCTCTCCATCCAGCCAAGATATTGATACTGTGCTCGTAATTACACCTAATTCGTCCTCTGTATATAAACAGACTGATGTCTCAGTATTGATAACGGTTTCATTTACGCGAATTTCAGGGAAGAGAGGTTTGTATATATCGTTTAAGAAGTTACATACTTTTAATCCATCATTTCTCTCAGCAACGACTTTAAGCCTTGTATTGTTGTTTAATACTCCATCTAAGCACGACAATACTCTATCTTTATTAAATGGAAGATTCATTAGCCTCTCCCCTTAACTTTTTCTTCTATCCAATCATCCACTTCGGACTCAACCCAAGCCACTGACTTAGCACCTAACGATACTTGCTTTGGAAAAGTGCCCTCAGAAATAAATTTATAGATACTCGAATGACCCAGTGATGTTTTTGCCATCACTTCTTTCAGTTTAATTAAACGCATGGAATTTCTCCGGTTGGTTATTAGTACATAACCTTTCCGGGGGCAGTATTTTTTTACGCCTTCCAAATGAAAAACTTACACATATACATCACTAACTTGCATAAACCACTTAAGAGGAATTAATAATGCAAGGTCAACAGTCGTTATATGAATTCAAGCATCCGGTAAATGATAAACAGATACTAGAAGCTGCTGCCTACATCATCGCTCAGAAGCAGTTTAGAGATGGTGTACTAAATAGCCCTAATGATTGCGAAGAGTACTTGAAACATAAACTAGCAATACATGAGCATGAAGCTTTTGCCGTACTTTTTTTAGATAGCCAAAACCGCATACTAGAGTTTAAAGAGCTCTTCAGAGGCACTATTAACGCTGCTAACGTTTACCCTAGAGAAGTTGTCAAAGAGGTTTTAGAGCTTAATGCAGCATCCGTTATATTGGCGCATAACCACCCTTCAGGCGTTACCACCCCATCTCAAACAGACAAGCTCATTACCACCAAGTTACAGCAGGCACTTAACCTAATAGATGTATCAATACTTGATCACATCATCATTGGCGAAAGCACATATTCATTTGCTGAGCATGGCTTAATTTAAAAGGAGTTAAATATGACGTTAAAAATAGAGCAAGTGTCAGGCTTAAAAGTGCCTGACTCATTTATTAGTGTGATTATTAATGCAGCTACTGACGGGGGTGACTCTGTTGGGGAGGCAAAGGCGATTACACTTAACTTTAGAGATCCCGATTATAGCCCTAAGTCTGGAGGGTTTCATCCGGTAGAGGTACGATTAGAAAAGCAGATCACCAACTGGCAACTTCTTTACATTACTGACTTCTCGTATCATGGACACCATAGTTCTGAACTGATAAAAGAGATTGATGTGTGCTTCAGCATTAAGCAGATTTTTCACTATTTAGTAGGTTGGTTAAGCGCTAAAGAAGGTGAAGAGCTATTAGACCTATTCATTTCAAACTTTGTAGAGTACTACAACACAGGTTGTTATAAGGTAACGGTTACGACTGAGTAAAGGGAGGTTTTTATGGCTGAAGTACAAGCAGTTAAAGACCTTGATACAGTTAGACTCGTTAGCTATTTACTAGAAAAGCGTTGCTCAAAACAAATGAGCCAAATATGGAACATTGGTTTAAATCTCGCGCTTAGAATATCTGACTTACTTGCTGTGAAATTTACTGACATAAGTAACGATAGATTAATTATTTATGAGTCAAAGACCTCGAAATTAGCTGAAATAAAACTAAATGATAAGGCGCTTACCTTAATCAACGAAATTAAACTAACTCATCCACATCACATCTACTTATTTCAATCATACCGCAATCAACAAGCGATTAATTCAAAGCCTAGACCGCTATCACGCAGAGCTGTCACAAAAGCATTTGCGCTAGTAGGTGAAGAACTAAATATTCATTTGGGGACTCACTCAATGCGTAAAACACGCGGTTATCACTTGTATCAGAAAACCCATGACATCGCCCGAGTAATGAAAATGCTCCGCCATAGCTCCGAAGCAACCACACTTCGTTACATAGGCATAACACAGGAGGAAATAGACAAAGACTTTGAAGAACTAGAGCTATAAACCCTAACAGCGCCATTTTGGTGCTCGTGATACTTAACTAAAAGGAAAGCATTATGTCTTTAAATAAAGCCGTTTCGTGCGGCTTAGTTGGTAATGAGTTATCAAAACAGATAACTGGCAGTAGTGACTCTAGCGTAAGCAGAACAGCTGTGGCTATAGGCTCCGGTGCAGCCGCTGGAGCACTTACATCTGGCGCAATCGTAATTGGTGCTGGTGTTGCGTCTGCGCCTGTTACAGTCCCTCTAGCTGTTGCTGGAGGGATAGTTGCTGGCATTGCTAGTTTGTTTGATTAGTCAAATACGAGTGCTCTAAATGAGCACTCTTTTAAAGTGTAATAACACCGTTTATTTTTAGGTTCTCATAATGGTATTTTGGGAACTTGCCATCCCTTATATACTAAGGGTTTAAGCTTATTTAGCTAGTTGAAGGTCTCAAAAGTTAGTTAAAACGAATAATGAGAAGCACAGGTCTTTATTAAAAGTATTACCTCTGACTATAACCAAAACAACGCTGCCCTAATCCATATTGCTTAGTATTGAGTTTTGCGAGGTAACTCAGTCGATAAAACAGAGCATGAAAGTCTTGATTGAAATCAGAGTTATTAGCGTCAAGGTAGTAATGTGCATTATTAGGTAAATGAACTAATTGCACAGTTTCATCTACAGTTAAACTCAACGCACTTGCCCAGGCCTTAACTATTCGAGTAAACAGGTTATCACTCTCTACATTTATTTTACCCGTACAATGGTACCGGTCCTTGTTAAAAAACAGTACACAATGGTAATGCTGATGATGAGCTGTGCTCTGTTCTCTTGCCCAAATATACCTAACATTGCAAGGGTGTGACGTTCTACCTTCACGAGCTTTACGCTTTGTATCTGCTTTAATCTGCGCCTCAAGAGAGGCAACGAATCGTTTAATAACTTTATTACAATCTAAATCAATTGTATTTGAATGAGTAGGTAACCTTAAATCAATTCTCACAGCAAACGTCCTTTTATATTCAGCACATGCAGCAAGCATGACTTTCTCAATAGCATCTAAGTAGGGAGTAACTAAAGGCTGATTGTCTCTAGCGAGTGTTTGATATTGCTTGTAGGTAGGATTGGTGGTTACTGGGTATTGTGTTGGATTATTCATTCTCTTTGTCCTGATAAGTATTAGTTCATATCAGGTGGATGAATAGTATTTTTTAATTTGTATTTGTTGTGATGATTACCTAGTTACTAGTAACTCTAATTAATATTACCTAGTTACTAGTAACTCTAATTAATATTACCAAACCGAAATTTACACTAATAATGCCATCTTAATTTACAACGGCTAACTTCACTAAAGCATTACTGAGGGCTGCTTTAAAAATTTAAATTAACTCTGAAGTTATAATTTAGCCAAAAATCGCCTGCCCCCCTTATAAAACATAGCACCTAATGAATCTTAGCCACGTAAAAATCACTGCAAGTACACTATAAAACTACCATAAAGCCACTAAACAAACTACACTGAAGACTACTTTAAATACTACGTAGTAACAGAGCATAATTATGACTAAATTTAAGGGTGTGAGCCAAATAGAGGGAAAAGAAAGACGTTTCATTGAGTCGTGCTTCCGTGTACTCCAACGTGAAGGCGAACAACTCCCTAATAGCTTTGAGACTCCCATAGAAGGTGCAAAAATTATTAATCAAATTATTGCATCAAGAGAGGCAAGCTCAGAAGAAAAAGACCAAATGGCTTTATCTTTAATTGATGAAGCCAAGCAGGAGCTATTGCCTTTAGAAGAATTTAATTGGTTTAAAGATGATGAGCGTGCATGTTACTTTGTCTGGGCTTCTATCTATCTCAATAGTTACTACTCAGCCCCGAATCATCCGACGGCCGCACCACAACCTCAATCACCCACATACGACCCTTATTACTATGATCCGAGCAATCCAACTGCGACTGCACCACCACCTACTCTCCAGTATGCCCTATCTTATTTTCAATTAGGATTAAAAAATAACCCTTCAAACTCAATGGAGAGGTTTAATGAAGCTGTTAAATACTTTGATCGAGTTAGGCAACATAAACAGTGGAAGTTAGACTTAATGACGCATCTAAAAGGTGTTTGGGGTCATATTTTTAGTAGCCGTAAACCTTTTTCTTGGTTAGAAAAAGATAACGACGAACAATGTCGTTGGGCATGGGAATATATGAGAAAAATTGATTTTAATCGCTCCAAACCTACAATTTACAAATTTTCACCTACGAATACTGCGGAAGTATATTTAACTATATATGCAGCGTATGACACTTGGAGAACGACAACAGAAGCTAAGAGGCTTTTTTCAATCGAATTTAATAAGGCATGGCAACAAAAAAAGCTACGCGATAGTCGACAAGGGAAAAAAGCATGTAGCATAGTGCTACACGAAGATGCTAAGTTAAAACTAGACGAATTAGCTAAAGCTAGAAACGTAACCCTCGGCCATTTAGTTGAACAATTAATTGAGAAAGAACATGCAAAGCAACTTGATTAGGATACGTCAATTACCCTCACAGACCGCTCTAAGTTATCACTCCACCACATCATTATCGGCCTTCTTTGCTCCAAATAATCTGAGCGGTTATATGCCGCTCTAGTCTCATTTTCATCTGCATGAGCTAAG
Organism: Pseudoalteromonas sp. PAB 2.2; assembly: GCF_001938575.1. Classification (NCBI taxonomy): domain Bacteria; kingdom Pseudomonadati; phylum Pseudomonadota; class Gammaproteobacteria; order Alteromonadales; family Pseudoalteromonadaceae; genus Pseudoalteromonas; species Pseudoalteromonas sp. PAB 2.2. The sequence continues at coordinate 98,028 of NZ_LYPI01000016.1, forward strand.
CAAGCTTCAACTAACAAACTATCGTAACCTTGCTCATGAAGAGCCGTAGATGCAACAGAACGAAGGCCATGAGCCACCAGCTTACCTTTGTAACCTAAACTGCGTTTTATAGCTGCATTCACTGTATAGGTGCTTGCATGCCCATGAGGATCACGTTCATTAGGAAAAATATATTGATGATGCCCGCTGAGTGGCTTCATTTTCTCTAATATTGCTATCGTAGCAGGTGTTAAAGGTACTCTATGCGCTCTTCTGCGCTTCATTTCTTCAGCTGGAATTATCCAAACTTTATCGTCAAAGTGAATATTTTCCCATTTAGCCCTAGCAGCTTCTTTTGGTCGAGTCATGGTGTGTAGCTGCCAAAGAATCAATAACCTAGTCTTATTTTGAATGTTTGGCGCACCCCATAAAGCTTTTAAGAATTCAGGCAACTCATCTGGCTCAATAGTTGCCATATGTTCTACTATATTCTTAGAAAACACCTTAATAATTTTGGCTAATGGATTAGCTTGTATATAGCCATGATTAACAGAGTAATCCATAATCTGATTAAGGCTCTGGCAAATACGCTTAACAGTTGAGTGTTTCCCATCAGATTCTAAAGGCCTAAGAATCTCAATAGTCTCAGGTGCTGTAATGCTTTCCAGAGGCATATTTTTCATTTTTGGAAATACATACTTTTCTAAAGCCCTCCACTCACGAGACGCATGCTGCTCAGTGACGGTTGGCCTTTTACGCTCAAACCAAAGCTCTGCTGCAGCGATAAAAGTATTATTATGCTTACGGATTTCCTCTTTCTTCTTCTCTAACTTATGTGTTTTTGGATCAACGCCATTGGCTAATAACTTTCTTTTATCAGTGGCATCATCCCTTGCGTCTGAAAGGGATTTATCTGGGTAAATACCTAAAGGCATTTTGTTGTATTTACCCGTAACTGGATTTTTGTACTTAAACTGCCAAGATTTTGTACCGCTTGGTAAGACACGCAATTGCAAGCCTCCACCGTCTGAAAGAGTTTGCTCTTTCTCTTGCGGCTTTGCTGCTTTAACTTTCTTATCGGTTAGTTTGGTTACTGGCCTAGGCATATAAACTCCTGCTTTATTTAGGTCAGTATATACGCTTTTAGAACCCATGGGTACTTTGGTGGGTACTATAGCACCTGGCAGCTGGTGGAAGAGCACGGAAAGGAAAGGCAATTAAATCGTTTATTTTCAAAAATTTAAACTTATTGGAAAATTAACATGGAAAGTTATGGAAGTTAAGGCTGTAGACCCGGGAACCACTGGATTGCCATGTTTTACTCCTACAAGATAATTTCACGGTATTTTAACTGGCTCAGCAGTTAATTGCGCTATAATGACGCAAATTTTTTCAAGTAAGCAGTTATGGCTCTTAAATCAACCATTATAAAAGCACACATATCGCTGAGCGATATGGACCGACACCTGTATCAAGATTTCAATCTAACCCTTGCTCAGCACCCATCAGAGACCGAGCAGCGACTGATGATCCGCTTGCTGGCATTTGCACTTAATGCCCGTGAAGGGTTGGAGTTTACCAAAGGCTTGTGTGCTGATGATGAACCTGAGCTTTGGCACATAAACTACAGCGAAGAAATTGAGTTATGGATTGAGCTTGGTCTACCTGATGAAAAGCGTTTGAAAAAAGCCTGTAACAAAGCTAAACAGGTTATTTTGTATACTTACGGCGAAAATAACCAAACTATTTGGTGGCAAAAGCATCAACCTAAGTTGTATGATTTTAAAAACTTAAGTATTTTTAGCCTCGATTATGCTGCGACTCAAGCATTAGCCGCACTGGCAGACCGTAATATTAAGCTTACGATTACGATTCAAGACGGTGAGGTATGGGTGAGCTCAGACACAGCAAATATCGAAATTAAACCTCAGCAACTCATGTAAGGAATGCGATGGCAATTAGGCAGGTTGTAGTATTACACGGACTTTATATGTCGGGCTTTGTAATGCGCCCTCTGTGCGCACGTCTTGAAAAATCAGGGCTTAATATACTCAATTTGACCTACAATACGCTGTCGCCAAATAGAACGGCTATTTTTGATAAGATTGACCGCTTTATTAATGGCAAACCCACAGCAATGGTGTGTCATTCAATGGGCGGTTTAGTCGCCCGAGCCTACCTTGAAGCAAACTCGCTACAAAGCAAACATGTTGAAAAAGTCATTACCTTAGGCACGCCTCATAAAGGCAGCCATATTGCTAAGCAAATGCAGCAAAAAGGCTTCGATATGTTACTTAAAAATAGTGTCGAGTTTTTGTTGTCTGAAAATGGCGACTGGCCGTTTAATGCCAAGCTTTATAGTATTGCAGGCGACTTACCCATTGGATTAATGCCGCTCATTGCTAAAGGCAGTGCCTCCGATGGCACAGTGCTTATAGATGAAACCAAACTCAATGGCATGGCAGAGCACAAGGTGTTTCATTTAAGTCACACCAGTATGATCTACTCACGCCAAGTCATGGATTACATTATTAAGCTTATCAATCAACGTTAGCTGTATTTTATTTCTCAGCACTTGCGGCAACTTTGTAAGAAATTAATACAATAATCCCCAGAATCAACGGCACCGGCGCAGCGATATAACCAAAGGTGTCAAAATTAGCAAAGCTTGCCCCTGCAAGATGACCAACTAAACCGATTACAAACGCAAGTAATGCAATAACAACAACCACTATTTCTGCTTTGTTTTCTTTTACTGTTTTACCGTCCATTTTTGTTCTCCTAGCTAAATGCGGTAAAGGTATTATGCGCTTCTGCTACGTTGATTTTTTGACCTAAATCAAGTTCTAAATCGGCGTGTATATTAGCTAAAGCAAAACTTGTTTTAGATCATATTTTCACCTTCATTAAAAAATAATCACTTTTTATGGTGGTTTTTTACGTCATTTGCCCCAAGTTTATAGAAGAGTACTTCGAGGTTATGCTGATAGTGGACGACTGATTCAAAATGCGTATTGATAGCTAAAACCTATCACCCCGTTCGAATTAAACCATTTTACAGATTAATAAAAATGGCCAATACTTGATATCACGCACTAGCAAGTAACCTATTCACGATTATTTTTTTAAGGAGCTAATCTATGTCACAGGTAAATGCAATTGGTTTAAACAGCGCAAAAAGTGAAGATATCGTAAAATCTCTCAATACTTTATTAAGCTGCTACCAAATTCAATATATGAATGCACGTGGCTTTCATTGGAATATTAAAGGTCGTAACTTTTTTGAATTACACCTTAAATTTGAAGAAATTTATAACCTACTTCTTGAAAAAGTAGATGAAATTGCAGAGCGTATTTTGACACTTGGTGGCGCACCTGTTCATGCGTTTTCAGAATACCTCGAAGCAAGTAAGATTAATGAAGCGAAGAACATTACTGAAGGCACCGCAGCCGTTGAAAACCTATTAGCAGGTTACAGCACACTTATTCAAATGCAGCGCGAAATTTTAACAGAAGCTGGCGATGCTGATGACGAAGGGACTGCATCACTAATGAGTGATTACATTAAAGAACAAGAAAAACTTGTTTGGATGTTAAAAGCTTACTTAGGCTAGGCCCTTACTTTACATCACTTGAAAAGCCCTCTATGAGGGCTTTTTTATTTTAACCACTTTCTCAGGTGACTGTATTCTGGCCTGTCTTCAAAAAAGCTATCAGCATTGTGATGGAAGTTAATATCCATATCGACACCCGACCATATTGTCTCGAGTAAATTGCGCGCAATTATATTTGCTTTGATATAGTCAACGCGTTTGTAACCACGTGCTTTTATAGCTTGAAAATACGCCTTCGCGGTTTCAATACTATCTGCCGTTGCTAATTCAAATTGCGCTAAATTAACAACAGCATACTGAATTGAGTGCTCAGGGTATTTCATTATTTCTTGAGCAACTTCAACACTAAACGAAGCAACAGCTTCTTTATTAAAACTGCCACTTATTTCCACATAAATCACTGGCGGTTCAATAAAGTAACACCAATCACCGTGGGCTTTAAACATGCTCACCCCTTAAAATACAACTTAAGTTTTGCACTTATAGGTGTTATCTAAGCTTTAATTCGATAATAAAGCAATAAAAAATGCGATTTCAAGAGCCTTTTCTTCAAGGCTTTTAAAACGACCCGACGCACCACCATGACCTGCATCCATATCTGTTTTAAAGACAAGAATGTTGTCATCTGTTTTCATCTCGCGAAGTTTAGCCACCCATTTCATGGGCTCCCAATACTGTACTTGTGAATCATGAAAGCCCGTCGTCACTAAAATATTAGGGTACGCTTGCGCCTTAATATTGTCATACGGAGAATAGGCCTGAATCACATCATAATACGCGGGGTCGTTCGGGTTTCCCCACTCATCATACTCGTTAGTCGTAAGCGGAATGCTTTCATCTAACATGGTCGTCAAAACATCTAAAAATGGCACATGACAGCCAATGCCTAAATAAAGCTCGGGTGCTTGGTTAACGACGGCACCCATTAATAGACCTCCAGCACTGCCACCCGACGCACAGACTTTTGCAGGGTGTGCGTACCCTTGCTTGGTTAACGCTCGCGTAATATCGATAAAGTCATTAAAGCTATTTTGCTTGTGCTGTTTTTTACCTTGTTCGTACCAACTACGCCCCAGCATTTCACCACCGCGAATATGAGCAATCGCATACACGAAGCCACGATCGAGTAAGCTCAATGAACTACTAGAAAAGCTCGGATCGATAGTAATGCCATACGCACCATACCCATATTGCAGCAATGGATTTGTGCCGTCTTTTTTAAACTTATCGATGCGGTAAACCAGTGATACAGGTACTTGTTCGCCATCTCTTGCCGTCACCATGATACGTTCTGAACGGTACTTTTCTGGTTTAAACTCACCCAATACCTGTTGTTGTTTTAATAAGGTTTTTTGCCCTGTATTTAAATCAACATCATACAGTGATCCCGGTGTCGTCAGACTCGAATAATAAATACGCGCAGAGCGTACGTTGGGTTCTGGGTTCATTGCAATTGCAGCGTAATAACAGGGATCATCAAACTCTAAAGTGAGTCGCTCACCGTGCTTATTCACCACAACAAATCGTGTTTGTCCTAGCTCTCGCTCAGTTAAAATTAAATAATCATCAAATATCTCTACACCTTCTAGTAACACATTGTCGCGGTGTGGAGTGTGTTCTTGCCAAAGTGATTTATCTGCGATTGTACTTAACGTAGCCGTCATTAAACGAAAGTTTTTTGCCTGCCAGTTAGTCACGATATAAAACGTATCACCTAGCTTATCTACATCAAACTCATGGCCTTCTTCACGTGGTGTTAACGCACTAAATTCACCACATGGATTGTTGGCATCAAGCACCCATGTATCACTGGTTTCTGTGGTCGCAAGATCAATGATAATAAGGCTTTCATCACGGCTTTTGCCAAGTCCCATAAAAAAGCTTTTATCTTGCTCTTCATACACCAATACATCGTCGGCCTGAGGCGTGCCTAACACATGGCGAAAAACCTGAAAACCAAGCAAGGTTTGCAGATCTTTTTTCACGTAAAATACGGTGTTACTGTCGTTTGCCCACACGACTTGCCCTTCGGTGTTTTCGAGTACATCAGTAAACATGTCACCTGTGGCAAGGTGTTTAAATCGTACCGTATAAACACGTCGGCCTTCAGTATCCTCTGAGTAAGCAAGCAACTGCTCATTTGGACTAATGGCCACTTCGCCCAGCTCGTAAAACTCAAACTCACCGGCTAATTGGTTTACGTCTAATAGTAACTGCTTATCATGGGCGTCAATTGAGCTACTGCGGTAGTGGCGGGCATATTCATCATCGCCACGTACTTCTGAATGATACCAATACGTTCCATCTTTTACGGGTACGGTATTATCGTCTTTTACAATACGCCCTTTTAGCTCATCAAATAGCTGCTCACGAAGTGGCTTTATACCTGCAAGCTGCTTTTCACAATAATCATTCTCGGCATGCAAATGAGTTAATACTTCGGTATTTTGTCGTTCATCATCGCGCATCCAATAGTAATTATCGATGCGAGTAAACTGATGAGTGCTTAAGGAATGAGGCTGTTTTTTAGCAACCGGCGGATGCGCTAATAATGACAATGAATACGAACTTGATGACACAAAGAAACCACAATTAAAAAACGAATTAAACCGAGTTTACCATAGAAGCTTGGCCAATTCGCTTAACAAATGGGTATAAAAAAGCCCACTCAAATTGAGTGGGCTAAGCAATGCTAAAATAGCATTTAGGGGGAAAACGGTTAATGCGATATCTGCTGCCATGCCATGGCCCAACTTTTGCCAACTCCCGGTTCAAACAACGGGTTATGTGAATCTTTAACACGACAAAATTCACTAAATGGCCAAGGCTTACACCTATAAATGTGGCCTGTTTTAGGCTGTAGCACTTTTACACCAGCACTGTAATCACTGCATGCCTGTGGGTAAACATAATCATAATCTTGTGGATTATCGACCGCGCGTTCTTTACATTTCGCGATGCAGTTAAACGCCACTTTTGCATGTGTTATGCCCGAACCTTCAAGGGCATAAATTTGGTTTGAACGGTATGCAACCACCAAACCTTGTTCGGTCATTTTTCCGGCCTCAACCAGTGGAATGTGCACGTTTATATGCTCGGCAACTAAACGTGGCCAATTATGAGGCTCACCTTCATCCGTACTGGTGATCCGGTAATTGAATGATAAATCGACTAGCTCTCCTTGCATGTCATAAAAGGTTACGACCACCGTATCCCCAACAAAAAGCTGAGTATGATGGTTCAAGCAACCAATCGGTAACCACTTTCCAGAGGCCAATGACGAATGCATAAACAAAGTAACACCCTAAGAACAACTAATAGGTACTATCCAACAATAACCGAACAAAATAAATACATTTTTTAGTTTGAGGCAAAAGATCCAAAGCCCGAAGAATATGCGCTTATCGGCGGCCCCGCTATCATAGTTTTGTTAACAAAACCTTAGACCGGAAACTTTGCGTCCTAACTTTTCAGTTAGTTTGCCAAAAACTGAGTTGAGTATAATCGCGACCGGAAAACAAATCAAACAAAAGAATGTAACCAAAACATACATATAACTATTAAGTACTAGCAAATGCAGATACAAAAAAGCCAACCCGGAGGTTGGCTTTTAAACATTATCTTAACTTAATCTCTTACTGGCTTAGCGCTTGGAAATAACTCACGCACCGAGCGAAAGAAACGTAAGAATACGTGCCCAACGTCACTCATCACAATGTATAAGCAAGGGACAAGCACTAAGGTAATCAACGTTGCAAACATCACAGCAAAACCCAGTGCGACCGCCATCGGAATAACAAACTTCGCTTGTAGGCTTGTTTCAAACATGATCGGCAACACACCGGCAAACGTTGTAATAGAGGTTAGGGTTATAGCCCTAAAACGTGCACACCCCGCCTCGATAACGGCTTGACGAGTTGAAATGCCTTCTCGTCTCGCTTGGTTTACAAAGTCTGTCATTACTAAGGAGTCATTAATAACCACCCCAGCAGCTGCAATTAAACCAAAGCCCGACATTAAACTAATGTCTAGGCCAAACCAAAAATGACCCCATATAGCGCCTGTTAAGCTAAATGGAATAACTGACATCACAATCAACGGCTGTGAATAGCTCTTAAGTGGGACTGCAAGCAAAATATACACAAGTATCATACCGCCAATGAAGAACATTAATTGCTCGTTTGCTTGCGCTTGTTGCTCTTCAATTGAGCCTCCTAACTCAGTTTTCACTGATGGGTACTCTTCTTTTAATTGTGGTAATAAAGTGTCTTCAACTTGTTTAACAACGGCACCCGGCTCAATGGCTTCTTCATCAATACTGCCGTAAATATAAACCGTACGATAACCGCCTTCGCGGCGAATATAGCTGATGCCCGGTTTTTCGGTTAGTTCAACCACGTCACCTAGCATAACTTCTTTACCCGCAGGGGTTGTGATTACAGCATGCTTTAAAGAGGCAAACGCTTCACGTGTGAGTTTAGGGTAACGCACCATTACACGCACCTCTTCACCACGACGAATAACACGTTGTGCTTCACCACCATAGAAGCTTGCGCCGACTTGATTAGCAATATTTGCTAAGTCTAACCCTAAGTCATACGCCACAGGTTTTAAGCTGAGCTGTACTTCTTTACTGGCTGGGTCGATAGTCGAGCTAATATCAAACAGCCCTTTTTGCTGTTGTAATAACTGAATAAAGCGACGCCCTGCATCATTTAAGGTATCAATGTCTGGGCCATAAAGTAGATAACCAAACTCGCCATCACTGCCACCGCCATTCACGTCATCGTAAATTTGTAAAGACTTAACCCCCGCAATGCTTGGCATTTGTTCACGCCAGCGGCGTGATAGCTCAAAGGCATTATATGGACGAAGGTCTTCATCAACCAACGGCGCTAAAATTTGTGCTTCAGTTCGGCCTTGATTAAATACCAAAATATCGCGGATCAGTTTTTGGCCAAACTCACGCTCAGTTTCCTGATCAACTCTTAACACCATAGCTTCAATTTCACGAACCGCATCAATTGTTTGAATGTCCGACGCATTTTCGTTCATCTCTAAACGAATTTGTGGGAAATCATGAGGTACCTTTGGTGTTGGCACCACGCGCACTTGATTAGAAGAAATCAAGCCAAAGGTTAAAATTAATAGGCCAATGAATGAAAACAACACAAACCAGCGCCACTCTACACAACGTACGATAAATGCTTTATATGGGCCGTTTACAAATTTGAAAAAACGCTTATTAAAACGGGCACGCCAGCTATTTGGGTTAATAGGTGGAAACTTCGTGTGCGCAATGTGAGCCGGTAGAATCAGTTTAGATTCAATTAAGCTGAATATTAAACACAGTATAACCACCACTGCGATACCAAAGAAAAACGCACTTTCGGGGCCACTTGATAATGTAAACGGTGCAAACACCGCGATGGTCGTTAATACGCCAAAGGTTGCTGGTGTTGCAACTCGCTTAGCACCATTCACCACATTAACAACGCCTCCCCCTTTTTTCTCAATTTCGGTGTAGGCGCTTTCCCCTATGACGATGGCATCGTCGACCACGATCCCCAGTACCATAATGAAGGCAAATAACGATACAATATTAATACTAATCCCAAAGAGCGGCATCATCATCATCGCCCCTAAGAAACACACGGGTAAACCAATCATTACCCACAGTGCTAACTTAAAGCGTAAGAAAATCGACAACATAATGGCAACCAAAATCGCCCCTTGGATCAGGTTGGTTTTCATCATGTCTAAACGCGCATTAAGATAGTAGGTCATATCCATGAGCGGTTCTAGGCGCAAACCAACTGGCAGCTCTTTATTTTTCTTTTCTATAAAGGCTTTAACAGAGTCTGCAACGGGGATCATGTTCTGCTCTTTCGTTGCTTTTACCGATAAATAAACCGCATTCTCGCCATTAAATTTAAAGTAGCGTTCACCTTCGATAAATTGATCTTTAATTACGGCAATATCTTGCAACAGGACTTTCGCACCATTTTCACCAATTTTAACGGGAATTTGGCGGAATTCGTCACCGCTGTAATATTGATTTTCAACACGCACAGAAATAATACCTGCATCTGTGCGTAATTGACCCGCCGAAATGTTAGCCGAGTAACGACGCACCGCATTAGCAACATCGCTTAATGTCAGGTTGTATTGACGCAACGAATCAGGGTCTATTTCAATCGCAATCTCATCAAGTGGCACATCGTTTTGTACCAAGGACACATTCGATAATTGCAGTAGCTCATCTTCAATTTGATTAGCAACCGGTTTTAACTCAGTTAGCGGAATATCACCGACCAAGGTCATACCAATGACGTCTTGACGAAACTCGACCTGACTAATGGTAACGGGCTCCATACCTGCAGGAAATGTTGCAATACCGTCAACACGCAGCTTTACTTTATCAAGTACATCCGTGAGTTCTGCATCGGTATTAATCTCTAAACTTGCTCGTCCATTGTTGCGAAACGCACGATACACACCTCGTTTGATTTCGGTGATGTCTTTTAACGATTCTTCTATCTTGATCAGAATACTTTCTTCAATTTCTTGCGGTGATGCACCCGGATAATTGGCTTGTATCTCAATGTAGTTAATTTCGACATTCGGGAACATCTGACGCTGAATCGTAAAATAACTAATAATCCCCATAATAACGATAAAGACCATCATGAGGTTCGCAGCAACCGAGTTATTGGCAAAGTAGGCAATAATGCCAGACTGTTTTTCTGTGTTTTCGTCTGTCATAGCGCCACCTTAAAGCTTTTCAACCGCTGCAGTATTCTCTGCATCGCTCGTCATTTCTTTCATGCCTGCAATTTTCACTTCCATACCCGCTTGCGGGTATTCCGGTAATGTAAGCACCAATTGATCATTAACTTGTAAGCCGTCACTGATATAGAAAAACTCACCTTCTTCACGCACTACCGTGACTTTACGAGGCTCAAGTTTTTGCTCGTCATTTACAACCCAAACCGTTTGATTATTAACAAGTGATTGCGGTAAACGGTAAATATTTTGCAGTGTTTCACCCGCGAAGCTAACTTGCACATAAGCACCAAACTTAATCGGCTGTACGTCATGCTTGAGACCATATGGATCGTTCACTCGTATCACCAAATTACTCATACGCGTCGCATTATCAACAACCCCTAGATCGCGGTCTATCACCGCTTCACGTGTAAAGCTGTTTAAACCTTTATTAATAATCGTCGCCTTAACACCTTTAAGGCGTTTCGGTAAAAACACACTATCAAAACCAGCAATAGGAACAATGATTTCGGCACTTTCAATGTTATTAAGTTCAGCAACTTGGCTTCCCACATTAATGTATTGACCTACACCAATCTCACGGTTAATGACCAATGCATCGTAAGGTGCTCTCACTTCACAGCGAGCAAGGTCACGCTCAGCGCGTTTCAATGCAGCTTGTGCTGATTTTACAGCCGCTTGGGCACTTAATACTTGCGGTTTACGAAGGAATAAGTCTGTGCGTTCACGCTCTGGGTAACGTTTTGCTTCATCCTGTGCAACCTTTGCTTGTGCTTGCTCTTCAATCAATGCCGCTTGCGCACTTGCAAGCGAAGCCTCTGCTTGTAATACAGCAGCTTCGTAGTTATCTTTTTCAATAGTAAATAACACTTCACCACGCGCGACGATTCCGCCCGCAACAAAATTTGGATGCCAACTGGTCACTTCACCTGCAACTTGCGATGCAATCAGGGTACTTTCAAGTGGTTTCACTTCACCGTAACTGTTAATAATCACTTGGTGATCATCACTAGAAACAGCTTCAACTTTCACGAGAGGACGCACATCTACTTCATCCTTATCTTGTGGCTCTTGGGCAATCGCATTGATCCCCATAAAACCAGCAATACCAATGAATAAAGCGATAATAGGTAACGTCCATTTTAATAAATTCGTGCGCATAACTTACACCTTTAATATTTTAACTGGTCCTATCATACCAAAGCTGACAGAAACATTAATGTGACATTTGTAAGTAACTGTTACAAACAGACATAGAATGATGCCGTTCAGATTAAAGTGACGTATAAAACAATTTGTTACAAAGAAAATCATTTTAATTTCAGCTGGTTAAAAACACAATTTCACATTTGTTAACATATCACCTTTTATCAAGACGTTATTTCATTAAACTGCTCTATGACATAGTTTAAGGACATTCTAACAGTGAAAATAACAAATATTGCGCTAGCGTTAAGCCTAGCATTGACAGTCAATGGTCATGCCATTGCAGCAAAAAAAGAAGAAAAAAAGCCAGAAACACTGGCTGAGATGATCAAAGATAAAACCGAATTTATCGGTATTTTTACACTTTACCAAGATGCCAAAACGGGTAAAAACTTAATGGTCATCAATGAGTCACAGCTTAATACCCCGTTTGTGTATTTTGCACATACCGTTGATGGCGTGACAGATGCAGGCCACTTTCGAGGCTCATACCGAGAGACCAAACTCATAGAGTTTAGAAAGCATTTTGATCGTATTGATATTGTAAGCAAAACACCACGCTATAAGTTTGACGAGAATTCAGCGCTTGCCCGCTCTGCAGATGCCAATATCAGTGAAGCCGTTCTCGCAAGTATCAAAATAGACAAAGAAGAAGACGGCAAAATAGCCTTTGACGTTGATAAGCTATTTTTAAGCGAAGCACTGCATAAAGTGTCTCCATGGGTTAACCCTGACGATAAAAACGCTAAAAAACGCTTCAAGCTAGGTAAACTAGATGACAAAAAATCGCGTATTGTTAACCAGCGCCCTTACGCAAATAACCTAGATGTTATTGTTGATTATGTATTCAGCAACGCCAACCCAAGTGTGCGGGGCTCTGCCGCTATAAGCGACCCTCGTAACGTATCAATAAAAGTACAGCACTCATTTGTTGCTTTACCTGAAAATGACTACCAACCTCGTCAAGATGATGCGCGAATTGGTTATTTTACTAACCAGTTCGATAATATGACCTCTGCCGACTGGGCCCCTTATGAAGACGTGATCAAACGCTGGGATTTACAAAAGAAAGATCCATCCGCAGCCTTATCTGAACCTGTAAAACCAATTACGTGGTGGATTGAAAATACCACACCGGTTGAGTGGCGCGATACCATCCGCGATGCGGTACTGGCATGGAACACCTCGTTTGAAAAAGCAGGTTTCAAAAATGCGATTGAAGTAAAAATACAACCAGACGATGCAGACTGGGATGCAGGCGACATAAATTACAACGTATTACGTTGGACCGCATCTCCACGTCCACCATTTGGTGGCTATGGTCCTGCACTTGCTAATCCATTAACGGGTGAGATCTTAGGCTCAGACATCATGCTTGAGTATGTCTTCATGAAAAACCGTTGGATGTACGACACCCTATATACACAAGGTGCGGCGACACTCACTGAACATATGAATGACTCAGAACTACACTGCTCTTTGGGCCACAGTATTCAAGAAAACATGTTACTTGCAAAAGGCCTAGGTACTGGTGCAAACATCGAAGACAAAGAAATTTTACGCCAAGGTTTAACGCAACTTGTCTTGCATGAGGTCGGTCATACCTTAGGCTTAAACCACAATATGAAATCTTCTATTTTGTGGAACGAAAAAGACGTACACGACAAGCGTAAAACGCAAGGGATTGTTACAGGCTCTGTTATGGACTATGCGCCGGCAAATATCGCTCCAATTGGCATGCAACAAGGCGACATTTTCCAAACGAAACCAGGTCCTTATGACGACTGGGCTATTGAATATGGTTACAGTCAAGCTTTGGCAGACGCCGATGCCGAGCAACAACGTTTAGAAAAAATTCTTGCTCGCTCATCTGAGCATGCGCTTGCATTTGGTAACGACGCTGATGATATGCGAGCGCCAGGACGTCACATTGATCCACGTATCATGATTGGTGATATGTCATCAAACCCAGCGGCCTATGCCGCAGACCGTATGGCCTTAATCAATAAACTATTTACTGAACTAAAAGACAAAGCCACGGTTGAAGGTGAGTCATATCAGCAACTAGTTACTTCTGCCAACATCCTATTTGGTAGTTACAGAACACAGGCTGGCGTAGTATCTCGTCAAATCGGTGGGGTGTATGTTGAGCGCAACGTCGTGGGTGATGATAAAAATGGCGCACCATTTACGCCAGTGCCATTAGAGCGCCAGCAACAGGCTATGCAAATTCTGGCCAAAAATGTGTTTGCACCTGATGTGTTAGTCAGCATGCAACCGCTATATAACTACTTACAACAGCAACGTCGTGGTTTTAATCATTACGGTAAGAACGAAGATCCAAAACCACATAACATGATTTTAGGCATGCAAAAGCTTGTGCTTGCGCAATTGTTGCACCCTGCAGTCATGCTGCGTATTTCAGACAGCGCAATGTACGGTAATGAGTATTCACTAAGCCAATTTATGGATGACCTAACAGCCAGCATTTTTGTCGATAGTAAAAAAGCGAACTCATTAAGTCATAACTTACAAATTGAGTATGTGAACCAGCTGATTGCGATTGCAGGCTTAGGTAAAGCGAGCAAGCACGACAACCTAGCCAAAGCTGCTGCGCTTTATCAGCTAAACAAAATTGCTGATATCAGTACGCCATGGGGTGCCGACACTGCTGCTAAAGCACATAAGCAGTATATCGATCGCTTAATTAGCAAAGCGCTCGAAGCTTAATTAATAAGCACAAAAGGCTGCCAACGGGCAGCCTTTTATTATTTCAACGTTATAATCAAGCCATCGCTGGACGTGACTTGTAATATTGAATACAACCAAGTTGGGCGGCATTAGTTAGCAATATCATCACAAAAGTTAGAACATGTGACACACTCGGTGAAGCCATCGCCAGTTCTGCGCCTAAACCACAGGCTCCCGCTACAAACTGTAAACTAAAATAACGTGCACTTAAGTTACTAATATCACCGCTTTTAATGGTTTTGTAGGTTTGCGGCATAACACGGATAGAACTCATCGCTAAGCCAACATATGTCAGCCAATTAAGGACTGTGGCAGTGTCCAGTGACGGGCTAAGCAATAACAAAAAAGGCGTCACCGACACAATTAATAGCCCAGCTAATTGCAACCGTTGCTGGCGCGCTGCATTGTAACGCACGAAGTAATAAAGAATTAAACCACTTAACACACCCGTCACGATAAACGGTAAGACCATGTAAATGCGCTGAAAGTACACATTGTAGGTAATGAAATAAAGACTTTGTGCCACCCCAAAGCTCATCATTAGCAACGACACGCCCGACACACTGCGATTTTTACGAATTTTATTTAATAGCGGATAAAAGCTAAACGCCAAAATAAAGCATGAAATAATCGGCAAATAGTGCGCCAAAACAGACCTCTCTCGTTACAATTTAGTTAATACGTTAGCAGTTTATAAACAGCCCATACACAACAAGTAAATCATTGTTTTTTAAGCCATTTAAAAGAGCGCGGCATTCTAATGAGATGCTCATAAAATGCAATGAAGATGAAAAAATAGCCAGCGAGGACTTGGCAAGATTTCCGTACAGTGTGTTTACAGCTTAGAGACAGCATTCATAACTTGAATACAACGAATAACATAGGTACATTGAATAAAAAACAAGCTTAGAGGTAGATGATGAAGCAACTCTTCTGCATCTTACTTATCAGTATGTTACTGCTCGGATGTGCCAGTAAAAGTAACCAACCTGTTATGCCACCTCGTGTTGCAGACCTCCTTAATAGCACACTTTTTCAGCCTGTTACTTTAAAAGACACTGAGCTATTTGCTCTGCCCATCGACGAGCAACAACAATTCCTTGATTACTTTACACAAAGACAAGGTGGCTATCTCAGAGATGATCAAATTCTCTATCACTATTTAGAAAATAAACTCACTAATTTTAACTATTACAGTGAAACACTCACTGCCTCTGAGACAATTCAAAAACAGAAAGGTAATTGTATTAGCCTTGCTATTTTAACTCAGGCGTATGCTCAGTTAGCTGGGCTAAAAACAGGGTTTCAATCAGTGTCGAGTGAACCGGTATACAGCAAAGAAAGTAATATTGTGTATGTATCGGGTCATTTTAGGACCAAAGTCTATGCCCCACTTGATGATGAGGTGACTTACTTAATCACACCGGGAAGTATTATTGATTATTTTCCGAGCCGCGGCAGTTTTTATACCGGCAAAGCCCATTTAAACGATTTAATAAGTCGCTACTACAGTAATTTAGCAGCCGAGGCTTTAGCCGCTAAACAATTTAATTTAAGTTACAGCTATATTCTTAAAGCTGGCGATTACACCCCTTACGATCCTGCACTGTATAATCTTGCAGCGGTATTACACCGTCAAGCTGGTGACTTAGTGGGAGCAAAACATATTTATCAAACCGCATTACAGCACAACATTGAAAACACCAATTTACTTCATAACTACGCTGTGCTGGCCGAACAGCTCGACGACCAAGTACTTCTAACTAAACTCAACTCACAGCTTGCTCTAGCAAAGCAAGATCCGTTCGAATTATTAGCAACGGCAATAAATGCACGCAACAATGGTCAGTATTTTAAAGCCCGAAAGCAGCTCGAAGACGCCATAGCCTTAGCACCTTATTTGTCTGGACCCTATCTAGAGCTGGCTATTATTAACTACCAACAAGGCAATGAGCAATCGAGCAAAGAGTGGCTCGAAAAAGCCATTGAGCTTGAAAGGGAAGACGAAAAGCGGGCGCTCTATCACGCCAAACTATTCGCCTTAAATACCAAGCAGTAACCGTTATAAAGAATAGTAAAAACTAAGCCAAGCACGTAAATCGTTTTCAAAGTCGTCGCCTTCAACACGGGCGACGCCCAAATCAATATTCACATCATTCAGCCCAGCAGGCCCTAGGCCAAAGCTAAACTCGCCTTGCCATTTTAGTCCATAGCTTTGTGCATATACTCGGTTATCTACTTGGTGCTGTTGATAGTAAAGCCAAGGGAGCGAATCTTTATAACTAACCCCGCCACCATAACCTTTATAGCGGTTACCAAGCTGGCTAATAAACGGTAATTCGGGTGCCACTACTAAACCACTTTGAGTCTCGTTGTTAATTAAGTTAGAAGCAAAACCACCTAACGCAAGCGTATTATTGTCACGATAATGCTGAGCAAAGTTAACATAAACAGGAATATTAAACGCATGCGCACCAAACTCAGTAGCAAAGTCGTAACCTTGCCAATTATGCGTTTTGCTATCACCTTTCAGTAAAGCTATCTTTGCTGACTGAGAAAACCCCACTGTTTGTCTATCATATTGCCACTTTTGTTTTAGCCCCAGCTTTAACCATTGATCATCGCCGTGAACAAAGTCGCTGTAGTTATAACTCACAGAAGGAATTATACTTAATTGTTGAAACTGCATTGGATAACTTGTTGCCAAGTGTATACCCGTGTTTTCAATTTTTTCAGCATGGTGTCCGTGGTACTGTTTATCTGTATCTAACTGATAATCGAATAACAAAGCTTTAAAGTGTAAATCAAAGGCTGAATATTTGGCAGCGGCAAACGCCCCCTCTAATGCGCTATCTTGTAAATCAATACTGTAGCCTGCTTGCAAATCAAGCTGTTTTAAAAAGTCACTGCTTTTAACACCCAAGGTTAATATTGACGATGATGCGGAGTAATACTGAGAACCCAACGATAAAGTCGGTTTTTGCTGTAATACATCATAGTCAGTTTGTCGACCTGTCGCTTGTTGATAAATAGCCGCTTTAGGGAGTACTTCGCTTGCGGTCACACCACGCGGTGGTGTGGGGTTTACAGCAAGTTCAGTCACTTTTTCGCGCTGAGTTAAGTCTGTAAAGTGCTTAATATTTGGGCCATCCGGTGTGACTGATAAATACAATAACTCACCATTATTCATCGCCATGGGATGAGCGATAACTTCTTGGCCTTGGCTTAGTTGATAAAGTTCATTTTTATCAAAGTCATAGTGGTACAAATCAACTGCTGCATTTTTACCCGCCACAAAATAAAGGCCTTTCCCATCAGCTTGCCAATTAGGTTGCGATACATATTGATACCCTGCAGGCATAGGCACACGATATGATTTTGTCGTGTTTAAATCTTGTATATACAACTGCCAATTCTGATTCAATGTGGTTTTCAAATAGGCCAGCCGCGACTTATCAGGGCTTAATACGGGGTAGTCATAAACAGTTTCAAGGCTTTTTGTAAACAAGGGAGTGACGTCACCATGAGTAAGGTCTACTTTCACTAACGCTGAGAAACCATGCTGATTTTGTTCTGCATAAACAGTTTCGCCATTTTCGCTAATGCTAAAACGACGCAAGCCCGCGTGATGCGTCAATGCTGTGACCTCACCCGTTGTAATATCGTAACGGTATAAATCAGAAATCCCAAGAACAGACCCTTTGCCCACGGTGGTTGTTGCTGTAAAAAACAGCGTATTTTCATCCAGCCATTGTGGATTTTTAATCCCTTGTCTATTTATTTGCTGCAATACATGCTTCTGCTCACGCTTAAATACTGCGGGTGCTTTATCGACAATATCCAGAGGATCATCGTTTAAAAGCGCATTTTGCTGTGTTGCAAATTCTTCTGCAGCCTGTGTATTTTGCTCTGTACTGTAAATAACTAAACGTGTATCACCCTCTTTATTACGCTCAACAATAGCCAGTTTAGAGTTGTCTGGACTAAGTGCTGGATTTGATGCGTAGAGATCAAGCTCCAACCAAAGCTTACTTGTAAGTGGTTGTTCACTTACCTCTTTAGCCATTGCTTTGTATGTATACTCAGCAACAAAGCGGCGATACAACTTGGCTGGAGAATCAGCAAATACACCTGTAAATGCCTCATCGAAATCACGGTCTTTTACTGCCTGCATTCGTGTCCAAACAGCATCAAGCGTTTGTTCTGAATAGTTTTCTTCAAGCCAAGCCAAAAAACGCGAACCGACCAAATACGCCATCGACCCCGCCAAAAAGCCGCCTTTTGTATTGCTTAGTTGCTTATAACCTGGCAATGCACCTTGCTGAGCAAACTCAATTAAAATCGCTTCAGACAAATTGTCAAACACTCGACCACGGCCTGTCATTTTTGATTCTAATAATGTTGCGTAACCCTCTGCGGCCCAGCGTGGCATGTCTTTTTCTGCTAAGTCATACAGATCCCAGCTATTTTTAATTGCTTGACGAAAATCACTGCGAGTCGGCTGAGCTAAATGCACCAAGTGAATATATTCGTGCAAGATCAATAGCTGTTGCCAACCATCGGTATTAGAAATCACCGTATCGGATTGCGGTGGCGTGGTAAAAAGTGCCATCAAGGGTTTATTAGAGACAGGTAGAGCAAAGCCATTTGCGGCATTCAGAGGGTCAAACACGACTACATCAACGACTTCATCCAAAGCACGATGCTGTTGCTTAAGCACTTTATCACGCACAATTTCAAGCTCTGTGGCAGCCGATTGCGCCCACTGTTGGTTTTCAACGCTAAAGTGTACATTAAAATGCTCAGTGTGAATTGTTTGCCATATTTCTTGGCCAGACGCCTCGCCTGCAACAAGCAGCGCAACGCTCAATAGTGCTTTTTTCATCATAATCCTTGATCCCCAGCTTGGGTATATTGATTTTAAATATTCACACTAGTATGCGTTGCTTTTTTGCGCGGGTGTAGTTAAAAAATGTAAGAAATTAATCGATTTTGATAGGTTTTACTAACCCCAAAAGTTGATAAATAATAAAAATAGTCACTGCAAACATCATACTGCTTCTGAGCGCACCAAGGCCTGCGAGCATCATTGCACTGGTTACCAATAACGCGATACAAGTAATTGCGCAACTAATACAAAAGCCTTTACACTCATTTTTAAAGCGCGCGTACCACAGTAAAGCAACTAAGCCTGAAATAGCGATAATTGGAAGTAAATAAATCATCTGAATACCTGCATCCCTCACTTTTGGACAGTATACCCAAAAACGAAACCGAATCAACGGTATTGATAATCATTTTCATTTAAAACCAATTGCGTGGCTCTGATTCTATTTCATAAAGCACAAAATCAATTAACTGCTCTGCATCAACTGATTTTAAATACGGCATTGATACAGAACCCGATGCAAGTTGTATATACAGGCTTTTTAAACCTGATTTTCGCATTAAATATGTACTAATAGTCGTGGCACTTTGTGCTTTATAAATTTCAAACAAACGATACTGAGTCCCTATCATTCCCGTTCTAAACACGGCAAATGAGCGGCCTTCATGTTGATACAGCGCCATGCCTGTTTTTTGATAACGTAAAAATACGGCAGCCATCAATATACTCGCAGGTAATAAACCCCAAAGCATTGATAACGTTTCAAATAGTTGATCAATAACGACAATGCTAATCACACTCGGCAAACATACATACAACACAGTGTTTTTATACAGCAGTGCCCGTTCGGGTTTAATAAAATTAAGCTCATTTAAATTAATAAACCACGGAAACAACCAACGGCACACTTGCTGAACATGCGCTGCGGTTAACACGGGCATCACCAGTGTTTGTTTGTTTTTATGCGCCGCAACACCTGGGGCTGTATTACCACTGCTCACTTGTGGACATATCAATGTATAACGCTTTAATAATCGTGCAATGATATTTTGCTTAATTTGTACACTTTGTATTTTCTCTGAGCTTATTGATAACTGCTGGCGCTCAAAGAGCCCCGCTACACGTTTAAACTTATTATCTTGAAAATATAAATGAAAATTAAAAAACCTAATTAAAGCCATAGTAATCGACAACAACACAGCGCACAGCACGATAACAACAATGACTGTCACCACAGCCAATGCTGCCGCACTGCCAACAAAGGCAGCCTGCTCGTTAAACATGGCTTCTAGACGCGCAATCAATGAGGTTTCAAGGTAATCAAAAATGGCATTCATAAAAGGGGCAAGCGCCGCTAACGCTAAAATAGCCATATTCGACATCAAACCAAACTTCGCTATTTCGGCGTTACTAAGCGTGAGTGTGTATTGTGCTGATGGTTGTGCTGCATGTTCCGCTTTTTCAGGCGTGTCACTTTGCTGCAACTGCGCTTTAAATGCCATCACTTGTTCGCGTACATGCTCAGCATAACTGAGCTTTACACCTGGGATCACGGCTTCTTGAGCGCTACTGCCTGCAGCATCAAAAATACAGTTAACCAAATTTACGGGCTGGAAATAAAAGGGCTCAGCGATATTCACATTTTGCACTCTGGCAAACTTCAGTGTTAAGCGCTCTTTCTTAAATACCCCTTTGTTTAACAGGATTTCATTTTCGCTACTGATGCGATAAGAGAAATTTCTATAATACGCAAATGCATAAACCACTAACATGACAATAGCGATGCTTGCTGCGACTTGCCCCCAAAACCATTTTTGCTCAACCTGAGTCACAAAAATAACTAAAATAGGCAGTAAATTTAGTAAGCCATCTTTAACAAATCGAATAGCAAAATGCACAATAAAATATAAAAGTGCCCACGGCGACACGCGTTGCCAATCACTGTTATTCATCGGCTAGCTCATCAACTGTTGCATGATTGTCATAACCATAGCTTTGTACAAACTGCCTAATGTCATTGCATTGTTTATCTGTTAAACCACTGATATGAAGATCCGCACTCATGCCACCAGCACTGTAGAGTCTGAGTGTTGCTAAGCCAAGTTTCCGCTCAATGGGTCCTCGATGTATCTCAGTATGTTGAACTCGAGAAATAGGTAACAGGGTCACTTGTTGCCAAATTAAACCACGCTTATAAGCAATATCATGCTCACGTAATGCAATCCCTTTTACACGAACACTGTAAAAGTTATACAGCATTGAAAGCACAACGAGCACGGGCAGCAGTAGCAACCAAGGTGCAGATACCGCATCAGCAAACGGTTGATTAAAATACCGAACAGCCACAATGACCGTCATGAGTGGAATATAAAAAAGCAGCCAATTAATTTGTACATGCCAAATAGCGTTATCTGCAAGTGGCTGAAATTTAATAGTATGGTGGCGAGGCAGAGTGTCGATTTGTTGATTACTAAACACGATTATTCCTTGTAAAGGCCAGTGTCACTGGCCTTACGTGCTAACGTTGAGCGTGGTAAATTAAACCCAGCGAAGTGTCGTTGCAAGCGTATGGCTGGCACCTGGCGCAAGCTCTACACTGTCATCAAGTACATTTGCTGCTTCTAAACAGAGCATCACATGATACTCATCGTCGGCAAAGTTCGACAAGCGTTTTGACTTCTCAACCCACGGATTCCACAGCACACATGATGTTGAGTTTTCACGACCTACTTCAATAATGCCGTCTGGGGTAATTATACGCTGTGTAGCCTCTGCTTCGGTGTACACCATGTCGGTTTCGCGCGCAAAAGAAACCAAGTCGTGCTGCTCATAAGGGCCTTCGCCAAACTCAATGTATTTTGCCCCTTGCAAACCATCAACTTTGGTTTCTTCAATCGCAGGTGTTGGGAAATACGTGTGTAGCGCTTGAGTAAAGTGAATGGTTTCATTATCCATGTTCGTGGTCGTTAAGCGTAACTCAAGACTTGACGTTAAAATAAATTCCGCAAGTAGCTTAGTTTTGTGGGGCCAATATTTATCATCAACCTGAGTCATCGGTAACGAAAGGCTGATATAGATTGAATCTTCTTGTTCTTTCACTTCTTCAGCGCGCCAAAGACCTGTACGAGCCACACCATGCGCAGGCCAACCTTCATGCTGACTTACACCAAACCATGGCCAACAAATAGGGATACCGCCACGTACACCTTTCCCTTCTTGATAGTCTTCTAACTCAGACACCCACAACAACGGCTTTTTGCCTGCAGGCGTGAACTCAGTAATTTGCGCACCTTGCAGAAAAATAGTTGCTTCACACAACTCACTCGCAACCTTAATAAACTCAAGTCCGGTGTCACTTTGTTCAATCGTAACTGATGGCGATAACTTCATAATTCGTCCCATTTAATGAAAGAAAAATCCACCTTACCCAAAGCGGTGGCAATTAGTAAATAATATTTAGTTATTTGATGAAAATGTTTTACAACCAAATGCTAAGTCACCCCATATTAGCATTTTCAGTGTTAACAACAATTACCCTATCTAAACGACAAAATAGAGCATTTAATTTCTGCTCTAACTAAATACAAATCAAAACCATGCCATTATTAGCTTTAATCTATGGCTGATATAGGTGTAATTTATTTGAACTCAATTTATTAGATGTGTAATATTTCGCGATTGCGGTCGCCAGATACCGCCTTTTTAAAGAGACACAACTATGCAAAAGTATGACGAGCTATTGGTATCGTTACGTAAAGTTATCAGGGCTATCGACCTTCATTCAAAACAACTCAACAAAACATCGGGATTAACAGGCCCACAATTACTTATAATGAACGAAGTCGCGCACACCGATGGCATTACGGCCAGCCGCATCGCACAAAACGTTAATTTAAGTCCCGCAACTGTCACCAATATTTTAGACCGCATTGAAAACCGTGAGCTAGTTACGCGTGTTCGCAGTCAACTAGATAAGCGCCGTGTCAGTCTATACCTTACCGAGCGCGGCAAAGAAATTTTGAATAAAGCGCCACAGCCTTTACAAGAGCACTTTATTGAAAAGTTTTCAGCCCTTGAAGAGTGGGAACAAAGTCTATTATTGTCATCTATGCAACGTATTGCAGCCATGATGGATGCAGACCAACTTGATGCCTCCCCCTTACTTGAAGTAGGTGCGCTTACGCGAACCATTGAGTCTCAATAATAAACCCGTTGATTAATATTAAATTTATGTGGCTACCCTTGGGTTCAGTGTGAATATCATCTATGCTAAATAGTACCCATTCTTACATTAGCGATAATTCATGCTTAAACTTTCAAAGTTAGCCCTAGCGATAGCGTTGGGCACTACTTCAAGTCTTAGTCAGGCATCAGAAATCGATGACCTTCAAAAGCAGCTGCAATTACTAAAGCAACAGATGCAGCAACTTCAAACTCAGCTCGATAAAGCAGAGCAACAAGCAAAACAACAAGCGGCGCAGCAAGAACAGATTGATGCCCAAGTTGCTAAACAACAAAAGCAGCTTGAGCAGCAAACGGCTGCTGTTGATTCAGAGCTCGAAAAGAAAGAGTCTGGGATTCGAGTTGGCGGTGCTGTACGTACTAACTTTAGTCACACATCTTATGATGACGGCAATAAGAACCGCGGTGGCGACTTCGATTTTGATATTTTCAGATTGAATTTTGCAGGCGATGTTGGTGACGTGCAATTAAATGCAGAAATTCGTTTTTTCGATTACATGACCGCAGTTAAATATGCCTATGCAGCCTATGACTTTGCCGAAGATTGGCAAGTGCAAGCGGGGATCACCAAAGTCCCCTTTGGTAACTGGCCTTATAACTCTCACAACTACTTTTTTGGCACCACTTATTACGTTGGCTTAGAAGATGACCACGATTTAGGTGTGTTATTTAAGCGTAAAATAGCCGATAACTGGCAAATTGACCTTGGCTTTTTTAAAAATGATGAATTAGGTGGTGTTGACGGTTACGTTGATAATCGCAGCGATCGTTATTCGTATGATGTCGTTGGTTTTCGTGATGCCGACGAAGGCGTTTACGCAGAACCCACCAATGCGATAGGTGAATACAATACATTCTCTGGACGTTATGGTTACCACTTCGAGCATGATGGTGGCACCACTGAGTTAGGTGTTTCTGCGTTATCAGGCGGCCTACACGACGGTGAAGACAAAGCAGGCGACTACATGGCTTGGGCTGTGCACCTTAACAGCACCATTGGCCCGTGGAACTTCCAACTGCAACACGGTGAATACGATTACGACATTGATAACGTAAATCGTATGGCTGTCGGCGCCTACTCTTTTTATGACAGTATCGCCGCCGAAGCCACCATGACTAATGCCAACATTGCTTACAGTTTACCTGTTGAGTGGGGGCCAGTAACCAACCTGCAATTTTATAATGACTACGGCATTATTTACGATAAGTCAGATAACAGTGCAGACACGTGGATGAATGTAACGGGTGTGTCGGTCGCCGCAGGTGGCTTATTTACCTACTTTGATCTTGTAAAAGCGAAAAACCAACCGTTTGTTGGTGGCTCAATAGCTGGCGACAGCGACGAGACCGAAACGCGCTTCAATATCAATATCGGTTACTACTTTTAAAACGATTATAAATCAAGGGGAGTTAACTCCCCTTACGCTTCTTTTACACCGCGACACCGTTCTACCTTTTACCTATTCACTCTATTGAGCACCAAATCAACGAACCATTGTGGCTTTTTAGTGAATTGTGTTCGTTAAGTGTTATAAAAAAAGATATCCCCACATTTAGACTGGTCTGATCTGACTCAAAATGAAATACAAACACCTAAAACACAAATAAAAATCATTATCATGTGTGCACCTTTTAGTTTCCATCAGATTTATTGTGAAAAGACGTCTTTTAAGTTTAAGTATTTTACTAGCCCTACCTGTTTCCTTGTTAGGCTATAGCACTCAATCATTAGCAAAGAAAGTAAATGACAAATCAATAGAAGTTATCACCGTAAAAGGAGAACAGCTACAACTCGATCGCGATGATATTGACCGAACTCGTGGTAATGCAAATGCCGATATTTTTTCAACATTCACGGGGATTGAAGCAAATAATATTCGTAATGAAGCTGGCGCATTAGATATTGGCATTCGGGGGGTTCAAGGTGAAGGGAGAGTGCCTATTTTTATCGATGGCAGCTTGCAGTCTACCCATACGAATCGTGGTTACATGGGAACATCTGATCGCACCTACATTGATTCAGATTTAATTAGCACTGTAAATATAGAAAAAGGCGCTTCGGCAAAAGTCTCGCCATTTGGCTCAGGCGCTATTGGTGGCACCGTCAACATCAGTACATTAAATCCACATGATGTTTTAAAAAACGGTGAACCGTTAGGCGCATTAGTAAAATTAAAAACTTATAACAATAATGCCATGCCGACGGTCAGCGATGATGCAACTCAACAAAATTATTATCGCGTTGATAATAGTCATAATTCCAGTGACTTTGAGAATGGTAGCATCATGCTGGCGACGGCGTACAAAAGCGATAACTTTAGCGCAGTATTTGCATTTAGCGACAAAAAAACGGGGAATTATTTTGCTGGGAGTAATGGCTTTGAAAAATTCATAGAGACGCAAAGTAGTTCTTGGGGAACATGGGAAATATTACCGCCAGTCAATCCAGGTGCAGAAGTCGTCAATACGAGTTTCGAAAGTGAATCTTACCTAGCCAAGTTTAGTTATGACTTAAATGATGAACATACCCTTGAAGTAAACACTCGCCATCACCAACAAAAAGCAGGAGAAATGCTTGCTTCTTATTGGTATAAATTTGAAGCTGGTGACTATATTCAATCTCCTGACGGCGAATGGCAAACACTACCCGAAGGCGAAGAAGCAATGCCGCAATGGCAACAAGGCACTGCACATGTGAATAGCGTAAGTGCTGTTTATCATTATTTGCCAACCAATAATTCGTTCGTTGATGTAAAAGTTAATGTATGGAAAACACATGCAAAATTACATCAATACAATGGGTTAGCATCAAACTACGGTCGAAGTGCGCTGCAATATTTACATCAGTATTCTAATACACGACATGGGTTTAGTGCCTATAACGTAGCGTCATTCAAACTAAATCCACACACACCGGTCATATTAACAACAGGTTACTCATGGCAAGCGGAAAAGTTGGCTCCAAAACCCGGTTATGAAAGTACCTTTCACACAAAATTACCCACTTCGCGAGATGGAAAACGAACAGCCAACAGCATGTTTGCTAATACACAAGTTGATTTAAACCAACTTGAGCTAGTATTTAACGCGAACCTCCACGATGCAAAAATCACCGATAATCAAACACATTTAACTCAGCACTTTGATCTAAAGACAGACTTGACCGCTCAGCTGCATTATCACGTGTTGAGTAATACGGTGCTGAAAGCAAAATACAGTCAAGCGTACAGAATGCCAAGCTTGTACGAAGGTACTGTCTCTAATGAAGTGTTTTCATATTCGCCAGAGCACCCTATTGAACCAGAAAAAACGAATTCATACGAAATAGGATTAGAAAGCACGTTTGCAGCCTTACTAAACGAAAATGATACGCTCACTATGACTGCAAACTATTTCCACACAAAAATAGACAGTATGCTTGCCACTGCCAATATGCCAAAAACAGAACACAATACACATTCATGGCAGCGCACGTATTCATTTACAAATTATGATTCTTTCACTTTACCCGGTATGGAGTTTAAGCTGAATTATCAAAGCCCGTACTTATATGCATCCGCATCGATGATCAATTATCAAGATGTCGAGATGTGCTCAAATAAGTTAGCAGATATTGGGGAAGCCGAGCGTTGTAACAGTGAAGGGTTTCTTGGCAGCCTAACACCACTGAGGATCCCACCTGAGAAAAGCTACGTTGCAACACTGGGTACCCGCTTATTTGAGGGAGACGTTGATACTGGCTTCATTTACAAAAAACACTCTGAAAAACATCACCCTGGTGGCTTTTTATCAGGCACAGGTGTTGATGCATTAGAGTTTATACCTGCAGGTTATCAGCTTGATTTTTACATTGACTATACCTTAAGTGAAAGCCTAAGTGGTTATGCCGCCATCACTAACTTAACAGACCAATATAAGGTCTCAACAGGTTCTGTCGTTGCTATGCCAGAACCCGGAAAAACAATCACATTAGGTGTAGAGATCAAATTGTAAATTGACTTTGTTCGATTGACACGGCGGTGGCCAGTTTTATCGCTGCCGTTATTTTTTATTGTTATTTTTGTTGGAATTAGTATGACTATTCATGTCTCAACCCCGTCACGCTCACATACCTTAAGAGCAGCAACAGCCGATGTTCATCACCATGTTGATAAAAGTATCATGGCACAAAATCCATTTGCTGATACATCTAGTTACCTCTCTTTTTTGAACTTGCAGTATTATTTTTTAAATGATGTAAGTGCACTTTACACGCATCCTGAGCTTACAAAAACGATTTCAAATTTAGCCTCACGACGTCGTTTAGACCTGTTGGAGCAAGACTTTATAGACTTGGAAACACCGTTACCAAAAGCATATTTACAGCCACATATTTCTGATAAAACCGACTTTGCTACAGCAATAGGTTGGTTATATGTCGTCGAAGGCTCAAAAGTCGGCGCAGCAATGCTTGGAAAACACCTGAAAACGCATCTTAATTATGATGCAAGTCACGGTGGACGCTACTTAACAGGCCCAGGGGCTGGTCGGGGTAGTGCGTGGCGCGAACTGGTGCAATTTATTGATAATCTGCAACTAACAGCACAGCAAGAACATGCCCTTATAGAAGGAGCACGCCAAGCATTTATTCGCTTTCAACGTTTTCAAGCTCACATTTACTCATGAATCAAAATAAGGCTTTCACACATTATAAGAATACCGCTCTTAAAGTATGTGGTTATTTGTTTGTGAGCCTGGGCATCGCCGGTGTTTTTTTACCGGTGATGCCAACCACAGTGTTCCTTATTATCGCACTTGCATGCTTCAACCGAGCATCACCCACACTCGCTGAAAAGTTGCTAAATCATCCTCGATTTGGTGAAACGCTACGGCTATGGCAAAAACATAAATTAATCCCTATAAAAGCAAAAATGTTAGCGATAATGGGAATTAGTGTAAGTTATCTCATGCTGCTATTTACCTTACCTTCGGGGTGGTTGATATGCACCGTAGGGATAATAAAAGTGCTGGTTATTGCATACATACTTTCACGTCCTTCAAAAGCAGCATACTGTTAATGCTGCTAACAAAACAAAGCAGGGACGTGATTATTTGCTTTGTTTTGCTAAGTGCTAAAAATTAATTAGTTAAAATAAACACCTGCTATCTCACAACTTATTATGTCATTCACACCTTAAACGTTCTTCGAGCAACATTAGGTAAAAAACGTTAGCTGAGCTACAGTTAAAAGTAACGCAGAATAAATGTATGATTTTGCAAAATATGCATCACCGCATTTTCAGTTTTATCAGGCTCAATTATATTGATGAATGTAAGAACGGTATTTACCGCCTATAAAAATGGCTGCTATCAATTACTTGGATTATTGATGGTTGGCTTAGGTATCATAGGTATTGCACTCCCTGTGATGCCCACAACTATTTTCTTTATTCTTGCTTTGGGCTGTTTTACACGCTCTTCTCCCGCTTTGTCTGCTTGGCTATTAAATCATCCTCGGTATGGCGAATCACTTCGATATTGGCAGCTCTATAAAGTGGTTCCGCTAAGAGCAAAATTTTTAGCTGGCCTTGGCATGGCCGTGGGCTATTTCTTCTTACTGCAAAGCGCAGCACCGATTTGGGTTATGTATCTTGTAGCTGTTATCGAGGTGTGCGTGTTGGGCTATTTAATCAATCGTCCCTCAAAGCCTAATCATCCGACGCTGATCCAACTTAACATATCCACTCGGCTGCAATTAATGCTACTTGCTAGCCTGTTTACCTCACAACTCGCCATTATTGCGTACCTCGCTATTCAGTATTAACTGCTCGAATGTAAAGAACGTAAACGCACTTGTTATTAATAATACGAACTATTATCATGTGAGCATCAATAACAAGTACCTTACATTATGTTCTCTTTCAATAAACGCATGTTTTATAGCGTTAGCCGTGCCTTACATATTTATTTATCAACCGCGCTATTTTTTCTACTGATCTTATTTTGTATCAGCGGCATCATCCTCAATCACGTAAGTTGGCTTGAAAATGACAAACATAATGGTCAAACCCACGTGCTCATTTCTGCACAGCTCTTCGAAAAAGCACAGCAGAACCTTAATGCATTACCCACTCTTTACCCTGAAATTGAACGCTATATGGCAGATCAGTTTTCTCTGCAGAATGTAAAAAGCATTGAATGGGAAAAACAAGACGCACTAGTCATGCTCGACTACCCGTTGCCTGCAGGGTTTGCTTATGCCGAAATCGACTTTCAAACGGGAGAGCTCAATCTTGACTACCAAACAGGTGGGGTTATGAGCCTTATTGGTGATTTGCACAAAGGCCGTCATACAGGCGAGGCATGGAGCTGGGTAATTGATATCTCAGCAGTATTAATGATCATCTTCGCTATAACTGGCTTATTTATTTTATTTCAAAACCGTAAAAAGCGTACCTCAGGGCTTTGGCTAACACTGTTTGGTGTCGTCACACCTCTGGTTATTTATCTAGTTTGGGTGCCTCAACTTAAAGGAGTATCTTAATGAAACAAGCCCACTTACTACTTGCTCTACTGTTCAGCTGTTTATTCAGCCCACTTAGCTTTGCCAAAGACGCCAACCTCACCGTTGAGTTCACTTTGCCTGAGCTTGATGTATCCCCTTATCACCGTCCATATGTTGCGCTTTGGCTTGAAACCCCAGAACGTAAACATGTAACCACAGTGGCACTTTGGGTTGAAAAAGCAGAGTGGTTTAAAGACTTACGTCAGTGGTGGCGTAAAGCAGGTCGCAGTAACGATAACTTCGACGGCGTAACAGGTGCCACAAAACGTCCTGGTACTTACACCATTGAGTGGCACGGTAAGGATTTAAAAGGTAACCCCGTTAAACCCGGTAAATATTTACTCAATGTGGAAGTTGTACGTGAAGAAGGTGGCCGTGATTACAGCCGTGTTGAAATCGACTTAACAAAAGATGGCAAAGTCACTCTCGCTGGCGAAAAAGAATTCGCGACTAGCTTCGTTACTATTACTAGCAATTAAGGATAAACAATGAAATTAAAATTATTAAAAACGGCCCTAATCGGTGCCGTTACGTTCACCGCACTTGCATCAAGTTACGCACAGGCACACGCTCGTTGGTTAATGCCATCGCACACCTCTTTATCGGGTGAAAAAACACATTATGTGATGATTGATGCCAGTATTTCAAACGAGTTGTTTAGCCCAGACAAAGCCTACCGCCCAAATGAACAAGGCGCAGAATATGATGACAACTTATTAATCGCCCTTGCGCCAAACGGTAAGCCTGTAGAAGAGAAGATTCGCGCGTACTACCTAAAACGTAAAAACTCAGCGGCCGTTAGCTTATCGCAAGATGGGACGTACCATATTGCGATGCAGCAAAAGCCCCTGCTAATGACATTCTACAAAGATAAAGACGGCAACCGTGGTCGTGTATTTACAGGTAAAAAAGACGCTGATCTTCCTGCTGGTGCAACCGAAGTACGCACGATTAAGTCAATCGCAACCGTTGATACCTTTGTAAGCCGTAACGGCACTTCTAAACCCACATTACTTGGCCAAGGCTTAGAGATTTCGGGCCCAACGCATCCAAACGATTTATTTGCAGGTGAAGAGGCTAAATTCCAATTATTAATGGATGGAAAACCTGCCGCTAACGTTGAGCTAGCGATTGTACGCGGCAGTGCTCGTTACCGTAATGCGCGTGATGAAGTAAAACTTACTACCGATAGTGAAGGTTTCTTCACCGTGACATTCGAACACGCTGATATGTATCTGATTGAAGCATCTGTTGATCAAAAACCAACAGAAGCAGATATCGATAACGTGCGTTACTCATTATTTACCACCCTTGAAGTCGCGCCTGAATAAGTCACTTAATGAGGCCTTATAAGAGGCCTTATTCGACTTTCGAGGAAGACTGTAGTCAACGGTGTGATCACAGCTGCCGTCTTTCTCGCAATCATTGGCCCATCTCCATCGACATCCCAGCTTGGGTGCATCCCATTTAATGGGCTTTTGATAACGCTAATATCTTCTGTAAATTTACTATGCTCATCACGGCCTGCGGCATTGCGCATCAAAAATACCCAAATCACATAATTGCCATCATCAGGAATTTTAAGCTCAGCATGATCACCTTTTGCCGGGCCAACATACAAAGCGGTTGGGTTACCTTTCGGTAAAATATTAAAGTAGTTACTAGAGTTTGAAGGAGCAAAATCAACCTTTAATGTATTGCCTTTATTAAGGTTTATTTGATATTCCCACATCTCATAACCTTTAATTATGTCTTTAACTTGCCAGCTTTGCTGCACCGCTATATCTGAAACTAATAACTCATAATGACGACTATTGGGTAAGTTTTGATTAGCAAACACCACGCTGCTTGCAGCCATAGAAAAACAAAATCCTATTGATAACAATAACTTCACATTGAATCTTCTTTAAGATTCTTTTTTAAAGAATAATAAGCGCTAATTTTACTATTTTTAATTCTTTTAAAGTGAATTTATAGTTACTTCATCGCAGACACACAGCTTAACTAAACAGGATACCTACTATGAAACTTTTTACTTTAATCTCAGCTCAACCACAATTACAAAATATTAGCACTTTATTGGCACGTATTGGTTTATCGGCCATCTTTTTACTCACCAGCTTTAGTAAAATCGAGTTTTTCGATGCAACAGCACAGTACATGGCATCCGTTGGTTTACCAGAGTTCTTACTGCCATTTGTCATTGCTTTTGAAATGGTTGGCGGGTTATTTATTTTACTCGGCTTCTTAACACAACTAACCGCTGTCGCTTTTGCTGGTTTCAGCCTGGCCAGTGCTTTGTTATTCCACTTTCAACTTGATGATCAAATGCAATTTTTAATGTTCTACAAAAACATTGCAATGGCAGGTGGCTTTTTAGCATTAGCCAGTGTTGGTGCAGGCAAAATCAGCCTAGATCAACTAATGTTAAAACGTAGTCAGGCATAACATTTCTCCCAGCCAATAACCTAGGTTGTTGGCTGGGTTTGTTTTTAAGGAGCGCAAATATGGCAAAGTTATTAACAGCAACCAGCCACGATATTGGTGGGCTCGATGTAAAACGCATCTTGCCGCATTTTGACAAAAAAATGGTTGGGCCATTTATCTTTTTTGACCACATGGGGCCGAATCACTTTCCTCGCGGTGAAGGCATAAATGTGGGGCCTCATCCTCATATTGGCCTTTCAACGCTCACTTATTTGTTTACTGGCAGTATTTACCATCGCGATTCACTAGGCAATAGCCTGCAAATAGAACCTGGCGATGTTAACTGGATGACCGCAGGTCGCGGTATAGTGCACTCAGAAAGAGAAAGCCTTGAAGTGCGTGCAAGCGAGCACGACATTAATGGTCTGCAATGCTGGGTTGCTTTGCCTGAGAGCATGACCGAAATAGCACCGCGATTTGAACATATCAAAAAACAGCAACTGCCTGAAAAAATAGAAAAAGGAGTGCTGATGCGACTAATCGTGGGTGATGCCTATGGCTTGAGCTCCCCGGTGAAAAGCTACTCACCTATGTTTTATTTAGATACAGTAGCAGAGCAAGGCAGTTATATTACTAAACCGCATCCTCATCATGAAACCGCTGTGTATGTAATTTATGGTGAAGTTAGTATTGGTGATACTCGCTATACTCAAGACAATTTTGTTCTACTCGATGACAGCGAACACGAAATTACGACCCATGTGCATAGCCGCTTTATTTTACTCGGTGGCAGTAAATTCAATAAAGTTCCTTATTTACACTGGAACTTTGTTGCATACAGCAAAGAGCGTATCGAGCAAGCAAAACAAGATTGGCAAGCACAGCGCTTTGCTAAAATCCCCGGTGATGAGCTTGAATATATTGAGTTGCCCTTTGCTAAAAAGTAAACTTTTTTGCAATTTATAGGTACTATCCATTTACAGGCACTAATTAGTAAGTAACCACGTTAGCAAAGGAATACCATGCTAAGAATCACCCTAGAGCAATGGCGCATGTTTCGTGCTGTTGTTGAGTTTGGTGGCTTTAATCAAGCCGCACAAAGCATTCATAAAAGCCAGTCGAGTATTCATAATGCCGTGGGCAAAATTGAATCGGCACTCAATGTAAAATTATTTACTATTCAAGGGCGTAAAACGGTGCTCACAGAAGCCGGTGAAATGATGCTACGCCGTGCCAATTAT
The DNA here is from genome assembly GCF_001938575.1 of Pseudoalteromonas sp. PAB 2.2. Classification (NCBI taxonomy): domain Bacteria; kingdom Pseudomonadati; phylum Pseudomonadota; class Gammaproteobacteria; order Alteromonadales; family Pseudoalteromonadaceae; genus Pseudoalteromonas; species Pseudoalteromonas sp. PAB 2.2. The sequence goes on from NZ_LYPI01000016.1 coordinate 131,709, forward strand.
TTACTCGATGAAGCTGCCAAAGTCGAAGCGATTGGCCAAACCCTCGGCGAAGGTATCGAAAGCAAGCTGCGCATTGCAGTTGATGCCATTTTTCCACAGCAATTACTTTATAAAGTGCTTAACGACACGTCTTCGCAATACCCACAACTGCGTATCGAATTGCATGAATCTGTGCTGATGGGTGGCAATGAATTACTTGTAAATGATCAGGTCGATATTGCCATTACAGGTTTTCCGATAGCGGCTGGCTTTCATGAAGAGTTATGCAATATTGAATTTATTGCCGTGGCGCATCCAGATCACCCTTTGCATGCGATTGACCGCGAAATAACATTAGAAGATTTAAAATCACACCGACAAATTGTAGTGCGTGACTCAGCGAATAAACACAAACAAGATGGCGGCTGGCTAGGTGCCGATCAACGTTGGACGGTAACGCATTTACGCACCTCTATTGATATGATCAGTAATGGTCTAGGCTTTGCGTGGTTACCAAAAATAGCGATTGAAAAACAACTCGCAGCAGGGCAAATGAAAGCGCTCAATTTAACGCATAACAGTAGCCGCAGTGCTAAGTTACATTTGCTCTTCAAAGACGGTGACAAACTGGGTCCCGCAGCACGGGCATTTCTTGGCGAATTACGCTACCAAGTAATGGAAAATCTATAGTTTAAGCGGTGTTTCAGCGATGCCTTTAACACCCGGCTTTAAAATAAACACGCCCCCGCTGTGCGGGTAATCAGCAAGTACCGACTCATCCAACCCGACTGCTGCGGTAGTAATTGCCACATGCTCAAGTGCCTCTCCGACAAATGCAACACTGGTAACACGTGGTGCGGGAATACGTAAAAATTGCACTTGCTCGCCGCGTGGCGAAAAACGATAAACACCATAACCATTCCATGCTGCGACCCATAAGTGGTCGTCATTATCAACCGTCATGCCATCTGGGTAACCCATGCTATCGGTAAAACGGATAAACGCATGCTTATTACTAAGCTCGCCCTGTGCACTTAATGAGAAGCGATAGATAGTTTGTTTTTCAGAGTCTGTTGAGTATAAAAACTGCCCGCATTTACTTACCGCCGGTCCATTACTAATGGTGTAGTGTTGGTCAACGACTTCAGGAGCCTTTCCATGACCAACGCGGTATAACTTTCCACTCGGAGCTTGTTCTTGAGAGTCCATCGAGCCAAAAAAACCAAAACCTTGCCGTGATGTTTTACCATCGTTTAATCGGTTTTGCTGTGGCTCATTGTCGATTGAGTAAAGCAGTTCGCGGCTAAAGTCTTCGCTATTAAGTTTATAGATGCCCTTCGCAAACCCAGCAACAAGCTCACCTTGCTCCGTTTCCATTACCCAACAAATGGGCTCTGGCATGGCAAACTGACTTACCCGCATACTTTGGCAGTGCAAACGAAATAAACGCTGACCCAAAATATCAACCCAAAATACGCAGTTGTGGGCTTTTGCAAAGTAAGCACCTTCGCCTAATTGGCATTGGCTAGAAATAATTATTTTTAGGGTGGCATCGAGCATAAATTTCATTAAATAAACAGCTGAACTTTTACCATTCTATCTGTGTATAAAAATAAGTGCTAGGCCAGATAAGCCTGCGACTAGCAGTATGATGCTGCGAATTGCTCTTTCATTTAAGTTGTTATTAATTATAAAAGACAGTCCCCAGCCAATTAAGATTGCTGGCAGACAAAAGAAAAACAGTTTTACATCCCCCATATCAGCAGAGCCAGTAAGCATCAGCACAATAATGCCAAATAGGTTAATGAAAACAAAGAATGCACTAAGGTTGGCCTTTATTTTATCTTTATCCTCAGCTTGATAGAGCAGCCCCATCGGCGCGCCCCCAGCGGAGGTGGTGGTTCCTAAAAACCCCGACGACATAGAGGCTAATAAACTCGTTATGGTCGATATTTTAGGTTTCATACCTATGATAGATAATGCGACGACGACTAATATACTCACTCCGAGCAATAACTGGTACTGCTTAGCATTCACATACCACATCACTGCCGCTGCGAATATTACGCCCATTGCACCACCGACTATTGAGATCCCCGTCTGTTTCATATCGATTGACCCTCGGTGCTTTATCATTAACACCGAAGTTAAAAAGAGTGCATTCAAAATCATAGGGCCAGGCACCAGTTCAGGCATTAACCAATATAAAACTGGCACACACAGCATACCAAGGCCAAAGCCAATAACACTTTGCAAGCAAGCACCAATGATCAGAATTACATACACGAGTACAAAGTCGGTCAAACTTTCTTACCACCTTAGAAAAATAGGGGAGATGGTAACAATACCAACCCATATTTTATTATTATAGTATCATTTGTTTTATTGAAAAAATTTTATCGCAAGTCAGTCATTTTGCAATGTATAAATGCAATTAAGTCCAACCTGCGTCTACGATTAATGATTGTGCTGTCATCATCCGACTATCATCAGCAGCCAGAAATAATGCTGCATTAACAATGTGGTCGGGTTGTATTGTTTCGTTTATACACTGGCTTAAACGAACGTCTTCAACCATCTCTGGGGTTAACCAATGAGTAATTTGACGCTCTGTCATTACCCATCCAGGAACCAAGGTATTAACCCGAATATTGTCTTTGCCATACGAGGCCGCTAAAGAACGCGTCAGACCTTCAATACCCGCTTTAGCAGTGGTGTAAGCAGGCATTCCTGTTTGCTTAATACGCCAACTGACCGACCCCATATTAATAATACTTCCCCCACCTAAACGCTGCATATGCGCCACAACAGCCTGTGAAGAAAAGAAACAAGGGCGTAAGTTAACAGCAAACTTGTCTTCCCAATATTTTACATCCATGTTTTCTGCTGCATGGCGAGTGTCATCGGCTGCATTATTAATTAATACCCCAATATCGCCCTGTTGCTGACGGGTTTGCTCTATAGCGGCTTGCAATGCCTCAACATCACGAATATCACAATAGATAAACTGCGGATCAAACTCATATTTACCCGCAAGCTTTGCGCACAAAGCCTCGCTTTGCTGCTTTGCAATATCAACAAAGGTGACTTTTGCGCCTTGCTCACAGAAGCGCGTTACCATTACTTCACCAATTCCCGTCGCTCCGCCTGTAATAAATACACTTTTTCCGGCAAGGCTGGCGTAAACTGTTTTAAGCTCATTTGAATTTGGCATGATAACCTTTTGTTTTTTTACAGTATTTACAACGTTGAGTAGCGAAACTTATTGAGCTGCAGCTTCTTTGTCTGCAATTTCTTTTTCGATAAACGCCATCGCTTCATCAATCATGTACGTCATCATATTTTTCGCACGCTCAGGGTCACCACTGGCAATCGCGTTATACACTTTAAAGTGCTCTTCAGCGATGGCTTGTTTATTACCTTTAGCGGGTGTTGTGTGCTGAATACTGACATGCAATGCCGTACGAATAAAGTCACGTAATTGATAGAAAAAACGGTTACCACTGGCGTGCAAAATTGCCGTGTGGAACGCAAGGTCTGGCTCGTGCATTACGCCTTCAGGTTCATCGGCAGCCGCTTGCATTTTATCAAGCGCCATTTTAATTTCAGCGATCGCAGCTTGGTCACCTTTTCGTGCTGCCAACGCCGCTGCTTGTGGCTCAATAGCTAAGCGTACTTGCAAGAACTCTTTCAGTACGTAAAGTGACGGACTGCTCTCAAGTAACCATTTTAATACGCTGGTGTCGTATAAGTTCCAGTTATCCGCCGGTTCAACACGGATCCCTTGTCGTGGACGAGAAGAAATTAATCCCTTTGCAGCCAACATTTTAACTGCTTCACGAACAGCTGTGCGGCTTATACCATACACTTCGCACAACTGTGCTTCGGTTGGTAACCCCGTCTCAGTATTATAATCACCAACAATAATTGCTTTACCAAGTTCATTGGTAACTTGTTGTGATAAGTTCAAATTCTCTAAACGCGCCATGTGTGTTCCTCTAAAGATCTAGGTAATATAATACATCTATAAAGCTATTCCGTCATCCTGCAAATAGTTGATTAAAATCAATAACAAAACATTAAAAAGACAGAACCTCTTATTATAACCGCGCGTAATCGTCACTTTTTTATATATCCAGTGTCACCTTATTTTAACAAATCACTTTCACTCACCCAATTTATAATATAATATTTTTAACTGACAATTAAAAAGCAACATTCTCTTTCATAATTAGGTGGAACACACAATGGTCGAACTAAGTACCTTAGACTGGGCAGTGCTGGCAGGATTTTTTGTCCTGTTATTAGGCGTTGTCGTCATGTCTATGCGACAAAAAGAAGAAGACACCGCTGACTACTTTTTGGCGGGTCGTAATGCAAGCTGGTTAGTAATTGGTGCCTCTATTTTCGCATCAAACATCGGCTCAGAACATTTAGTCGGATTATCTGGTTCTGGCGCTCAATCAGGTATGGCACTCGCCCATTGGGAAATGCAGTCGTGGATTATTCTATTACTCGGTTGGATTTTTGTGCCTTTCTATTGGAGTAGCAAGGTCTACACCATGCCTGAGTTTCTAGAACGTCGCTTTAATTCTAAGTCGCGAACTTTCTTATCTGTTATCTCATTAATCAGCTACGTATTAACAAAAGTCGCCGTGACCGTGTATGCCGGTGGTATCGCCTTTAAAACCATTTTAGGAATTGAGAGTATTTGGGGTATCGATTTCTTTTGGATTTCTGCCATTGGTTTAGTGGTGATCACCGGGATTTATACTGTTCTAGGGGGCATGAAAGCCATTATGTGGACCTCGGTGCTGCAAACGCCAGTGTTGATCATTGGTTCACTGGTCATTTTAGTTGTTGGTCTTGATAAAGTCGGCGGCTGGGCAGAAGTTGAACGCTTAAATGACGTTAATATGCACCTTATTCGCAGCGCATCAGACACTGAATTCCCTTGGCCTGGGATTATCTTTGGCTCGTTTATTATCGGTTTTTGGTATTGGTGTACCGATCAGTATATTGTGCAACGCGTACTCTCTGCGAAAGGGATTAAAGAAGCACGTCGCGGGACGATGTTTGCGGGTTATTTAAAACTCCTCCCTGTGTTTATTTTCTTAGTGCCGGGCATGATTGCTTACGCTCTGAATGCAAAAGGAATTATTAGTTACGAAAGCGCTGACCAAGCATTTCCTACGTTAGTCGCTGAGCTGTTACCTGCGGGTGTGAAAGGAATTGTGATTGGTGGCTTAGTCGCAGCACTGATGAGCTCGCTCGCTTCGCTATTCAATTCATCAGCCACTTTATTTACGATCGACTTTTATAAAAAGTTTAAGCCAGAATCAAGCGAAAAACACCTTCTAAAAGTAGGCAGAATGGCCACTATCGTTATCGTTGTACTCGGACTGTTGTGGATACCCGTCATGAGCTTAATTGCCGATGTACTTTATGAATATCTACAGAGTGTTCAATCATTAATTGCACCAGGCATCGCGGCTGTATTCTTACTCGGCTTATGTAGTAAGCGCATAACGCCAACAGCGGGGTTTGTTGGTCTTGTGTCTGGTTTCGTACTGGGTATGATCCGCTTAGTATTATTACCCTTTAAAGATGATTTAACGGGTTCATCGTTTGCATGGATAACGACAATGAACTGGTTGTACTACTGTATCCTGCTGTTTGTTGTGGTTGTCGTAATTATGATTGTGGTGAGTATTTTCACTAAACAAGCAGATGAAGAGCAATTAAAAGGCCTTACTTTCTCAAGCCTAGACAAAGCAACACTCAAAGAGGTCGCCGAGGGTTTAGATAAGTGGGATTACATCCATACAGCGGGCATTTTAGGCATAACTGCCTTTATATATTACCGCTTTTGGTAAACATTTCGTTCCCAAAGTTGTAGGGCGCCAATTGGCGCCCTTTTTTTAAAAATTTTTTAATCAGCTAGCTGTGGTGAAAACACAGGAAACCCATCTTTATCCCATGTAATAATGCGTGCTCGCGCATGGCGATTTGGATCCGTCAATGGCGTGCCTTTCAGCTCTTTATAATCGCGGCTATGGTAAATTAGCAAATCTGTCACGCCATCTTCCGCTTTTACAAAGCTGTTATGACCCGGACCAAAGCGACCAACTTCAGCGTGGGTAGTAAAAACAGGCTCTGGCTTTTTATGCCAACTTTTAGGGTCAAGTAAATCATCATTTACATTTGCCCATAGCAAGCCCATCGCATAACGATGATCGGTGGCACTGGCCGAGTAGGTCACAAAAATTTTATCTCCACGCGTTATTACAGCAGCCCCCTCATTCACTTTATAGCCTTGTACTTCCCACTCAAGAGTCGGCTCAGTAATCGCGATAACAGGCTCTTTAATTGACGTTGGTGAGTCCATTTCTGCTAACCACAAGGCCGAGTTGTATGTGGCAGGCTGGTTTTGCTGTGCCCAAATCATGTAGCGTTTGCCTTTATGAGTAAAACTGGTCGCATCAAGAGAGAAGCTATCTAGGTGACTCATAACCTGCCCCATTTCTTGCCAGTCGCCTTGCATAGGATCAACGTGGTCATTTTTAAGTGCATACATACGAATGCTAAAAGGCTTTTCAATGTCACCGGCCGCAAAGTAAATGTACCAACTGCCATCAATGTGGTGCAGCTCAGGCGCCCAAATGTTAACGCTCATAGGGCCTTTATCATGCTTTTGCCAAATAACTTTTGGCTCGGCTAGTTTTAAGTCATTTAAGCGACATGCTTGGCGTAGTTCAATTTCATCAAACATCGGTGAACTACCAATAAAGGTATAACATCCGGTTTTTTCATCACGCACTAACCAAGGATCGGCACGCTTAAGTACAATAGGGTTATCAATTGGCGCGACGGTCTTGCTACTATTAGCATCAGCAAAGGCTGGCACTGACGAAGCGCTTAACACGGTAAGTAACGTAAGCCGCGATAATTTTTTGAGCATAATGTGTCCTGTATTTCGCTTTTATTTTATTGTTAATATTGTATTACATATTATATAGTAGACGAATGAACACAAAAGTTAAAACAACAAAAAGGTATTCGATCATGAGACCCGCACACCAAGTGACACGAGCAATGAAGTGGCTTTCAACTGGACTACTTATCTCAGCAGCTGCAGTGTCGGCAAAACAGGTAGAAGTACACGATCCAGTTATGGCCAAAGAAGGCGACACGTATTATGTATTTAGTACAGGCCCTGGCATTACCTATTATGAATCAAAAGATTTAACTAACTGGAAACTCACTGGCCGCGTCTTTAAAGACGAGCCTAGCTGGGCAAAACGCGTGTCACCTAATTTCGGTGGCCATCTGTGGGCACCGGATGTGTACGAGAAAAATGGCAAGTTTTACCTATATTACTCTGTTTCTGCATTTGGTAAAAACACCTCAGCAATTGGTGTAACGGTAAACGACACTCTTGACCCATCATCACCTGACTACAAGTGGATTGATTACGGTATTGTGGTTGAGTCAGTGCCTGAGCGTGATGATTGGAACGCTATCGACCCAGCTATTATCGAAGATGACAATGGCACACCTTGGATGAGCTTTGGTTCGTTTTGGGGTGGTTTAAAATTAGTGCAACTAGATGATGACATGGTGCGCTTAGCACAGCCTGAAAAGTGGCATCACATTGCCAGCCGTCCAAACACGGAGCATGGCCCAATTGAAGCGCCTTATATCTTTAAAAAGAATGGCTATTACTATCTGTTTGTATCATTTGATAAATGCTGTCAAGGTATTGAAAGTACTTACAATGTTCGCGTTGGTCGCAGTAAAAACGTTGAAGGTCCTTATTTAGATCAGCAAGGTCGCTCTCTGGTTGATGGCGGTGGTAGCTTAGTGATTGAAGGTAACAAAGAGTGGGCAGCCCTTGGTCACAATGCCGCTTACACGTTTGATGGTAAAGACTACCTCGTGTTGCACGCCTATGAAACAGCCGATAACGGCGTACAAAAGCTACGAATTTTACCGATGAGCTGGAAAAACGATTGGCCGGTTGTAAACCCAGCCGACCTAAACAAGCTTAAAACCACGCTTATAAAGTAATTATTCAAACACAAAAAACCTGCAATTTTGCATAATGCAGATCAGTTAAGCATATTTTTATGATCACTTGACTGATCTTTTCATAGCTTCACAATCCGATATTAGAAATAGTATCGGATTTTTTTATGTCTCTAATTCAACACTTCGATGATATGTCCTCCTTTTTAGATGATGTACATACACTCGACAAACTTAAGCAGGTTCTTGACCCAGATATTCTTGAACAAGCATTTGAACATGCGGGAGTTGCCACTGTTCGCAGAAGGCGGTTACCGCTAGAAGCTATTATGTGGTCTGTAATTGGAATGAGTTTATTCCGAAACGAAACTGT
>NZ_LYPI01000017.1:0-119730 GCF_001938575.1 Pseudoalteromonas sp. PAB 2.2
GTCAATGTGTAATGTGTTCGTTGCGGATAAAGCGGTAGGCACCTTCCATATCGGCGGGGGATTGAGTGATGTTCACAAGTGGTTTTCCTGGTTCATTTGCAAGAGTTGATGCTAACCTTACCAGACGCGCAGTTCTTCGTGGATCACCTAAGTCCGATTTACCGAATTGTTGTGTTGCCCAATGAGTATGTTCGTTAATCATGATGTGTCTCCAAACAAGATTTGAAGATCTGATCATGACGTTGAGATTTAGTTCAAAAAAATCCCTGCTAATTTCTCAGCAGGGATTTGTGTATAAGAGACAGCCTTATGGCGCCTTTTTTGTCGTTTAAAAATACCAATGGTTTACATCTCAGCGCAGGCAAAGTTCATCAATTAAGTAATCAAGGCTCTGAAGCGCTTCATTTTATTGTCACTTCAACACCCCCAGTCACGGTGATAGAGTCGAAGTGTCGCTCAGATGAGGCTTGTGCTGTTACTTAGCCTTGATGGGCCAAGATTGCGCGCTTTCTTTATACCAAAGTGCATTAGTGAATGCTGCATTCATGGCTAAAGCCATTCCTACCTCGATTTGGAATCGTGTAGGAGGCGTTTTAACGCTGAATAGCAACTTCTTCATGGCTAAAGCCATTCCTACCTTGATTTGAAATCGTGCCAAGTGTAGGAGGCGTTTTAACGCTGAATAGCAACTTCTACGTGGCTCACGCCATTCCTACCACGATATGAAATCGTGCCAAGTGTAGGAGGCGTTTTAACGCCGAATAGCAACTTCTTCGTGACTAAAACCATTCTGGCCGCGATTTGAAATCGTGCCGAGTGTAGGAGGCGTTTTAACGCCGAATAGCAACTTATTCATGGCTACTAAAGCCATTCCTACCTAGATTTGAAATCGTGCAGAGTGTAGGAGGCGTTTTAACGCCGAATAGCAACTTCTTCATGGCTCACGCCATTCCTACCTCGATTTGAAATCGTGCCGAGTGTAGGAGGCGTTTTAACGCCGAATAGCAACTTCTTCATGGCTAAAGCCATTCCTACCTCGATATGAAGTCGTGCCGAGTATAGGAGGCGTTTTAACGCCGAATAGCAACTTCTTCGTGACTAAAACCATTCTGGCCGCGATTTGAAATCGTGCCGAGTGTAGGAGGCGTTTTAACGCCGAATAGCAACTTCTTCATGGCTAAAGCCATTCCTACCTCGATATGAAATCGTGCCGAGTGTAGGAGGCGTTTTAACGCCGAATAGCAACTTCTACGTGGCTCACGCCATTCCTATCTCGATTTGAAATCGTGCCAAGTGTAGGAGGCGTTTTAACGCCGAATAGCAACTTCTTCATGGCTAAAGCCATTCTGACCCCGATTTGAAATCGTGCCGAGTGTAGGAGGCGTTTTAACGCCGAATTAAGCGTAAAGCGTTAAGGTAAATCAACAACTCAGCAATTTCTGTGTTACGGATGATTGCGGGTTTTGGAAAATCGTTTCGGTTTGGCCGTATTCGACAATCTCGCCGTGATCAAGCACCACAAGTTGATCGCTAATATGGCGCACTAAACTTAAATGATGAGTGATCAGGACATAGCTAAGGCCCGTTTCTTTTTGTAAACGTAGTAATAAGTTTACCGTTTGAGCACGCACAGAGGGGTCTAGCGACGATAAAGCCTCATCAAGCACCACAACCTTAGGATCTAGAATTAAAGCGCGTGCAAGCGCTATACGTTGCAATTGACCACTACTGAACATATGCGGGTAATAATGACGATGGTCTAACAAGAGCCCGACTTTTGCTAACGTTTGTTTAATTTTCTCTTCGCGAGCGGCTTTGTCTAGATCAGTATTATATTGTAAGCAGTCGTTTAGCATGTCACCAATAGTGAGGCCGGGGTTGAGTGAGGCTTCAGAATCTTGGAATATAAGGCGAATATGACGACAGTCATTATCGCGAAGCCCATCATTTTCAATGATATTACCATCGAGTAAAATTTGCCCTTTATCTGCGTTGTCTGCACCTGCTAATAGTTTTGCAAGGGTGCTTTTACCTGAGCCTGTTTCACCAATAATGGCGATAGTTTCTCCTTGGCCTAAACAAAATGAAATGTCTTTCAGCACCGTAAAACGCTTGCGTGAAAAGAGTCCTGCACGCAAATTAAAACTTTTCGATAGGGCTTGCACTTTTAGCAGAGGTTGCATTATTTCATCGCCTTAATTAATGGGAAGTGACACGCATAACTATGACCATGATGTTTCGTCAATTTAGGCGTTACCACACACGCTTTTTGTGCTTGTGGGCAACGGGGGCCAAGTCGGCAACCTATCGGCAAATGTTGCAAGGTTGGAATCGTGCCTTTGAGCGCATAAAAGGGCTCTTTATGTGCCAAACCTTGCTCGTAGTCAGGTAAGCTCTTTAATAATGCTTGTGTATAAGGGTGGTGTGGCTGACTAAATATGCGGCTTGTAGGGCCTGCTTCAACCATTTGTCCGCAGTATAAAACATGCATCCCATGCGACCAGTCTATGATCTCTTCAAGCTCATGAGAGATCATTAAAATTGACATGTTTTTTAACAGGTTCAAACTTTTTAATAATCTAAAAACTTGTGCACGAGTCGTGCTCTCAAGGGCTGTGGTTGGTTCATCGGCGATAAGTAATTTAGGAGTACGAGCAATCGCCATCGCTATCATCACTTTTTGGCAGATACCTTCTGAAAGCTCATGAGGATAGCTGTCGAGCACTTTTTTGTGATCTTTAATTCCCACTTTATGAATAAGTGCTTTTACGCGGTCTTTACGTTGGCGATTTCGTTTTAAGAAAAAGCCACTGGTTGCTTCAACGGGTAAGGTTTCGGCAATTTGATCAAATATTTTTGCTGTGGGGTCCAAACAGCGGCTTGGATCTTGGTAAATCATAGCAATATCTTGACCAACTAATTTACGGCGTTGCTCATTGGATAGACGCATTAAGTCAACACCGCGCCAGTGCATTCTGTCAGCAGTGATATGCCAGCGCTTATTCAACACCCCAACAATGGCTTTCGCAATTAAGCTTTTGCCAGAGCCTGACTCACCAACCAGCGCATGAACCTCACCTTCTTTAAGGGTTAGGCTCACTTTATCAACCGCACGAATTACCGTATCAGAGGTGCGTAACTCTATCGTGAGATTGCGAATATCGAGTAATTGCATAACTAGTCGGCCTTACGTTCTTTGAGCACTTGGCGTAAACCATCACCCACCAAATTGGTAGACAGCACAGCTAAAAATAATAATACGCCGGGTAAACCCACAGTCCAAGGGGCAAGGTAAATTAAACCAAGGTTTTCGGCCAAAATCGCCCCCCATTCAGTGGTTGGCGGCTGTGCACCGAGCTTTAAAAAGCCCAGTGCTGAGATATCTAATATTGCTGTAGAAAGTGCCATTGTGAATATAACCACAATATGTTCGTAGATATTCGGGAAAATTCCTCGGGCTAATATGTGCCAGTTAGACGCACCATCTAGTTTAAAGGCGGTGATATAATCTTTATTGAGCTCTTCAACAATCAGGTTTCGAACAGAGTGAATAAACTGTGGCAGTAGAGCAAGGATAATTGCCCACACGGTGTTCATTAAGCCAGGACCAAGAATCGCGATAATAATTATGGCTAAAAGTAACGAGGGAATCGACAAGGTAATGTCGAGTAAGTGATTTAAAAAGCTTGAACGAATACCACGACTAATGCCCGCAAAAGTGCCTACCAAAACCCCAATAACCGTGGTGATAAGGGCTGCTACAACAGATAAGCCAAATGTGTAAGTTGCGCCATTCATTAATCGCGACAACACATCGCGACCTAAATCATCGGTGCCTAATAGAAACCGAACATCACCGGCATCATGCCATGACGGCGGCAATAATAACGCATCGCTGTGCTGCTGGTTTACGCCATAAGGGGCAAGTAAAGGGGCTGATGCAGCCAGTAAAGCAAAGGCAATAAATAACCATAAGCCAACAAGTGCAGGGTGGTTGGTTTTAAATTTACGCCAAAATCGCGCTAACGGCGATTTATTCGACTCTTCAGAGAATAAATTAAACTTTGCCATGAGCTTGGTTCCGCGAGAGTGGGTCGAATAGAGTGTAAGTGAGCTCTGCGACAATCGTTGCTAAAATTACGAACATAGACACAGCCAATAAGCCGCCTTGAATAGCGGGGTAATCGCGTTGATAAATACTGTCAATTAACCATCGGCCTATGCCAGGCCATGAGAAAATGACCTCGGTGATCATCGCAAGGGTGATCAGCGTACTAAATTGTAAGCCGATTTGCTTTATCACAGGCAATAACGCATTTCTAAGGGCATGATGAATAATGAGCTGGGCGCGGTTTAACCCTTTAGCGCGTGCTGTTTTAATGTAACTTTGATCAAGCACTTTGAGCATTGAATCGCGCGTAAAGCGCACCAATACAGTTGTTGGGTACATAGCTAAAACGATAGTTGGCAATGTTAGGTGGTGCAATGCATCCACAAAAGCCATGCCATGATACGGAAAGTCTCCCGCAATGATATCTATCAAAATGAACCCTGTGACAGGTTCAATTTCGTAAAGTAGCCCCATACGGCCCGACATCGGAAACCAGCCTAACTGCAGTGAAAACACCATTATTAACAGCAGTGCTAACCAGAATACGGGCATTGAATAGCCAATGAGTGTGCCTGAGTTAATGAATTTATCGGGCCAACGTCTGTAATAAGCTGCGGCTAAAATACCGCTTGGCACGCCGACGACCACTGACACGATAAGCGCATAGGTACTCAGCTCGAGTGTGGCAGGAAATAGGTCAACAATATGCTGAAATACACTTTCACCAGAGGCGAACGATACCCCCCAATCTCCTTGGACAATGCGCTCTAAAAACGCGAAGTATTGCACGGCATAATTTTCAGTAAAGTGGAACTTTTCTTCAAGCACGCTGGTTTGCGAAAAAGTGCTGTTAGTAATACCACTTAAATTGGTTAAGGCATCACCGGGGAATAAATAGCTTAACGAAAAAGTAAAAATACTTAATGTCAGCATCATAAACATTAACAGCGCTAAGCGACGAAGAATATAATCAAGTATCATTATTCTTTCCTCGCGTTAGCCAGTGAAATACCGCCAAACGGGCTTAAACTTATCCCTTTCACATCGCTGCTAGATGCTTGAAAACGCATGCCGTGGGCAATTGGCAGGATCGGCAACTCTTGTACAATAATGCGCTGAGCTTGATTGTAAAATTGCTTCCGTTTTTCTAAATCGGTGGTGTCGAGCGCTTGAGTGAGTAATAAATCAAATTCAGGGTTACACCAGTTTGCCGGATTTTTACCACTAAAAGTTGCTGTGCAACTTAGCAATGGGCTCATAAAGTTGTCGGGATCGGGCGTATCGGCTGCCCAGCCGAGTAACACGCTATCGTGGCGGTGTTCACCAACGCGTTGTAAAAAGGTATTCCATTCGTATTCCACAATACTCACGTTAACCCCGATTTTGCGCAGATCACTTTGCATCAGCTCCGCCATTTTACGGGCATTCGGGTTGTAAATTCGGCTGACTGGCATGGCCCAGATATTCATATCAAAGCCATTTTTATAGCCGGCCTCTGCAAGCAGTGTTTTCGCAAGTTCAGGATTGAATTCAGGCATCGCTTTTTGTGCTTCAAAAGCCCAAGAGGCAGGGGGCAGTAACGATTGCGCTTTAATACCATTACCGTAGTAAACTGCTTGCATGATTTTGTCGACATCAATCGCGCTGGCCAGTGCTTGGCGCACACGAATATCATCAAACGGTGGACGCTCAGTATTAAATGCCCAATAACCAATATTAAGGTTTTGCTCTTTTTGAACGTTAATATCGTCTCGTTCAGCTAAAATACTTAATTGTGCGCTGCTAGGGTGAGCGGTTACATCGCATTCTTTGGTCAGCATTTTGGCGACACGGGTGGTGCCATTTGGCGTTATGTCGTAAACCAATTGCTCAAGCACCACAGGGTGTTTCCAATAATCAGGATTACGGTAATAGCGAATTAAGCGATCGCGACGGTATTCTCTGTACACATAAGGGCCCGTGCCAACGGGGTACTGGTCAAAGAGGTTTTCTTGCTTTCGCTCTTTTAATTGCATGGCGTATTCTTTTGATAGCACCACGGCAAAATCAGTTGCAAGATTCGCTAAAAAGCTGCTTTCAGCATTATAAAGTTCAAAGCGCACCTGGTAGTCAGAAACACGCACAATGCGGCGAATTAATTGATCAATACCGACACTTTGAAAATACGGGTAATTGGCATCACCCACAAAATGATAGGGATTGTATACATCAAATAAGCGGCTAAAGGTAAAAATGACGTCATCGGCATTAAAATCACGGCTCGGTGTAAAGTACTTGGTAGTATGAAACTTCACCCCTTTTCGTAAAGTAAAAGTGATGGACTTGCCGTCTGGACTGATTTTCCAATCGGTGGCAAGTTCCGCCTGAAATTCAGCAGACACAGGGTCGATACTCAATAGGCGGTCATAAAGCTGATTAGCAATAATATCAATGGTTGAGCCCGTGGTCGTTACTTGTGGATTAAACGACACCGGGTTAGCCTCAGCGCAATACACTAAGCCCTGATTTTTTTGTTCAGTGGTTTTTTCTTCGCTATCTAGGCAGCCTACTAAGCATACCAAAGACAAAGCAAGTAACGGTTTATACACCTGATTAGCCTCTAACTATTGCTGCTGGTCTAATAAATTGTATTTTTTCAAATAGCCACGTAATTGATGATACGTTAATTCGAGCTGTTCTGCAGTTTTCTTTTGATTAAATTGACTGTGTTCCAATGCTTTTTTTATGACATCAATTTCAAAGTCATTGGAAAGTTGTTTCAAGTTACAAGGAAACTGAATTTCAGGTTTGCTTAGTGATACTGACTCTTGCGCCTGTGAAGGGGGTGTAACCGCATGTTCTATATGTGCAATTGGTGCACTGTTACTACTGCCTTTAATACGTTGCTTAGGTCTGAATTTGCTGGCAAATGGATCTAAAATAATCTGGTGAACGGGAATATGTTCATTGCCGTGACGATACAAACTTCGTTCAACAACATTTTTTAACTCACGAATATTACCCGGCCAGTCGTATGACTGCAGTGTTTCGGTAGCGCTGCGAGTAAAGCCACTAAAGAGCTCCCACTCAAGATCACGCGCCATATTAATCGCAAACTGTTCTGCAAGTAACATAATATCTTCTTGGCGTTCACGAAGCGGGGGCAGGGTAATAACATCAAAAGCGAGACGATCAAGTAGGTCGCTTCTAAACTCACCTTGCTCTGCAAGACTTGGTAGGTCTTCATTTGTTGCGCACACAAGGCGAGTATCTACTTTAACGGTTTGCTTACCGCCGACACGCTCAAACTCACCATATTCAATAACGCGTAACAGTTTTTCTTGCACCATCGCTGAGGTGTTGGCTAATTCATCTAAAAACAGCGTGCCACTGTTGGCGCGTTCAAAGCGACCTTCATGGCGTTTACTTGCTCCGGTAAAAGCCCCGCTTTCATGGCCAAATAATTCACTTTCGAGTAGGTTCTCGTTAAGCGCAGCACAGTTGAGCTTGATATAGTTCTGTTCCCAGCGTTTCGATAAAAAATGTAAACGCGCTGCAATCAGTTCTTTACCTGTACCGCGTTCACCAATAATAAGCACTGGTTTATCTAAACTAGCCAGCTGTGATACTTGATCCAGCACGCTTAAAAAGCTGTCAGATTGGCCGAGTAAATTATCCTGTTGGCGAAATTGGCTCATATTCCCTAACTCTTAGTCATTTTTACTAAGATCTAGTGTATTTCATTATCTGAGAGAACTAAAGAAATTTATAAATTTAGTTTAACTGTTTGAATATATTAAGTTATTCTAGCTTTATAAAAGTTGGCAAGCATATTGATACTAGATATACCAACTGATTAAGTTAAAACACCAAAGAGGTAAATGTTATGGGAATTTTTTCACGTTTTGCAGACATCGTTAATTCTAATATCAATGCCATCTTAGATAAAGCAGAAGACCCAGAAAAAATGGTTCGTCTGATCATCCAAGAGATGGAAGATACATTAGTAGAAGTACGCTCTACGTCAGCAAAAACACTTGCTGAGAAAAAAGAATTAGTACGTCGCGTTGATACATTAAAAGTACAAGTTGCTGATTGGCAAGAAAAAGCGGAGTTAGCACTAAGCAAAGACCGTGATGACTTAGCGCGTGCAGCCCTGATTGAAAAGCAAAAGTCTGCGGATGCTGTGGCTGCCGTTGAGTCTGAGCTTGAGCATGTTGAATCTCATATTGCAAAGCTTCAGCAAGAAGTAAGCACGTTACAAGAGAAGCTGGCTGATGCTAAATCACGTCAAAAAGCGATTATCTTACGTCAACGTTCTGCTGAGTCACGTTTAGAAGTTAAAAAAGCGCTTGATAGCTCAAAAGTGGAAGATGCGCTAAACCGCTTCGAACGTTACGAAAACAAGATCGATGGTCTAGAATCTCAAATAGAGTCTTATGATCTTGGTAAAAAATCATTAGCTGACGAAATTGCGGGTCTACAGCAAGACGAAAAGATTGATGATGAGCTTGCTGAGCTTAAGAAAAAACTGGCAGATAAAAAATAAAAAATGGGGGCAAGTCCCCCAATGCTTACACACATAACGGATTGACAGGAGAGAATCATGTTCGACGCAGAAGTTTTGATGGCACCCATTATTGTATTTATGGTGGTTGTTGCCCCACTTTGGCTTATTTTACACTACCGTAGTAAAAAGCAAGTGAGTCAAGGTTTAAGTGAACACGAACATCGCCAGCTGTTAGAGCTTGCACAAAAAGCAGACAAAATGGCAGAGCGAGTTGAAACATTAGAAGCCTTACTTGATCAAGAGGCTCCACAGTGGAGACGTAAAGTATGAGTACCAAACGCGAATTATTCAGAGACGCAGAGCGCGGTAAAATAGCCGGTGTGTGCGCGGGTATCAGCGACTACTTTAATATGGAGCTTTGGCTCGTACGTATTCTTGTCGTCACCGCAGTGTTGTTATCGGGTGGGCCATTTATTGTTGTTGCTTACATTGCTGCGTGGTTTATTTTAGATAAGAAACCATCAGAGAAAACAATGAAAACTGGCGACAGTATTCACCAAGACCCGCTTGAAGTGAAATTTAAAGTATGGCAAAAAGGGGAACCACCTCGCCGTGCACTGCAAGATTTAAAAGAGCGTCTTGCGCGAGTTGATGGTCGTTTACAAGAGATGGAACGCTATGTCACCTCAACAGAATTTACGGTTAGCCGTGAAATTAACAAACTTTAAAGGATTTTAAAGCACCTTGTTTGCAATGTGAAACCAAGCGCAAATAGGGTGCTAGACACTGTATGAGCCAATCATTTGCAAAGAACACCTTTAATAAATTAAAAAACAAAGCCGAAAAAGCGCTGCATCGTGGTTTAGATCAACACGTGAAACTTGCTGTAACAGGATTAAGTGGCAGTGGTAAAACGGCGTTTATAACCGCACTTGTTAAGCATTTAACCAGTCAAGCTGATGATAAAAACCTACCATTTTTTAATGTAATGCGTGAAAAACGCCATATTGCAACCAAAGTGGTGCCTCAGCAAGCTCTCACCATTCCAACGTTTGAATATAATCAGGCTTTGTCATCATTATTGCCCCTGGAAGGTGAACCGGCATGGCCAGCATCAACTGAGCGTATCAACACACTGCGACTGGCAATCAAGTATCAAAGTAATGCCGGGCTTCGTGGTCATTTTGCACCGCAATCCACTTTGTATTTAGACATCATTGATTACCCAGGTGAATGGTTACTCGACTTGCCAATGCTTGAGCAGTCATTTGCTGATTGGTGTGAGTTACAATATTCATTGCTTATGCAAACGGCGCGCAATGAAAAAGCTCAGCCATTTTTATCTGCACTTGCAGAGCTCGATTTATCGTCCAGTGTTGATGAAAGTTTACTTGCTGAGGTGGCAGCACTGTACCAGCAGTTACTCGTCAGTTTAAAGCAAGATACCAAACTTGCCATGTTACAACCCGGGCGTATGTTGATGCCGGGTGAACTTAAAGGTGCCCCCTTACTGCAGTTTTTCCCGGTCGCAAACGTACCAGAGGAAATTGCTGAAGGGTCAAATTTAGCGCACCTTAAAAAGCGCTATAAGGCCTACGTAAAAGAAGTTGTGAAGCCATTTTATGAGCAACATTTTCGCCATTTTGACCGACAAATTGTGCTGGTGGATGTCTTGAGTGCATTGAACGAAGGGGCCGAAACGTTACATGAGCAAAGTCGTGTAATAAACCAATTGCTTGCACATTTTAATTACGGTGAAGCCAGTTTCTTTAAACGTTTGTTTAAACCTAACATCGACAAGCTGTTGTTTGCTGCAAATAAATCAGACCATATTAGCGCGCAGTATCATAAAGATTTAGCATTATTGCTTGATTCAATCGTGCATGATCAAAGCAACCATTTAAAGTTTGAAGGCGTACAAATTGAAACCATGGCTATGTCGTCAATTTGTGCGACAGAGCCGCGCCAAGTTGTAGAAAAAGGCCAGCAATTAGCCTGTATTTACGGTAAACCATTGGGCGAGCATGAGTGGGTCACTTATTTACCCCCCCAGCCACCCTCACGACTATTGAATAAACACGAGTGGCCAGCACAAGGCTTTGAGTTTTTGTCGTTTTCGCCATTACCATGCCCTGATAAACGGTTAAAGCATATTCGTTTAGATCATGTCATGCAGTATCTGATAGGAGATAAACTAACATGAGTAAACAGCCGAACGAGGTTGATTTTCAAGCTGGGCGCCGTATTGCGAGCTCGGCTGCAAATGAAGCACCGACTGAGGAGCTTACAGCTGCAAAGGTAATTGAAAATGCAGAGTTTATTGAAAACGATGACGAATTAACTGACGACATAGAACTGGCACCGGTATACAGAAAGTCAAAATGGCAAACATTAAAAAGCCTTTTTGTTGTGAGCTTTTTAGTCTTGGTCTTGCTTGAATTTGGTATGTCGCTGTATGTGGCGTTTCAGCAATCGATTATTGTCGGTTCAGTGTATTTAACAGCGGTACTAAGTGGCGTGCTCTTGATTAGCCGTGTTATTTGGCGTGAGTATCGCATGCTGCGTAGCTTAAAGCGCAATCAGCTACATCGTACAGAGGCTGATCGATTACTTAATAGTGAGCAAGTAGGTGAAGCGCTGCCTTGGCTTGAAAAACTCAATAAACATCAAGCACTCACAGGCTTTGATGACTTTAAAACACAAATAGCCAGTCATCATACCGACAAAGAAATCATGACGTTATATGCAGACAGCTTATTAGTCAGCCAAGATCAGCAAGCAAAGAAACTGATTAATCGGTTTGCCACAGAATCGGGCTTATTGGTGGCATTAAGCCCACTTGCACTGGTTGATATGATGGCGGTACTTTGGCGTGGCACTAAATTAATTGAGCAAATTGGTCGTATTTATGGCATTGGTTTTGGTTATGCAAGTCGCATAAAATTGTACCGCTTGTTGATCAAACAAGTGCTTTTTGTAGGCAGTGCTGAACTGGTGTCCGATCTGGCTGCAACGGCACTCAGTGCAGAGCTGTTGGGTAAATTGTCGGGCCGTGCCGCGCAAGGGCTTAGCGCCGGTATTTTTACTGCTCGCATTGGCTATAAAGCCATGGAGTTAAGTAGGCCATTGCCACGTTTAGAGCACAAACGTAGCTTATTAAAAGAAACGGCTAATAGTATTGCGCGAAAAATAGCCTCGCGCAGCAGCGATAAAGACACCGAAAAGACTCAATGACAACATTTGTGTACAGTTAATAAAAACGGTTGAGTGATATTTAGCCATCTGAGCATCCGGCATGCTTGTGGTTAGGCTGTATGTGCGTTTTATTTATGAGTATGAAGTACTGATAATAAAAACGAGAACAGACAATGACTAAGCATCACTTACATACACAATGTATCCATGGTCCAGAAAAGCCAAATGATCCTCACGGCGCACTGAGTGCGCCACTTTATCAAACCTCAACATTTGCGTTCACGAGTGCAGCACAAGGGGCTGCACGTTTTGCTGGTGAAGAGCAGGGGTTTATTTACACTCGCTTAGGTAACCCAACCACGCAAGAGTTAGAGCAAAAAGTTGCACAACTTGAAAATTGTGAAGCGGCTGCAGCAACAGCAACGGGAATGGGCGCAGTATCAGCCTCAGTACTGAGCTTTTTACAGCATGGTGACCATCTTGTGGCATCAAATGCACTCTACGGTTGTACTTTTGCTTTTTTTGCTCACATGCTGCCTCGCTTCGGTATAGAAGTCAGTTTTGTTGATATGAGCGATGAAGCCGCGTTACGTGCTGCTGTTAAACCAAACAGTAAAATGATTTTTGCTGAGACGCCGATAAACCCAACCATGACTGTGCTTGATTTAAGCTTAATTGCAGAAGTCGCGAAGCAACATAAGTTGCTCAGTGTTATTGATAATACTTTTTTAACGCCTTTACTTCAGCAACCCACTTCATATGGCATCGATATTGTTATTCACAGTGCGACTAAATATTTGAACGGACATGGCGATGTGGTTGCTGGGATTGTGTGTGGTTCTAATGAGCACATTAATTTAATAAAAATGACCGTGCTTAAAGATATTGGCGCAACGATTAGTCCACATGATGCCTGGTTAATAAACAGAGGGTTAAAAACGCTTGCAGTACGAATGGAGCGCCATTGTGCGAGTGCCCAAGTGGTTGCTGAGTTTTTAGAGCAGCACCCGTTGGTGAGCAAGGTTTATTATCCTGGCCTTAAATCACATCAAGGTCATAAGTTTATTGGTACACAAATGAAAGCAGCGGGTGGTGTGATCGCGTTCGAAATTAAAGGCACCCTAGAACAAGGTGAAACCTTCATTAATAATACCCAGCTTTGTACGTTAGCAGTGAGTTTAGGTGACGCTGAAACCCTCATTCAGCATCCCGCGTCTATGACTCACTCTCCCTATACACCAGAAGAACGGGCTGCGGCTGGCATTAGTGATGGATTAATTCGCTTATCAGTCGGTTTAGAGGATGTTAACGACATAATTAACGATCTTAAAACTGCATTTACATCTATTGGGTAGGGTGTGCATTTAAGTTTACACTGAAATGGTGTTTTATCCCTTATTTTACGGTTTGTGTAAACATTTAGATCTTTTGGTGTAATTTTTTATTTACAGTAGGGGTGTTTCTGCAAACAGTAGAAACACCCAAAACTATTAAAATCTCGCTTACTTTTACATAGTATCGACTTAACAAGTTAAAGTGATTCTTATCGTGCTGATCAAGATTTAACGAAGAAGGTTATTATGGCTAAAGCAAGTAATTACACCTCCAAGCAACCCGATGAAAATGGGGTGATCCATTGGAGCGAAGACGAAAACAAAATATGGTCTGAGCTGGTTGCTCGCCAACTCGCTTGCATTGAAGGCAAAGCCTGCAATGAATACCTTGAGGGTTTAAAAAAAATAAACCTTCCTTCAGATCGTATTCCCCAATTAAGTGAATTAAACGAAGTGCTGGAAAAAACCACTGGCTGGCAAGTTGCGCCTGTGCCTGCGTTAATTGATTTTGACGAGTTTTTCCGTTTGTTAGCTAATAAGCAATTCCCCGTGGCCACGTTTATTCGCACCCGTGAAGAGTTTGACTACTTACAAGAGCCAGATATTTTCCACGAAATTTTTGGTCACTGTGCAATGTTAACAAACCCTGCATTTGCTGAGTTTACGCATAAATACGGTCAATTAGGGTATGCAGCAGAGAAAAAAGATCGCGTGTATCTGGCACGTTTATATTGGTTTACTGTTGAGTTTGGTTTAATGCAAACAGACCAAGGCTTGCGTATTTATGGTGGCGGTATTTTATCAAGCCCAGGTGAAACGCAATACGTGTACTCTGATAAACCAGAAATCAATGCAATGAATGTACTGGATGTGCTTCGCACACCGTACCGTATTGATATAATGCAGCCTGTGTACTACACCATTAATTCGATTAATGACTTATTTGATATCTCACAAATGGATATCATGTCATTGGTAAGTAAAGCAAAAGAATTAGGGCTTCATGAGCCAAAGTTTCCACCTAAAGAAAAATTAGCAAGTTAAGGATTTATAATGTCTTCATTAAGCACACAAAAGTGTGAAGCGTGTCGTGCTGATGCGCCGAAAGTATCTGATGCTGAGTTAGCAGAATTAATTAAAATGATCCCTGATTGGGTACCAGAAGTGCGCGACGGCATTATGCAATTAGAGCGTGTGTATAAGTTTAAAAACTTTAAACAAGCACTTGAATTTACAAACAAAGTAGGTGATATGGCTGAAGAAGAAGGCCATCACCCAGGTTTACTTACAGAGTGGGGCAAAGTGACTGTTACGTGGTGGAGCCACTCAATTAAAGGCTTACATAAAAACGATTTTATTTGTGCTGCAAAAACTGACGATGTCTTTGCTGCATTATAAAACGCAATAAGTTCTGCCCAGAAGGCGTGACCCAAGGTCGCGCCTTTTTATTTTTGTTAAAAAGAAAAAGCCTATATAGTGTATTTGCGTTATGAAACAACACGGTAGAAAACAATGAAGAATAAAAGCCTAATCATAGCCTCATTACTTATTTTATTGCCGCTAATCGACAGCCTTTTTGTACCTCCTGTATTTGGCATTCAATGGCATAGCCCAAAAATGATGTATCAAATAGGCGTTGCGTTACTCATTATTAAGCTGTTTATGGTCATAACGGGCATTTATTTATTACTCAAAAATAACAGGTGTGACACAGGCAGAGCAGCGTTAGATACTCAACCAACCGCTAGACGACACCTTTTATTATTCATTGTCGCAGGGCTTCAACTTGTGGTTATGGTGAGTCTGTGTTTTTGGTACCTTGTTGCAGGGACACAGGCAAAGTATTTTAAGCAGCAACAGCATATTAGTGTATTTACAGCCGATTATGGCGTTTTTACAGATGTTTACCATCATATTTCATATATTTGCTATGACCGTTATGGTTTTTATCGCCAGATCCCGGTTGCTTCATTACCGTGGGCAGGTGAATTTAGTTTTAAAGTTCATCAAGATAGTTTACAGATCTATCAAAAAAGTAATGTCGATGAGCAAACTAAACAGATTTCCTTAGAGGGGTTTAATTGTTTATAAAACTGGAATAATTAGGACGATTTTTACTTACATATCAGATATTTCTTAAATTCCCCCCTATTTCCCCTCATAACATATCATTCTCACTGTTGTTTCCTATACTTAATGAGATTTTTAGTAAGGAAGCCATCACGCATAGGGTACTGCAATTAAACAGAGAGAACATTATGTTTACGAAGTTCAGGTTAAATACACAGCTGTATCTTGCATTTGGCGCAATGATTGTTCTGCTAGGAGTAGTCAGTATAGTTGCCTTGTTAGCGCTTAACTCAGGCTATGATAATTTTGTTGATTATCGCGTAAATGCACGCGATAGCAATATCACGGGACGAGTCCAATCAAACGTATTAACTTTACGCTTAAATGCACTCAAATATTTGAAAGATCAAGAACCTCAAGCCATTTCCGATTTTAACGAGCGTCATAATTTACTCAGTGAATTAATCACTCAGAGCAAAAAACAGTTTACTGATGCCGAGAAAGTAAAAGCAATGACAGCGATAGAAAAAGGAGCAAGTAATTATAAGAATGGTTTTGAAGACATCGTTAAGTTAGTAGAAAAACGCAATGATGTAGTCGAAAATAAGCTCGATGGAAACGGGCCGTTTATGCGTGAGGCCTTAACAGAAATTATGCTGCTGAGTAAAAACAAAGAAAACAGCGCAGCATTATTTTTAAGTGCACAATTGCAAGAGTCGTTATTACTTGGGCGATTGTATGCTGCAAAGTTTTTAGTCAGCAACTCGCTGGCTGATTTTGACAGAACAATGAAAGAATTTAAGAGCGTTCAAGCTAAAACTCAGCAATTGTCAGCGGGCCTTTTTGATGCAAAAGAGCAGACATTATTGTCTGATTTCAAAACCAGAACGAATGACTATATTACAGGGCTTGAGCTAGTAAAGTCCTTGATTACAGAGCGTAATAATATAATTAGCGGGACACTTGATAAAGTAGGCCCGCAAATAGCTGAGGAAATTGAACGTATTAAACTCGCCAGCCAAAACCGCCAAGATGAAATTGGTCCCATGATACAAGCCAGCAGTGAAAATGCGATTACCACCATTTTAGTCTTTGCCATCATAATTATTACTGTGGGCATTTTCTTAAGTATCTTTATCTCGCGTTTAATAAAAGCGCCTATTGGCGGGGAGCCGAGCGAAATAGCGACCATTGTGCAATCGATAGCTGAAGGTGATTTAACATATCGTTTTAGTCAGAACGGCAACGAAACGGGCATATATTTAGCAATGCGCGAAATGGTGTCAAAGCTTAACGAAATGCTGACTCAGATCAGTGAATCTACCACGCAAGTTTCGCGCACATCACAAGATTTAACAACGATAACGGCGAGTTCTAAAACAGGTGCAGAGCATCAATCTGACCAATTAACACAAACAGCCACTGCAATGCATGAAATGTCAGCAACCATTAATGAGATTACGCAAAGTGCACAAATGGCTGCTGATGCAGCAACAAAAGCCGATAATGAAGTACTGACGGGCACGCAAGTAGTTTCACAAACGCATCTCGCAATGGGCGAGTTGGTTGAGACCATGATGAACGTGAGCAAAACGATTGAAAACTTAGAAGCAGAAACTGAGTCAGTGGGCTCCATTTTAGATGTGATAAGAGGTATTGCTGACCAAACTAACTTATTAGCATTAAATGCGGCCATCGAAGCTGCCAGAGCTGGAGAGCAAGGACGCGGTTTTGCAGTAGTTGCAGATGAAGTGCGCTCTTTAGCAAGTCGGACACAACAAAGTACTGAAGAAATTCAAGTGATGATTTCTAATTTACAGAATGAAGCGAAGCGCTCAGTCGATTCGATGAAAATGAATATGCAAAATGTGGAGCAAACCGCAGAGAAAACTGAGCAAACCGGTGAAGTCCTCGAGCAAATTTCACAATCGGTGGGCACAATTAAAGATATGAATGTACAAATTGCCAGTGCGTCTGAAGAACAAAATGTCGTGAGTATGCAAATAAGTGAAAGTGTTCAACATGTTAACGAAAAAGCACATGAAACGATGGATGGTGCAGAGCGCGCAGCAGCGATTGCTGATGGCTTAGCGCAAACAGCGCTTGAGCTAGACCAAATTGTGAAGCAATTTAAAGTCAGTTAAAAACCTAGGAGTATAAAGCCAGTGACACTGGCTTTATACTTTACTCATTTTTCATTCGGGCTTTATTTGTACATCAACCTTTTGGCCTGTTTGCAACTGTTCAGCCCCCCTTATTGCCACTTTATCGCCCGCACTAAGAGACGCAGGAGTGAGGGGACTTACCTCAACAAGCTGACCCTTGCCACTGCCAACGATAACGGGAATTTGTGCTGCTGTACTGGCGTTATCAATCTTTACGATATGCGTGCCATTTTTACGTAAAATGAGGGCATCTCGGTTCACTAATAACACATCGCCTTTACTTGTTAATGGAACAGTAACATCGACAAGTTGACCTATCGCCCATACTTGCTCTTGAGATACGTGCAATGCGGCACGTACTTCGACTGTTTGTGAACGCGGGTCTGTGGATGGGATCACTGCTGTAACTTTAGCGGTTGTTGTTTCAGGTGCTGATAAATCGCCTGCTTTGACCGGCAGTGCAATGTCTTTATGTAAAAACTTAAGGTATTTAACAGGGACATATAAACGCACTTCTAAATGAGTGATATCGAGTAAGGTGACTAATTCATCGGCGCGGTTTATTTCACGTCCAGCACGTTTATAGCGCTCGCTGATAACACCTGAAAAGGGGGCGCTGATGGTCGCACGGGATAGTTTATCGTCGATTACCTTTAACTCTACCTCAGCAAGGGCAATATCAGACAAAGCGAGGTCGTGTTTATTTTGCATTCCATCAACTTGGCTTGCCGCTGCACTGCTCGCTTTTGCGAGTTTTTGTAAACGGGCTAACTCTTGCTCGTATAAACGCAGGTTTATTTTTGCACGGTTAAGCATTTCTTGCTGACGGGCTTTTTCAAGTTCCAGTGGTAAAGTGTCCATGCGTACTAGCGTATCACCTTGCTTGACTAAAGTGCCGGGCTCTACCACATAGAGTAAGCGTCCACTAATTCCTGCGGTAAGCGTGACATCGTCTTTGCCGTATAAAGTGCCACTTACTTCAATTTCACTGGTTAGCTGTGCTTTACTCACTGTATCGACCGTGACAGGAACGACCGCGAAAGCATGAAAGGCGAAGGCACATAATACCGCGGTTACAATACGTATATTTTTTATCATCGTTTTATCACTCATTGATTCGATACCAAGCTTAAAGGCGTTTTTTCGGGTTGTTGATTATTGTTTATTGGTGGTAATTGCCTGCCAAGCTGCAATAAACTCGGCATTAAAATAAGCGTAAATAGCGCGCTAATAGCCATGCCGCCTACAATGACGGTCGCAAGACCGCGATAAATCTCTGAGCCAACACCGGGCATTAACATCAGCGGTAACATGCCAAATAAACTCGTTAAGGTACTTAAATAAACGGGGCGTGCTCTAAGTAGCACAGCTTGGCGAACTGCAGCCTCTCGGTTAAGCCCTGCAGACATCGCAACACGCGTTTGATCGACCAATAAAATTGCATTATTGACCACTAATCCCAGCAAAATGATAAAGCCAATCATGGTCAATAAATCGAGTGATTGGAAAGTGAATAAATTCAGCACAAATAAGGCCAGTACCCCGCCAGCTATCGCCAGTGGCATAACTAACAGTACCAAGAGACTGTCTTTTGCAGATTTAAATAATGCTGTCATCAGCAGGAATAAAATAAACAGGGCTAGTAAAAAGTTGAGAGTCATCTCTTGCATAGCTGAATTCATTTTTTGTGCGTTGCCAGCCAAAATCGCGCCAGCACTTTCGGGTAAGCTGGCACGTACTTTTGGCATAACGTGTTCGGCTAAAATAGCTTGTGCTTGTTGCAAACTCATATCGGCAGGTGGTGTGACGACAATACTCACTGTGCGACGTCCGTTAACACGGCGTAATTGTGTAGGGCCAACAGTGCGTTTAATTTGGGCAAGCTCGCCCAGAGTTTGAATGCCCGAGAGCGGTGTAACAATGGGCAAGGCTTTTAGTTCTTCAGGGGTTTGCCATGGAGTGCCTCGCAAAATTACATTCATGCGCTCGTTGCCGTCAAAGTATTCGTTAACAAATAAGCCGCCTGTATAAGCCTGTACCGCTTGTGAAACATCACGGCGAGTTAGCCCTGCTTGAGTAATACGGCGGTCGTTAGGTGTAAGCCTGAGCTCTGGTTCGGCCATATCTAAACGCGGTTGTGGTCTTGCTGTGGCATTTGGCATTGCTTCTGTGACTGCTTGCAAGGCGACATTAGCACCTGAAATCAGGTCATCCATGTTCGGACCGGTTAGATCAATATTGATATCTCGGCCATCTCCCCCATTCGCGACTTGGATCATAGAACCTCGAAAGAAGAATACCTGCGTGTCGGGTAAGTCGATGAAAATTTCTTCTCGAGCAACTTTCATCAATTCTTCAACGCGTTGTGGATCAGCCGAATAAATAAATCCGCCAGCGTTGGAACCAAATGCATAAAAGTTAAAGTCTTTTATTCCTGGCTCTTTCTCGCCTGTGTAGTAAGGCATTAAGCGTTTTTTGATACGCATTAATAACTCTTCTTCCATAAATTGCACATTGCCACCCGGTGGGGTATTCAAGTTAAAGAAAAAGCCATCAGTTGGCGCTCTGGGCATAAAGTCAGTTTTTGGCAGCATAGTCATGGTGGCAATTAATGAGCCACCTAATAACGAGGCAATCCAGAGCAGTTGCTTAGTGCGGGTGTTAGTGAGTGCCATGATAAAGTTAGTTAGTTTTTGCCAATAAGCACGATAAGGATCGGGTTTTAGTTCAGTGTCAGGCCAAACATGGTTCGCTAATGGAATGAGTGTAATGGCACAGACCATTGAGGCAATGACCGCAATAGAGAGGGTGAGTGCTAGGTCTGAAAACAGCTGACCTTCAATGCCTGCCATAAAGAGAATAGGGAGAAAAATAGCAACGCTGGTGGTGGTTGACGCAAATAAGGCACCGGTGACTTGCGCTGCTCCTTTTAATGCCGCTTTTTTAGTATCAAAGCCTTCGCTTCTGAGTCGGGCTATATTTTCTTGGACTATGATAGCAGCATCTAAAACTAAGCCGACAGCAAAGGCTAGGCCGGCAAGGGAAATAACATTTAAGCTGCGTTCAAAAATATTAAGGGCTAAAAACGCCACCATCAACGACACCGGGATTGTAGCGGCAATCACAAACGTGGCTTTTAACCCGCGGAAAAACAACCATAAGATCAAGCATGATAAAAGTACACCTAATCCTAAGTTACTTTTCACTAATGATAAGGCGTTACGAATATGCACTGAGGCATCAAAGCTTAACTCAATCGATAAGCCATTTTCAGCAAGAGGGCCTTCGTTTAGCTCTTTAATCGCTAAATTTATGTCATCAAGAAGTGCGACAGTATTGGCTTCGTTGGCGCGCGAAATTCGAATGTAATACGCCGGTTTACCATTTCGGCCACTCATGCCTAAACGGTCAGAAAAAGTGCGTTCTACGCGTGCAATATCGCCAAGGTAAATTGGCCTGTCGCCAGAATAACCAACGCGCATTTGTGCCATGCTCGACAAATCATACTGACCCGTAAAGCGCACGGTATATTGACGGCGTCCGACATTAGCAAGGCCTCCTGAGGTATCGCGTGAACTGGCTAATACGTTACTTATTTGGTCAAGGCTTACGCCAAGGGCAGCGGCTTTGTGAGGATCAAAGGTGATGCGCAACTCTTTTGGTCGTTCACTGGCTAAATCAACGCGGGCAACACCGGGAATACGGGCTAAACGTGGCTCAACAAATTCGTCGATTTGTTTTTGAAACTGTGCCATATCAAGATCTAAGCTATCGGCGTTGTAGTGCGTCGGAGTCACTAATAAAGTGGCAGCGGCTTCGCCATTATTGCCGCCTGCAAATACCACAGGGTCGAATGCATCTAAGGGCAGTGGCGGTGCTTGGTTTAGACTTGTGAGTACATCGAGCATGGCTTGCTGCATATTTTGCCCGACTGCAAAAGTAAGGGTGATAGAGCCATTACCTCGGTTGATATTGGTATTCACCTCTAAAGCGCCTGGCGTGTTTTTTACTGCGTTTTCGAGCGGCTCAATAATCACGGATTCTATTTCTTCTGGTGCGGCTTGGCGCCAACCTGAAAAAATAGTGATTTGCGGTTGTTCAATATCGGGTGTAAGTTGAATTGGCAGCTTGAAAATACTCAACATGCCAAACAGCATAATCAGTACTAAGATGACAATAACACTCGCTGGGTTCTTCAGTGAACTGCGCGTCAAATTCATTGTGTGTGCTCCAAAATCAATTTGTGTGCATTGTAATGCGACGTAAAAAAAGTGCCAGTAAGTTTAATGGGATGTATGTCAAAGTAGACGCTGGGTTGCTGTATATACGCGATAAAGTGTGTTTTTGAAATAAGATGTAACAATTTAATAAAGTTGATGAAAATTAACAGGTATAAAAAAAGCGCTATTCCTCATTAAGGAAAGCGCTTTTTAGTCATAACAGACTGTGTAAAATCACTGATTACTCATCAATCGAGCGAAGTAGTGCATTAATGCCTACTTTTTCGCGCGTTTGTTGATCTACTTTTTTTACGATGATGGCAGCGTATAGGCTGTGCGAACCATCTTTAGAAGGCAGTGAACCCGGTACAACAACGGCACCCGCTGGTACGCGGCCGTAGTGAACCTCGCCGGTTTCACGGTCATAAATGCGCGTACTTTGGCTGATGTATACACCCATTGAAATAACGGCGCCTTCTTCAACGACAACGCCTTCAACAATTTCAGAGCGTGCACCAATAAAGCAGTTATCTTCGATAATGGTTGGGTTTGCTTGAAGTGGCTCAAGTACACCACCAATGCCTACGCCCCCTGATAAATGAACGTTTTTACCAATTTGTGCGCACGAGCCAACGGTTGCCCAAGTATCGACCATGGTGCCCTCGTCAACGTAAGCACCAATGTTGACGTAAGAAGGCATAAGCACCACGTTTTTACCAACAAAGCTGCCTTTGCGCGCCACAGCGTTAGGGACTACGCGCATGCCGCCTTGTTGGAATTGCTCTGGCGTATAGTCGCTAAATTTTAGTGGTACTTTATCGTAGAATTGATTAACACCATCGTTCATTGGTTGGTTATCACGAATACGGAATGACAGCAGTACTGCTTTTTTCAACCATTGATGAACAACCCACTCACCACTGATTTTTTCAGCAACACGAGCCGCGCCGCTATCAAGCAGTTCAAGCGCATCAATAATGGCCTGTTTTACTTCGCTTGATACTGTGCTTGGGCTGATACTATCGCGGTTTTCCCAGGCGTTTTCGATCATGGTTTTTAAATCTGACATAAGATCCTCTTATTCGGTTTCTGCGTTGAGTTTTTTACGCAATGCTTGATGAATTTTTGCTTGTTCTTCGTCTGTTAATGCTTGGTATTCATTATTCGATACCACGAAGAAATCTTCTGCGCGTTCGCCCACTGTGGTGATCCGTGCAGCATGAATATGCAGTAAATGTGCTTGGAATACTTCGGCTATTTTGGTGAGTAAGCCCGGAATATCCACTGCTTGAATTTCAATTAGACTGCGGTCTTTTCGTGCATGCGGTCTAAGCACAATTTTTGGTTTAATATTAAAGTCTTTAAAGCGCTGCGAACGATTCTTTTTAAAGCGAATTTTCTTTTTAGGATCATTAATAGCGAGATCCAATGCACGCTTAATCGACTGTGCACGACCACTGGCAATAGGGTCGCCATTCACTTCTAAAATAACAAAGCTAAACAGCACATAACCGTCTTTGGTCGTTAACACTTGCGCATGTTGGATCTGTGCTTTTTTAGAGCCTATAACACTCACAAGGCGTGCAAATAAGCCACCAGAATAGGGGCTGTAAGCAAATACCTGTGTGCCACCATGCATTGCTGTGTCAGACACCATGACACTGGGTTGGCTTAAGTCTGCACTGTTTAACAGGTGCTCTGTGTGCCATGAAATCTGCTGCTCGCTAAAAGCGGTAAAATAATTAGCTTTAAAGCGACTCCAAATTAAATCAATCTGATCCTCGTTACAGCCAAGATTAAGCAAGCGCTGTTTTGCTTGGCGCTTTTTGTCTCGAATTTGATCTCGTTGGTCCATTGGATTTTCAAGCCCCAAGCGCAGTGCGCGCTGGGTGTGTAAATAAAGCTCTCGCAGTAGGGTGTTTTTCCAATCATTCCACAAGTTATCATTTGTAGCACGGATATCAGCCAGTGTTAAACAATATAAATAATCGAGCTGGCGTTCATTTTTCACCTTGCTGGCAAAGTCTTTAATTACATCAGGGTCGTTAATGTCTTTGCGTTGCGCGGTGACCGACATAAGTAAGTGATTGCCAACCAACCACGCAATAAGTTTACCATCTGATGCAGGAAAACGGTGCAGTTTGGCAAACGCTAAGGCATCGACCGAGCCAAGCTCTGAGTGATCGCCACCACGTCCTTTGGCAATATCGTGAAAAATACCGGCTAAATATAACAGTTCAGGTTTATCCATGCGGGTGACGATTTCACTGCACAGAGGAAACTCACTGACTCGAGACTTATCAAAATATTTGTAAATATTATTAATAAGCTTATGCGTGTGCTCATCCACAGTGTAGGCGTGGAATAGGTCAAATTGCATTTGTCCGAATATATTTCGCCACTGCGGTAAGTAAGCCGCAATAATGCCGTGTTTGTGCATGAGCGTGAATGCTCGGCCCATGCCATTAGGGTGTTTAATTAACCGTAAGAATGCTTCACGACACGCAGCGTAATCTTGTAAATCACCTAATAAACGGCGACGTACTTGGCGCATTGTACGAATCGTGCTTGGGTAAATATGCGTAATTTCGGGGTTGTCGGCAATGTGCTCAAACAACACAAAGAGTTGGTCGCGACGGAAAAATACAGAAGGGTTTTTAACCCGAATCTGATGACCAATACGCTCAAAGTTCCGGTCAAGCTCTACAACGGGTAACTCGCCTGCACCTGGCAAAATGCTTTGCTCAAAGTAAGACAGCAACATTTGGTTAAGCTCTCGTACACGGCTCATAATGCGAAATAAACGTTTCATCATGCGCTCGACCGACGCTTTACCGTCGCTACCAAAACCTAAAATTTCGGCAGCATGAGGCTGGTGATCAAACAATAAACGGTTTTCAGAACGTCCCGCAGCGATGTGCAAGGCAAAGCGGATATTCCACAGGTTTTCTAAACACTCTGAGAGTTCTTGGTATTCTTCATGAGTGAGGTAACCATGATTAATGAGTTCTTGTAATGTTTCAGCCCTAAAGTGCTTTTTTGCGACCCAAATAATGGTTTGTAAATCGCGCAAGCCACCTGGGTTTTCTTTAATATTAGGCTCAAGATTATAGGCGGTTCCATGGCATTTTTTATGGCGTAATTGTTGTTCTTGTACTTTTGCCAAAAAGAATTCATCAGAGCGCCAAATTGGCGTGTCGATTAAGTGCATTTTGAGTTTTTCAAACTCAATGTGATTGCCAAATATTAAACGGCTTTCGAGTAAGCTGGTGGCAAAAGTAACGTCTTCACGTTTTTGCTCCAGTGCTTGTTCAATAGTGCGAACACTGTGACCAATTTCGAGATTGAGGTCCCATAGCATCGTCACGAACTGGCCAATTTTTTCGCATACAGCGTCACTTGGTTGTTCACTAACCAGCAGCATAAAGTCAATATCGGAGTAGGGGTGTAGCTCGCCACGCCCATAACCACCGACAGCAATAAGTGCTAAATCACTTTCGTGGGCAAGGTCAAAGTCGTGAAACAGTTTAATCAATAAGCGGTCAATAAACTCAGCGCGGGCATTGATTAAGTTGCTGACGGGTTGTTTAGAAAATTCGTTCTGTAGCCACTTATAAAAATAACCAGAACAGTCGCGATAATCGCTAAGTTGCTCAGCTTGGCTGAGCAACTTTTTTACTTTGTTGGGTAATGCCACAGGGGCTGGCTCCTAGTGTTCGATGATCCTGTCGATAGTATCATCTGATCGGAGCGTTAAAATTTCAACACCATTTTCAGTCACTAACAGTGTGTGTTCCCACTGAGCAGACAATGAACGGTCTTTTGTAACGACAGTCCAGTTATCTTTTAATAACTTACATTGGCGTTTTCCTGCGTTCACCATTGGCTCAATTGTTAAACACATTCCTGCTTTTAACACCTCGCCTGTACCTGGTTTGCCGTAGTGCATTACTTGAGGTTCTTCGTGGAACTCAGCGCCGATACCATGACCACAATATTCACGTACAATCGAATAATTAAAGCTTTCTGCGTACTTTTGAATCGCGGCACCAATGTCACCTAAGCGAACACCTGGTTTTACCATTTTTATGGCAAGGTAAAGGCTTTCTTGGGTTATATCAGCAAGGCGTTTGCCTTGAATATTGGGTGTGCCTACATGGAACATCTTTGAGGTATCACCATGAAAGCCATCTTTAATTACGGTTACATCGATATTAACGCTGTCACCTTCTTTGAGAGGTTTGTCGTTAGGAATACCGTGACAAATAACATGATTCACTGAGGTGCAGATTGATTTAGGGAAACCGTGATAGTTTAGCGGCGCTGGAATCGCGTCTTGCACATTAACGATGTAATCGTGGCAAATTGTATTCAATTCATCTGTGGTTACACCAGGCACCACATGCGGTTCTATCATTTCGAGTACCTCAGCGGCTAAGCGCCCGGCAACACGCATTTTTTCGATTTCTTCAGGGGTCTTGATCACAGCACTCATTGAGGCTCCAAAGTTGTTTTTCAGGTCATTTTTCAGTGCACAATTTTTGCACTGAATGTTGAGTTTTCAATTTTAATATGGTATAAAGCGCGCCGTCTTTTTACAAATAAATTCTTTACTGATTTTTTGTATTTAAGACAAACACAATTTTATTTTAACACACACACGTATCGTCACATACACTTGGGTGCACATAAGTTACAAATTAACTTAGGTGTTGGTGCTATGGGATATGTGGAGGCCTAACCCTAAACTATTAGAGGAATTTACAAATGGCAAACGTTTCAATGCGCGATATGCTTCAAGCTGGTGTTCACTTTGGTCACCAAGCACGTTACTGGAATCCTAAGATGAAGCCTTTCATCTTCGGCGCTCGTAACCGTGTACATATCATCAACCTAGAGCAAACTGTACCAATGTTCAATGAAGCACTTAAGTTCTTATCGAACGCAGCTTCTAACAAAGGTAAAGTACTTTTCGTTGGTACTAAGCGCGCAGCAAGCGAAGCAGTTAAAGAAGCAGCTCTTCAAAGCGATCAGTTCTACGTAAACCACCGTTGGTTAGGTGGTATGTTGACTAACTGGAAAACAGTTCGCCAATCAATCAAGCGTCTTAAAGACCTTGAAGCACAAAGCCAAGACGGTACTTTCGAGAAATTAACTAAGAAAGAAGCGTTAATGCTTACTCGTGAAATGGAAAAGCTTGAAAAGAGCCTTGGTGGTATCAAAGATATGGGCGGTCTTCCTGACGCACTTTTCGTTATCGATGCAGACCACGAGCACATCGCTATCCGTGAAGCTAACAACCTAGGTATTCCAGTTGTTGCTATCGTTGATACTAACTCTAACCCAGACGGTGTTGATTACATCGTACCTGGTAACGACGATGCGATCCGTGCTATCAACCTTTACACAAGTGCTGTTGCAGCTGCGATCACTGAAGGTCGTGAGAACAACATCGTTGCTCAAGCTGAGAAAGACGACTTCGTAGAAGCTGAATAATTAGCTGTCATCAAGTCTTCATCTTACTTAAGGTGAAGACTTGTTATTCTTGTAA
The DNA here is from genome assembly GCF_001938575.1 of Pseudoalteromonas sp. PAB 2.2. NCBI lineage: Bacteria > Pseudomonadati > Pseudomonadota > Gammaproteobacteria > Alteromonadales > Pseudoalteromonadaceae > Pseudoalteromonas > Pseudoalteromonas sp. PAB 2.2. The sequence continues at coordinate 27,136 of NZ_LYPI01000017.1, forward strand.
AGCGGCCTATACCGCTTCCCTAATAACAGAATTCAATTGAGGATATTCTAATGGCTGTAACTGCTGCCCTAGTTAAAGAATTACGCGAGCGTACTGGCGCTGGCATGATGGATTGTAAAAAAGCGTTAACTGAAACTAACGGTGACATTGAGTTAGCGATCGAAAACATGCGTAAGAGCGGTGCTGCAAAGGCTGCTAAAAAAGCGGGTAACATCGCTGCTGAAGGTACAATCCTTATTAAAGAAGGCAACGGTTTCGCTGCACTTCTTGAAGTTAACTGTCAAACTGACTTCGTTGCTAAAGACTCAAACTTCCTTGGTTTTGCTAACGAAGTTTTAGATGCTGCTGTTGAATCAAAAGCAGACATCGATGCACTTAAAGCACAGTTCGAAGAAACACGTGTTGCACTTGTTGCTAAAATCGGTGAAAACATCAACGTTCGTCGCGTTGAGTACATCGACGGTGAAAAACTATCTGCATACCGCCACGGCGACCGTATCGGTGTTGTTGTAGTAGGTGATGCTGACGAAGAAACACTTAAGCACGTTGCAATGCACGTTGCTGCGTCTAAGCCTGAGTTCGTAAACCCAGAAGACGTTCCAGCTGACGTTGTTGAAAAAGAAAAAGCAGTTCAAATCGACATCGCGATGAACGAAGGCAAGCCTGCTGAAATCGCTGAGAAAATGGTTGTTGGTCGTATGAAGAAATTCACTGGTGAGATCTCTCTTACTGGTCAAGCTTTCATCATGGAACCTAAGAAAACTGTTGGTGAAATTCTTAAAGAGAAAGGCGCAACTGTTACTAACTTCATCCGTTTAGAAGTTGGTGAAGGTATCGAGCGTAAAGAAGAAGATTTCGCTGCTGAAGTTGCTGCACAAATCGCTGCTGCAAAAGGCGAGTAATTTTCAACGTAAGTGACGCAACGATAATTAGATGAAATTAATCTGCTATTAGCTTTTGCGTCACTGACGAAAATTCTTTAAAATAACCGCGTTTTATGTGTAACCATAAGCGCGGTTATTTTTTATCTCATTATTAAGGCTGGCCCAAATACTATGACTATCAATCGTAAACCTATTTTTAGACGTGTTCTTCTTAAACTTAGCGGTGAAGCATTAATGGGAGACGAAGGCTTCGGCATCGACCCGAAAGTACTTGACCGTATGGCGCAAGAAATTAAAGAACTTGTAGAGCTCGACGTAGAAGTAGGTTTAGTTATCGGTGGCGGTAACTTCTTGCGTGGTGGTTCATTAGCCGAAGCGGGTATGAACCGCGTTGTAGGTGACCACATGGGTATGTTAGCGACTGTAATGAATGGTTTAGCGATGCGTGATGCGCTTCACCGTGCATTTGTTAATTGTCGTCTAATGTCTGCTATTCCACTTAATGGTGTGTGTGATGCATACAACTGGGCTGAAGCGATTAGCTTATTAAAATCTGGCCGTGTTGTTATTTTTGCTGCGGGCACAGGTAATCCATTCTTTACAACAGATTCTGCTGCGTGTTTACGTGGTATTGAAATTGAAGCTGACACCGTGATCAAAGCAACGAAAGTAGATGGTGTTTATTCTGATGACCCAGTTAAAAACCCAGAAGCTACACTATATCGCCACTTAAGCTACAATGAGATCATCGAAAAAGAGTTAAAGGTGATGGATTTGGCGGCATTCACACTTGCACGTGACCACAAAATGCCTTTAAGCGTTTTTAATATGAATAAATCAGGCGCGCTTAAGCGTGTTATTATGGGCGAAGATGAAGGAACGCTTATCTCTTCACAAGCCTCAGATGAAATTGTTAAATAGATTAGGATTGAACCGTGATTAACGATATCAAAAAAGATGCGTCAGAGCGCATGCAAAAAAGTGTTGCGGCACTAGGCAGTCAATTATCTAAAATTCGTACAGGTCGTGCTCACCCAGCATTACTAGACGGCATTCAAGTGTCTTACTACGGTGCAGACACGCCATTAAACCAAGTTGCAAATGTGACGATTGAAGATTCTCGTACTCTTGCAATTAGTGTGTTTGATAAGTCGCTTGCACAAGCGGTAGAAAAAGCAATTATGGCATCTGACCTAGGTTTAAACCCTATGTCAGCAGGTACTGTAATCCGTGTACCACTTCCTCCACTCACAGAAGAGCGTCGTAAAGACCTTATCAAAATTGTGCGTGGTGAAGTTGAAGGTGGCCGTGTTGCCATTCGTAATATTCGTCGTGATGCTAATGGCGATATTAAGAGCTTATTGAAAGATAAAGATATTTCTGAAGATGAAGCACGCCAAGCTGAAGATGAAATTCAAAAGCTAACGGACAAATTCATTAAAGAGATGGATACACAGCTGGCTGCGAAAGAAGCAGAGTTGATGGAAATCTAAGCAACTAAATTTATTAGTTTTGAAACGCCGTCTGGGGTATACTAGACGGCGTTTTTTTATGGAATACTCGATATTTATGGTTCTTAACGCTGATAAAATTTCCCAGCAAAGTTTGCCTAAGCATGTCGCTATAATCATGGATGGCAACGGTCGTTGGGCGCAAGCGAAAAATCGCCCACGTGTATATGGGCATAAAAAGGGCGTTGATGCGGTTCGTCAATCAGTGCAATTTTGTACTCGCTTAGGTATACAGTCGTTAACACTATTCGCATTTAGTAGTGAAAATTGGCGACGTCCAGAAGACGAAGTAAATACACTCATGGAACTGTTTTTATTCGTACTGGGCAAAGAAGTTAAAAAACTTCATAAGAATAATGTAAAGCTCACTATTATTGGTGATTTATCGCGCTTTTCAGAAAGTTTGCGAAACAAAGTTGATGCAGCCCATGAATTAACTCGTAATAATACGGGTCTACAATTAAATGTTGCAGCTAACTATGGCGGTCGTTGGGATATAACCAACGCAGCAACCGCACTTGCAAAAAAAGTCGCTGCGGGTGAATTAGCAGCTGAAGAGATTACAGAAGACCTCATGAATGAACACATGAGTATGGCAGGTCAAGGTGAGCTTGATTTAATGATCCGCACTGGTGGTGATTTACGCATTAGTAATTTTCTTTTATGGCAAGCTGCCTATGCTGAGCTTTACTTTACCGATACGCTTTGGCCAGACTTCAATGAAGCTGCTTTTGCTGATGCTGTCGCATGTTACGTTGCCAGAGAGCGACGATTTGGTTGTACCGGCGAACAAATAAAACAATTACTCGCCGAGACCTAATTACTAGTTGAAGGTACACACATTGCTTAAACAACGAATTTTAACCTCGCTGGTGCTGGCACCGCTTGCACTTGTACTGGTTTTTTATACCCCACTAACATTATTTAGTTATATCGCCGCTGGTATTGTTTTACTTGGTGCGTGGGAATGGTCAGCTTTTATGGGCCTGTGCGATAAAATTAAACGTTTTTCATTTGTGGCAGCCACGGCGGTCATTCTTGCTCTTTTCAATTGGCATTGGCCTATTGAAGCGTTGTGGCAAAATGGTCAGCTTGTTGGTGACGCGAACTATTTATTTACCCTTTCATTTGCATGGTGGATTGTTGCGACGTACTTAGTATGGCGCTACCCAGCCATGGCAAAAGCATGGAATGAAGGCATTCTCATGCGCGCGATTGCAGGATTCCTTACTTTAGTACCGTTGTGGCTTGCGCTCAATACCTTAAGAAGTGCAGGGTATACCGAGTCGACGCATTTTGGATCAGTGCTTATTTTAGTCGTGCTAGGTATTGTATGGAGCGCAGACATCGGCGCTTATTTCACCGGAAAAAACCTAGGTAAACGCAAGCTCATGCCGAAAGTCAGCCCAAATAAGACGATTGAAGGTCTATTGGGTGGCATTGTTGCCGCGGTTATTTTTGTTTTGGCGTTTTGTCACTTTACCAATGTAGACATGGCAGTATGGCCTATCTACGCCGTAATGACCGCGTTTATCGCCTTGTTTTCAGCAGTCGGTGATTTATTAGAAAGTATGTTTAAACGTGAAGTCGGCTTAAAAGACAGTGGCTCATGCCTACCCGGTCATGGCGGCATTTTGGACCGTATTGACAGTTTAACAGCTGCGGCGCCTATTTTTGTGCTTTGTTATGCATGGACGTTAAGTTTATGAGCAAAATAGAACAGCTTGTCGTACTTGGCGCAACTGGCTCAATCGGTTTAAGCACCTTAGACGTTGTTTCTAGAAATACAGATCGTTTTGCTGTTTTTGCATTAACCGCCGGGCAAAATGCAGAAAAAATGGCAGAGTTGTGTATTACGCATCAGCCTAAATTTGCAGTGATGGCGGATGAGAACGCTGCAAATAAATTAAAATCGTTGTTAGCTAATACCGCTTGTACAACAGCTGTGCTCGCGGGTGTCACTGCTATGAGTGAGCTGTCGGCGCATGGTGATGTTGATACAGTTATGTCGGCCATTGTCGGCGCGGCAGGTCTATTACCCACGTTAAGTGCGGTTGAAGCAGGTAAAAAAGTACTGCTTGCCAATAAAGAGTCGTTAGTTATGTCGGGTCAGTTGTTTATTGATAAAGTAAAACAACACGGTGCAACCTTGTTGCCGATTGACAGCGAACATAATGCTATTTTTCAATGTATGCCAGCAAAACTGCAAGCCTCTGCGGGGTTACTGTCCGACAACGGCGTGAGTAAAATATTACTGACAGGTTCTGGTGGGCCATTTTTGACACGTGACTTAAAGAGTTTGTCATCGGTCACTGTGGCAGAAGCTGTTGCGCACCCAAATTGGTCTATGGGACAAAAAATCTCAGTCGACTCAGCAACCATGATGAATAAAGGGCTTGAGTTTATCGAGGCTAAATGGCTGTTTAATTGCCATGCCAGCGATATTGAAGTGGTGATCCACCCACAAAGTATCATTCATTCTATGGTGCAATATCAAGATGGTTCGGTGCTTGCGCAAATGGGAAATCCTGATATGCGTACACCGATAGCGCATGCACTGGCGTTTCCTGAACGTGTTGATGCAGGGGTTAAGCCGCTTGATTTTTCTCAGATTGCTGATTTTACATTTACCAAACCTGATTATGCTCGTTACCCTAACCTTAAACTGGCGATTGATGCGTGTGAAATGGGACAGGGTGCAACAACAACAGTCAATGCTGCGAATGAGATTGCCGTCGCTGCATTTTTAAATGGGCAAATCGGTTTCACTGATATTTACCGTATAAACTCACAGACACTCAACGCGACTGAAGATGTGAACGTACACACGCTGGAAGAGATTTTAGCGTGTGATGAAGCTGCACGTATCAAAGCGAGTGAGTTTATAAAAAGGGGTCTGAACTAACATGTTTGATTTTTTCTGGAACCTTGGTTCGTTTATCTTGGCACTGGGTATTTTAGTGACTGTCCATGAGTATGGGCATTTTTGGGTAGCCCGTAAAGCGGGTGTAAAAGTGCTACGTTTCTCAATAGGTTTCGGTAAACCACTGATTAAGTGGTACGACAAACACAAAACGGAATATGTTATTGCTGCTATTCCCCTTGGTGGCTACGTTAAAATGCTGGATGAGCGTGTCGATGAAGTGCCTGCTGAAGAGCGTCATTTATCATTTAATGCTAAGTCAGTGAAAGCGCGAATTGCGATTGTAGCAGCAGGTCCTATGGCCAATTTTTTGTTCGCTATTTTTGCACTTGCTGTAATGTACATGGTCGGTGTGCAATCATTAAAGCCTGTGGTGGGGTCTGTAACCGAGGGCAGTCGTGCTGCAGCGGCTAAGATCGAACCTAATCAACAAATTATTAAAATTGGTGAAGATGATATCAGCACTTGGCAAGATGCCACATTCTCATTAATGAGCCGTTTAGGTGAGCAAAGTGTGGTCGTCACATTACGTGATCAGAATTACCAAAAACATGTCCGCACTTTAAATCTAGATGGTTGGAAACTTGATCAGCAAGATGTCCCACCATTGACCTCAATCGGTATTGTGCCCTTTAGACCTGAAGCAACATTAACCGTTGCGCAAATCACTAAAGACTCAGCCGCTGAGCTGGCTGGTTTACAGGTTAATGACACAATTGTGGCTGTAAATGGCGAAAATATCAGCAGTTGGACCCAGTTAGTTTCAGTTATTCAGCAATCACCTAACAAATCCTTACAATTTAGTGTACAAAGGCAAGATAGTATAAGAAAGTTGACTGTGACACCTCAGAGCAGAACCAATGCAGATGGTGTAGCGCAGGGCTTTTTGGGTGTGGCTCCTGTAGTTGAAGCATGGCCAGAAAATTATATTGAAACTAGACATTATGGCCCTGTCGATAGTATTGTGCTGGGCATACAAGAAACATGGCGTTTAATCACCCTAAGTTTTGACATGATTGGTAATTTAATTACAGGTCAAGTCTCGGTTAAAAATTTAAGTGGCCCTGTAGGCATTGCAGTTGGAGCGGGAACTAGCGTAAGCTATGGCTTGGTTGCATTTTTAAGCTTTTTAGCTTTGATCAGTGTAAACCTTGGCGTATTTAACTTATTACCGTTGCCAGTGCTTGATGGTGGGCACTTAATGTATTACATAATTGAACTTTTTCGCAAAAAGCCGGTCTCTGAAAAGACGCAAGAATTTGGTTTTAAAGTGGGTGCCTTGCTACTCATATTTTTAACATGTTTCGCTTTGTTCAATGATGTATCGCGTTTATAACAAATAAGTGAAAAATTCCAATTTGAACACGATTGTAAAACACCGCAAAAGTTTAATTTATAAGGTGTTGAGCGGTAATACAGTTGTAAAGGATAAAGATAACAAAATGGCTATAAAAAAACATTTGGCAGTTTCAAGTTTATTAGGTGCAAGCTTTGCAGCCCTAGGCCAAAACTCCTTTATTGTAGAAGATTTAAAAGTTGAAGGTTTACAACGTGTTGCTCTAGGTGCAGCGCTAACCCATATTCCGATCAACGTGGGCGATAATATTGATGAGTACACAATTTCAAGAACCATAAAGGCTCTCTATCGCTCTGGTCACTTTGACAATATTAAAGCGTTACGTGACGGTAATAACGTCATTTTTCGAGTAACTGAGCGCCCTACGATTAGCCTCATTGAGTTTGATGGTAACAAAGACATCAAAGATGAGCAGTTAAACGAGTCGCTAGACCAGCAAGATATTCGTACTGGTGAGCCGCTTGATAAAACGGTACTTGATAACATTGAAAAAGGCTTAGTTGAGTTTTTCCACAGTATTGGTAAATACAATGCAAAAGTGGAAGTTAGCATCACAAAGCTGCCACGTAACCGTGTAAAATTATTATTTAAGTTTGATGAAGGTGACGCCGCGTCAATTCGTCAAATAAACCTCGTGGGTAACGAGTTATTCTCTGACGAAGAATTGCTAAAACTTGCTGAGTCACAACAAGACTTGCCATGGTGGAAGTTTATGTCGAGTGACCGTTATCAAAAGCAAACCATTGAAGGCGATTTAGAGAAAATTCGTAGTTACTACTTAGACCGTGGTTACCTGCGTTTTAATATCGATTCAACACAGGTATCGGTTAGCCCTGAGCGCGATTCTGTTTATGTAACAGCTAATATTACCGAAGGTGTAAAATACACCGTAAAGGGTTTTGACTTCATCGGTGATTTATTAGGTCGAGAAGAGCTAATTAAGAGTGTTATACCGCTAAAAACTGGTGAGCTTTATAATGGCTCAGTGGTTACGTCATCTGAAGAATTTATCAAAAGCTACTTAGCACGTTTTGGTTATGCAAACGCAGAAGTGCGCACCATTCCTGAGATTGATGATGAAAAGAAAGAAGTGCAACTGACACTGTCTGTTAATCCAGGTAAGCGTGTATATGTTCGCCGAATCATTGTTGGTGGTAACCAAAATACTGCCGATGAAGTTGTTCGTCGTGAGATGACACAGCTTGAAGGTGCATGGCTTTCAAATCAAAATCTTGAGCGTTCAAAATTACAAATTCAACGTCTTCCATACATGGAAAGTGTTGATTTTAATGTGGTGCCAGTTCCCGGTGTTGACGACCAAGTTGATGTAGACTTTACGGTTAAAGAACAATCTGCTGGTAGCTTTAATGCGGGCCTTGCGTATGGTTCATACTTGGGTCTGCAATTTAATATTGGTGTGAGTGAATCAAACTTCTTAGGCACCGGTAACCAAATTGGCTTTAACATTAATACCTCACGTGGTTCTGAGCGTATCAGCTTGTCGTATACCGACCCTTACTTTACGCCAGATGGTGTATCGCAAGGAAGCAGTATCTTCTATAGCAACTATGATGCGAGCAAATTTAGTCTTATCGACTATAAATCGAAGAGTTATGGTATTGGTACCAATATTGGTTTCCCAATTGATGCGGTGAACCGTATTAACTTTGGTTTCCGTTGGATTCAAGAAGAACTGTCTGATATTGCAGAATATGAGCAAACACGTGTAATGCGTGAAACCTTCTTAGACCCAGAGAATCCAGATGCTGGTTTCGACTTTACCAAGTTTGAGCTGAGTGCAGGGTGGTCGCGTGTTACTGTAAACCGTGGTTTATTCCCAACAGCGGGTTCGCGTCAGTCACTTAACTTAACTGGTACAACGCCGAATTCAGATTTAACTTACTTTAAGCTAAATTATGATTCACGTTTTTACTGGCCAATTAGTAATGACCATCGTTGGGTATTCTCAACGCGTGCAGCCCTTGCTTATGGTAATGGTTATGGCACAACAAATGGTTATGACCAAACGCTGCCTTTCCAAGAGTTTTTCCGTATCACCGAGATGGAACTGCGTGGCTTTGACCGTAATACAATTCTACCGCGCGCGGTGTCTCGTGAGCCACAAAGTATTCCGGGCACACCACTGCCAGATGGCACAACAACAGGCAGTATCGGTGGCGCATCAGAATTTGATGTATTAATACCTCGAGGCCGAATTGGTGGTAACGCCAAAGCGGTTGCAGGTATGGAGCTTATTGTTCCTACGCCTTTCTTAGATGAAGAAAACACCAGCTCTGTACGTACAAGCTTCTTCGTGGATGCTGCGAACGTATGGGATACAGAGTTTAACATTGACCGTTATCAAAACTTGTTACCTGATCAACGCGCTAAACTAGAGGATTATTCAGATCCTATGCGCTTTAGGGTGTCAACCGGTCTATCACTACAATGGATCTCTCCAATGGGTCCAATGCTGATCAGTTTTGCGTATCCATTGCAAAAAGAAGAAGATGACGATACGAAGACCATCAGCTTTAATATTAGTAATACATTCTAAAGGAGTTTTTTGTGAAAAAATCATTTAAATCAACAGCGTTTGCACTTCTTGCTACATTGTCTATGGGCCTATCTACTAATGCTTTTGCGCACAAGGTGGGGATTGTAGACATGCAAGAAATTTATAAACAAATCCCTCAAATGGCGAAAGTTGAACAAACACTTGAAGCTGAATTCTCAGAGCGTCGTCAGGAGCTTGAAAAGCTGCAAGGTGATATCCGTTTTGAAGCTGAAAAGTTCAAGCGTGAAGCAACGACAATGAGCGACAAGCAAAAAGAAGAATTACGTACTAAGATTCAAGGTATGCAACAACAACTTGCAGAAAAAGGCCGTCCTTTAGAGCAAGAAATCAAAATGCGTCAAAACCAAGAATTAGCGAAAGTACAAAAGCTAATCTTAGATGCAATTGAAGAAGTTGCTAAAGCTGGCAAGTTTGACGAAGTAAAAGTGAAAGAAACCACAATTTACGTTAACTCTAAAACAGTATCTGATTTATCAGATAAAGTAGTTGAAAAAGTAAGTAAGCAATAGAAACCATATATGCAAAACTACACGCTTTCGCAGATTGCGGATCTTCTGGGCGCCGAACTTCAGGGTGATGGCGCTACAGAGATTAAAAAAATATCAACACTTGCAAATGCCCGTACTGGGCATATTGCATTTTTAGCGAACAAGAAATATCGCTCGCAATTAGATGATACTCAAGCCAGTGCGGTGATCTTATCACCTGCCGACGCTGAGTATTTTGCGGGTAACAAGATTATTGTTGCTAACCCGTACGTGTGCTACGCCAAGCTAGCTCAATTAATGGACACGACGCCACGCTCTGCTACGACGGGTGTTCATCCGAGTGCAGTCATTCACGATTCAGCCTCAATTGGTGATAATGTCGCGATTGCTGCTAACGTCGTGATTGAAGCCGGTGCCGTGATTGCAAATGATGTGCAAATTGGCCCTGGTTGTTTCATTGGCGAAAATGCAAAAATAGGTCAAGGCACTAAACTTTGGGCTAATGTCACTATTTACCACGACGTTGAAATTGGCAGTGACTGCTTATTTCAGGCGAATACTGTGGTCGGCAGTGACGGGTTTGGCTATGCAAATGAGCGTGGCGAGTGGGTGAAAATTCCGCAGCTGGGTCGCGTTATTATAGGTGATAAAGTTGAAGTTGGGGCATCGACCACCATTGACCGTGGTGCACTTGACGACACACTCATCCATAGTAATGTAATTATCGATAATCAATGTCAAATAGCGCATAATGTCGAGATCGGTTCAGGTACAGCCGTTGCTGGTTGCACTGTTTTTGCTGGCAGTACCGTGATTGGTAAGAATTGTCAGATTGGTGGCATGGTCGCAATTAATGGTCACATTAGCGTATGCGATGGTGCTATAATCACGGGCATGAGTATGGTGACAAAGGCAATCACTGAACCTGGGATCTACTCATCTGGTTTACCGCATCTAACCAATAAAGAATGGCGACGCAGTATCGCCCATATCCGTAATTTAGGTGATATGAAAGACCGCATTAAAGCACTTGAGTCACTGACAAAGTCACTCAATATTGAAGACAAATAAGGAAGCTATTTTGGCAAATGAATTAAATAGTCTTGATATCCAAGATATCTTGAGTTTACTTCCGCATCGTTATCCGATGTTGCTTGTTGACCGTGTACTAGATTACACGCCAGGCGAGTCGTTACATGCTATTAAAAATGTAACAGTGAATGAACCTATTTTTACGGGACATTTTCCTAATCAACCAATCTTCCCAGGTGTGTTGATTTTAGAAGCAATGGCTCAAGCGACTGGTTTACTTGGTTTTAAAACAGTTGAAAACCGCAGCGAAAATGAACTTTATTTATTTGCTGCGATTGATAATGCGCGATTCAAGCAACCCGTTTTACCTGGCGATACGATGCATTTGCATGTAGAGTTTGTAAAAGAGCGCCGCAATATATGGAAATTTGCAGCAGAAGCAAAAGTTGACGGCAAAGTAGTGTGTACTGCCGAAATCATGTGTGCGAGAAGAGAGTTTTAACAGTGATCCATCCTACGGCGATAATCGAACCAGGTGCGAAGCTTGGAAATAATGTTTCAGTTGGCCCATACAGCTACATTGGTAATGATGTAGAAATTGGTGATAACTGTATCATTGAGTCTCATGTGGTTGTTAAAGGCCCATCGACAATAGGTTCTGGTAACCATATTTTTCAATTTGCATCGGTTGGTGAAGCTTGCCAAGACAAAAAATATGCTAATGAGCCAACTACGTTAATTATCGGTGATAACAACGTAATTCGTGAATGTGCAACAATCCACCGTGGTACTATCCAAGACCAAGGCGTTACTAAAATTGGTAGCAATAACTTGTTTATGGCGTACACCCATGTTGCGCATGATGCCGTCATTGGCGATAACGTTATTTTTGCTAATAATGCATCTGTTGCAGGCCATGTACACATTGGTGATTGGGTTATCCTTGCTGGTAACTCGGGTATTCATCAATTTTGTAAAGTGGGTGCACATGCATTTGTTGGCATGTATTCAGGCGTTAACAAAGATGTTCCTCCGTTTGTTACAACGATTGGTACCCCAGCAGGACCCGTTGCTATCAATACAGAAGGCATGAAACGTCGTGGCTTTGAAAGTGATGAAATAATGGCAACACGCCGTGCGTATAAAACACTTTACCGTAAGAGCCTAGGTGTAGAAGAGGCAATCGCTGAACTCAGCGAAGATGCAGCAAAATACCCAGCCGTTCAGCTTATGATCGACTTTGTGAAAAGTTCTGAGCGCGGAATCATTCGCTAATCAATAGCGATAGACGAAAAGCCACCGACAGGTGGCTTTTTTGTATTTGTAGTTCAGGTTTTACTAAGCAATGATTTGCTAAATTTATTGATTAAAAAGGACAATCAATATGAACAAACTCTTTATTTTAGTGTTAGCGACCTTGCTAATGAGTGGCTGTAGTAGCGCACCTTCCGTACCAAAGGGCGCGATAGAAAAAGGTAAAGCGAGTTATTACGCTGACAAGTACCATGGTCGAACGACAGCAAGCGGGGAGGCTTTTAATCAACAAGCCTTGAGTGCTGCTCATAAAACACTTAGGTTTGGCAAACGGGTCAAAGTGACGAACCTTGCCAACAACAAAAGTGTGATTGTTACCATTAACGACCGCGGCCCATTTATTCGCGGTCGCATTATTGATTTATCTAAGCAGGCGTTTTCAGAAATTGCTTCCTTAAAGCACGGTGTGATTGACGTTACCGTTGAGCAGCTCGATTAAAAGCGCGTGATCAGCTCAACATAATCAGCTTCGTTTGCAAGCAACTCTGCATGAGTGGCCACTGCTCTTATTTTCCCTTGCTCTAACCAAATGACCTTATCAACCCGGCTAAGCATGGCTGGGTCATGGGTAATAGTGAGCATCGTTTTATCTGCCCAAACTGTCTCAAGTGTATTAAGCAAATGGTATTTAGTGTGGTTATCTAAACTTTCTGTCGGTTCGTCAAGAATGACTAAATTACCGTGCCTTAATATGGCTTGAGCAATTGCAATACGGCGTGATTGACCGTGCGACAGCTTTCTACCTGCTATGCCTAAACGGGTATTGAGCCCGGCCTTTAAATTGTTAAGCCAAGAGCTGAGTTCTGCTTGTTCGCAGGCTTGAATAAGCATTTCATCTGTTGCATCAGGCGCTGCATAGAGTAGGTTTTCACGCAGAGTGCCATCAAAAATATGATGCTGCTGCGCAACAATTGTCAGTTGTTTAAAGCGTGCTGAAGGTGTCATGCTCTCAAGCTCAAAACTGTGCTCGTTTGTGGTCAGCTTTAAAGAGCCTGATTGCAGTGGCCAAAGACCGGTGAGTAAATTAACAAGCGTGGTTTTACCACTGCCACTGGCACCAACCAGCGCAACCTTGCTTGCAGCACAGACAGACACGTTGATGTTATTAAGTGCCTTACGTGTGCTTCCAGCGTATTGATAACTGACATTACTTAACGTAAGACCGAGCGCTGATTGATTGTCTATTTCATTTTGCTGTGTATTGGCTTTGCTGTGATTGTCTTCAAGTACGAACAGGCGCTCTGCGGCGCTTAAGGTCAGAGGTAATTCTATAAACGCTGTAGGCAGGGTGAGTACAGTTTCAAAGCTTGCTAGAACAAATAGCGCCAGCATAGCCAGTTCAACGTTTTTCATGGTGCCCAGAGAAACCAATGGAATAATCATAAACACACTTGCCAGCATAGTCAGTTGAATAACCAAGGTGCTTAAACCATTGCTGTTTGCAACCGCTTTATGGCGGCTATAAAGCTGAGCATTGTATTGTTGGCTTAAAGAATCACAATGCGTGAGTTGAGCGTTTTGTGCTTGATATACAGCAAGCTCTCTTGCCCCTTTTAATGTATCGGCAAGTTCAGCTCTTAATTCTGCACTAAGTTGTGTTTCGACATGCGCTTCTTTATGAAGTTTACGGCTTAGTAAAGCCGGGAGTAGCACCCCTATAACCATTAATGAAATAAAGCATAGCAATGCAACGTCGGCGTTATACGCTGCCATAAACGCCAGCACAATTGGGATAGTAAAAAGCGCAACGATGATTGGCAGCAGCACATTTAAGTAAAACTTATCGAGCGCGTCGACATCGTTTTGTAATCGATTGACTAAATCGGCACTGCGGCTCATTGCTAAATCGACATTATTGAGGCGACTCAGTGTTGCGAACATTTTTACGCGAATCTCGCTCAATAATAAAAATGTCGCGTTATGTGTAATCATACGCTCGCCATAACGCGATGCGGTTCGCACAATCGCTAAAAAGCGGATCACGCCTGCAGGAGTAAAATAGTTCATTTGCACACCAGCAATGCCAGCGGCAGCCATCGCGGCCAAAAACCAGCCTGAAATAGCCAGTAAACCCACATTAGCCAGCACGGTTAAGCTTGCTAAAAAAGCCCCCAGTAACAGCATGCCAGCATGCGGTTTGCATAGTTTAAGTAAGCGTACAAAATTATGCATGGGCTTCACCTCGACTTACCAGTTTTGCAAATAGCCCTGCGTCGTTGACCAGTTGTTTATAACGGCCCGACTCTACAATGCTGCCTTGCTGCATTACGTAAAGGGTATCAGCGTGCTTTACCGTATTAAGTCTGTGAGCGATGACCAAGACTAAATGATTTTTCGCATATTCACAGATTGCTTGGTTGATAAGCTGTTCTGTTTGGCTGTCTAAATGTGCTGTAGGTTCATCGAGTAGTAGAACTGGGGCATCTTTTAAAAATGCACGGGCAAGCGCTATGCGCTGTTTTTGCCCACCGGAGAGGCCTTCACCTTGCTCACCCAGTAAGGTATCAAAGCCATGTGGTAAAGCGTTAATAAATTCAAGTGCGCCCGCTTTACTGGCGGCTTCAATGAGCTCGTCTTGGCATGCATCAGGTTTGGCTAGACGCAGGTTGTCGGCAACACTTCGGTAAAATAAAGTGGCGTGTTGAGGGATCCATGCAAGCTGTGCATGCCAATCACTTAAAGCTGTGTCACTTAAGGGTTGCCCGTTGATGCTAATGGCGTGGTTAGCGTGATGATGAAAACCTAATAGGCAGTCAAATAAAGTACTTTTCCCTGAGCCACTTTCGCCAACAAATGCAATTAAACCCGTGTTAGGTAGTGTTAAATTGATATCTGTCACCCCTTCGTTTGTTTCGGGGTAGTGATAGCTAAGTGCGGTTAATTTTATGTCTTCAAGTGGTAATGGGAGAGGGGAAGTACCCGTGTGATCATCTGCTTCACTGTGATTAATAATCTCGACCATATCAGCAGCAGCGCTGATACCTTCAAGTTTTGCATGGTAGTGGGTGCCCATTTTCCTAAGCGGTAAATAAAACTCAGGAGCCAGTAATAACACCACAAAACCAGTGGCAAAGTCGAGGGTGCCAAAGAACAGCCTAAAGCCAATGATAACGGCAACAAGGGCAACACTAATGGTGGCTAAAAACTCAAGGGCGAAAGATGATAAAAAGGCGACTTTCAACACCCCCATGGTCGCACCACGGTAATCATCAGAAATCTGACTTATGCTATTTAGCTCACGCTTGGTTGCATTAAAGAGCTTGAGTTGAGTCAGTCCTTGTAATCTGTCAAAAAAGTAATTTCCTAGTACCGCTAGCTGTTGCCAACGCTCTTGGTTTAACTGTTCAGCCTTATGGCCCACTAAAATCATAAAAAATGGGATAAGCGGGGCTGTTAATAGGAAAATGAGGCCCGCTTTGTAATCGGTTGGAAAAATCACCACTAATATTGCGAATGGAATAAGTGCACTGTAAGCCACACTTGGAATATAGTTGGCGTAATATTGATGCAGTGCTTCAACACCATTGTGTAAGGTATTAAGTGTAGCGCCGTGACCTTTTTGTTCACTGTAAGCTGGCCCAAGTTTGCTGAGCTTTTCTAGCAATGTATTTCGCATCACGTTTTTTATTTTTAACGCGGCAAGGTTACTCACGCGTTCACTTAGCGCAACCAACAAAGCACGAACTAAAATTAGCCCCGCAAGAGGCCATAATAAAGGGCTTACAGCTTGCAAGTTTGCTTGTTCAAACATGACTTGATGAACCGCGTTCGCAAGAAGGTAACAAGAGGCAATCATTAACAGGGCATTGAAAGTGCCCAGACTAATGCTTAATTTAAGAAGCCCAGAAGCGGACTGACTATACTGCTTTAAAAAAGCGCGCAGCGTTTGCTGCTGCGCGCGATTTGGTCGGGGTTTAGTTGTCATCGTTGTTTTTGAGTCTCGCGTACAGCTCTAGCTCATCATCAGCGATAGAATCTTTATGTTGATGAAATTCGTACCACATCACGTTAATTACCCCAAGTGTACAGGCTAATAGAACACCTAATATCCAGGCAAAATACCACATAATTAAATCTCCTTAATAGCTACCGTGAGTGTTGTTTTCGATTTCAGCGATAGTGACTTTTCGCCACATCTTCACATAACACCAGGTCGTGTAAGTTAAAATTAAAGGAACAAAAATAATGGCAACAACAAACATAACATTGAGGGTCATATGGCTCGAAACCGCATCCCACATAGTAAGACTAATATTAGGGTTGTTGCTTGAAGGCATAATAAACGGGAACATTGACATGCCTGCTGTTAAAATAACTCCAGCCAACATGATGCTTGATGAAACAAGTGCTAACGCAGGCTTTTGTAATTTAGATAACACAATAGCCAGTGCCGCCATCACAAATGTTAGCGCTGGGAAAAGCATCGTTAGAGGCATTTTTGTATAGTTATCAAGCCATGCACCTGGTGCCTGCGTTACTGTTTTAGCCAGTGGGTTCGCATAGCCTTGAGTGTCGCCCATGCTGACGATTGTATAACCGTCAATTTGCGATATCCAAACACCTGCTAAGGCAAACAATACAATAAACGCCATAAGTGCATATCGGCCATATTGTGCTGAGCGTTTGGCTACGTCTGCATCGGTACGAAGTTGCAGCCACATACCCGCATGACCAACCAACATAAGCACACTTATTAAGCCAGCAACGATGGCAAATGGATTAAGTAAAGCAAAGAATGAGCCTTGATAGCTTACACGTAATAAATCGTCAATATGATAAGGCACACCTTGTAGCAAGTTACCAAAAGCAACCCCAAATACGAGTGCAGGAATAAAACTGCCTGCAAACAAGCCCCAATCCCAGTTATTTCGCCAACGAGCTGACTCAATTTTTGAGCGATAATCAAACCCAAGTGGTCTGAAAAACAGCGCAAATAAGACCAACATCATTGCAAAATAAAAGCCTGAGAATGCAGCAGCATACACCATAGGCCATGCAGCGAATAATGCACCCCCAGCGGTAATAAACCACACTTGGTTACCATCCCAGTGAGCCCCGATGGTATTGATAACGGTTCGGCGCTCGACATCTGTTTTGCCAACAAGGCGGAGCAAAATAGCCACCCCCATATCCATGCCATCGGTAACAGCAAAGCCAATCAGGAGCACACCGATTAATACCCACCAGATTAATTTTAGTGTTTCGTAATCAAAGATCATGACTGTACTCCTTGGCCTGCTAGCGAGTCTTCTTTAATGAGTTCGTGATGATATTTACCTGTGTGCAAAGAGCTAGGCCCTTGTTTAACAAAGCGCAGCATCAACCAACCTTCAACGGTTGCTAGACCGGTGTAAAATACAATAAAGCCCGTAATGCTGATCAGCAAATCATTTACAGTTAACGAGGAGGTTGCTAAAAATGTGGGTAATATTTCTGAAATAGCCCATGGTTGACGTCCATATTCAGCAACAATCCAACCGAACTCAATAGCAATCCAAGGTAATGGAATACTCCACACGGCGGCCCAGAGTAACCAACGCTTATGCTCTATAACGCGTTTGGCGTTATAGTAAAAGGCCAGTACAAAGACCCCTAACATAATCACACCGCAGCCAACCATTATCCTAAATGACCAAAACATGGGCCCCACTTTCGGAAATGAGTCTTTCACCGCTTTCTGAATTTGCGCTTCTGTGGCATCAACCACATTAGGAGTGTAGCGTTTAAGCAACAGACCATAACCGAGGTCAGCTTTCAGTGTATCGAACTTGGCAATGTTCTCGGCGGAGTCATCACCACCACGCAATTTTTCGAGATACTCGTATGCTTGCATACCGTTACGAATACGTGTTTCGTGTTGTTTTTCTAAATCTTTGATACCCGTGACTTGTTCATCAATCGAACGTGTCGCAATAATGCCCAACGCATAAGGTATTTTAACCGCAGCATGGGTGACTTGCTGTTCAGAGTCAGGAATACCTACCAGTGTAAATGCTGCGGGCGCTTCTTCTGTGTGCCATTCAGCCTCGATTGTAGCCAGTTTAACTTTTTGTACTTCGCCTACTTCATAACCAGACTCATCTCCTAGTAAAATAACGCATAAAATAGAGGCAAGGCCAAAACCTGATGCAACAGAGAATGAACGTTTCGCAAAGGCCAAATCACGACCTTTGAGTATGTACCAACTACTGATGCCGAGTACGAACATTGAAGCCGCGACATAACCGGCAGACACCGTATGAATAAATTTAACCTGTGCGACGGGGTTGAATACTAGCTCCGCAAAGCTGGTCATTTCCATGCGCATGGTTTGATAGTTAAACTCTGCGCCCACAGGGTTCTGCATCCAACCATTGGCAATCAAAATCCACAATGCCGAAAGGTTAGTGCCTAAAGCCATTAAAAAAGTCGCTGCAAGGTGTTGGCGTTTTGTGAGTCGCTCCCAACCAAGGAAAAACATGCCGACAAAGGTCGATTCTAAAAAGAACGCCATCAACCCTTCAATAGCCAGAGGAGCGCCAAAAATATCACCCACATAGTGAGAGTAATAAGACCAGTTAGTACCAAACTCAAACTCCATAGTGAGACCAGTAGCCACACCAATCGCAAAGTTTATACCAAACAACTTACCCCAAAATTTAGTCATATCACGGTAAATTTCACGACCTGTCATCACATAAACGGATTCCATGATCACCAAAATCCACGTCATACCTATAGTGAGTGGTACAAATAGAAAGTGAAAGAGGGCAGTAATTGCAAATTGCAATCGCGATAGATCCACAAATGTTTCATCTATCATTGTTTAGCTCCTTATTAAAGGGTGCGGTAGACACGACAAAAAAAATAGCTTTCAAAGTTTCAGTAATTACTGAAACTTCGTGAATATTAACCTTGTATCTATTTTAGTCAATAGAAAATAGGAAATTAATATGATAGCGATTGTTCGTTAATTCTACAGATTAGAGATAAAAACTAAATATTTCAAATGATTAATCTATAGTTTAAGAAAGTAATTAATTACTAATTCAACCCCTTTGACTTACTCAAAAGTGAGTAGCCCCCTGTGCTGGCATTGTTTTTATCTATTTTATAAACGGCTTTTAGAGCAACTTTTAATCGCAATTTTAATTTCTAGTATTTATTAACTCTGTGACATTTATCCGATTGCTAAAACACGGTAAACTCATTTTTATTAGTGCAGAAAGTTGCGAATTATCAACGAATGAAAGAACAAACAAAGCCGTTACGTATTGCCTTGGTGGCAGGTGAGTTATCAGGTGATATTTTAGGTGAAGGGCTCATTAAAGCACTTAAAGTACGTTTCCCAGATGCTATTTTTGAAGGAATTGCAGGGCCGCGTATGCAAGCTGCGGGTTGTACAACGTTATTCGATATGGATGAGTTGTCGGTAATGGGGCTGGTTGAAGTGTTGGGGCGCTTACCGCGCTTATTAAAAATTCGCAAACAGCTCGTGCAACATTTTATAGATAATCCGCCTGATGTGTTTATTGGTATCGATGCGCCAGACTTTAATTTACGTGTTGAAAAGCCGCTAAAAGAAGCGGGTATCAAAACAATTCAATATGTGAGCCCCTCTGTTTGGGCGTGGCGTGAAAAGCGTATTCATAAAATCAGCGCAGCAACTAATTTAGTGTTGGCTTTATTACCATTCGAAAAAGCATTTTATGACAAACACAACGTGCCTTGCACATTTGTTGGTCATACGCTGGCTGATGATATTGCGCTGGAGCATGATCAGAGCAAAGCGCGTAATGCACTCGGTTTATCAGATTCAGACAAAGTATTGGCGCTTTTACCGGGCAGCCGAGGCTCAGAAGTGGGTCTTTTGAGTGACACTTACATTCAGACCGCCGCTAAACTACAGGCAGAAAACCCAGCACTGAAAATAGTGGTACCACTCGTTAACGAAAAACGAAAAACTCAGTTTTGTGACATTCTAGAAAAAACAGCCCCTCATTTAAAATTACAGTTACTCGATGGCCAGTCAAATCTTGCTATGCAAGCTGCCGATGCGATTTTACTTGCCTCAGGGACCGCGACATTAGAAGGCATGCTCTATAAAAAGCCAATGGTAGTAGGGTATAAAATAAAGCCAATGAGCTATTGGATATTTAAAACGCTGTTTACCTTTAACATCAAGTACTTTTCGCTACCGAATTTACTGGCCGATGAAGAGCTTGTCCCCGAGTACCTACAAACAGAATGTAATGTTGATAATTTAACAAATGCACTCACACCTATGTTAAATTCAGATAATAGTGAACTAAAAGCACGCTTTTTAGCGATTCATAAAGAAATTAGGTTAAATGCCAACGAACAAGCTGCAACAGCAGTCGCGGAGTTACTAAATGCAGATTGATCGACCACATGTAAATTATATTGCCGGTGTTGATGAAGTAGGACGTGGCCCGCTCGTTGGTGACGTAGTAACCGCCGCGGTGATCCTCGACCCTACAAAACCGATTGTGGGACTAGCCGACTCAAAAAAATTATCGGATAAAAAACGCCAACTTTTAGCTGCAGAAATTAAAGAAAAAGCCCTGTGTTATGCCATTGGTCGTTGTAGCCCAAGCGAGATTGACGAGCTTAATATTTTACATGCCACTATGCTGGCAATGAGCCGTGCGGTTGAAGGACTCAGTGTAAAACCTGAGTTTGTATTTATTGACGGTAATCGCGTTCCTAGCCAATTAACCATACCTGCGCAAGCGGTAGTTAAAGGCGACAGCTTAGTGGAAGAGATTTCGGCTGCATCAATTCTTGCGAAAGTGGCCCGAGACGACGAAATGATTGAACTCGATAAACGCTATCCAGAATACGGCTTCGCAGGACATAAAGGTTACCCAACCAAAGCGCATTTTGCTGCACTAGAACAGTATGGTGCTATTAATGAGCATCGCAAAAGCTTTAAACCTGTGCAGCGCATTTTGGCGTTAAAAGGAGAGCAACGCTAATGCCTGCGCCGCAATTTGTTCATTTACGTGTTCATTCTGATTTTTCAATGGTGGATGGCCTCGCAAAAACAAAACCAATCGTTGCCAAAGCAGAAGAGCTACAAATGCCAGCGCTGGCCATAACAGACCAGATGAACTTATGTGGTTTGGTGCGTTTTTATGGGGCTGCACATGGCGCTGGAATTAAGCCAATTGTGGGGGCTGATTTTTGGTTACGAAGCCCAGAATTCGAAGATGAACCATGCCGAATAACTATTTTAGCCAAAGATAACGAAGGCTATAAAAACCTCACGTTATTAATCTCTAAAGCGTATCAACGCGGGCATGTTTTTCATCGTCCCGTGATTGACCGTGAATGGCTGGTGGGGCTCAAAAATGGCCTCATAATTTTATCAGGCGCAAAAGATGGCGATTTAGGCAAAGCATTACTTAAAGGCAATGCCGGCCTGATTGAGTCGGTGGTGAGTTTCTATAAGCAACACTTTAGTGACCATTATTATATTGAGCTTATTCGGACTGAGCGCCCGTTTGAAGAAGATTACCTTCATTTAGCGGTAGAATTAGCAAGCCAAGAACAACTGCCCGTGGTGGCCACTAACGAGGTGGTGTTTTTAAAACCTGAAAACTTCGAAGCCCACGAAATTCGTGTTGCAATTCATGATGGTTACACCCTTGAAGATAAGCGCCGACCAAAACGTTTTTCTGATCAGCAATACCTAAAAACAGCTGAGCAAATGGCTGAGCTCTTTAGTGATATTCCTGAAGCGCTCGAAAACACCGTTGAAATTGCAAAACGCTGTAACGTAACCGTGCAGTTGGGCACCTATTTCTTACCCGATTACCCAACGGGCTCGCTCAAAATCGATGAATTCTTAGTTAAAGTATCGAAAGATGGTCTTGAAGAGCGATTGCAGTTTTTATTCCCCGATGAAGAAGAGCGAAAAGAAAAGCGCGTAGAATACGATGAGCGCTTACAAATCGAGCTTGATGTAATTAACCAAATGGGGTTCCCGGGTTACTTCTTAATCGTAATGGAGTTCATCCAGTGGAGTAAGGATAACAATATTCCAGTAGGACCAGGACGTGGTTCGGGTGCGGGCTCGTTGGTTGCATATGCACTTAAAATTACCGACTTAGATCCACTTGAATTTGACTTACTATTCGAACGTTTCTTGAACCCTGAACGTGTATCCATGCCCGACTTTGACGTTGACTTCTGCATGGACAGACGTGATGAAGTGATTGATCACGTATCGGCATTGTATGGCCGCGACGCGGTATCGCAAATTATCACCTTTGGGACCATGGCTGCAAAAGCGGTTATTCGTGATGTCGGGCGTGTACTTGGCCACCCTTATGGGTTTGTCGATCGCATATCAAAACTAGTCCCTGGCGACCCCGGTATGACGCTTGCGAAAGCGTTTGATGTAGAGCCGCGTTTACAAGAAGCCTATGACGGTGACGAAGAAGTAAAAGAGCTTATCGACATGTGTCGCATTCTTGAAGGGTGTACACGTAATGCCGGTAAACACGCAGGGGGGGTGGTAATTTCACCCACCACGATCACCGATTTTGCTGCACTTTATTGCGACGATGAAGGCAAGTTCCCGGTAACTCAATTTGACAAGAATGACGTTGAAACCGCAGGCTTGGTTAAGTTCGACTTCTTAGGTTTAAGAACATTAACCATCTTGCAATGGGCGCTCGACATGACCAACGAGCGTTTAGCGCGCGAAGGTAAAGACCCCGTTGATATCAATGCTATCCCGCTTGATGATAAACCCAGCATTGACTTATTGCTCCGCGCTGAGACGACCGCGGTTTTCCAGCTAGAATCGCGCGGCATGAAAGACCTTATTCGTCGTCTAAAACCTGACTGCTTTGAGGATATGATTGCACTCGTGGCATTATTCCGACCGGGTCCACTGCAATCAGGCATGGTAGATAACTTTATCGACCGTAAGCATGGGCGTGAAGAAATATCGTACCCCGATGTACAGTGGCAACATGAAAGCTTACAGCCAATATTAGAGCCGACCTACGGCATCATCCTGTATCAAGAGCAGGTAATGCAGATTGCGCAGGTATTGGCAGGGTATACCCTTGGTGGCGCAGACATGCTTCGCCGTGCAATGGGTAAGAAAAAACCTGAAGAAATGGCCAAGCAGCGTTCAACCTTCGAAGAAGGTGCAGAAAAGAACGGTATTGACGGCGAACTAGCGATAAAAATCTTCGACTTGGTCGAAAAGTTCGCAGGTTACGGCTTTAACAAATCTCACTCCGCTGCTTATGCATTGGTGTCGTATCAAACTCTGTGGATGAAAACGCATTATCCGGCCGAGTTTATGGCGGCCGTAATGTCGGCTGATATGGATAACACCGATAAAATTGTTACCTTGGTCGACGAATGTGAAAACATGAAGTTAACCTTGCTACCGCCTGATGTAAATGCGGGTGAGTACAAGTTTACGGTTAACTTAAAAGGCCAAATTGTTTACGGTATTGGTGCGATTAAAGGGGTGGGTGAAGCCCCAGTAGAAGCCATTTTAGAAGCGCGTAAAGAAGGCGGCCCGTTTAAAGACTTATTTGATTTTTGCGCTCGCGTTGATTTAAAACGTTTAAATAAACGCGTAGTAGAAAAACTTATTTATGCGGGGGCGCTGGATCAGTTAGGCCCTGATAAAACCCAGCCTGGTCGTGCAACATTGTTAGCTAGTTTAAAAGATGCCATGCGAGCGGCAGACCAGCATCATAAAGCAGAGTCGCTTGGTCAGGCTGATTTATTTGGTTTATTAGCCACAGAGCCAGACGA
Organism: Pseudoalteromonas sp. PAB 2.2; assembly: GCF_001938575.1. Classification (NCBI taxonomy): domain Bacteria; kingdom Pseudomonadati; phylum Pseudomonadota; class Gammaproteobacteria; order Alteromonadales; family Pseudoalteromonadaceae; genus Pseudoalteromonas; species Pseudoalteromonas sp. PAB 2.2. The sequence continues at coordinate 51,013 of NZ_LYPI01000017.1, forward strand.
AGTTGAACAAGCCTTTATTAAAGCCCCAGACCTTACGGATAACGAATGGTTAGACGGTGAAAAAGAAACGTTAGGGCTGTATTTAACGGGCCACCCGATTAATCAGTACCGAAAAGAGCTTAAATATTATACTTCGGGGCGTTTGGTTGATTTGCAGCCAACGAATCGCGACGTGCAGTCAACCGCTGCAGGCTTAGTCATTGCGGCGCGTACGCTCATAAATAAAAAGGGAAATCGTTGGGGTCTTGTAACTTTAGATGACAAGAGTGCCCGTATTGATGTACGCTTATTCCCAGAACAGTTTGAAATGTACCAAGATATGCTGCAAGTTAACAATATCTTGGTAATATCTGGACAGGTCAGCTTTGATAACTTCTCCGGTGGCATTACAATGACCGCCAGAGACATATGCACCATTGCTCAAGCGCGAGAAAAGCGTATAAAAGCGATTAAAATGACGCTGAATATGGTGCAGATCGAGGCGAACTTCTTCGATAATTTACAAAAAGTGCTTGAACCTTATAAGTTTGGCACGTGTCCTATTAAAGTATTCTATCAACGTCCTGATGCGTTGGCTGAGATTACGTTAGGAACCGAATGGTGTGTTACGCCTAGTGATGACTTAATTCACAAGTTATCACTGATGGCGGCGCAAGATGTAGAACTAGAATTTAATTAATTAGGTAGTTTAGAGCATGAGCCTCAATTATCTTGATTTTGAGCTTCCAATCGCAGAATTAGAAGCAAAAATTGAAGAGTTACAAAATGTAAGCCGCGCTGGCGAATTAGACCTTGGATTAGAAGAGGAAGTCAGTCGATTAAAAGAAAAAAGCGCTGAAATGAAAGAGAAAATTTTCTCTGAGTTAGGTGCTTGGCAGGTTTCACAGTTAGCCCGTCATCCGTTGCGTCCTTATACTCGTGATTACATCGAGCGCATTTTCACGGAATTTGACGAACTAGCAGGTGACCGTACTTTTGCTAACGATCCCGCTATTTTAGGCGGTGTTGCGCGTTTTGAAGGCCAACCAGTCATGGTTATTGGTCAGCAAAAAGGGCGTGATACAGCTGAAAAAATCAAACGTAACTTTGGTATGCCAAAACCAGAAGGCTACCGTAAAGCATTACGTTTAATGGAAATGGCTGAGCGTTTCAAAATGCCTATCATGACATTTATCGACACGCCGGGAGCATACCCAGGTGTTGGTGCAGAAGAACGTGGTCAATCAGAAGCGATTGCACGTAATCTTAAAGTGATGGCTGCATTAAAAGTACCGACGATCTGTACTGTTATTGGTGAAGGTGGTTCGGGTGGTGCATTGGCAATAGGCGTGGGTGACCGCGTAAACATGTTGCAGTACAGCACTTACTCAGTAATTTCACCAGAGGGTTGTGCATCAATCCTTTGGAAGAGTGCAGATAAAGCGCCTATCGCTGCAGAAGCAATGGGTGTAACAGCTGCACGTGTTAAAGAACTAGATTTAATCAACAACGTGATTGAAGAGCCACTGGGTGGCGCACATCGTAACTATGATGCAATGGCGCGTAACCTTAAAAATCAACTAAAGCGCGATTTAGCTGATTTACAAGGCTTGTCACTTGATGAAATGCTTGATCAGCGTTACAAACGTTTAATGTCGTTTGGTTATTGCTAATTAGCATAATGATGAAAAAGCCGCTTTTGCGGCTTTTTTTGTTTTATAATACAACGCAATTTATTTTAAGCGTGCCAGTCGATGTTAACTTTGCCACTTTATACCGATTTTCGTAAAGAACTTGAGCCTCTAATTACAAAGGGGCACAAGGCGTATACTGTTGCCTTGTCTGGTGGTGTCGACTCTGTGGTGCTTTTGCATTTAATGGCTGAATTACACCGTGAAAATACGGCGCTGAGTGTGGATGCTGTGTATGTAAATCATGGCTTGAGTGAATATGCAGGGCAGTGGCAATCATTTTGTGAAACGTTATGCAGCTCTCTTGCAGTGCCATTTAAAGCAATAAAAGTGAACATTGAAACACAAGCACGAACCAGCCTCGAGGCGCAAGCCCGAGACGCACGTTATGATGCGCTCGATACGCATAGTCCAAAAGGCAGCGTGTTGTTACTAGGTCAGCATTTAAATGATCAGCTTGAAACGTTCTTTTTGCGCCTAAAGCGTGGCTCAGGCTTGCAAGGGTTAAGTGCAATGCAGCAGCAAAGAGTGTTGTCATCTGGGCGTGTATGCTTTAGACCCTTGCTTAATGTGACACGCCAGCAAATAGAGCTATTTGCTGAACAGCGTGGAATTCAACATATTACAGATGACTCAAACAGCGACGAGCGCTTTGACCGTAATTTTTTACGTCATCAGGTGATCCCCGTTTTAAACGACCGCTTTCAGGGCTTTGAGAAAAGTGCTGCGCGCAGTATTCGCTTATTACAGCAGCAACAATCACTGTTAGATGAATACACAGAAACAGACCTTGCGCACTGTCAAAATAAACACGGCGGTTTAAGCTGTTGTGCGGTTAAAGGTTTTTCTGATACGCGTAAAGCAAACCTTGTGCGCGCGTGGCTCAAGCAATTTACACATCAAATGCCCTCTGAAAATCAGCTTAAGCAAATTATTGAACAGGGCTTAAACGCACAGGCCGATGCCCAATTAAAAATCTGTTTAGCGAGCGGACAAGTTCGTCGCCATCAACATTACTGGTATTTCGTTACAGAACAGCCAATACCCAAATCATGTGATATAAATCTTGAAACCGTAACCTTATCGGATGGCCGAACTTTAAGATTTAAAACAGGTAAAGGAATTCGATTGCCAACGGCTGATGAGCAGGTGAAAGTGGTGTTTAATTGCCCGCAAGCGCGCATAAAGCCACTTAAAAAGCCGGGGTCAAATACGCTCAAACATTGGTTTAAAGATGCGAAGGTCGCTCCTTGGGTTCGTGCACAAGTGCCGCTTATTTTTTATAATGATCAGCTTGTTCAAGTGGTTGGCTATTTTATCAGTGCTACGCACAGTTCAGATGAAGGCATTTTTTGGGAGAGTGAAAATGAGTGAACAGGCTCATGTTGGTTTATCGCTAGTTAATAAAGCACCGCTGGGTTTTATTGTGTCGATTATAGTTGCGGTTATTGCCGGTTTTTCGTTTGCTGAGCTTGAAATGAGTACCTTGTTTTATGCGCTAGCGGGGGGCGTTGCGTGCTCGTTATTGCTGTTAGGGTATTGGTCAGGCAAAGGCGGCGTGTTTTTTATTTTAGGGGTGTTAACACCCCTCGCCCTCGTGGTTGTGTCGCCACTAACGACAATGGCTGCTTTACTTTATTTACTGAGCGGTTTTTTTGCAGGTTTTTGGTTGGTATTACTCGGTTATAAATTGGCTACAAAAAAGCCTAGCGGGGGAAGCTAGGCTTTTCGTAACGATATTTGCGAATTGTTTTGCGCTTTAAAAATGTGACTTTTAGTACGCTTTTGCGCAGTTTCTACCCGCGGCTTTAGCACGGTATAGGCCTTTATCTGCGCGGGCAAACACTTCATTTTCGCAGTCTTGGTTATTCGCAAGCGTAAACCCTATGCTCGATGTTACAGCGTATTGGGCCATTATGCTTGATTGCGAGACTAAACGCATAACGCGATCTGCGATGACTTTGTTAGTGGTAAATTCAGGGTCGTCAATTAACAGCGCAAATTCATCGCCACCAAAGCGAAAAATTGAATCTGTGCCTCGTACACAGTTACGTAAAACGTTAGCAAATTCTTGTAGTACGTCGTCGCCAATTTTATGACCGAAATTGTCGTTCACTTGTTTAAAGTTGTCTAAATCGAGCAACATTAAGCTAAATGGACGATGCTGACGGCGACAACGCTCTAGTCTTTGTGCCAAGCTGTCATTAAATTGACTACGGTTATTTAACCCCGTTAGCGCATCTTTTGTTGCCAAGCGTAATACACGTGTGTACATAATTGCATTACGAAGCGGGTAAACAAGCGCAGCATGTAATTGCTGTAGTTTGGTTTCGATAGCTTGCCCCATAGGAAATTGGCTAAAATAAATTAGCTGACCTAAACGCTCACTTTCTAAATCTAAATCAAACGAGTAGGGAGTGTGCGTGGTATCGCTGTCGACACTTTCAGACACACCCAAAGCTGATTGAAACTGCAACCCAGACAAATTGATGAGCTGTTTTGCATGCTCGGCAAAAATAGTCAAAATCCCCTCAATAGACAGGGTTGTTTGTAATTTTGTCACTAAGTCATGTGTATTGTGCTGTTCACTTATTCGGTAACGTTCTGCCGAAAACGGCATAAAGTCGCCTCTTGCAGTCACTCGCTGCGTCAAAATATGGACATTTTCCATGATTGTTCTCCCCCCGGAGTGTTAGATACTCCTTAATAAAGCGAAATTTGTGCCACTTTTTTAAACTGGCTGAAAAACATATGGTTGCTATATTTAAACGAGGGTTCGGCTTTATCATTAAGTAGAAGGAGGTAATTGCTTGCAAAATGTGCTGATTCAAGCCTTTGGGTTACTCGTAGCTGCGGTCATTTTTGTTTGGTTTTTCAAGCGAATTGGCTTACCTCCTATTCTGGCGTACCTTGCAACGGGTTTATTAGCGGGGAGTCATGGTATTGGCTGGATGGCACAAAGCCACGAAATGCACTTTGTAGCTGAGCTAGGCATTGTTTTTTTACTGTTTAGTTTAGGGCTTGAGTTTTCAGTGCCGCGCTTAATGGCAATGCGCAATATTGTATTTGGCTTAGGGTCATTGCAAGTGGTGATCACAAGCCTAGTGTTCATGTTGATTTTACTGTTACTTGAGTACAGCTTACTTAATAGCTTTACGATTGCGAGCTTAATGGCTTTATCATCAACGGCAGTGGTCGTGAAGTTACTCAAAGAATCAGGTGAGTTAAATCAGCGGCGTGGCCAGTTAGCAATTGGCGTGTTGTTGTTTCAAGATATTGCTGTCGTGCCCTTACTAATTATTTACCCCTTACTTGCTCAAAGTGGCTCTGATGAAATTGTTGGCGCACTTGCCTTTGCATTAACCAAAGGTGCTTTTGTGTGTATTTTGTTATGGGCAATAGGCAAGTGGGTACTGCCTAAAGTCTTTAGAGAAATAGCGCTTGTTAGAACCGACGAGCTCTTTGTGCTCACCACATTGTTAGTGGCATTGTTTGCAGCCGGTTTAACGTATTTGTTTGGTCTTTCTATGGCGCTGGGAGCGTTTTTGGCCGGTATGATGCTCGGTGAAAGCCAGTACCGTCACCAATTAGAAGCCGATATTAGACCGTTTCGCGATATTTTAATGGGGCTGTTTTTTGTTACCGTAGGAATGCAATTAGATATTTTGTATGTGCTGCAAAGTTGGTATTGGATTATTGCGGTATTAGTCGGTTTATTATTTTTTAAAATTGCGGTTCTGGCTATTTCTGCACAGCTTATAGGCGAGCGAAAGCAAGATGCCGTTGCAGCAGGTATTATGCTGTGGCAAATGGGCGAATTTGGCTTTGTGTTGATTGCACTCGCTTCACAGCATTTATTGATAAGCTCAGAGCAAGCCTCATTTTTAATTGCGGTAGGCGTGTTGTCTATGGCACTGACCCCTTACCTTATTGAAAAAACACCTGTTTTACTAAAGCGTTTGGGTTTGCTTTCTCAGCCAGGGCAGTATTGGCAACAGCCAGCTAATAGCAGCCCCTTGTATCATAACCATGTTGTTATATGTGGGTTCTCGCGGGTAGGGCAAACAATCGCTCGCTTTTTAAAGCCCGAAGCCATTGATTACGTTGCAATAGAAAGCAATCCCATTTTATTGCAAGAAGCAAAAGCCGCAGGTGAGCCAATTATATTTGGTCATGTAAAACAAAAAGATATTTTAAAATCTGCAGGGGTTGAACGCGCTCGTTTAGTGATCATAACGTTTACAGACTTTGAGCAGACGCAAGTCGTGGTAGATGCGATAAAACAAATTGCACCCACCGTTAAGATACTCGTACGTATGCGTGACGACTCACAGCTCGAAACCCTAAAAGAGTTAGGTGTCACAGAAGTAGTACCAGAAACCCTTGAAGCAAGTTTAATGCTTGTATCACACGTACTGTATATGTCGGGTGTACCAATGACCCGTATTATTCGCAGAGTGAGCAAAGAGCGCCGTAATCGTTATCAGTTTTTAAATGGATTTTTTACCGGTGATAAGCTCGACAGCGAAGAAAGCAGCTCAGACCGATTAGAGTACTTACATGTTATCGCTTTACCTGAACACGCATTCGCTGTGAATCACATGATAAGCGAACTTAAGCTTGAGCAGCGCCGAGTATCAGTTCGTGCATTACGTCGTCAAGACCGTGAAATAGAATCGCCCTCTGAGCAAACGGTTTTGCTCGCCGGTGATATTTTGGTATTGCAAGGCAAACCACGCAGGGTAGAGCGCGTTGAACGCTTTTTACTTGATGGATTAGAGTAACGGGTCAGTTACTCTAATTCTAAAAATTTCCGTATTTCGGGCAGTTTTTTAAGCCCATCTTGATAACCAATCTCGATCAATTTTTGGGTGTAGCGTTTTTCGAATAACAAGTAACTCGTTAAACTGGATTGAGAACGTTTTTTCACCCCGATCATGCGCAACAACACTTTAATTGCTAATGGCATATCATCGTAATACTGCGCAGCAATCATATTAAAGTTTTGCGATGGATTGATAATACAGGTTTCAATTTGTTTCAGTTCTTGGTGCTTGTCACGCGCTGGTAATAACCCAAGCGTACGATTAATACGCTGTAAACGTTCTAAATCAGACTGCAATGTGTCGGTAAAAACACTATCTAACAGGTGACCTGCAATATTAGACAGCCCCGGATAGTGGGGTTGATAACCAGGTGGGTGCAACTCTTTGGGTGCATCGACACCAATAATAAATATTTTTTCAGCCCCTAAATGCACAGAAGGACTTAACGGCGACAATTGGTGAATTGAACCATCGCCAAAGTAATGGTTGTACACATTAACACTTGGAAACACCATTGGAATGGCACTGGATGCCATTAAGTGTTCAACATTAATGCGGGTCGCTTGTCCCTCGCGTTTGGCTCGCTGCCAAGGCTGTTGGGTTAACGACTGAAAAAACGCCACAGAGTCACCCGTTGTATAACTAGAGGCTGTGATTGATACCGCATCAAGGTAGTTTTTGTGAAGATTACGCTCAATGCGTGCTAAATCGAGTATCTCGTTAAGCAGCTTTCTTAACGGTTGATTATTTAACAAGCTTGCGGGTGGGTGGTTAATATGTTCAGACTGAAAGCTCGTTAAAATATTGCGAGTGAGGTGTGAAAATACACTTAAAAAATCACTTTTATAAACTTGCGAGGTGGAAAAGTTGCGCCATACCCATTCAAGCTTTTTACTTGCTAAGTGAGCACAAGAAGCATAACAGGCAAGCGCAGCGGAATTAATTGCGCCGGCTGATGTCCCATTAATAATGGTAAAAGGTAAAGGCGCAGTACGAGGCATACTTTGTGTGATGGCTTTAAGCACACCCACTTGATAAGCCGCTCGGGCACCACCACCTGTTAATAATAAAGCGATTTTTGAGTGTTGTGTTTTTTTTAACTTACTGCTCATGGTTGCATTTAAATCGTTGTGCGTCTTTACTTTATTTATCAACTGTAAGTCTTTAAGCTAGAAGAAGCAAAGTTTACCTTACTGGTAATATTAATTTTGTCGTGTTTTTTTGTCTGTTTTTTATATTAAGGGAGTGTGTATGTCAGAGCATTCGTCAGATACCGAATTAGAAAAGCGTCCTGGGAATAACAACCTCATTTTTGCAGTTGTTATTGTTATTATTGTAGCCTGTGTTGCGGCGTTTATTTTTTTACAGCCAGACGACAAACCGACGCAAGTAGTCGAAGACGTTGTTATCGAAGAAACGCCAATGGCTGAATATAACGAGCCAGCGCCAGAACCCGTAGTAACAGAGCCAACCCCAGAGCCTGTTGCGGTTGAACGCCCAGAGCAACGAGCTGTTGAACCTGAGCCAGAGGTTAAGCCTTTGCCTACATTAAACGACAGTGATGAGGTCGTGGTGGCTCGTATGGATGAATTATTAACAGATCAAGTCATGAGTTTAATGGTGACCGATGATCTTATTCGCCGTGGTGTGGTTTATGTTGATAACCTAGCCAAAGGCAAAGTTGCATTGAGCCATGCGCCCGTTGAGCGCCCTAAAGAGTCATTCATGGTTATCGAAGGGGATATTTTAACGATTGACCCAAATAGTTATGAGCGTTACACCCCGTATGTAAAATTATTTACCAGCTTAAGTGCTGCACAAGCGATTCGTATTTATGACGAATACAAACCGCTTATTAATGAAGCATACGCAGAAATTGGTTATCAAGGTGATGCCTTCACGCAAACACTTGAAGAAGCGATTGATGTACTACTCGATACCCCAGAACCCAAAGGTGATATGCCGTTAGTGCGTAACTCAGTGACTTATCAATATGCTTATTCAGAATGGGAAAACTTACCCGATGCGCAAAAACAATTATTGCGTATGGGCCCAGAAAATATGAAAAAAGTAAAAGCAGCATTGCGTAACATAAAAGCTGAACTTGAAAAGTAAGCATAAAAGCCCCTAAATACAGTGCGATTGTATACCAAGTATGCAATCGCACTTTCTTTTTCGAATACCCCTTGAATAACGAGCCAAAAGTAGAGATAATCCCTCCCGCGCCAAACAAGGCCCTCAATGGTAGTCTTATTGGTCCTCTCGCAACACTAGCAGGTGAACCTGGTCAGGCCCGGAAGGGAGCAGCCACAGCGTGTGACGTGTGTGCCGAGATGTGGCTGGTAAGACTGCCACCCAAATTCTTCTTGGGTGTCGTTTTAATAAAAGATGACATAAATTGAAAGTATAAAGTGACATGGCTTTGTACCTAACTAAGTACTAAATAACTCATTCACATGTACAGAAAAAATAAACACCGCCTGTTAAATCCTCCAGTAGTTATAAACAAAAAATAAATCTAGCTGTTTAGTTGAATCACTTTTAGAGTTTGATACGTTTTTTAATTATGAGTTTTCGTTATCAACACCCGAAATTGAAGCCCAACTCTCAAACTCCACTGTTGCCCGCTAGTGTGTATCACTCATCATGATATTTTTAAAAATATATTTAAATCAATCTATTATATAAATAGAAAGCTGATCTTCGAGACTTTTTTACTCAATGTGCACTGTTTTGTCAGCCAACTTAAACATATTTCTTTCAATTAAGAGTGTAAAAAAAATGTTGATCAACGTAATTTTTTTAGCTATAAAGACAACGTTGTTTAAATCGTTTTCAACATAATAATTAACATTACACATTGTGACTGCAATAAGCCTAGCTAATAAGCTGGGCTTTAAAATAAAACAAAAAGACAACGTTGTTTATTTGCAGGAGCCTTTCATCTATAACGAGGACACACCATGCGGAGATACCATAAAAGTCAGCTCGCGCTATGTATTCAGGCACTTTTGTTCGGTTCAATATTATTACCTAAAGTGACAATAGCGGCTGAAGAAGCCCAAGAAGATGTAGCAAAAAAAAGTAGCGGCATTGAAGTAATCGAAGTTTCTTACGGTTACGGTAGCGTCAAAAAAGAAGATCTTACAGGTGCTGTAAGTACTGTGGAACTTGAAGATGTTGCTGATTTACCAGCTGGTAACATCATGCAAAACCTTCAGGGTCGAGTTCCAGGTCTTCAAATAACAACCAATGGTTCTCCCGAATCGACGGCGACAGTTAGAATTCGAGGTCAAGGACTAGGCCCGCTTGGTAATAATGACCCTTTATACGTAGTAGATGGTATTCCAACTAAATCGGGAATGCATGAATTGAATTCGCATGATATTGCCGATATTCAGGTTTTAAGAGATGCTGCAGCGGCTAGTATTTTTGGCGCGAGATCGGGCAATGGTGTCATCGTTATTACAACAAAAAAAGGCCAAGAAGGACTGAATTTTGATTTCTCATTCAATCAGTCATACGATGATTTTGACTATGATTTAAATCCTTTAAATACTCAGCAGCGTGGTGAAGCAGTGTGGAGAGCAGCAGTAAATGATGGCTCTGATCCAAATGCCGCAAGCCCGCTATATAGCTTTGATTGGAACGGTGATTTTAATAATCCACAATTAAATGGCATTTCTCTTCCAACATATACCGATCCCAATCAAGTCCAGCGTCCTGCAGATACAAATTGGTTCAACGAGGTAACTCGTTCGGCAAAGGTTACGGATATTAACTTTTCCTTATCTGGTGGGTCAGATCGTGCGTCTGTATATAGCTCATTAGGTTACTTCAATTCTGAAGGTGTTGTAGATGGCTCTGAGTTCGAACGTATTAATTTTCGTGTAAATTCAGAATTTCAAGTCACTGATAAGCTAAGAATAGGTGAAAACTTCACAATCACCAATCAGGAATCAAATTTAGTTAACACATTGGCGGGACAAATCTTGGGCTTAGCTATTGAGCAACAATCAATAGTACCAGTTTATAACGATGAAGGCGGTTGGGGTGGTCCTGTTCCAGGTGTAACGGATCGTGATAATCCCGTTCGCATTATTGAAATGAATCGAGATAATGTCAGTCGCTTTAATAAAGTGATGGGTAATATCTTTGTAGAGTATGAGCCGGTCGAAGATCTAACTTTGAAAAGCTCATTAGGCATCGATTATGGCCAGTATTATTTTAGAAACTTCACGCGTGCATTTCAGGCCGGCTCTTTAAATTTTGGTGATCAGTTATCTGTTACAGATAATTGGAATAGAAGTATTACTTGGACTAATACGGCTGAATATAAGTTCGATATTAATGACCTACACCAATTTACGGTGCTAGCAGGTACTGAACAAATAGATTATGAGTATGAGGGTGTAGTTGGTTTTGGCTCTGGTTTTGCTTCAGATGAACGAAACTATGCTCATTTATCCCAAGCAACAGGTGATGTGCGTGTTGAGGGTGATGGTGATAAATGGTCTTTAAATTCATATTTTGCACGATTGGATTATAACTACGATAATCGATATCTTGCTGGATTGACTATTCGTAGAGATGGCTCTTCTCGCTTCGGTAGTAATAATCGGTATGGTAATTTCCCTGCTATTTCAGCAGGTTGGGTGGTAAGCAATGAATCATTTTATGATTTAGAGTTTTTATCAACACTTAAGTTTCGTGCCAGTTGGGGTAAAACAGGTAATCAAGAAATCCCTACAGATGCGACATATACAACCTATTTAAGTCGCTATGCAACTCAATCTTTATTTACAGACCGCCAAGATGAAGGTACTGCGTACGATATAACTGGTGCAAATGGCGGCAATTTACCATCTGGGTTTGTCAAAGCGCAAACTGGTAATCCTGATTTGAAGTGGGAGACATCGACTCAAACTAACTTTGGTATCGATTTTGGTATGCGGTATGACACCATCTACGGAAGTCTAGATTGGTTTGAGAAAACAACCGATGACATTTTAACCCTAACTAATCCGATTGCTACGCTAGGTGAAGGTGCCCAAAAATGGGTTAATGGTGGGACAATTGAGAACTCAGGTATCGAGTTTATCGTTGGATATGCAGATTATTTGACGTTTGACAGTTTAGACGGTGATATTGATGTTGATGTTAGTTTTAATGTGTCATCAGCTAAAAATAAAGTGGTGTCTCTTCCTGAAGATGTTGTGAATTCTTTTGGTGGTAATGGAACGGATAAAACTATTTTAGGGCACTCAATTAACTCTATTTATGGGTATGTAGCTGATGGCTTATTTCAAAGTCAAGCGGAAATAGATGCGCATGCTACTCAAGCTGGAGCTGGTTTAGGCCGTGTTCGTTGGAAAGACCTTGATGGAAATGGGGTCATTGATGAAGATGACCAAATGTTCTTTGCAGATACAGATCCAGATTATACCTACGGCTTTAATTTAAGTCTTAAATATAAAAATTGGGACTTCAACATGTTTTGGCAAGGCGTTGAAGGCGGTCAAATCCGTAACGGTTGGAGAGGGTTTACGGACTTCACATCATTAAATATCGGTTCAAATTACGGTGACCGTGTACTAAATGCTTGGACAGTCGATAACACAGACTCAAATGTACCCGCTCTCACGCTTATTGATAATAACGGTGAAGGACGTCAATCAAGTTTATTTTGGGAAGAGGGGACTTATTTAAAGCTGCGTAACCTGTCGATTGGTTACACCCCTGACGAGCAGTGGTTAAACCAATACGGTATATCTTCTGCCCGTATATATCTGCAGGGAAGTAATTTAATCACTATTACGCCTTCAGGTACGTTAAGTCAGGATCCTGAAACACCTGATGGCAATTTCCCTATTCCAAGACGTATCACACTTGGCGTGAACCTTTCATTTTAATTACTGGCAACAATAAGAGTACAAACTATGAATAAATTAACCACCATGTTTGCTGCCACAGCATTTACTCTCGCTCTCGCCTCATGTGGAGGAGCCGATTTAGACACTCCTCCTTCTGGGGTTTTGACTGAAGATCAAGTCTCGACAACAGATAACGTTGACTCTTTGATCATCGCAGCGTATTCGTATTTAGGAAATGACCATTATACCGCGCCAAATTTCTTATGGCCTACTGGCAACTTACGAGCTGGAGATGCGCATAAAGGAGGGAATGGCCCAGGTGATATTTTTGCTTATCACGCATTATCATTATATCAACCGATAGTACCTGATATGGAGTCTTTCCCGCCTGATTTGATTGATTTAAATAATAAAAAATGGACACGTAATTATACCGGTATTTCACGGACAAACGCAGCACTGCAGGTGATTGCTAATGCTGCTGCTGATGCTGTTGATAATCGAGAAGCAAAGCAGGCTGAGTTGCGTTTTATCCGCGGTATTTTTTATTTTGACTTAAAGATTCACCATAAGTTTATTCCTTGGATTGATGAGTCGATGACTCAAGAACAGATATTAACAGCGACTAACCGTGACTTTAGTGATCAAGAGTTATGGGACAAAATTGCTGCTGATTTCGAATTTGCAGCGAACAACTTACCAAACATTCAAGAGGATGTTGGTCGTGCTTCCGCACTCTCTGCAAAAGCGTATTTAGCAAAAACTCTTTTATATCAAGCGTATGAGCAAAATGAAAAACATCAAGTAGTCAAAATAAATCAGCAAAAGTTAGAACGAGTTGTGAACTTAGTTGATGAAATTGAGCAGTCTGGTGTTTACGGCTTATTTGATGATTATGCAGATAATTTTTTATTTGAAAGTGAAAATGGTATTGAATCTGTATTTGCCATCCAACGCTCTTTAAATGACGGCTCTCCTGATGGTCGTGGTAGTTGGCCTAGTGCGTTGAATGCGCCAATGGCCGGTGGTTTTGGTTGTTGTGGTTTTCATGTGCCAACAGAAAACTTCGTTAATGTATTTAAAACAGATCAGCAAGGCTTGCCTATGTTCGATACATACAATGACATGAACTATGACATGACCCTTGATGCTGTAGACCCTCGTCTTGATCATACGGTCGCGATGGAAGGAAAACCATTCAAATATGATGAAGACCTGATTCATGGTGGTGATAGCTGGGCTAGAGCGCCAGGGATTTATGGAAACTTCACTGCTATGAAAGACCTTGAGCATCCACAGTGTAGCTGTCGTGGTGAAAATGGTCCATTTCCAATATTTTCATTGAATACACCGCTAATTCGATACTCTGATGTTTTGCTTTGGAAAGCTGAGGCATTAATTGAATTAAACCGTCTTGATGAAGCATTAGTGATTATTAATCGTATCCGATCTCGCGCTAAGCAAAGTACTGCAAAGCTGCACAACGCGAGCATTTATAACATTGGCCTATATGACGAGTTTTTAACCCAAGAGCAGGCCCGTAAAGCATTACGTTTTGAACGTCGCTTGGAATTAGGGTTGGAAGGACATCGATTCTTTGATCTTGTTCGATGGGGAATTGCTAAAGAAACGATAGATAAGTACTTATCTGTTGAGGCTGTTCGTAAGCCATATTTAGTTGAAGCGTTATTCACAGCAGGAAAGCATGAGTATCTACCTATTCCAAATCAGCAAATGATTTTGAGTGGTGGTTTATACGTTCAAAACTCAGGGTATTAACGTGAGTGGGCGAAAGCCCACTTAACTGTTGATTCATAAGAAGAAGTTGTTATGAAAAAAATTATTTATTGGTCTATTACTGTTGCTGTAGCTGGTTTTTTATTCGGTTTTGATACCGCTGTAATTTCAGGTGCAGATAAACCTATCCAAGCACTGTGGGAAACGAGTTCGCTGTTTCATGGTTTATTTATTATGTCTTCGGCATTGTGGGGCACTTTACTAGGTGCACTGATGGGTAATTACCCATGTGATAAGTTAGGGCGTAAGCCAACACTTGTTTTGGTGGGAATACTATTCTTTATTTCTGCTTTAGGTTCTGCTGTCGCGCCTGATCCATATAGCTTTGCGTTGTTGCGTTTTATTGGTGGTGTGGGAGTGGGAATTTCCTCTATTGTTGTCCCTGCCTATATTTCTGAAATTGCCCCTGCAAAATTTAGAGGACGTCTTGTTGCGCTCTATCAGTTTCAAATTGTATTTGGGATATTGATTGCGTTTGTTTCAAATTTTTTAATATCGGGTACATCATCAATTGATTGGCGATTAATGTTGGGTGTTGAGGCTATTCCAGCATTGATCTACTTAGTCATGATATTAAAAGCGCCTGAAAGCCCTCGTTGGCTTGTGCAAAAAAAGCGTGAGAACGACAAAGCACGTCAAATTTTGGTGAATCTTGGTGAAGAGAATCCCGATATAGTTTTGAATGCTATTGAGCAAGATCACAAACAGCACAAAGAAACAAAACTGTTTGGTGGAACTTATAATAAAGCAGCATGTTTTGCGTTTCTATTTGCGGCTTTTAATCAACTTTCAGGTATTAACTTTATTATCTATTATGCTCCACGAGTATTTGAATTAGCAGGTTTAGATGTCGATCAATCACTACTTTCGGGTGCAGGGATCGGGATTGTTAATTTGTGTTTTACGATGTTAGGTTTGTCATTGATCGATAAGTTTGGTCGTAGAGCACTTATGTTTATAGGCTCATTTGGCTACGTTATATCTCTTTCTGTAGTTGCATGGGCATTTAGCTCTGGTTCAGGTGGTTTTACAGTCGTTGCATTTGTCTTCATTTTTATTGCTGCTCATGCAATTGGACAGGGGACAGTTATTTGGGTTTTTATTGCAGAAATATTTCCAAATAAAGTTCGGTCAAAAGGGCAATCACTCGGCTCAGGAACGCACTGGTTCTTCGCTGCAGCTATCACATTATTAATGCCTTTCTTTTTGGAGCAATTCACTGCATCTGAAGTATTTACTTTTTTCACCGTCATGATGCTAGGTCAGCTCATTTTTGTTACTTGGTTTATGCCTGAAACAAAAGGGCGTGCTTTAGAAGCTATTTCAATTGATACAGATAATAAACACGGAGTTTTAAATGCGAGTCGTTAACTTAATCGTAATTTCATCATTTATGGCAGCATGCGGCATGACAGATAAAGTACAAAAAACGGGCGTTGATCTAGTGGCAAATTCAGCTGCAGAAGCATTTCGCCCCGCCTATCACTTTACACCTCCTCAAAATTGGATGAACGATCCGAATGGAATGGTGTACTACAAAGGCGAATATCACTTATTTTATCAGCATAACCCAAATGACACTGTATGGGGGCCTATGTATTGGGGCCATGCTATAAGTAAAGATATGGTTAATTGGGAACATCAGCCAATTAAACTATTTCCTGATGAGCATGGCACTATTTTCTCAGGCAGTGCAGTCATTGATTGGCAAAATACAAGTGGTTTAGGCAGTAAAGAAAATCCACCAATGGTTGCAATTTTTACCTACCATAACGAGGAAAAAGCCAAAGCAGGTGATATCGATTTTCAAACTCAAGGTATTGCCTATAGTTTAGATAAAGGCCGAACTTGGACTAAGTATGAAGATAATCCAGTATTAAAAAATCCAGGCATTCGTGATTTTCGCGATCCTAAAGTGAGCTGGGACCTACAGACAAATAGCTGGATAATGGTATTAGCACAAGACGATCATATTGGTTTTTATTCATCGAAAGATTTAAAAAATTGGCAGCAGGAAAGTACTTTCGGCGCTGATTGGGGAAGTCATGCTGGTGTATGGGAGTGTCCTGATCTAATACGAGTTAGAATTGAAGGAACGGATAAATATAAATATGTTTTACTTGTAAGCATAAACCCTGGGGCACCAAACGGAGGTTCTGGTACACAGTACTTTGTCGGTGACTTTGATGGTAAAAAGTTTGTTTTGGATAAACAGTACCAATCGATGCTGAAATCAACTCCAGCGACATTCCCAGAAGGTCTGAGTTTTAGTGATTTCGAAAAGGGAATTGAAAGTTGGAACGTAACAGGTGATGCATTTCACGTTGAACAAGGAGAGCAATCTATAGTTAGCTCATTTAATGGCACGGACGAATCAACAGGGAGCATGTTATCACCAGCTTTTGACATTAATAAACCATTTATAAATTTTAAAATTGCAGGCGGTAAACACCATAATAGAACAGCGGCACAACTGATTATTGATAATAAAGTTGTTCGCACTTCAACTGGAAATAACTCCGGAAATTTATTAGAGAAATCTTGGAGTGTCAGTGAATTCGAAGGTAAGAGCGCTCAAATTAAAATTGTAGATAATGAAATATCTCATTGGGGACATATTAAAGTCTCTGACATTATATTTTCAGAACACGCAGCAAATACTAAAATCGAACCATCCGTATGGTTGGATTATGGTACAGATAACTATGCTGGCGTAACATTTGCTGATGTGAAGGATGGTCGTCATTTGTTCATGGGATGGATGAGTAATTGGCAATACGCTAATACTGTACCTACAGAGTCATGGAGAGGTGCAATGACAATCCCAAGAGAGTTGAAGCTTTTACAAACAAATGAAGGACTACGAGTGGCGTCTGTTCCTGTTAAAGAGCTTGATACATTATTAAGTGGTGAACAAAAACAAGCTATCCTTGAAGGGCGAAAAAGTTATGCTTTACATGAGCTTTTTAAAATCGCTTCTGGGCAGTTTAGGGCGCAATTCGGTGCAAATAGCAAAAACCAAGAGCTTATAGAAATTAAGTTAAGTTCGATTAACCAAGAAAGTGTAAGCATACTGCTGAATCCAAAAACAGGCCTCGTTTCTCTAGATAGAAGTAAATCGGGTTTAAGTGATTTTGATCAAGAATTTACGCGTTTACAAAAAGCGCCGGTGATTGCTAATCTTGAGAATTATCAATTTGATATTTGGGTTGATAAAGGCTCAATAGAGGTGTTTATCAATGATGGACAGACAACATTGACATCTGTTGTGTTTCCAACTGAACCATATAGTCAGCTGTCCATTTTGAGCTCACAAGAACTTACTTTAAATGATGTAAGCGTCACTAATATTTCAGTCACCAAGTAACTTAACCATTCCATCGACCTTATAGTAACATAAGGTCGATAGATTTTAAGGCGTAATAAGTTATGGGTCGCAATTACGGGCTACTAAGTGCCATATTTTTCGTTTATTTTATAGCGTGGTCGTTTTCCTTTTCTTTGTACCCAATTTGGTTGAGTCAAGAAGTAGGCCTCAATGGCGAGCAGGTAGGGATCGTGTTTAGTGTGAATGCGCTTACTGCTTTAGCTATTATGCCTTGGTACGGTTATATTCAAGATAAGCTTGGATTAAAAAAAGGTTTATTGTATTTCATAGCAATCGCAATGATTTTACTTGGGCCATTTGTTAGCTTAATTTACGAACCTTTCCTTAAATCTCATTTTTACTTGGCTGTTTTTATTGGAGGGGCTTTTTTTTCCCTCATATTTCTTGCAGGTGTGGGGGCATTAGAAAGTTATATAGATAAACAGAGCCGAATTGTTCAATTCGAGTTTGGTAAAGCTCGTATGTGGGGGTCATTAGGATGGGCCTTCGCAAGCTACTTTGCCGGACTGTCGTTTAATATCACGCCAAGTTTAAATTACTGGTTAACAAGCATTGCTGCAGTCTGCTTTTTAGTTTTGCTAAAATTCGTAAAAGTAACAACAGATGATGGGCAATTAAATAGTTCTCCGAGTCTTTTAGAAAACAAAAGGATTTTGTCGTTTTTTAAAGTACCGGGGCTTTGGCGGTTGAGTACGTTTGTTATTGGGGTAACGTGTATTTACGCTGTTTTTGACCAGCAATTTGCTATTTATTTTACAACATTTTTTGAGGACCGTAACACAGGAAGAGAATACTACGGCTATTTGATGTCTGCGCAAGTTGTCTTTGAAGCACTCTTTATGTTTCTAGGGGTGAAATGGGTTAATCGTTTAGGAATTAAACGTGCTTTGTTATGCAGTGGTGTACTTATGGCTATCCGTATCTTCCTTTCAGGAATTGTTGCTGATAGTTATAGTATAAGCCTGCTTAAATTATTGCATGCCGTCGAACTTCCATTGATGATTATAGCGATATTTAAGTATATTAATATGCATTTCGAAGCTCGATATTCTGCTATGATTTATATGATTGGTTTTCAGTTTACGACTCAGTTTATGGCCTCAATTCTTGCAATAGTAGTTGGGGTGCTCTATGACCAAATAGGATATGCTCAAACTTATCGTTATTTGGGCTTCCTTGTAACACTATTTCTAATAATCTCTTACTTTACTCTTGCACATGATAAACCTAAAAAGAGTTGCGACTAATTAGCTCAAAGGGCAAGTGGTGATGCACAATATCGCTACGCTGATCTATTAAATATTCCATTGCCCATTTACCCATTGCGTAGTGAGGTAATGCCATTGTTGTTAAGGTTGGCTTCAATAATTCAGGGATATCACCCCAGTTATCGAAACTAGCGATACCAATGTCTTTGCCTATTTCCATACCTTTGTCATGTACAATAAAGTAAATCTCAATAGCCATAGGGTCTTGGCCACAGATAATTGCATCTGGTTTAAATTCATCAATAATCCTTGACGCGGCAACTCTAGAATTTGAAACTTCACTTCCATCGGGCTGACAGTGAATAACAGATTCAATAAGTAAATTAGATAAAGGCAGGTTATGACTTTTGAATGCACTAATAACGCCTTCTTTACGGCCTTTTGCAGCTACAATATCTTCGTTTAAGTTTAGAAATGCGATACGCTTATATCCCTTACGAATCAGAGCGGAAGTAATCTCTTCACCTGCTTGTTTTTCATCTGGTACTACACAAGGAAAAGTTGATGTTTTAGGGAAGCAATTAGCTAAAATTGTAGGTATCCCCTTTAGTTCATCCGCCATCGAAACTTCGCGGTGATACATTGCAGAGTAAATAACACCTTCAACCCTGTATTCAAACAAACTTTCTATCGCCTTATTTATACTTGCTTGGGTTTCATTGACATTGAGTATCAGCAATTCTTTATTCTGCTGCCAAGCAACCTCTTGAGCACCACGAATCATATCGAAAGTGTAAGGAATATTTAGTAATTCATCCGCAATAATGGCGTAAATGTTAGATTTTTTTCGGCGTGTTAAGCTTGCAGCTCTATTTGGCCTGTAACCTAACTCTTTAATGGATTTTAATACTTTCTCTCGGTTGATACTTTTCACAGTAGGATCATTGTTCACTACCCTAGAAACTGTCTTAAATGATACACCTGCATGAGTAGCAACTTGTTTGATAGTAACCATCGTAACTAGTTTATTCCTTTTGTACTAAAATATCTTTTGTAAATCTCAGGGGGTATGATCTTACTACATTTATAGAACTTACCATCGTAGTAAACTAATGGATTAACGTTATTTTTGACATAATTTATTTCTTCAGTATACCTAATAAATCACTATTTTGAAGCTGTTGTATTCAGATCTAAAGTGAATGATAGCGTTTATTTATAGAAGTAAATCATATCTTAAGTGATTACTAGGCTATCTAGCTTTAAAGTTAACTTAGAATACAACGTTCACTATTTTAGCGTAAGAGGGTCTTAATGTTTGTCCCTTTTGTAAGTTTGTTAGCTCATTCTCTTAATTTAAGGTGGAAATTTTGAGAGTGTAAAAAGAACAACATTAGTTTTTCAACAGATTAAAGGCTGGAGGGGTATAAGAATCTAGTAAACCTTGGGGGATATTTATATGAAAAACTGAATAATAATCTTAGTGTCATTCACCTTTTTGTGTACATGCTCTTTAAGGGTAGGGTGTTGGTTTTAAGGAATAATATGTCTTGGTTTATCTGCTTACAAGTCGAGTTAGTTTTAGGTTTTATCTGGTACGCAACTAAGAGCGAATTTGAGACTTTTGACTAAAGTCAAAAAAGTGGCAACAACTTATATTATTTGATACATGTACATCAATCACTAAAAGTGAGCACGAGTGTGTAGAAAAATACATTACCTGCTCGCTATAAACATGACATTTTTTAGCGCATATGAGTAACTACAAAATACTTTTTGAATTTCAGCGACCTTGGTTTGTCAGCGATTTAACAACTAGAAAAAACAGCCTTGAAGGGGAGTTGGCACTCTGTTTTCAAGTTGAGTGTGATAATGAATCCAAGACTATAGAAATAGAGGGCTTGGATGATCTAGATCTAGTTTCTAACCTACTTCAATCTGAGAAAGTAATCATATCCCAAGCACTAAACTCACAAAGAGAGTATGGAACGATTCGTGTTGAGTGTTGGATTGATGGTAGTTATTCAGAATTTTGGTGCAATAAAATAAAGTAGATCTGACATCTTTGTTTGCTTCAACCTCAGTTGTTTATAGCCCTTAAACGCACGTTATTTTTTTAAAACGGTCACTTAAGGTTATCGTTTTTATCCTCGATATTTAATTTTAATAACATACATAAGGTTATTTTAAGTTTAATAAATTACAGTTAAGTGCCAGCAAAGTAGTAAGCAAGAAAGTAGTAAACAAAAAAGTTAAAAGTAACTCATTTTATGTTTTAGAACATGAAAACAAGGATGAGTATACGCTAGGCTAATTCTGCACATTTATTACGCATAAAAAGAGCACTTATCTGAATGCGTTTTTTACACAAGAGGCATTATGAATTTTAAAAATACAACAACTCATTACAATACACTCTCTATTGCCTTGCACTGGCTAATGTTTATATTAATTGTCACTGTTTTTGGCAGTATTGAACTACGTGAGTTATTTGAAAAAGGCACTGAAGCCCGTGATGCCTTTAAAATGTGGCATTTTATGTTGGGTTTATCGGTTTTAGTTTTAGTGTGTGTGAGGGTAATTGTGCGTTTGGCGAGTGGCTCGTTACCTGCTATTCAGCCTGAACCTGCAAAGTGGCAAAGCACACTCGCTAAATGTGTACACGTTTTGCTGTATATCTTTATGTTTACTATGCCGATAGCGGGTTGGTTAATATTGAGTATGGCAGGTAAACCTGTGCCATTTTTTGGGGTAGAGCTCCCCCCATTGGCAAGTGAAAACAAAGAGCTTGGTAAAACCATAAAAGAAATACACGAAACAGCAGGTGAGGTTGGTTATTACTTAATAGGCTTACATGCTGCGGCTGCATTATTTCACCATTACGTTTTGGCAGATAACACTTTTAAACGTATGTTGTTTTCTAAAAAATAAACACATTACAAAAGCCAAAAAGGTGGAGCTTTAAGGTCTGGTATCACAATTATCAAGGTCTGCTCATGCGTGTGAGCTTAATTTAACGACGCAATAAGTCGTTTAAGTCGGCCCGTTGGCTCGCTCTACATTGCCAACGTTTACAAATTATAGTTGGCCTTTTTAGTCACTTTATCGTTGATTTTATTGCGAAACCGCTGTGCTTTAATTTGTTTTTAGCACGGCTAAATCAGCGATGCATAACAGCCAAGCCATAACAGCCAAGCTATGAGAACCAAGTTTTAAAGAGCGAAACTTATTTTATCAACACCTTGTTTTTGAACCTTAAAACAGCCCTCTTAATTAAGAGAGCTGTTATGTACCTAAGGTCATTATTTTTCGAATACCTTAAATCCCCAAGCGGGCAAACTTAACGTTGTGTCGTTGGTAAAGTTAACCGTTTTCCCCGATAGCGCCTCTTTATATTCACCGATAAATAATGGTTCTTTAAAGTTCACTGTTTGCGGTTCTTTGGATAGGTTAAATACTGCAAAGACTTTATCATCGCCTTTTGCGCGTACAAAGCTAAGAACGTGTTTTGGAGCCGTGTTTGGTACGTGTACCATACGCCCACCAAATTGGCCATTCCACAGCGCTTCGTTACGATGTTTGAGTGCAAATAGTGATTTATATAAATCACCGATTGGGTGGGGTTGCCACTTAATCGGATCGCGTTCAAAAAAGGCGAGTCGTCTATCGTTTCCTGCTTCTTGTCCGTTATAAATCATTGGGAAACCTTCACCTACGACCGATAACGTAATGACCGCTTCAAGTGCGTCACCGTAGGTTTCAAACATAGTTCCTTCCCATGCATTCGAGTCGTGATTGGCAACCCCTACAAGCCGATAAGCCTCTACAGGGAATGCGCTTTCGTTCCAAGAATAGTAAACAAATAGAGCGCTGACATCGGCATGGCCATTAACTATTTTGTGCATGTGTTCTGACCATGACCACGCATAGGTCATATCAAAGGCTTCAGCGTGTAAATCACGAGATTCCCATTCTGCTAGCATTAATACGGGTTTTATTTCATCGAGTTCGCGACGTACATTATTCCAAAAATCAACGGGAACGAAACCGGCTACGTCACAACGATAGCCATCTACACCGACTTCTTTTACCCAGAACTTCATAGACTCTGTCATGTATTCACGCAGCGCAGGTTTTGAGTAATCGAAGTCGATTATGTCAGACCAATCCCACCAAGGCGTTGGTCTAAATTGTCCTTGGTAGTCACGCTCGTACCAATCAGGGTGCTCATAGCGCAGCCAGTTATCCCATGCACTGTGATTCGCCACCCAATCTAAAATAACGTACATGCCCATGTTATGCGCTTCACTTACAAAGGTTTTTAAGTCATCAAGGGTGCCCAGTTCAGGGTTTACTTTTCTGTAGTCTTTGACTGAATATGGGCTGCCGAGAGTGCCTTTACGGTTTTCTTCGCCAATTGGGTGTACGGGCATTAACCAGATTATGTCGACACCTAACTCTTTTAAACGAGGTAACTGCTTTTTAGCTGCGTTAAAGGTGCCTTCGGGCGTAAATTGACGGGTGTTTAGTTGATACATTACCGCATTTTTTGACCAGTCGGGGTGAGTGATCTTTACATAGGGCTTTGGCTCGTAAACATGGGATGTTGACGTGGTTTGCGTACAGGCAGTGAGCACACACAGTGTGAGTATTAGTAAACTTTTTTGCAGAAATGAATTCATGTGATTCCTTAAACACAGTTGAATAACAGCATGTGATTAAAATATATACTTCAAATCGCGGTGCAACAATAAAGTGCATACGTATTCACTTTTAATTTACATAATCGATTAAGTGATATATTTGCTGTGTTTTCGTAGTTATTTTTTGATGTTTTCTGGAATGGTTAAGTTTATTTAGGGGTGCCTTTATCAATAAACAATACGGGTAGTATCAATAAATAAAACGGCTAGCTAACATTAAGCACTGCTAGCCGTTATGTGATCTTGGGAAATTAAGCAGAGATGAAAAATGCAGATTTATTGGGATCCCAGCTGACGAGCTGTTTGATTTCAAGCTCTTTCATAATGGTTAATAATTCAAACTCGCTCAGGCAGCAATCTTGTTTGAGTTTTTCCAGTGAAATTTCTTTGTTACGGCTACGAAGTTTAGAGGCCAACATAATACGGTAAATTAATTTTGATTTACGGCTCATAACATTCTCCCTCCTTATTTTTTTATGCAATGACACTGCTTATTGAGAGTGTTTTACTGTTTTGGATTAAAGCATGGGTTGAATGACTATGGCTCATCATTTTTATCTCGTCAATTTATGTCTAAATGTTAATGCGTCAGTGGTAAAAAACGTTCAAAAACCTGTTTTATATTCGCAAAATAATGCATTGAAAAATAAGCTGTTATTTATCTAAAAACAGTAATAGGTAGGCTGCATATTTAATTGAATTAACTAACAAGCTTAGTATCTCATTGTTTTAGCTTGATTTTTACTAAAAGATTTGTTCAATGCGTTTTGTGTATTTAATGGCTATGTGTTTAGTGAATGGCATACAGAGTAAGCTAGCAAGCGTTTTAAAAGAGGCGGTTGCAACTATGTTATCGGGCATTTTTTAAGGCTGATAAAACGCTTTTTGTAATCGAACAAAAAGTTAAAGTTTATGTTTAGGTATTTATACATTACGGCGAGCACAGAGAGCGAAAGCCGATAAGTGCCGAAGTAAAGGGGCGGTACTATGGTGACAACGGCCCTTGCAATCAGTTTTCTGTGTACTGTATTTACTGAGTTATGAGTTAAGCATACTCTTTTTAGGAGGTGTGTATACCCACTGTCTCATCAGCACTTTTTGGTTACCCAATAACAGCAACCCGAGCGCGAATTTCTCTGTTTTAGGCGTTATAAAGGCGTATTCATCAGGGGGTGTTAAGCGATATAGCCTTTTCTCGTTTTCTATAACGTTGATTAATGGATAAAAAATAATGTGGCAAAAATTCAGCTAAACACTTTTAGTCCCTTTTATAGAATTTTATATTTTTAAAAAAATAAATATAAAGAATAAAATATCTTGATTTTAAAGTTTATTACGAATATTGTAGCCGCAATGTAACAATAAAGTTGTTACCGTTTGTTGTTCTAAAGAGCATTTATGTAGTTTGTAGTCACAAAATCTCTCACTTTATAAAAAACGATAGGGTTACAGTTTCATGAATAAAAAATTCTCTGCGTTAGCTATTTGTATTAAAAAAGCGCTCGTTCCATCACTTGTTTTAGGGGCTTCAGCATCGGTTTTCGCAGCCGATGAACAAGCTGATAAAAAGAAAGTCACCAAAGAAGACATTGAACAAATAGAAGTTCGTGGGTATGCGGCTTCCGTTGAAAAAAGTATCAATATGAAGCGCTTTTCAAATAGCGTAGTTGATGCTGTGTCTGCAGAAGACATCGGTAAGTTTCCAGATCAAACGGTCGCAGACGCACTTCAGCGTATTCCAGGTGTTCAGGTTGAAAAAGACTTGGGTGGCGAAAGCGACAGAGTAAGTATCCGTGGTACTGCACCTCATTTAAATATTACGTTGTTGAACGGGCAAAACGTGGCATCAGCGACAGCTTCAGCCTCAATTACGCGCCCATCACGAGGTTTTAACTATTCGTTATTACCTGCAGAGCTTGTTGATACGCTTGAAGTATATAAATCGGCTGAAGCTGACATTGACGAAGGCTCAATTGGTGGAACCGTTGTTGTTAAAACACGTAAGCCGTTGGATAGCGAGGCAAATTATGCCGCGTTATCAGTAAAGGCTTTCCATTTTGAAAATGCTGATGAAACAAAACCGTATTTATCGGGTTTATACTCGTGGAAAAATGAAGCACAAGACTTTGGCTTCAATGTGGGTTTTATTCACAAAGAAACAGCGACGCAACGTGACAGTAAAGAAGTACGTTTTGGCTACCGTAGTACTGATGCAAACCAAGACGGCAATGCTGAGTTTTATCCGGGTGCTGTGGGTTACAACCGTTATGCTAGTGACAGTGATTTAGACACCGCAACCGTGACGCTGCAATATGCTGCAAATGATAATCTGGATTTTGTATTTAACAATTTATATTCATCGTCGGAGCACAAGTCGTTTGGCACTTACTCCAGTGGTTTTATTTTACAAAACATCAGTAATGTAGAAAATCCTGTTATTGTTGATGGTACGTTAGTGGCGGGTGATTTACCGGCTCATAATAATTTAGGTTATTACGGTAATGCAGGTTACGAGGGCGAATTTAAGACTCAAGCGCATGATTTAAAAGTAACTTACAAAGCTGATAATTACACCGTAACGGGGCAATTAGGTTACAGCAAAGCGGATGGTGAGGTCAGCGATGTGTATTCAGAATATTATGCTAATACAGATGCCTCATTTACACTTGAAAATGGTACACCCGATGTCACTTTATCAGCGGACTTAAGTCCACAAGATTACCGCTTAGACTATAACCATAAAAACGATATTTTTAATGACTCAAAAGAAATTTATGGTCAATTAGACGTTGAATATTTACTTGATGGTGGTTTTTTTACCGCTATCAAAGCGGGTGTTAAGTACAGAGAGCACTCAAAAGCAGCTAGTTTAATGAAAGCTAATTACCCTAAAGTGTCAGCAGATGGTGAAACTTATCACTTGGGTATGTTTGCAAGCGACTCGGCCTCTGACTTTATGGGCGAGGGGGCAAATGCAATTTTATGGCAGTTTGATAACGCTAAGTACGCCGATTGGATTTCATCAACCACGCCGACTAGTGGCCCATACGAGCACTTAGATTACACCTTTGATTTAGAAGAGACCGTGACCGCTGGGTATGTAAAGGCTGTGTTCGATTACAATAAATGGCGCGGTAACATGGGTGTTCGAGCGGTGAAAACTGAGCTTGATTCGCGTTCAGTTGAGTACACAGGTCGCAGCTTTGCACCTGAAAATATTCAAGATGTCGAAAGCACAAATAGTTACGATGACTTTTTACCAAGTGTAAATATTAATTATGATTTAGCCGATGATGTTGTTGTGCGTTTTGCTGCAGCAAAAGTGATGTCTCGCCCTGATTATGACTTTTTATCTGCACGCAAAAGTGGTTACTGTGCAGCTGCCACAGGGTGTAAAGGCACCGAAGGGAATCCTTATTTAAAACCATATCGTGCGACTCAATATGACCTTTCGGCAGAGTGGTACTTTAATGAATCGTCAATTCTATCATTTGCTTACTTCTACAAAGATATCGACTCGTATATTACCAATGCGACTGTTGAAAAACAGTGGACATGGACAGACCCAGATACCGGTATTGAAGAAGTGCGTGATTTCTTAGTGACGCAGCCACAAAATGGTTTAGGTGGCGAAAATGCGGGCTTCGAAGTGAACTATACCCAAAAACTACCGTATGGTTTTGGTATTCAAACAAACTATACCTATTCTGATGCTGAGCTTGAGCAAACCGCTGAGCAAAAAGAAGCAGGTGAAGAAGCCGTATTACCAAATAACTCTGAAGATACGTTTAATGCCACGGTTTATTACGAAAACAGCGCATTCTCTGCACGTGTTTCATACACTTATCGCTCTGAGTACTTCTACACAAACTACTTAGGTTTAAACCAGTATAAAGATGGCTTTGGTCAATATGATTTGAACATGAGTTACAACGTGACAGAAAATCTTAATCTTATTTTCCAAGCGATTAACCTCACAAACGAAGAGCAAAAAGCGACGTCGGGTAACAGCACAGGTATGCCTGATAACAATCGTCCGTTGGCTATTCATGACTACGGTCGCCGTTTCTTACTGGGCGCACAAATGAAATTCTAATCAGATTGATTCGACGTTTACTCATTTAATTAAGGCACAGCATATTTATGCTGTGCCTTTTTAATAATAGGTTAGCTATGCATTTTAAAAATTTACTTATCTTGTTGATGTTTTCTGGTTTGATTGGATGTAGCTTTTTGCCCAGTTCTGAGCCCAGTAGTGCTGAAAAGCAGATGCTTGGCAAAATTCACCAACAGGTCGTCGCGCGAGAATTTCGCGCAGCGTGGGTTGCGACAGTGGCCAATATAAATTGGCCCCTGGAGCCGGGGTTACCTGTTGCAGAGCAAAAAGAACACGCAATTAGAATACTGGATACGCTGCAACAACATAATTTTAATACGGTGATTTTTCAGGTGAGGCCCCAAGCTGATGCCCTTTATCAAAGTAGTTATGAGCCGTGGTCTTACTATTTAACGAAAGAGCAGGGAAAAGCCCCAGAGCCTTATTATGATCCCTTACAATTTTGGATAGAAAACGCGCATAAACGTGGCTTAAAGCTTCACGCATGGATCAATCCATATCGAGCACATCATCATGTAGGCGGGCCATTATCGTCGCAGTCGGTCGTGAATACCCAGCCTGATAAGGTGGTTAAATTAAAAAATGGTACTTTTTGGTTTTTGCCGACAGATAAAGATGTGGTCACTCATACATTAAATACATTAACAGAGCTGGTAACGCGCTATGATTTAGATGGCATTCATTATGATGATTATTTTTACCCGTATCCGTCGTATAACGAAGGAGACGATTTTCCAGATGCTGAGCAATATCAGGCATATATTCAAGCAGGTGGGACGCTAAGTGTGTCAGACTGGCGACGCAATGCGGTGAACACATTTGTGCAGCGTCTTTACAGTACGGTGAAAGAAATTAAACCACATGTGTTAGTCGGGATCAGCCCATTCGGTATATACAGACCAACACAGCCTAGTACCATTCGTGGCATGGATCAGTACGAAACGCTTTTTGCAGATGCCAAGTTATGGCTAAACGAAGGGTGGTTAGATTACTTTTCACCTCAGCTTTATTGGCCAATAAACCAATACGCACAAAGCTACCCGCTCTTATTAAGCTGGTGGCAGTCACAAAACACGCAAGGTCGTCATTTATGGCCGGGTATTAATGCGCTGCGATCATTCGACGAAGCAGGTGTTGATGAAGTGGTTAATCAAATAATGATCAACCGTGGATTTTTGACTGCATCGCCAGGGACCGTTTTTTGGAATGTTGCCGCACTAGATGGGAGCCAATTAATGCGTGACGTCATTGCAGATGGCGTATTTCAGCATCAAGCTTTAATTCCTGAAACGCCTTGGATAGACATGCCCGCTCTATCACCGTTTAAACTTGAGTATCAACAACAGGCTGAATCTATAGTGTTACGCTGGCAACATACAACCCCCGAACACGTCGCGCACAGCTTAGTGTACACGCAATATGGTGATGATTGGCACTATCAAATTTACACGCCTGATGTTAATTGGCTTAAGGTCAATAAAACAAAAGAGGGGCAGTCGCTCAATGCTGTAAAAGTGATTGCGGTGGATAGACTAGGAAATCAAAGCCCTGCCACAGAAATCGCCTTTAAGTAGAGCCTGTACGCAGTATCCCTTTATCTGTTACGCTTATGAAAATCAATAAAGTAGGCATCAGAGTGAACGCAATTAAGGTATTTGCAGTATTGCTGCTGGGATGTATTTTTTCGACAAAAAATATGGCCGCAACTCAACATATAAATCTTGTTAAGCCAGTGGTTGCGGCATTTAAAGCGGGTGATAAAGACACCATCGCAGAGCGTGTTCATTATCCGCTAAAGCGTAAAGCCCCCTTAGAAGCTATTAAAAACAAGCACATGCTGATAGCGCGCTTTGATGAGGTTTTTGATAAAGCGTTCGTTGAAAAAATCACGACCTCCAATATTCGCCACGATTGGCAAATGATGGGCTGGCGGGGCATTATGTTTGACTCGGGTAAATTGTGGCTTGATTTTGATGGTTCAATTTGGGCTGTTCCCTATGAATCAGAAGCAGAAAAAACACGGCGTGAAGCGCTTATTGCAAAGCAAAAACAACGCCTGCATGAAAGTCTTCGCGAATTTACACAGCCGATACTAACTTGGAAGACAAAAAAGCATTTAATACGTATTGATGAATTGGCAGAAAATCAATACCGCTATGCAGCATGGGACATCACGCAAACAATGGCGGATGAACCACGCATTGTGATAACAAATGGCACGTTAAGCTTTGATGGCAGTGGCGGTAACCATTTTTATACGTTTATGAATAACGGCTACCGCTATGTGTGTCATGTTATTGTGCTAGGTACTGAGCAATCACCAGCGGGGCAATTAGAAGTATTTAAAAATGGTGCACAGGTTTTGTCTGAGCCTGCTTTGGATTTTTAGGTGTTTTTGCTTATTTTGCACTACGCTTACTCTTTTAAAGGAGTAAGTTATGAGTACAAAATTTTGGATTTTAAGAGCCATTAGAGTTTTCACGCTGGTGGCTATTTTATTATTTATGGTAGAAATCCTTAAAGGTCACGACACACAAAGTGCATTAAGTTTTGCGCTACTTTGGTCATTTATTGCAACGGCAATTTTTATCGCAACCCGTTTATATCACTCATCAAAAGGGCGACATTGTGCATTGTGTAATGACACCCCAGATGATAAAAAAGCGAATTAACCTAGGTTGTTAACAAATACACCGCCCCATACCAGCGCACAAATCGTAAGAGCAATAAGTACAGCTGCTGACCCCAAGTCTTTGGCTAGGCCTGATAATGGATGAATTTCAAGGCCTATGCGGTCTATTGCAGCTTCAATTGCCGTATTGACCACTTCAGCAAACATCACAAATAACACAGATACAAGCAGCATGATTTTCTCATACAGGGTAATTTGCCAGACAAAAACCACGGCTATGGCAAGGACTAACAGTATCAGCTCTTGTTTAAAAGCAGACTCATGCTTTGCTAACCACGTGAATGCACGTTGGGAATTTTTAAATGCTAGGCGAATACGTTTAATGCCTATTGGTTTGTTAGTGCTATCAAATTGCATCGTATGAAATCTCTATTTCGTTAGCTTTGTTTTGAGCAAGTATAAAAAATGTCTTGCTCAGGGTTATATTTAGTACTTCCGACATGAGTTAAGCCAAGTAGGGTGTCAAAAATGTTATCGTGCGAAAAAGCATGGTTACGCTGTTGTTCAATACATTGGTTAAAGCGGCTATCGGCTAGTTTATTACTCCAAAATAGCATAGGCACTTGGGTTTGCTCTTTAGGCGCTAATGCGTATGGGAAGCCATGTAAATACAAACCTTTTTCACCTAACGACTCACCATGATCAGAGACATATAACAGTGATTTATCATCCGCCTTACTGTCTTTAAGCAAGTTGATTAGTTTACTCAGCACTAAGTCGGTATAAGCAATGGTATTGTCATAGGTGTTTGTGAGTTGCTCGCTGCTACAATTTTGGATATCGCTACGTGGGCAGTCAGGCAAAAATTTAGTCTCTTTTTCTGGATAGCGGCGATAGTAGGTTGGCCCATGCGAGCCAATCATGTGTAGCACGACTAGTTGGTGCGTCGCATGACTCTTGGCAAGTGTTGCAGCTAACTCTTCAACGAGTACTTCATCAAAACAGTAATGGCCATCACACTGTGTATTTATTTTATTTGGTTCGATAGTCTTAGACTTAACGCGAACACAAACGCCTTTACAGCTGCTGTTATTGTCAATCCAAGTGACTTCAACACCACTTCGCTGGATTAGATCAAGCACATTTTCTTGGCTCTGCGCAAGCCGGGAATCGTATTCATTTCTATCTAAACGCGAGAACATACAAGGCACAGAAATGGCTGTTGCGGTGCCACATGAGCTGACATCGCTGAAGTATTTCACACCGAGTTTTGGTGTATATGGATTCGTTTTCTTGTCATAACCTTGCAGTGAAAAGTTAGCTGCTCTGGCTGTTTCGCCTACCACCATAATGGTGAGTGAGCTTTGCTGCTCAGCCAATAAATGCGGTGTTTTATCTAATACTTTAAATGGTAAAGGCGGGTAAAAATAATTATCGCGCAAGTACTTATAGCTTGCGGTGTAAAATGCAAAGGGAGTTATGTAACTTGTTAGCTGGCGGTTATTACGCCCTACAGAGGCATAATCTTTATAAAATGGCACAGCAATAACGGCTACAGCAATAAACGCTGTGACGTTAAGAAACGCAAAGCTTTTTAGGCGAACACGAAAGTTTCCGACAATTTTAAAGCGAGAAAACAAATAGGCTGGGAGCACCCCAAGCACACCAATAAAAGCGATGACTTGTACATTTAGGTATGAAAATGCCTCACCTGAATTTGTTTCTAAGACATTTTGCAACATGCTTTTATCAAAGATAACACCGTAATTTAAGGTTGCATAAAACAACAGCGACGAAACTACGATGCTTGTTAAAAGCACGGGTTTTACAAAGGTGATTAACGATAACCAACTCAATACCATTGCCGTCAGTGCTAATAAGAAAAAAGGTACGCTTGCTATAAATAACCAATTGATATGTTCAGGTTTGCTGGCAGCTTCAAGCATGTTAAATAAAAACAGGCCATTAAATGCTATAACCAAGTAAAACGACACCAGCCAGACAAATTGGCTGTAGCTAACGTGCCATTTTTTAGTAAGGAGTTGTTTAATTTGCATGCTCATAATCATTCCTCATCGCTACGGTTTATTTGGTAAGCGATACAACTGTTCGGTATAAGCTAAATTGCTAAATAAGACGTGAGCTAAGGCTTTTTTGGCAAGCTCAACGCTGCTATCTGCGTTATCGATGGCAACTTGGGTTTTACTAGCAGGGTCATAGCGCCAATAGCTCACTTTTTGGTTTGGCATCAGGATCACGGCTTCACCATTTTCTACGTAAGCAAAGTTGTCGTAGTACTGCATCATGGCGCGCTCTACGGGGTATTGTTTTGTTAAGTCGTAGCCGATCATTGGGGTCGCTTGTTCAACACCTAATAACGATAACAAGGTTACCGGTAAATCCATTTGGCTTACTAAGCGAGTATCACGCTTTGCTTTCATATCACTGTTTAAAATGACCGCAGGAATATGGAAAGATTTAAGCGGCACAGGCTCTGAGCCAAACACGCGCACATCATGATCAGCAACCACTAAAAATACCGTGTCTTGCCAGTAATCTTGTGTTTTGGCTTTTGTGATGAATTTACCTAGCGCGTAGTCAGCGTATTTAATTGCGAGATCGCGTTTGTAGTTTTGAGGGTCGTGGCCTTCAGGCAGCGTTACCTTACCTTCTGGAATATCAAAGGGATCGTGATTACTTGAAGTAAACACAAGGCTGAAAAAAGGTTTGCCCGCTTTATTTAGCTCGTTTAGCTCTTTATCAGCTTGATTGAATAAGTCTTCGTCGCTTACTCCCCAAGATGAGATAAACTCTGGGCTTTGTATGTCATTAATATCTACAATATCGCTAAAGCCATTGCCTAAGAAAAAGCTTTTCATGTTATCGAAGTGACTTTCTCCGCCATAAATAAATTGGGTGGTATAACCTGTGCGTGCCAGTACATCGGCAAGTGAAAAGAAGTTATGCTGTGACTTTGATAGCTTTACTACTGAGCGAGAAGGTGAGGGGATAAAACCGGTTGTTACAGCTTCAATTCCTCGGACAGAACGTGTACCCGTTGCATATAAATTGTTAAATCCCCAACCTTCTTTATACAGCTTATCAAGGTGTGGTGTAACACCAATGCCACCTAACTCCCCGACAAAACGAGCACCTAAGCTCTCTTCTAAAATGATCACTAAGTTCTTTTTACTTTTATGGTTAAACGCTGTGTTAGCAGCAAGCGTTGGGATTGCCTCAATGGTGAACTGTGAGCGATATGATGCTTTTTTAACGGTGTCGATAATGTCACTGCGTGGCATGGTGCCATATAGACTACTGGCATTCTTTTCATTACCCATATTTTTTAACGCAAACGCTACACTGTAGGGTGAGTTGAGCACCAGTGAATTAACCAGCGAGTCACCCGAAAAATACACTAATGCCGGATTTAGAGGGCGATGACTTACAGTACCTCTTGCGCTAATTAAACAAATTATTAAGGTGGTAACGAGTATTACCACTTGGCTAGCCTTTTTAGTGTTTTGTTGTTTACTAAATGCTGCATTTATAAAGCGATACGCAAACACACAACTTAGTGTTGCAATAATTAAGGTGCTTATCATAGCCAGCTGATGGCCATTTAACAGCATAGAGAATACTTCTTGAGGGTAATCTAGGTATTCGACAAACAAGCGATTTGGTCGCACATCGTATTGGTTAATAAATGCGGGTGTCGAAGCCTCAACAACCACGATTAAAGTTACGACTAGGCTGCTATAAAGAGTAAAAGCATGTTGAAATAAAGCGGTTTTACTGCGCAAAAACACGTTAGCAAGTAACATCAAAACGGCTAAAGCTGATAGGTAACCTAGGCTACTCAAATCGATTCTCAGGCCACCAATTAGCACAGCTATGCTATCACCATCAACAAGCCGTTGCTGCTGCCATAACAGTAAGCCAATTCTCGACAGCATAAAAACTGTCATTAATAATAAGGTAAAACGAAACAAAGGTTTTAAAACGGAGAGTTTTGCTGTCATAGTCGTACTTTCTTAATCGAAACTACGGCAATAGTAGGAAGCAAAACTTAAGAAATCCTTATGGTAATCTTAATATTTTCTAAACCAGAAAAACTTCAGTAAATCTTAAGTGAATCTTAAGTTTGGTGCTGTAACCTGATGAGGTAGAAGAGTTTTTACTTATTTGAGTAACATATGAAATTGTTAATTATTGAAGATTCAGTGTCATTAAGACGTAGTCTACGAGTTGGTCTTGAAAACTTAGGTTTTACCATTGATGAAACTGGCGATGGCGCTGAAGGACTTAGTATGGCAATGACAGGAGAGTACGAATTAATAGTACTCGACATTATGTTACCCAGTATTGATGGTATTACGTTATTACAAACCATAAGAGCAAAGCAGCTCGATGTGCGTGTGCTCATTTTATCTGCCAAGCAAGAACCTGAAGACAAAGTGAAAGGGCTGCTGACTGGGGCCGATGACTACCTAACAAAACCATTTTCGTTTGATGAGCTTCATGCAAGGTTATTAAACTTGATGCGTCGCGGTGGCTTGAAAACAATCAGTGATGTGATCCGCATCGATAACTTGGCTTTGAACTTACAATTAAAACTGTTGCAAGTCGGTGACACTGTAATCGACCTTACGCCCAACGAATACAAAATTGTTGAGTGCTTATTTAGTAATCAAAATAAAGTGATTACATCAGAAAAGTTAAGTACTTATATTGCAGGGCAATATGACTTAGTTTCGAAAAACTCTATTGAGGCGCATTTATCATCAGCACGTAAAAAGGTCAGAGCGGCAGGTGGTGAGTTACCTATTCAAACCAAGCGTGGTTTTGGTTACATAATTCAAGGAAGGTGATGAAATCAATTCGCAGTAAATTAGTTTTTACTCTATCCATAGCGATAACTGGGCTTGTTTTAGGTATTTTATTAGCCACAGATATTGCAGTCGATAATTGGATTGATAATGAGTTTAACCGTGGCTTACACTCAAAAGCTGGCATGCTGATGACTTTGGTACATGAAGATGAAGAAGGGGTGGCTTTTAATTTCTCGAGTGAATTTATGCCAGAGTTTGATGGGCAGTTTGAGCCTGAGTATTTTCAGATTTGGACTGAGGAGGGAGTGTTTACACGCTCACAAAGCCTTAATTTATTTGCTTTGAAGAACCTTAAGTTTGAAGAGTTAAAATTGGGTGAAGCGAAAATAATGACCACCCAGCTACCGGATGGTCGTGACGGACGAATCATTTATACTCGTTTTCAGCCGCAACTTGACTCGCACTCACATAGGAATTTTTATAATGGAGTGAGTAGACCACATCACAGCACGCTTACTTTGGCCTATGCCGCGTCTTCTGAAGAAGTTGATTTTATTTTGTGGTTAATTGACGTTATTTTTATTGTAACCACAGTGACAGTCATTGTTTTTATTCGGCTCTTTGTACGTAAATCGGTCGACAGTTCTTTAGCGCCACTGAATAAACTCAATCGTGATATTAGTCGGCTTAGTATCGCAGATAAAAATGCAATAATTGTCGTTGAAGAACCAGTTAAAGAGCTGCAGCCGATTGTAAATAGCTTGAATGCCTTTATTAAAGAAAATAGGCAGCTGTACTTTCGCGAAAAACGTTTAACGTCAGACATCGCTCACGAACTAAAAACCCCCATTGCTGAGCTAATCAACATGGCCGAAGTGGCCATTCGTTTTCCTGATGAAAAAGAATTTGAAGCCGATTTTAAACCCGAGGTACTGAAAATTAGCCAACGGTTAAAAAGCATTGTGTCGAACCTATTGCTACTGCATAAATACAGTAATGAAGCCTTACCAAAACAAGATGCTTGCGATTTAAATCAGGTCATAATGCGTACCTTAGAAAGGTGCGTTCTAGAGCGAGTTGAATTTGCACTTCAAGAAGATATCCCAGCTATTGTTAGTAACCTATTTGCACTTGAATCAATCATCATCAATCTTGTGAATAACGCTAAACAATACAGCCCAGAAAAGAGTGTAGTGACTGTAAGTACGCTCCTTAATAAAGAGGGTAAGTTGCAATTATCTGTTTCTAATGAATTAAAAATACCCTTAACCGATGAAGATATTAGCCAGTTATTTGATCCACTGTGGCAAAAAGACAGTGCCAGAACATCCAGCGATAATTTTGGTCTTGGATTATCGATTGCCAAAGCGTTAAGCACATCGATAAACGCCGAACTTAACGTTGAGTTAAATGATGAAATTATTACCTTTAGTTTGAAATTAAAGTGAAATTTTGCAGCGTGTGTATTTATGTGCAACACTGAAAGTGAACAACAATAAGGAATAATAACTATGGGTAAAATTATTGGTATCGCACTTATCGTGATTGGTGTTGCACTTGCTGTATGGGGTTATAACGTTTATGACTCGGCCAGTGCTCAAGTAAGTCGTACGTTTAGTGGCGACACACCAATCGAAGCATGGCTTGGTATGGTGGGTGGGGCAATCTGCGCCATTGTGGGAATTTATAAAGTAAAATAAGCAACCACATGTTGAAATAAGCAAGCTAATACCTGATACTGTATTTATATACAGTTGTGGTGTTAGCTATGCAAAAACAATTACCGCTAAAATATTATTTAAATCACTTTTTTGAATTAGCTGAGTTTATTCAGGCGCAATGCAAAACGTTGCTAACTCCTGAACAACAGCAATTTATCGTTAAGTTAACCCAGCTCGACGAACAAAGCTTGTGTACTTTGTTACGTATCTATTCGCGAAAACCAAGACTCGTCGCGCTTTCATCGCTTAATTACGAAGAAATCCCAAACCTACACGGCGCTATTTTTAAACTTAAGCAGTTTGCGCTGGTGGCTCACCCTACGGTTGATGATCTTGATTTGGTACTTGCTCATTTAACGAAACCTGAGCTTGTTGCATTGCTTGCCGATGACGCACTTTTTAAAACCCCTGTTACGTTTAAAAAGTCGGCCAGTAAAGGGGTTTTACTGGCACTGTGTAAACAACATATTGACCGAGAGGCGAATGCGCTTGAGCAGTTATGTGGAGAGTTTGTTGTTAATAGCCGAGCAGAATATTACGAGTACTTTGAATTTTTATACAGCGGTCGCTTAAGTGCAGGTGATATAAACCATCAAAACCGCTTTGTTATGCGTGATTTAGGGATAGCGAAGGTGCGTAATGATGTTGGTGAAACGCGGTCACGTTTTAATACTCTTGAAGAAGCACAGACTCATTACCAATTAAATCAATGCCGCATGCAGTTTAAGGCATGCGAGATGCCTGAACAATATCGTCATTTAGCCAATGAACTGTTACAGATAAACTGTACTGACGATTTAGCGCACAGTATTAAAAATAAACTGCTTATTCGCTTATTTAAGCAATTTAAAGAGGCCGATTTGGCTTATGCATGCACACTTTTAGATAATTGCACTGGTAGCAGTGAGGCACAAGAGCTGGCTATTCGTGTACGTTATAAACAAGGTGATACTGAATGGGTACAGCAAACGTTAGAAGCAATTATTAACGACCCCATCGACGACGGCATTTTGTATTTTGCTGAAGATTTCTTATAACGAAAATACAATAAGCAGCAGCGCTCTCGGTTAACGCAAATGCTCAGTGATACTGAGTGTCAGTTAGAGATTGACGATATTTATCGTGGCGATGTTGAGCAAGGAGTCTGTGAGTATTATCAACAGCAGGGATATACGGTATTTTTTACTGAAAATAATCTGTGGTTGAGTTTATTCGCGCTGACGTTTTGGCAAGAACTGTTTGTGGATACACCGTACCCACCGTGCAATGAATTTGATATTTACCCGCATGTTTTATTAGCCGATTGTTTTTACGCTTCGCAGCAGGCAGATATTGAGCAAAAACTGGCAACGTTCACCCATAATGATTGTATTTATAAGCAGGTTTGCAAAAGTGCAGCGCAGTTTTACGATACGCCAACGGGGTTGTTTCAATGGCACAGTGATATTCTTGAGCCTTTAAAAGTGCTTATTCAGCACAGTGAACTTGAGAGTTTAAAAGCGCATTTATTGCAAATGACAAAAACTTTTAAACAACTCAAAGATGGCTACCCAGACTTAATGGTACTGAAAGACACTGGCTTGTGCTTTGAAGAAGTGAAAGCGCCTGGTGATAAACTCAGACGCAATCAGCTGGTGAGTATTGATATATTAAAACAGCATGGCTTTACCGTGAATATTGTTGCGGTAAATTGGTTTAATGATCCTAACCGTATATACAGTGTGGTTGACATTGAAACCACGGGTGGAGTGCAAGGTAATAATAAAATAACCGAAATTGCCGTGGTGCAGCTACAAGCCGGCGAAGTGATTAAGCAGTGGGCAAGTTTAATTAATCCAGAGCGAAGTATACCGCCATTTATCACCAAGTTGACCGGCATTAATGCCGCCATGGTGCGCGATGCCCCTTGTTTTGCTGATATAGCCGATACGCTCAGAGGGCTCTTAAAAGGGTCGGTATTTGTGGCTCATAATGTGAATTTTGATTACAGTTTTATTCGTAAAGAATACGCCGCAATCGCCCAGACCTTTAAAATGCCTAAATTGTGTACGGTGGTTGAGTCGCGAAAAGCATTTCCGAAACTTCCCTCATACTCGCTTGGTAATTTAGCTGCGCATTTTGAACTGAATTTAACGAATCATCACCGTGCGCTGGCTGATGCTACCGCCACAGCCCAGTTGTTAAAACTTATTCAGCAAACACAATCAAAAAAGGCGAGTTAAACTCGCCTTTTATCATTTTGCGTTTGCGGTTATTCGTACTCAATAGGGTCTGTTACGTTATTAAGTGCGAAGGCTTCTAAACGCTCTTGGCATGCACCACATTTACCACAGGCTTTGTCGCGGCCGTTGTAGCAGGTCCATGTTTGGCTGTAATCAAGGCCCATTTTTAAACCATCTGTCAAAATATCGATTTTCGTATTGTTTAAATAAGGGCTGAAAATTTCAACGGCGTCGTAGTTTGCAATACGGCATACATCATCCATTTTTTTAACGAACTCTGGACGACAATCTGGGTAAATTGCATGGTCACCTGAATGAGCACCGTAATACACTTTGCTGGCTTTTAGCGACACTGCGTAGCCAACAGCCAGAGATAATAAAATCATGTTACGGTTTGGCACGATCGTGCTCTTCATGCTCTCTTCTTCGTAATGACCTTCTGGCACGTCTATATCGTCGGTTAACGACGAGCCGCCAATCAGTTGATTAATCGCAGAAATATCAACGATTTTATGAGGAACACCAAGCTTTTCACATACTTGTGCCGCCACTTTAAGCTCTTTGACATGACGCTGGCCGTAGTCGAACGACAGGGCATACACTTCGTGGCCTTGCTGCAGGGCTTTATTTAATACGGTAAATGAGTCCATACCGCCGGAATAAATAACAACTACTTTTTGCGTCATAACTGTTTTGCTCATACTTTTGATAGAGGTTTACTTCAGGGCGCGATATACTACACGGCTCGGGCCTAAATAACAATTTTTGCCCGCGATTTTGGTTTTTAGGCGGTCAATTTTTACTGTCCGTCGCGTCGTAAGTGAGATGTCTTTTGTACAAAATTAACGAAGTGTTTGAAACAATTCAAGGTGAAGCAAGTTTTACGGGTACACCTTCAATCTTTTTACGTTTGCAAGGCTGCCCTGTGGGCTGTGCTTGGTGTGATACAAAACAAACATGGGACGTTGATAATGTGTATAGGGTGTCGCTTGATGACACGGTCGAAAAAAAAGCGGACTCTGATCATTGGGCCGAAGCCTCTGCAGAGCAAATATTAGCGCTATTTAAAGAACGCGGTTACAACGCAAAGCATGTGGTGATAACCGGTGGTGAACCTTGCATGTATGACTTAAACCCAGTGTGTGAGCTATTACATGCAAACGGTTATTCTACGCAAATAGAAACCAGCGGCACATTCGAGATTTTAGTCCCTGAGCAAACGTGGGTAACGGTTTCACCAAAAATTAATATGCGCGGCGGTTACAAAGTACTGCGAAGTGCAATGCAACGCGCCGATGAAATTAAACACCCAGTGGCCATGCAAAAGCATGTCGAAGAGCTTGAAGATTTGTTCTTAAAAACAGGCGTGAATCCGCGTTTAGTTTACCTTCAACCCATCAGCCAAAAAACATCAGCGACTAAACTGGCCATTGAGACCTGTATTGCAAAGAACTGGCGTTTATCAGTGCAAGTGCATAAGTATTTGGGAATTAGCTAAACACATAATTTTTGTGTACAGAAACAAAAAAAGCGTTGCACTGAAGTGACCCCCAATAGTTGGCAACGCTTTTTTACTATGTTCTCGTAACTATTTATTTTGCGCTAAATAATCAAGCACAACCTGATGATGATCTTTGGTTTTAAACTTATCAAACACGTGCTTGATTTTACCATCTTGACCAACTAAAAAGCTGATGCGGTGAATACCTTCGTACTCTTTACCCATAAACTTTTTGTAACCCCAAATACCGAATGCATCGGCAATGGCGTGATCTTCATCGGCTAACAGATCAAAATTAAGCTCTTTCTTTGTTTCAAAATTCTTTAGTCGTTTGATTGGATCAGGGCTAATACCAA
Source organism: Pseudoalteromonas sp. PAB 2.2 (assembly GCF_001938575.1). Classification (NCBI taxonomy): domain Bacteria; kingdom Pseudomonadati; phylum Pseudomonadota; class Gammaproteobacteria; order Alteromonadales; family Pseudoalteromonadaceae; genus Pseudoalteromonas; species Pseudoalteromonas sp. PAB 2.2. The sequence goes on from NZ_LYPI01000017.1 coordinate 91,859, forward strand.
CAACGTGCGTATTGAACTTAGCAAGCTCTGCTTTTTCATCACGAAGGTTTTCAGCTTGCACTGTGCAACCAGGAGTTGATGCTTTAGGGTAAAAATAAACCAGTACTTGCTGCTCTTTTAAAAGATCAGCTAAGACAACGGTTTCGTCGTTTTGGTTTTGTAAACTAAAAGCAGGGGCTGTGTCGCCAGCTTGTAGTGGATTAATTTTCTTCATGCTTTGCTCCTTAGCGAATGCGTCTGAATATATAGTCTACGTTCAAACTACGAGAAAGATCTTCAAAGCTCACTTTAAAGTGATCAATATCGACTTCTACAGGGATATTAAACTCTAGTTCGCAGCGCATTTTAAGTTCGTCATTCTCTTCATAGGTGTCTGATTTAAGAGAACAAATACTGATATGATTGTCAGCAAAAAAGCGCGTTACTTTGCTTAGTGTTCCCGGTGTGTCAATACCTGTGTATTCGAGGGTGTAACCAGCACAAAATTCACACGCAACATGACTTGCTGTGCGTTTCATCATGGTTAATAAGCCAAGCTCCATGCCTTTTGTAGGCAATGTATGCTCAATGCGGCTAATTGCTGACATATCGCCAGCCAATAACATGATAAAGGTAAATTCGTTGCCCAAAATAGCAATGCGACTGTCAATTATATTGCAATGGCAATCACTCACTAACTGAGTCAATTCGCTAACGATACCGGGTCTATCTTCGCCAATCGCAGTGAGCACTATCTGATGATTTGTAAAAACAGTCATGGAATTTTAAGTACCTAGTAATTAATAATACCAATAGATATAAGCCAGAATAAGCCTTGATTTCACGTGAGTTTAATAACGCACGGCGGCAAAGTTTAACATAATTTACTCAGTTAACGATAGCGACGATTAATTAAGCCGTGAATAAAGTGCGCTCTTTCTTGTTTTTAGGGGCATCAGAAAGTACCATAGTTAAAATTTTGCAAGGTGATAAGCAAACACATACGTTACGCTAACCCAAACCATTCGGGTTTTTTGCATAAAATAAAAAATGTAAAGTTAAAAGTGATTTTACAGTGAACCAAATCGGCATTACCCACTCATATATTTGTTAAAAAAATTAAGGGTTTGCTAAGGAGAAATATCTGTGCAGTATTGGATCTCAAAGGCGCTTGCTGTAAGCGTATTGGTAAGTTTAACTGGGTGCGGTGTATTTACCGATGAAGCACACCATAAACGTAATTATCGTGCTAACGAACCGGTTAAAGCGCCTGAAGGACTTGCGCAACCAGCTCAAGATCCGACTTATAAAATGGAAGTGGCTCAGTACGACAATAATCCTGAAGCGAAAAATTATCGTCCACCGGCGCAAGTGATCACCATTGCACAAGGTAGCTGGGTTGAAGAAGGCGATAAAGACGCACGTGTTTATTTTGATAAAAATGACGGTATCGTTGATTTAGATGAGTTTATTTGGGATTCCGTTCACGCGGTACTGAATGAGAGTAATACCCGTGCCGTTAAAGAAGATAAGTTATTAGGCAGCATAGAAACTGATTGGTACACAATCATCAAGCCTGAAGATAGCTGGTTTTGGGAAAGCGAAACGGAAGTGTCACAGCAGCGTTTTCTTTTTACAATTGAAGAGAAATCGCATCAACGTACTGCATCTTTAAATGCAAAACTGGTTGATTATAAAAGTGACTCACAAGAATTAACACCGCTTCTACAACAACAATTAGAAGTGCGTGCTTTAAACCAAGTAATCGCTGAGTTTGACTATCGTTATCGTCAACTTGAGGTTGAAATGCGTAAACAACAAGGCATTATTTCGCTTGAAATGGGCTTTGATAACAAAGGCAACGCCGCATTAGTTACTGAGCAAGATTACTTTGTTGTGTTTGATCGCTTTTCTGGTTTCTTAGAGCGTTTGTCTTTCACCATTGTTGAAATTGATCAAGAGCGCGGTTTGATCACGGCTGATTACAAAAAGCCAGAGTCAAGCGTGTGGGATTCTATTTGGGGTGAAGAGCTTGCAGAACTGCCTATTGAAGATGGCCAATACCAAATTCTTGTTAGTCGTACCAATGAAGGTGGCACAAGCCTGACTTGGATGGACTCAGAAGGCAATACACTTGAGCCGGGTACAATGAATGACCTACAACAAGCATTAGAAAATGCGCTGCGCCAACGCGGCATCAATATTTAATAATTAAAAAAGTTAAAACCACCACAAAAAGAGCCTAGCCGCTCTTTTTGTGGTTTTTACAGGTTGAAAATATGTCTAACTTAAACGCTGCAAACCGCAGTAACTTGCGAACTTTGTTTACCTTTTTCGTTCCTTCACTTATAGGTGTCTTCTTGTTTATGACGCCGGTACCCATAGGTGAAGCAATGACAATTCCAATTGCTGTTATGGCAAAAGCTGTGCAGGAGTGGATTGCGCCATTTGCATTGGGGTTAATTACCACAATTGTGTGTATCACAGGTGTTATGTCGTTAATAATAAAGTTTTTTAAGCCAAGAGCGCTGTTAAAAATATTTATTATTAAACATTTGTTTGATGTAAGTTGGCTGTGGTTGACTGTGCGTTTGCTCGGTATGATATTTATTATATTAACGTACACGAAGCAAGGTCCCGAAATGATTATTTCGGGTGATACAGGGGCATTAGTTTTAAACGACCTCCTGCCGGTACTTTTTTCGGTGTTTATTTTAGCGGGTTTACTGCTGCCATTATTACTCAACTTTGGTTTGTTGGAGCTTGTTGGTACGTTACTGACAAAGGTGATGCGCCCTTTATTTGGTGTACCAGGACGAAGCGCAGTTAACTGCGTAGCGTCGTGGCTTGGTGATGGTAGTGTCGGTATTTTAATGACCGCACGCCAATATGAAGACAAGCATTATACACAACGTGAAGCTGCGATTATTGGTACCACATTTTCTGCTGTATCAATTACTTTTTGTTTGGTTGTTATTGGCCAAGTAAAATTAGAACACTTGTTTGCTCCATTCTATTTGACCGTGTGTTTAGCGGGTTTTGTTGCCGCTTTAATTGTTCCGCGTTTACCGCCTTTACGTTTTAAGAAAGATTTGTATGTTGACGGCACAGAACCCGACAAGCACGCAGAGTCAGTGCCAGAAGGGAAAACTCTTATTACGCATTCTCTCGATGTTGCTTTAGCTAAAGCACGCACAGCTCCAGGCGTTGTAGGTACGCTTAAAGAAGGCTTACACAACGCATTTGACATGGTTTTTGCTGTATTACCCGTGGTGATGGCTGTGGGTACATTTGCCCTGATTATCGCTGAATACACTGCCATTTTTGAATACATGGGCAAACCATTTGTGCCATTTTTAGAATTACTGCAGGTCCCTGAAGCAGAAGCAGCGGCGCAAACTATTATGGTGGGTTTTGCCGATATGTTTATACCGTCAATATTAGCGGCGGGAAACATTGAGAGCGATGTCACCCGTTTCATTATTGCTGCTATGAGTGTCACGCAGTTAATTTACATGTCAGAAGTAGGGGCATTGTTATTAGGCAGCAAAATCCCGGTGAATATCGTTGAATTGTTTTTAATTTTTATTTTAAGAACATTGGTGACGCTGCCGGTCATTGTATTGATGGCGCATTGGTTAGTGTAAACTCGTTAGCGCATAATCAAAAAGCCCTGATTAATCAGGGCTTTTTTGATCATTTTCGTCTTTTTTTTCGGGCTTTTTAAAGTCCATTTTTGCTGCATGTTTTAATAAAGCAAGGTTGCCAATGACAACCCCAAACACGGCCACGACGATTGCAATTTTTTGCCAGGTTTCCATAGGTACACTCAGCTAATTCACCAATCTAGATAGTAGCACTTATATCAATCCGCAAAAATACTTAATCATTTTGAGTGTTCAAACCAGTCGCTACCTGCGTTAAAAATGTCTGATTTACGACTGCATGGATGCAGGAGGTAGAACAATGCAGGAGCAATTGCCGAGAACAACTAAATAACTAAATTTTTGCCTTGTTATCAACGCGGTTTTATTACCTCAAAATAGGCCTCTTAATTAAGCACAATGGTATTAAAAGCGTTTTGCATAAGAAAGAGAAATAAAATCAAGTCCAGGGTTTGGGCTTTTGAATCCTGCGTTAGAGTAGTGTAAATAGCGTAGTGCTAACGAACGGTTGTCACCTAAATCAGCAACCAAGCCTAACCTATCTTCAAACTGGTAGTGAGTGCTAACATTTTTTCCTGCAAAGTGGGTGTCATCTAAAATTGAGACGCCTATACCAAACTCAACTGACACCGGTATACCTTTAACATTGAACACGGGGTATTGAATCACGGGTGACATTGCTAACACTACGTTAGTTTGATGATTGTTTTCTTTACCGTATTGCCAAATGTTAAAACTCGATTCGAAGTATAAACGGCCGTACTTGAGTGGTAATTTCTCGCTCGGGATATGATATTGGTAGGCTAATTTAATGCCTTTCACGTCGCCTTCACCTTGAATATAATCAATTGCATAACCATGATTTGAAGCTGCATAAAGCGGGCCTGCGAACAAAGCCGTTGCGCAAAGTATGAGGGTTTTTAATTGATGCATTTTTTTCATATCGGTACTTCTCTTTGTGACTGTGAGAATGTAGATAAGGGCAGGGGGGAGCCGTTTTCAATGTGCGAAAATACACAGACGCTGTGCAGGCTCGTGGTTTTAGAAGTAATTATATGAAAATGCTAATAAAAACTGATTGGTGTCATTTTGGCATTAAAAAGGTGTCGTATTGGTTCTTTTTCTTTGGGGTAGTAATCGGTATATTAGCGAAAATTTTTTGATCCAGAAGCACACACAATGACCAGATTAGTTAATTCATTCTTGCTAATTGCAACACTCTTTACGGCCAGTGTAAGCGCCAGTAATGTGAGTTCGCCAAAGCAGTTATTAGAATCAGTAACAGCCGATTTATTTGTTGATATCGCCAATGTGAATGCCAAAGGTGATGCAAGCCCTGAAGCAATGAGCAGTATTGTAGAGCAACGTTTACTGCCACACATGGATATTAAATTTGTATCTTACAAACTGCTAGGTAAGCATATTAAAGGTTTACGCCGCGAACAGGCTGTTGAGTTTATTGCTGCTGTTGAGCATTATTTAACGGTGACTTATGCGGGTGCGCTTATGAAGTACACCGGCCAAAAAGTTATTTTCGATCAATCTCAGTTAGTCGATGGTGATTATGCAACAGTGAAAACGCAAATTGTTGACGATAATGCCCCAGCCATTGATTTACACTTTAAGTTGCGTCAAGGCAAAGACAAGCAATGGAAAGTTTACGATATCGTTGCTGAAGGTATTTCGCTCTTAAGTGCAAAGCAAAAAGAAGTATTGCAACGCATTAGCCAAGTAGGCATCGACCAAGTAACACACGAATTAGCCAGTAAATAAGTTTATATAGTCTCCAACCAAGCAGTGTGCTCCGTGTGTGTGCCACTGCTTTTCTATTTTCTTTAAAAATCACCTACTTTGCGCTAGCACCTCGTACCCTCTGTGGTAGAATCAAGCTACTTTTCTTATTAACCTAAGTATCTGTCAAGATACTCGTTTTTTGGTCGCAATATTAAGCTCAGTGTCAGTTATATTTTGTTATAACTGAGTGCTTAATAAGACCTCGAATAATGTGCAGCGGAGTTGTGTTTTTTTAATGGAAAATGTACTGATTTGGCCGAAGGAATACCCGTTACTGATCAAAGGATTAGCTGAGCAAAACGGGGCTTATATTTTAGATGCTTTAGAAGCTTGGCCTGCATGTCGTTCAACAAATGAAGATGACGGTGTGTGCACGACGGTTCTGCCACCTATTTATTACCTTACTTGGTTAACACCGCTTGAGCCTTTTGAAGAGTGCTACTTTCAGCATATTTCTGAGTTTGATGAATCTGCGCAGCACTATATAAATGCAATGAAAACGCATTTTCTAGACAACGATTACACCCCAGAAAGCCTTGTACTTATGCTCTGCCAGCGTCTTGAAAAATACGCCAGTGCATTTGCGCAATCAGCGGTTAAAACACCGATTACACTTATTCACCAGCTATTCAATCGTCGCTATTTTACGGTGATTGAGCATGTGCTGAATCAAGGTGCAAAAATGTCTGCACAAGACGTGCTTGAGCTGTGGACTGAAGTGGATTTTAGAGATCGTCTTAGTGGCTTTATCCCTGAAACGGTTGCTGACCTGGAACATTTAACCAGCCTTGCAGCAGATAAAGTCGCGCAAGGGGAAGACTACTTTACGTTATTGAAGTTGGTCTCGCCAGACGTTGATTCTGTCGCGTTACTTGAGCAAGCGCTGTTAGCGCATTTAAGTCATGAAAGTGCAAAGCAAACAATGGCAAAGCGCTTTATTGAGCAAGGGGCAACAGGCACACTTGCTGACGAAAACGGTAAAACTGCGTTTATGTGGGCGATAGAAAAAGGCTACGTAAATGTTGTTGAAACGATACTCGAACATCAAGATAAAACACGACAAGATAACAAAGGTAATACCGCATTACATTATGCCGTGTTTGCCCAAAGTGAACCTTTGTTAGTGTTTTTGTTAAAATCGGGGTTTGATTTTCGTGTCCGTAATAACGAAGGTTTAAGTTGTTATCGCTTAGCCGTCAGTATAAAAGCAGATAACTTGGTAAAATGCCTAGAGCGCGATTTTGGGATTAAAGAACTTTCACCAGAAGGGCAGTTCGAACGTGTGAAAAAAGTGCATTTGCTGCATGCCATCGTCACTTTGCTTTTCCCTGTGCAGTTGTTCTTCTTTTTTGATGATAGCATTGCTATAAAAAGTGAATTAACGCTGAGCTTTACCTTGCTTGCCATCATGTGCTTTTTCTTTGCAACGAGCTTAAAGCGTTGCGCGCTTTACCCACATTTACGCCACCCTTGGGGACTCTTTCTACTGCGTATGTTTTCGTTGTTTAGTTTGGTCGCACAAGTTGGTTTGGCAAGCATTGTGGCATTAGCGACACTTTCAGAGCTTGTTTAATACCATTAATTCGTAATAATACTTAATCATTTTGAGGGTTTAACCTGTCGCTATCTGCGTTAAAAATTGCTGATTTACGACTGCATGGATGCAGGAGGTAGAGCAATGCAGGAGCCATTGCCGAGAACAACTAAATAACGATTTTTTTGCTTTGTTATCAGCGACGTTTTAGCCTCAACACTGCTCATTTAATTAACCGAATTGAATTGGGATAAGTATAGAAGTGTGGAGTTTCCGCTTTTATTTCAATAAAAAAACGGCAACCTTGGTTGCCGTTTTTGCTATTTTTTAGACTCGCTTTCGTGGGCGGCTTTTTCTTCTGCTAACTCTTCTTTGAGCTTACGAATTTTCAATCCTAACTCTTGCCCTCTATGGCGTGCATAATAAGTGCAACCAATAAACATGAGGCTTGCAAAGGTTAACTCAAGTAACACCCAAATAAGCTGATCTTGGGCTACCCAAAGCAAGGTAAAGCCATGAATAAAATAGAACATGACAATAAAGTTAGCCCATGCGTAGGTGTAGGGCTTGTCTTGAATAATTCCTTTTAATGGCAATAGCAATGGGACAATATAAACAACAAATATAAATGCGTTGCTGTGGCCTTCTCGTGGTGCAATTAAAAACAACCAAATTGGCATTAAAATTAATAAACCAATGTAACCAATTAATGCAAAACGTTGAAAACGCTTTGTAATCGGCTTTTTGGCTACAGGGTGGTTTAACTCAGACTCTGAGCTCATTGTAATTTACTCGCAATCAGTGCCAGACGTTTTCCAACACTCTGACAAATTTTTATTTCGTCTTTACTTAGAACATTGCTGTTATTACTACCCGCGACATGTGTTGCGCCATAAGGCGTACCCCCTGTTTCGGTGCCAAGCAGTTCAGGTACGTCATAGGGAACACCAAGCAACATCATACCGTGATGTAATAGTGGTAATGATAAATTAAGCAGTGTGGCTTCGTTTCCGCCATGCATACTACTTGATGACGAGAAGACACAAGCAGGTTTATCAATCAGCTGGCCTTTAAGCCATATATCGCTGGTTGTTTCCCAAAAGCTTTTTGCTTGCGAGGCCATCATACCAAAGCGTGTAGGAGTGCCAAACGCAAGGCCATCACAGTTAATCAAATCCTCTTTACTGATCACGATGTCGTGCGGTTGACGTTGTACAAACGTACGCAATAAGGCGTTTGCCCCTTGCTGCTCAATGGCATCGCAAATCTCATGGGCCATGGCTTCTAAAGAACCATGGCTTGAGTGGTATAAAACAACAATATTGGTTGTCATTAAAGCACGCTTAATACGTTTTCAGGTGGACGACCTAGGGCTGCTTTGTTGTTATTTACAACAATTGGACGCTCAATTAATTTAGGATTAGCAACCATTGCAGCACGCAGTTTGCTTTCATCTTGCTCGTTCTTTAAATCAAGTTCTTTATAGATATCTTCTTTGGTGCGCATTAATTCTCGCACAGAAGAAAAACCAAGCTGGTCTACAAGCGTTGCGATTTGCGCTTCATCTAGTGGCGTTTTTAAGTATTCAACCACGGTAGGTTGTACGTTATTGCTTTCGAGTAGGGCAAGTGTCTCACGTGACTTTGAACAACGTGGGTTATGATAAATAGTAACAGACATGGTGTGTTCTCTAAATTTATGAATTTGGTTTATTTTAGGGCAAGCGTGGCGAGACTTAAAGTCTCGCTAGTTCTTTTTGCAGTTGACGATATTGTGTTAGAAGTGCTTTTAAGCGTTGTTGCTTAACGAGCTCTTCAGGCTCAACAAAATTAAGCGCTTTTTGAATTTCGTCAGCGGCTTTTAAATAGGCTCCATACTGGGCAAGTACATCGGCATTTGCTTCATGATATGACGCCATATTTTCTTGTTTTTTATAAACAGAGGCAATTAATTGCTTCCCTAAGTTATGTTCTGGCTTTGCTAATAAAAACGATTTTAAAATACGCTCAGCGAGTTCGTACTGTTCTGCTTCAATTGCTGCATTTGCGTAGTTTAGGGTAATTACTTGATTGTTTGGCCTATCAACATCCAGTTTTGCTAAATACGTCACAGCCTCAGCGGCTTTGCCTTGCGCAATAAGTAAATCAGTGTGGGTGTCGATATAAAATAGGTTTTTAGGGTCTTCCTTCAGTAAAGGCTCAAGAATACTGGCCGCTTCATCCAGCTTTTTTTGATCTAACAAACTAATGCCTAATCCGTATTTCAGTGCGGTGTTGTGTACGGTATTTTCACGCATTAACTTACGAAATAAGTCTTCAGCAGCTTTTGATTTCTGGTAATAGCGAGCAATAACTCGGCTTTTTGCTAAATTGAACTCGAGGCTGTCTTCGAAATGTTTTTTTGGATATTGCTCGGCACGTAGGCGAACATCAGACACCCTGCTTTCAGGTAATGGGTGAGTTAACAAAAACGCCGGTGGCTTATATTTGTAACGAATTTGTGCAGCCAGTTTAGTTAAAAATTCACTCGATTGGCGCGGATCGAAGCCGGCATTATTGAGTGTTTGCATACCAATACGGTCAGCCTCTTGTTCTGCAGCTCGGCTGTGTGTTAGTTGGCTAAATGCCGCTTGTGTTTGGTTAGCTGAAATAATAGCAATACCGGCATCGGGAGCAACGACGGTTGCTAAAATACCAGCAATCATACCGGCAATGGTTAAAGCATTATTGTCTTGTTGTTGTTGAATACGACGCGCTAAGTGGCGTTGTGTTACGTGTGCAATCTCGTGACCTAGTACTGAGGCAAATTGACTTTCATTATCGGCTTGTGCAATGAGACCCGTGTGTACACCAACATGACCACCGTAAAAAGCAAACGCATTTATTTCGGGGTTGTCGATCCAAAAAAATGAAAAGGGGAAACGCACATCATTGGCATTGGCCACCAATCGACGGCCTAAAGTGGTGAGGTATTCATCAAGTACCGGATCAGATACGACAGGGGATGAGCCGCGAATTTGCATCATCATAACTTCGCCGATTGCTTGCTCTTTTTCAATCGGCAATGCTTGCAGTGCTGAGGTACCTAAATCTGGAAGCTTAAAATTTGTTTGTGCCTTCAACGGCTCACTATGCAGTATCGAAAACGTTAATAATGCACTGCATAGTGTAATAAAGGCTGATTTTATTCGCATTTTATTCCTTGTTGATTTGTTCACCTAGCATGACTTTGGCTATATCAATTTCGTCGCTGCATGCACGGCTATCTTTTTCGCACAATTGATAGAAATCTTTTATTGTGACTCCATCTAGCTTAACAACGTTCAACTCCCGTTGTAAAAAAGTTATGATTTTATGCACAACTTTATGAGCATGAAGGATCAGTGCTTTATCTGCTTTATCGCCTCGTTCAAAGTAAAATGCAATAAATTTATGTAGCTGATTGATACGAATCAGATTTTTCATAGTATGTGGATCCCACACACGAAACTCCATAAAGCGATTATCTTTAATATACTGATCGACCGTGACATCTTTTGCATAAGGATAAGCCCACAGCTCGAACCCTCGGTCCGTGAAGCTTTGGTGCAAAGCAAGGCGCGGCTTATTATTACACACTATTTCGCCTAATTCTGTTTCGTGTCCATCAAGTATATCAAGATTCCAATTTCGCGGGTCGATAAGCCGCTTTACTGCATTGTCAAAACCATGATCTAAAATACCTTCCGATTCGCTGACCGAAGATGCCACCATGTGATAAAATGGAGGCAATTCCCCCCAGTTTATTTGTTTTTTAAACCAATTAATCTCTTTAAGAGTTGGATTCGCTGGTAATTGCGCTTTATTATGCGAGCCAGGCATCGTGTTTCCTTTACTATCCGGTATCCGATAAGGATAAACTATTGCTTTGCGTGTTTTAAGAAAAAAAATGATTTATTACTCATTATAAAGACTTATTTTTTAATGAGTGCTGTGATCTAATACTTATTATTCATATAAATTACGTAGTTGATTCGTTATGTTGATGTGTGATTTGCGGCCATTTAAATGCCCGCAACAGTTTATTCAGTTTAAATTAGGGTTAAATAAGGCAGTATCTGCCAATCAATCAGTTACTTTTACATTTAATGCTGCTGAGTCGAGTGAGGATATGCAGCGATTTTTAGAAAAACATCATTACCATTTTAAAATTGACCTAAAATTAGGTGTACTCATTGTGGAGCCAATTCGTGTTTGAATATGTAAAAGCTTGGTACGAAAATAAATTTTCCGACCCCCATTCGGTCACCTTATTGTTGCTGCTAATTGCAACGGTGGCGCTGTTTTACTTTTTTGGCTCTCTTATTGTGCCGGTGCTGGTTGCGCTGGTCATTGCATATTTACTTGATTGGCCTGTTGTTCATTTAGAAAAGTTAGGTATGAAGCGCTTTACGGCCTCTATTTTAGTGATGCTGTTATTTAGCGGTTTGATGATCATGATTTTAATTGGAATGGGGCCTGTACTTTGGCAGCAAACCAGTAATTTAGTGCAAGAAACCCCCTACATGATAGAAAAAGGGAAAGCACTGCTACTACATTTACCTGAAGATTACCCCAGTTTAATTACCTCTGAACAAGTTAAGTCGATAGTCAGTAGCGTTGAAGCAAAAGTGATTGAATTTGGTCAACTTGCGCTGTCGGTTTCGTTAACGTCGTTAAAAGATGTGGCTGCTTGGCTTATTTATCTGATTTTGGTGCCACTGTTAGTTTTCTTTATGCTTAAAGACAAGCAAGAATTAACACAAAGTGCTGAACGATTAATTCCAAAACAACGCCGCCTTATCATCCAAGTATGGCAAGAGATGAATCAGCAAATCATGAATTACATTCGTGGCAAGGTGTTTGAAATTTTAATTGTCGGTACTGCTTCATTTATTGCATTTGCGGTGCTTGATTTACGTTATGCAGCATTACTTGGCGTTTTAGTGGGCTTATCGGTGCTTATTCCATTTGTTGGCGCTGCTTTGGTAACGATTCCGGTTGCGGCTGTTGCGCTATTCCAATTTGGTTTAGAGACCCAGTTTTGGACAATCCTTATTATTTATGGGGTTATTCAGGCGCTCGATGGCAATGTGTTAGTTCCGCTGTTATTTTCGGAAGCTGTTGATTTGAATCCTGTATTTATAATCGTTGCGGTTTTATTTTTTGGTGGCTTATGGGGATTCTGGGGCGTGTTTTTTGCGATACCGCTGGCATCGCTTGTTAAAGCACTAATTAATGCCTGGTCATCGAAGCAGGTCGACCTTACTCCTAGCTAGCTTAGTATTAAAAGCTATATAAAACGCACTTTACTGACTAATTGATTATTATAATTTACACGTGAAAAATGTAAAATAGGTTATAAGATATATCTTTTAGTAATATGGTGCGTTTTTCATGGCAAATTTTTTTCTTCCAGACGATGCTAATCAGCAGATTTATTTAGATGCAAACGCAACGACACCGGTACTTCCACAAATTGCAGATGTAGTGTCTCATACAATGCAAGTCTGTTTTGGTAACCCATCGAGTTCACACATCACAGGTATTCAAGCAAAATATCTATTAGAACAAACACGAAGTAAAGCACGTGATGTGATTGGGGCGTCTGATGGCGACATATTGTTTACCTCGGGAGCAACCGAAGGTATTCAGACTGCTGTTGTATCGACATTAATAGCGGCAAAAAATCATCAAATTGAAAATCCAGTGTTGCTTTATGGCGCCACAGAGCACAAAGCGGTTCCAAATACACTAAAGCACTGGAACAATGTGCTGGATATTAATGCGCAAGTGTTGGCTATTCCGGTTGATAAATACGGCATTTTAGATCATGAGTTCATCCGCAAGCATGCTGCAAATGCTCTGATGATCTGCACTATGGCAGTCAATAATGAAACGGGTGTGTTTCAAGACTTAGCGGCTATCGAGCAAGTGATCCGCAGTGAAAACACGCGCGTCGCTTGGATGGTCGATTGTGTTCAAGCTTTAGGTAAAACCCGTTTGGCTTTGAGCCAAACCACAATAGACTATGCGCCTTTTTCTGGCCATAAACTGTATGCACCCAAAGGCATTGGGGTGCTATATATTCGTAAAGGCAGTGCATACACTCCGTTTATTGCCGGTGGTGGTCAAGAAAGCGGCATGCGGTCTGGCACAGAAAACTTACCGGGTATTGCTGGCCTGAACGAGTTGTTTTCGTTATTGCTTGATAAAGATAATCACACCTTTAAACCACTAGAGCAGTTACATGCTTTTCGCAAGCAGCTGCATGAAGCACTGATTGATACGTTTGGCAGTATTACGTTTAATCATGAATTTGAGTATTCAGTGCCAACGACATTAAATTTTGCTGTGAACGAATTAACCAGCAAAGAGGTGATGGACTTATTTGATGCTGCGGGTATTCGTGTTAGTGGCGGTTCTGCGTGTAGCTCTGGTGCGAATCGCAGCTTTGTACTTGATGCAATGGGCGCATCTGATTGGCAGAGTGAAAATGCAATTCGGATGTCATTTGGTCCAGCGGTAACCGAGCAAGAAATTAATTATGCCTGCGATAAGATCCGCTCGCTTAAACCTATTCTTGAAGCAAATTGCTTGGTGGTTTCGGACAGCACTTCACCTCAACAAGAGGTCTGTGCAATTGGTTTGACTCAATTACGTCATCAAGCGGCGTGTTGTTGGTTATACGTTGATAGCAATAAGCACGCAGTTGTGATTGATCCAATTATTGAGCTGATACCGCGAATGGCTAAAATTGTCGCAACACAAGGTTTGTTAGTTAAAGCTATTTTAGATACACACAAACATCAAGAACGCTTATCTGCTCGCTGTTTACTTGCTAAAGAATTAGCAGAGCAGTACGTAGGCAATGAAACAGACGAATTAGGCTGGCCTGTTAATGATGAAACAATACCACTTAATACCGCGCGTTTACGTAAAGTCGCGACACCGGGTCACAGCCAAGACAGTGTGAGCTATTTACTCGAAAATGGCCTAACAAATGATGTTAGCTATTGTTTCTGCGGTGATTTAATTCTTCCTGGTGGGTTAGGTAACACAGTAATTAGTGGCAGTGATACGGCACAAATGGCGCAATCATTAAGATCTCTCGCTACGCTGATTGATGATACTACGCTAATTTGCTCGGGACATGATTACCAGCAATGCTTTGCGATGGATTGGCATGCACAAAAAGCGACGACTCCTTTATTAGCGACGTTGCTTAATGGGCAGTTAAGTGAGGCTGAATTTATTGAATTAAAGCAGCAAGCCGATCAACAAAAGCAGCACCCAAGTCACCCATTGTGTGGTTACGTTGATGTGCTTGAAAGCACGCCAATGAAACAGCTTACATCAACGGATGCCAAAGCTATGTTAGGCGATCAAGCAACCTATTTGATTGATACCCGTGAACCTTACGAACATGGTGTGGCTAATCTTGCTGAGGTATTTAATGTTGAGAACGCGAAAGTTATCAATATTCCATTGAGCCGTATGGCAAATGCGATAGTGCAAGGACAACTCGATAAAGCGAAAAATTATATTTTAGTGTGCCGCAGCGGTAATCGCTCAAAGCAGGCTGCAAATAATTTATCGCAATTAGGGTTTGAACATGTTTATAACTTAAATGGCGGACTCGCACTGATCAATTCCAATCAGCAATAATACTTAATTTTTGAGGAATTAAACCTGTCGCGACCTGCGTTAAAAATGCCTGATTTACGACTGCATGTATGCAGAGCAATGCAGAAGCAATTGCCGAGAACATCTAAATAACAACATTTTTGCCTTGTTATCAACGCGGTTTTATTGCCTCAAAATAGGCCACTGAATTAAGCGAATAGGTATTAGCGCGACACAGCACTATTGAGTTATAAAAAAACAAAGCCGCTATTTATAGCGGCTTTTGTATAGTTGATGTGTTTTATCAGGAGGCGCTGTTAGGCCCTGAGCTTTCACGTATCACCAACGAAGGGGTGAATGTGGTAATAATGTCTTTATCTTGATTGCGCGCACCACGTGTTTTTCTGAATAACAGGCGCGCTGCATGTTGTGAAATCACATCATTAGCCTGATGCGCGGTTGTTAGTTTAGGCCATGTTTGGCGCGAGAATGGTGAATCCTCGAACCCGGTGATTGATAATTGCTCTGGAATTTCAATTCCCATTAGTCGAGACGCGAACAACGCACCGGCTGCCATTTCATCGTTTCCGCCTAAAAGCGCAGTAATTTTCAGTGGGTTGTTCTCACCAAGTAACGCTTTGGCTCCTTCAACGCCTGATTCAAATGAATATTGGCCTTCATAAACCAGTGCATTGTTGATCGCGATGTTGTGATCTTTTAGCGCAGCTTGATAGCCTTCTAAGCGCTCAGTGGTTGACTTATGCTCTTTGTCGCCGCATAAAAAGCCAATGTTTTTATGACCAAGCGATAATAAATGAGCAGTAATTTCATACGCAGCTGCATAATCGTTCACATAAATACACGTATCTTGGTCTTCGTCTGAAGGGCGGCCAGATAATACACGCACATAATGGATACCCATTTCATCGAGCATATCAATAATACTATTTTGCTCGGATAGTGGGGGAGTGAGGACTAAACCAGCTAAGCGAGAGCGTTTTATCATGGTCTTAAAATCTGCTTCCATATTGCTGTCTGTGTAGCTACATGGGTGGATTACAAGTTCATAGCCCTCTTCTTTACAACGAGATAAAACCCCATTTTGCATATCGATAACGTAATAGGCATTCGGGTTGTCATACACTAAGCCGACAGTGAAAGAAGATGTACCCGCAAGATTTCGAGCTGCAAGATTAGGTTGGTAGTTAAGCGTATTAACAGCGTCCATCACGATGTCATACGTTTTTTTTCTGACCGATGGCTCTTTATTGATCACTCGCGAAACGGTTTTCATAGAAACACCCGCAAGTTTAGCTACATCATTTATGGTTACTTTCATACGGTTACTTTATAGTTCGTTATAATTGTATTATAATATTACTCGAAAGATGTGCTCCTGCACGCTTTTCTTACTTAAGTACATTAATATTTAATATAAGTTGTTTAGTGTATCTAATGTTCTACCAAATTAGCAGTAAAATAATTGAGATAATTTTTATGATACCGGTGTCAAAAGAGAAAAATTGCGCTATTATCTCGACTATAAAATGTAAAAGTAGAGCATTGACAGCGTTGTCATTTTAACTTAGTGTTATTTTACTTCGTGTTTTTAGTTGCTGTCTTTATTCTAAATTAATAAAAAGATAGTTTTAAATCAGTTTGTTGCAAGTTTTTAGGGGATTATGTTTATGAGCAGCCGTTCGCAATTAGCTAGTTGGCAAGCACTGTCAGAAAGTGCAAAGAAGATGAAACAAATTCATCTTAAAAATTTATTTGCCGAAGATAGTGCGCGTTTCGAACAATTCTCTACTCAAATCCCAGGCGTATTATTTGATTATTCAAAGCAACATATTGATAAAACGGTTTTTGAGCAGCTCATTTCATTAGCCAAAGAGTGCAATGTGAGTGCATGGCGTGAAAAAATGTTCAGTGGTGAAAAAATTAATATCACTGAAGATCGTGCCGTACTTCATACCGCTCTTCGTAATCGTGCAAACACGGCTATTGTGGTTGATGGTGAGAATGTGACCGATGCAGTCAACGCAGAACTGGCTAAAATGAAGACCTTTGTAAATAAGGTGCGCAGCGGTGAGTGGCGTGGTTACACTGGCAAAGCAGTGAAAGATGTTGTTGCGATTGGTGTCGGGGGTTCTAACTTAGGACCGCAAATGACAACTGAAGCATTGGCCGCTTACGCTGACGATACGTTAAACGTGCATTATGTATCGAATGTTGATGGTGTACAGATTGCATCTGTTTTAAAAGAATTAGACGCAGAAACCACGCTTTTTGTGATTTCTTCGAAAACATTTACTACGTCAGAAACGATGACGAATGCTAAAACGGCTGTTGAGTGGTTTTTACAAACGGCAGAGGCACAAGCGCATATCGCTAAGCACTTTGTAGCAGTGAGCACAAATTTAGAAAAAACAGCTGCATTTGGTATTGCTGATGAAAACGTATTCACAATGTGGGATTGGGTCGGTGGTCGCTTTTCTTTATGGAGTGCGATAGGATTACCAATCGCGTTGTACCTAGGCTTCGACGCGTTTGAAGCGATATTAGAAGGTGCGTTTGAAGTTGATGAGCATTTTAAAAATGCTGACTTTGAAACTAATATTCCTTTATTAATGGCACTTTTAAGTGTGTGGAATACAAGCTTTTTAGGTCATACGTCGCACGCTATTTTACCGTATGATCAAGCACTGCATATGCTACCTGCGTACTTACAGCAAGGCGAAATGGAAAGTAACGGTAAGCATGTTAACTTTGCAGGGGACACTGTACCGTATACAACAGTTCCAATCATTTGGGGTATGACAGGTATTAATGGCCAACACGCATTTTACCAATGTTTACACCAAGGTAATGTGATTGTGCCAGCTGACTTTATTGCGTCAATTGAGCCGCAAGTGAATGTTGGCAAACACCATGATATTTTATTATCAAACTTCTTTGCACAAACAGAAGCCATGATGGCCGGTGTCGATGCAGAGCAAGTAACAGCAGATTTGACCGCGAAAGGTAAATCTGAAGCCGAAATTGCAGAATTACTGAATCATAAGATTCATCAAGGCAATCGCCCAACAACGTCAATGCTACTAGACAAAGTAGATGCAAAAACAGTGGGTCGTTTAATTGCGCTTTATGAGCATAAGATTTTCTGCCAAGGCATTATTTTAGAAATTTGTTCATTTGACCAATGGGGCGTTGAACTAGGTAAAGGACTTGCCTCTAAAATTGAAGCTGAATTATGTGATGACTCAGTGAGCCATCCTCATGACAGCTCAACCAATGGATTGATCGCTTACTACAAAACACATCGTAAGCAGTAACAGATTCGCAGCATTGCTGCAAAAAAAATACCTTTGAACGGGTAGCGCTGGAGTTCTTAGGGCCTGTATTTTTGTGAGAGGATTTACAGAGCCCCTAAGACTCATTTACTTCAGCACACTATAAGAATAATGAGTAAGCTACTTACAAAAAATTCAACAGGCTTTGTTAAGGGAACCTGCTAACACGGCCAAATCATCCGTATAACAATACGCACTGCCATACAACATGAAGTGAACTAAATGGCATTGCCAATGTAGAGAGTGATATATGCTAAATCCATTTGATATCGTAATTTTTGGGGGCGGTGGTGATCTTGCGTTACGCAAATTACTTCCTGCCATGTATCGCGCTTATCAAGAGGGCAACCTTCCTCAAGGTTCACGTATCCTTCCTACCGTACGTGAGCAAAGCAAATGTGAAGAATACATAGAAACTGCGCACAAAGCATTACAAGACTTCTTAGGAAAAGGCGAGTTTAACGCAAAAGACTGGAAAGCCTTTTCAGCATATTTAGTACCCGTTGTCTCTAATGTGACAGAAGCCGATGATGACTGGGATAAATTAAGAGATATTTTAGATGAACACGATACCGACAAGTCTCGTGTTTTTTATCTTTCGCTTCCTCCTGCCGTGTACGGTAGTTGTTGTGAAATTTTATCTAAAAAAGGGCTTATCACGGAAACTTCACGTGTTGTTGTAGAAAAGCCAATTGGTTATTGCGGTGCGTCTGCAGAAGAAATTAATGCCAAAATCGCTGAGTATTTTACTGAAGAGCAAATTTTCCGTATCGATCATTATTTAGGTAAAGAAACCGTACAAAACTTAATGGCGCTGCGTTTTTCAAATTCATTATTTGAAAATATGTGGGATGCAAAGTCTATCGACAATATTCAAATTAGCTTATCTGAAACTGTGGGTCTTGAAAGCCGAGCTGGTTTTTATGATAAAGCAGGTGCTTTGCGTGACATGGTACAAAACCACTTGTTGCAGTTACTTTGCTTAGTGGCGATGGAGTCACCAAATAAATTAACAGCGAATAGCATTCGTACTGAAAAATTAAAAGTACTTGAATCACTGCGTCCACTGGTTGCAGAAGATGTTGATGCAAATATTGTTCGAGGACAATATGTACCAGGTAACCTTGACGGTAAAATCGTCCCTGGTTATTTAGAAGAGTTAAACGAAGGGGCAAGTAAAACAGAAACTTTCGTTGCTATTCGTGCACACATTGACAACTGGCGTTGGGCGGGTGTGCCATTTTATCTTCGTACAGGTAAACGCATGAAGAAGCGTTGTGCTGAAATTGTCGTTGAATACAAAAAAGTATCGCACAATGTGTACAGCGATAAAGTCGGAAATATTGAGCCGAACCGCTTAGTGATCCGACTACAACCTGAAGAAACAATTCAGTTAACCTTGATGTCGAAGCGTCTTGATAACCTTGAAATGCAATTAGAGCCTGTGACAATGAACATTGAATTATCACAAGCTTACAGCAATGGTTTCCATTCTGATGCCTATAAACGTTTAATGTTAGATGCAGCAGCAAATAATCCATCACTTTTCATCCATCGTGATGAAGTTCGTCAAGCGTGGAAATGGATTGATCCAATTATCGAACGCTGGCAAGAAAAAGGGGCACCATCGTTATACCGTGCAGGTAGCTGGGGCCCAGAAGATGCAGATGAGCTACTCGAAGAAAATAACCATGTATGGTTTAACACTGGCGACAAGGCATAATTAAGATGGCTACAATTGTTGAAAAATTCTTTGCAAGCAAAGACGAATTAACAGCTGAGCTTTCAGCAAGTTTAGAGCAACGTTTAGTTGCAGGCATTAAAGATGATGGCCGTGCTGTATTAATGGTATCGGGTGGTTCTTCACCTGCACCTGCGTATAAGCATTTATCTAACCTTGATCTTGATTGGCAAAATATTGATGTTGCAATGGTCGATGAGCGCTGGGTTGATGCCTCACATGACAAAAGTAACGAAGCATTTATCAACAGCACCTTATTGCAAAACAAAGGCGCAGCCGCTAATTTCATTACAATGAAAAATGATGCGTTAACGGCACACAATGGTGTTGCTCAATGTGAAGCTGCTTATCAGACATTAAAGCGCCCATTTGATGTAACCATTTTGGGAATGGGGCCAGATGGCCATACTGCATCGTTGTTTCCTCACGCTGATGGATTAGAGCATGGGCTTGCCACTGATGATTTGGTGTGTGCAATAAATGCGATTGAAAGTGATGTGACAGGTAAAATTACTGAAAGAATGACATTAACGCTTGCAGCGATTGCTCATTCAAAAGTGGTTAAGCTGTTGATCAGTGGTGAAGAAAAACTGGCTGTATACAAACAAGCGAAAGAGGGTGGTGATGTTGCAGACATGCCACTTCGAGCAGTTCTTAACCATCCAACAATTAATATTGAAGTTTATTGGGCACCTTAGTTTCTAATCAACATCTCTGTATTTAAAGCGAGCTTAGGCTCGCTTTTTTGTTTCAATAACAAAATATAAAAACGATAGACATCGTAAGAATGACTCGTTATACTTAAAAATGACAACGCTGTCATTGATATTGATTTTTATTATCATAACCCTTGACTCTTTCTGCCCTGAAAAAAGTTAACATTTCATTTCCAGTGACAGTGCTGTTCCAAAATAGTACGTTTTTTTAATTCTAACATATTGTAAAAACAGTGGTTTATTATAACTTTTTGTTATGGTTAATAAGTGGTCACTGGCAAGTAAAGCTTACAAAAAAGTCCAAAAAATGATGTCAATTTCACAAAGTTATCATTTGTGACTTGTCATCAGCCTCATTACTCATGTTATATTTGCGCCGTTTAAATGTAACAATTCTTAAATATCTAATAATTAATTTTCTTCTATATCAATAACTTTGTTTATTTGTTGCCAATTTTTTGCACAAATTCACCAAAAAGATGTAGCACAAATGTAATTTAGAGTGTATGGTTTGTTACTAGATGACAGCGTTGTCATCATCACTGGGCAGAAGTGATATAAAAACCAACAAAATGATTCAAGGGGAATCCTGTGTTAGCTAAAAATTTTAAGAAAAGCTTATTAGCAGTTAATATCGGTCTTGTAATGAGTGCCGGGTTCACTGGCGCTGCATATGCAGCTGATGAAACAAAAGTTCAAGAAGACGTTGAAGTTATTGAAGTACGTGGTATTCGTGCTTCAGCTAAATCTGATATTAATAACAAACGCTTTGCCAATGCTGTAGTAGATTCAATCACGGCTGAAGATATTGGTAAATTTCCAGACAAAAATGTTGCCGAGTCACTTTCACGCATTACTGGCGTAGGTGTAAGCCGTGAGTTTGGTGAAGGTGAAAAAATTACGGTACGTGGTTCAGATCCAACTAAAAACCGTACGTTATTAAATGGTCAAAACGTTGGTACTGCAGATTGGTTTATTCTAGATAATCCTTCGCGTAGCTTTAACTTTACTATGCTTCCTTCCTCGCTTGTTAGCAACTTAGAAGTATATAAGTCACCAGAAGCGCGTTTAGACGAAGGTTCAATCGGTGGTACAGTTATTCTTCATACTCGTAAACCTCTAGACTTAGATGCAAATACGACCTATATAAATCTTCAGAGTCAATATTCAGAAACATCTGAAAAACATGACCCTTTAATTGAAGGTTTATTTTCTTGGAAAAATGAAGATGAAAAGTTTGGTATCTTAGTTTCGGGTTCTAAATCAGATCGTACTGTGCGCCGTGAAGGTTTTGAAGTTCTTGGTTGGGATGCGCAAGATGATGGTACGTATACACCACGTACCATGGGTGTACCAGTATTCCGTCAAGATCGTGAAAGAACAACATTTTTTAGTGCAATTCAATTTGCGCCATCCGATTCATTTAGTGCGACTCTAAATATTTTAGATTCAAATATGGATGTGAATAACACAAACTCAAACTACTTACTTATGAATCCAGCATCTAACGCTACTTTGAGTTACGAAGGAGCTAATGCTGTATATGGTAGTGGTGGTACTGATGTTCGCTGGAATCATATAAACCGTATTTCAAGCACCGACACTAACTCAATTCATTTAGATATTGATTTTGCGACCGATTCTTTCAATATGAACGTTGAATTAGGTACTACTGAAGCAGAAGGTGGTACTTTGAATGAAACGTCTTGGGAGTATGGTGGGCAAGGTAATTACAATTTCGATTTAACGGGAAGCACACCTACAGTTAATGCAGGCATCGATGGTACAGATCCTTCTAAATTTAACGGTGGTTGGATTTGGGGGGGGAATAAACCTACTACAGATGAAGAATCATATGCTCAAGTAGACTTTGATATTCCAGTAGATATGGGGGCATTTACTGCTGTTAAAGTGGGTGTTAAGTATCGTGATCAGAAGCGTACTCAAGATAGAGAAGCTTACAGTTGGCATTGGGGTTATGCAAATGATGGTGTAAGCCCTAACTACATGACTCAAATCATTAGCACTGATTGTCCTACTTTGGCTAAGTGTGATCTTGCTTTAGGATCTGATAGTGTAGGTGCTGATGTTGTTAATGGTGATATTACACAGCAATTAACACATAACAGCGCTAAAATGCTTGAACTTGGCTTAGGTCCAGACGCATCATATGCTGCACATAAAGTGCTAGGTGAAATATTTGAGGTTGAAGAGAAGAAAACATCATTCTATTTACAGGGTGATTTCTCTGGTGATGATTATCGTGGTAACCTAGGTGTTCGTGTCGCGAAGACAGATCAAGACTCTTCGGGCTACTTATTCTCTTCGGATTCATCTGGCCTATTAACAGTTGATAACCCAGGGTTAAACCCAGATTTAGTTCCGTCAACGCTTGAATGGGTAACTGAATCTCGCAGTTATACGGAAATTCTTCCTAACTTTAACTTGTCATATGATCTAGCGGAAGACCAAATTGTGCGTCTATCAGCGGCAAGAACGATGGCTCGTCCTAACTTCTTTGATATTTCACCAATTACCGCACCTGGCGATTTAGAGGAAGATAACCCAACAGCACAAGCGGGTAACCCTAATTTAGACCCTCAATTAGCAAATCAGTTTGATGCTGCATGGGAATATTATTTTGATGATGCATCACTTTTTGCCATTACGCTATTCTACAAAGATATTGAAAGCTATCAGACATCAGGTACATACAATCAAGATTTTTATGACCAAAAAACTGATAAATGGGTTACTGCTAGAGTTACACGTCCTGAAAATGGCCCAGGTGGTACAACAACAGGTTTAGAAGCTACATTGCAGTATGATTTAGGAAGTGGTTTTGGTATATCAGCTAACTATACTTACACAGATGCAAATAATGATGGCGAACGTGATGTTAATAACCCAGGTTCAGGCTTAGTTTTGGGGGCATCTGAAAATATGTTAAATGCTTCGGCATACTATGAAAGTGACTTATTCTCAGTTCGCGCGATGTATAACTACCGCACTGAATGGTACAAAGGTTTACACTCTTCAGGCGCAGAGCTATGGAATGATGACTATGGTCAACTAGACTTCAGTACAACTGTAAATGTCACCGATAATATTTCAGTTGTTTTTGAAGGTATTAACTTAACTAATGAAAAAGTGGTTGAGTATAATACAAGTAAAGACCGTGTTTTATCAATTTATGAAAATGGTCGTCGATTTGTATTAGGTGCGAATTTCCGCTTCTAATATTAATAGTTAAAAATAAAAATGCCGCTAACTTTAGCGGCATTTTTGTTTGTTAATTCTTTTTATTATGACTTCTTCAATATCTTTTATATCATCCTTGCTTGCTGATAATATTCCATTGTAATTATTTTTTTCATAAGTATTTTCATCATTATTGAAGATGTAATAATTAAATATAGATTGCCATCCGGATTTTTGTTGTTTTGGCAGGTTTCTTATCGTTAATAATGTGTGTAGTAAACTATCAGAAGGTTGTTGAGTCGTATTTTTTAATAAAAAATCATCCTTCCACCAATAGTTAACTAGCATATTAAATTTATCTTTAGCTTTTACATTATGCCACCATAAAGGAGGGATATATAATGCCTCACCAGCTTGTAAATTTGCTGTAACTATTTGATTTTGGACAGACTTGAATTTAGGAAACTTATCTAGATCTGGGTTTTCAAAATCGACTAAACTTATTGCTGGTCCTGTGATTGCGCGGTCAATCGGTGCTAGATACAAAGAAGAGATAGCATGCGTTGGGAGTAAATAAAAAGTTCTTTTACCACAAAGGTTTAGTGCTATGTTGTGCTCTGTGTCATAGTGCCCAGGGACTGTGGTTTCGTTACCTAACCAAATTCTAGGTGTAATACTTTCTAAGAAATCAGGTGATGGATTAAGGGTGCTAAAATTTGGCAGGCATTCAGATAATAATGCACTTTGAATCGCGACTCTATCGATATCAACCTTGTTGTAATCAATAGTCAACCTTTTTAAAACTGATTGCAAGGGTACTTCATATTTAGTAAAAGTATGATTGTTAAAGCTCTCATCAGAGTAACCGATTATTCCATTGTGTTCTTTTCTAATTAATAATGTATCTACATTCACATTATTGGCTTGCGACATTAGACTTCTTAAAAATTTAAGTGGCGACTCTTTCGCTAAAGAAATGCAAGGCCAATCACTAAAAAGATTTGTTATAATTACAGGCTTTTCTGATGATTCTAAATGGCTTTTAAGTTGGGTTGTGCTTTCTGCTTTTATTCTGTTTAATTCCATGCTTTTAATGGCCGATAATACATGTTAATTTAAAATTAATTATAACAATTAAAGAGCGAGTTATGTCAGAGGTTTATGAAATTTTTAGTGTGGATCAGCATCAAAATTATCACATAGATATTGATATATATTATCCCCATATTGCGTCGCAACATGTAATTAATGTGATACCAAGTGAATTGGCTAAGGTTGCCCTAAATTTTCCCATTTGTTTTATGAAGTCATCCAATAATGAAGAACGCTTCTTAATGGTTGCTGTATTAGGGCTTGAAGCGGGTAAAAATGTATTCATGAAAAAAGGGAAATTTGATTCGATTTATATACCACAACATATTTCAAAGTACCCATTTTCACTAGCTAAAGGGGAAAATGGCGATGTAATGATGGCCGTAAACTCGTCAGCCTTAAATGATGAGCAAGAAGGTATAGCGCTTTTTAATGCTAACGGCGAACCATCAGATTATTTAAGATCGAAACAAGCCCAACTTAAAAACATAGCAGAACAAGAAGCGATGTCAGAACACTTTTTAAATAAGTTACGTGAATTAGGTTTATTGGCAGAGTTTCCGTTTAAGTATGATCTTGGTGACGGTAATAAAAAACAAATCTTAGGACTTTATGCGGTAGATCGCGACCTTCTTAAGTCTTTAGGTGATGATGACCTTTTAATGTTGCAAAAAAATGGCATGCTAGAAGCTATATATGCGCATTTAATGTCACTTGGACAATTCCAGCGCCTAATAAACCTTTCTGCTGATGCCATCTAAAAAGTTGTAGTGTATTTTGTTACCAGTGGGTTGCTTGTATTGCTACAAACTGCCACAAAATTTTCACTTCCTTTTTGTTGCCAAAACCTATAGGCTTTGGGCACTAACAGCAAAAAACATATTATAAAATTTAATGGAGCAGTATCATGGCGGAGCAACAAGTACAGCCTTTACATAACGAAAAACATGCCAACACTAAAATTCAAAACGGCATCAACATTGAGTTCATGAAAACTCAGCATTTAGTTCCTGTGGTTGCACACGAATTTGCACGTATCGCAAATGAATTCCCAATGGCATTTGTTAAAAACAACGAGTCAGGTCAATTTCAAGCCGTTGCGTTATTTGGTCTAGAGCCAGGTGAAAACCTTTTCATTCAAGACGACAAGTGGACAGCTGCATTTGCACCAATGGCAATGACTCGCTACCCACTGGGTCTTGTTAAGCACCCAGAAGCTGATCAATTTGGCATCGTTATCGACGAAGCAAGCCCTTTAGTTAGCGAAGAAACTGGTAATGCACTTTTCGAAAATGGTGAAGAAACTGAGTACCTTAAACGTCGTAAAGAAGCGCTTGTTTCTTTCATCGAGTTTTCTCAAGTAACTGAAGCATTCACTAAATACCTTGCAGATAAAGAACTACTTGTAGCACAAACGCTAACAGTAGAAATCAAAGGTGAGAAGAAAGACATTAACGGTATCTACCTTGTTGATGAGAAAAAACTTAACTCATTAAGCGATGAAGAGTTCTTAGACCTTCGTAAACGTGGTTACCTAGCACCTATCTACTCTTTCTTAACGTCTACTCATCAAGTAGCACGTTTAGCGCGTTTAAAAGCGGCTAAAGCTTAATTTTAAACAGCAAACAGAAAAGCGCCATTAGGCGCTTTTTTTGTTTCTTTCGTCGGTTAAAGCTTGAAAAACAGTCGTAAATTATTCACATTGGGCTTACAAACTACACTCAATTTAAGTGCCCACTATGCTAAGAACATTACTCACTTCAGTCGTTGCATTCAGTGCGTTAACGACAAGCACGTTTGCTTACTCAGCAGAGCAACCATTCGCTATTGCCATTCATGGTGGAGCGGGAACCATCGAGAAAAGCCGTTTTACCCCAGAGCAAGAAAAAGCCTACCGTGCAAAATTAAAAGAGGCGGTTGAAACAGGCTATTCTGTGTTAGAAAAAGGCGGAGAAAGCTTAGATGCCATCACTGCGGCAATCAATGTACTTGAGAATTCACCTTATTTTAATGCAGGGCGTGGTGCGGTATATACCTACGACGGGACACACGAATTAGATGCGTCAATTATGGATGGCCGTTCTCGTCAAGCCGGTGCCGTGTCAGGTGTAAAGCATATTGAAAATCCCATTAATCTAGCGCGTTTAGTGATGGAAAAATCGGTGCATGTGATGTTAAGTGGCCAAGGAGCCGAAGAGTTTGCAAAAACTCAGGGCATGCCATTGGTTGAAAATAATTTATTTGATACCGAAGACCGATATGAAGCTTTACTAAAAGCCAAAGAAAAACTCGATAAAGAGAAAGTGACCAGCAAAGATTACCAAGCAGCACATAAAGCGTTACCTGTTAATTACAAAATGGGCACGGTTGGTGCCGTTGCACTAGATAAAAATGGCAACATTGCGGCAGGTACTTCAACGGGGGGAATGACAGCTAAACGCTTTGGACGCGTTGGTGATGCGCCTGTGATTGGTGCGGGCACCTTTGCCGAAAATGCATCGTGTGCTGTGTCGGCAACCGGCCATGGCGAGTACTTTATTCGCTACAACGTTGCCGCAGATATCTGCGCACGTGTGAAATACCAAGGTAAAACGATTGCTGAAGCGGGTAACGAAGTCATCCACGATGTATTAATGCCTGTTGGTGGCACTGGCGGTGTAATTATTATTGATACGAAAGGCAATATTAGTTTGCCGTTTAATACTGCTGGCATGTATCGCGCGAGTAAATCAAATACAACACCAACGTATGTTGCGATCTTCAACGATGAGTAACGAAGCTGGGCTGTTAAAAAAGAAATCGACGCGTTAATCTCTTCTGCAATGCTGCTTAACGATTAGATAAGCAATAAAAAACCGAGTTTTTGAAGTGACCCCCAATAGTTGGACATTCCAATTACTGGGGGTCTTTTTATGTCCAAACATCATCGAGCTTTTAAGCTCAAAATAGCAGAGCTCGCTTTGTCTGAAAGCTCTTCGACAGTAAGTAACAGATTTAATGTTACAGATAGGCAGGTCCGATATTGGACCGCTATTTATCGAATTCATGGCGCTGAAAGCTTCAGGTCTGTTCACAAACCTTATTCTCAAGCATTTAAGGTAGAAGTGTTAAAAACGATGACAGCAAACAGTTGGTCACTCGGTTATACCAGTGC
>NZ_LYPI01000018.1:0-116770 GCF_001938575.1 Pseudoalteromonas sp. PAB 2.2
GCAAACATACATTACGTAGTAGGAAGCCAGACATGGTACGCCAAGAGTTATGGGGGTTACTACTCGCTTACAACTTAATACGCATAATCATGCTTGATGCAACTAAAGAAGAAGATATCTTGCCTACTCAATTAAGCTTTAGCCAATCTATGCGGCAGGTAATCGCTTTCTTCATGTTTACGCCAATACATAGTGCAAGTAAGTTACCTGTTCATTATGATGAGTTACTGAAAACACTTAGGTTGTTTATCTTACCCGATAGGCTACCAGACAGGCATTATCCAAGGGTGATAAGAAGGAAACCAAATAAGTATCCTTACAAAAGAAAATGCCAGTCAGCTCTTAACTGACTGGCATTACGAGCAGAGCCCGGCATTTTCATGTTTTATTTTGCGTAAATAATTACTCGCGAATTTGACCTTCGCCGTTCACTAGGTATTTTTCTGTCGTGAGTGACTCTAAGCCCATTGGGCCATAAGCATGCAGCTTGGTTGTTGCAATACCAATCTCTGCACCTAAACCTAATTGCGAGCCGTCAGAAAAACGAGACGATGCATTAACCATAACCACTGAAGCATCTACACTACGTTGGAATAACTGCGCAGCAGCTTGGTCTTTTGTACAGATCACTTCTGTGTGGTTAGAACCGAATTTAGCAATGTGGTCAATCGCACCCGCGAAATCAGGAACAACTTTAATCGCAATTTCTAAATCGAGGTACTCTTCACCAAACTCATCTTCGCCCAGTACAGTCGCGTTGTCAAAATACGCTGCGGCTTTTGCGTCTGCATTCACTTTTACGCCTTCTTGACGCAGTACCACTGCACATAAGTTTAAAAACTCATCAGCGATATCTTGGTGAACAACTAAACCTTCAAGTGCATTACACACGCCTGTACGCTGCGTTTTACCGTTAAGTAATAGATTAATAGCCACATTTAAGTCGGCGTCTTTATCTACATAAAGATGACATACGCCTTTAAAATGCTGAATAACAGGAATCGTACTGTTTTCTGTTACAAAGTTAATTAGGCCTTCACCACCGCGTGGAATGATTAAATCAATAGTGTCACGTTGCTGCATCAGCTCCATGAGTAAACCGCGGTCTGGGTCTGGAATCACCGAAATTAACGCTGTTGGCAGGCCATGCTTTTCTAATACTTTGTGCATCACACTGGCAATCGCTTGCGAGCTTTTAAGCGCTTCTTTACCACCGCGTAATATGACACCGTTACCTGATTTGAAACACAATGCACCCGCATCTGCTGTTACATTAGGACGCGCTTCGTAAATCATACACACCACACCTAAAGGCACACGCATTTTACTGATCTTAATGCCATTCGGGCGCTCAGTAATTTCACGTAGTTGACCCACAGGATCGTCAAGGCTAACAATTACCTCAATCCCTTCAGCCATGGCTTCGATACGCTCATCATTTAACGTTAAGCGATCAATCATTGCCCCAGGGAGATTATTATCACGCGCCGCAGCTAAATCGCTTTCATTTTCTTTGATAATGAACGCTTTACTTTCACGAAGTGCCTGTGCCATCTCAGTTAAAACCTGATTTTTAGTGGCTGTATCCAGTAAGGCTAGCTGGGTAGCAGCGTGTGCTGCTTGGCTCGAAATATCCGTAATTAAACTCATGACTTCTCCAATAATGCGATATCTTTCTCTGAAACAACGGGGCCAATTGAATCCTGCATTTTCTCGCTAAATTCACTTTGCTCGTTGTCAGCTATAAAACTTAATAAACAGCTACTGTAATTCGCTGTTGCTTTTGCTAGGCGCGTACCATCGTCACTGCGTACTAAAATAGTATCGCCTACGCCAAATTCTCCGTGTACCGCAAGAATTTCATCACTGCGAATACACCCATTTTCTCGGTTTGATGATTCATTAATTGAACCTTCAACCACAACTTCACCTTGCTCATTGGCAGTGTGGGTCATCCAATGCACCGCTTCTTGCATTGGTTTTTCGTATGGGGTGAAAATAGTGCCTGGATTATCACCTGCTAATAAACGGTTAAATGTTTCTTCTTTAAACCCGTTTAAAATATAGGTGGTGATACCATGTGAAGTCGCTTTTTCTGCTGCTTCTATTTTCGTTTTCATACCGCCAGTACCTACAGCACTGGTTGCACACCCAGCCATAGCATAAATTGATTCATCAATGCTTTCGATTTCAGGTAATAAGACAGCGTCCTCATGTAAATTAGGGTTCTTGTCATATAAACCATCGACATCTGAGAAAATCATTAAGGCATCTGCATCTGCCGCAGCCGCAACCATGGCTGATAAGTTATCGTTATCACCTACTTTTAAATCGTCGGTTGTTACCGTGTCATTTTCATTAATGATGGGCAATACACCGTGCTCAAGTAAAGTAAATACTGTTTCTCTAATACTTGTATAGCGTTCACGGTCTCGCAAATCACCATGCGTTAATAAAATTTGCGCCGATGGGAAATCAAAAAAGCGATCCCACATGGCCATCATTTCTGTTTGGCCAGCCGCTGCCATTGCTTTTTTCATCGTCACAGAGCGTTGCTCTTGCTCTGGGAATAAATGCGAACCAGCAGCCACCGAACCTGACGATACTAAAATAACTTCGATACCTTGCGCTCGACAACGAACGATGAACTGTGCAATGGTCAGTAAATAACGAGAACGACACCCATCTTGATCAGGTGCGATTAAGGCGCTACCAACTTTTAGTACTATACGTTGCCATTTAAACTTTTGCATAACTGTTCAACTTTCCATTTTACTATCTGTTCAGTGTCAAAATGCCACTGATTAAAAGACTCACGTTTAGCCGAGCTAAACGCACTGATCATAATTAATCTGTCAAACCACTTATCTGAGCACACAGCTAAGCCACGCAAGTAATGCGATTAGATATAGCACAACTTTTATTCAGTCAGTAGACCAAACGGTTATAAACCATAAGTTGTTATAAAAAGATAAGTGTTGTTTATGTATCGCTGTAAAAAGCTGTGTGCGGCTTTTATTAATAACAACATACATAGAGCCTATACAGTCTGGTACACCAACAGATAGGGTGTAGACTGTATGACCGAGATTTAGCTGCCACGATGGGAACTAAACATTGACCAGACAATGAACTTATATTCTATTCAACACGTAATAAATACACACTGAATAGGGCCAAGCTCATTTCTATTTAATTAGAAAACAAAGTGTAAAATACACACTTAGCTCGCCAAACAATTGATTAAATAGAGCTTAAGCTCTAAGTAGAGAGGGTTTTCGTTACCAATCATTTAGATATCAAATTGTTTGAACACGAAATATAATACGGTAAACATGGGGGTAAGATCAAGTCTGAAAAGCAATCATACCTTTTATACTTACCATAACCTTGAAAAATAGAGCTCAAATAACAAACAGTTAAGACCTAGCATTTATCACTTAATGATTTTTTATCAACTTTTAAGGATTTTGTTGTCGAAAGCAGCCCAAAAAGTAGTAATAACGACTAAAATCGTATGTGAAGCAACAAGTTTGCTTGTGTCTATGACGGTGAGTAGGCTTTAATAGGTAAGCAATTTTATTTAAAAGTTAACGACTGTTTATCGTTTTCAAACGCGATTACCTATCTCGTTGGTGTTTTTAAATAGTAGTAACTAAAGGATACTTTATTCTATGTCAGCAATTTATATAGCAGGGATCGCCTTGTGCTCTGTGTTAGCACAGTGGATAGCCTGGGCGTTTCGTGTACCCGCTATTTTATTTTTACTACTAACGGGTTTATTACTTGGCCCATTTAGCGGCATTTTAAACCCCGATGCCTTACTCGGCGACTTGCTTTTCCCTGTCGTGTCATTGAGTGTTGCAGTGATCCTTTTTGAAGGCTCCTTAACGCTTCATTTTCGAGAGTTAAAAGGCATAGGCAAAGTTGTTCGAAACCTATGCTCCATCGGTATGATCACCACCTGTTTAATTATAAGCCTCAGTGCCTATTGGATTTTAGAACTAAACTGGCGTGTTGCAGCAGTTCTGGGGGCAGTATTAGTGGTTACCGGCCCGACGGTTATTGCCCCTTTATTAAACTCAATGCGGCCTACGCAAGATATCGACCGCATATTACGCTGGGAAGGTATTGTTATTGACCCCATTGGTGCCTTGTTTGCAGTGCTGGTATTTGAAGCCGTTATGCTTGTTGGTCAGGGCGAAGTACTCAGCCACACGATCATTGCTTTATTCAAGACCTTAGGCGTTGGTTTAACAATCGGTGTCGTCGCTGGCTGGTTAACAACCCTACTTATTCGCCGAGAGTGGTTACCGTTCGAACTACATAAGTTTGGCATACTAGCCTTAGTGCTCATTAGTTTCACGGTTTCTAACCACTTAAGCCATGAATCAGGACTACTTGCTGTTACCGTCTTTGGTATATGGCTTGCTAATCAGGACGACTTAGAAATAGACTCTGTGCTTGAATTTAAAGAAGACCTGTCGATGATTCTCATTTCATCCCTGTTCATCTTACTGGCTGCACGTTTGCAGCTATCCGACTTAATGATGCTGCACAGCGACGTGTTTATCTTTTTAGCCATTGTTTTATTTGTGGCGCGCCCTGCGTGTATCGCAATTTCGACGTTTAAAAGTGATTTACCCTTAAAATCTCGTCTCGTCTTATCGTGGATAGCCCCACGCGGTATTGTCGCGGCAGCAGTAGGCTCTGTGTTTGCCCTAAGCATGGTCGAAGCCGGTATCGCGGATGCAGAAAAAATAGTGCCACTTATCTTCACAGTCATTATCGTCACTGTGGTTTTACAAAGTTTAACGGCAACGCCTTTAGCTAAATTATTAAAAGTACGTCAGCCGTCACCTAATACGATTCTTATCATAGGTGCAAACCATGTTGCACGTGCTATCGCCTGTGGTTTAAAAGAACAAAACATTCCTGTTCATTTATCTGACCCCGCGTGGGAAAACTGTCGCATGGCGCGCATGGATGGTTTACCCTGTTATTACGGTAACCCGCAATCAGAACATGCTGAGCGTTACTTACCCCTAACCACAATTAGAAACGTGTTGGCCCTGTCGCCAAACCGTCATCATAATGCCTTGGGCGTACAGTATTTTTCTCACCTATTGGATGAAAAAAATGTATTTTCACTGCGCTCATCAACCAACCACGCTAAAGCGAATAAAGACAGTGCGACGTTCTTATCACGACAAATTTTATTTGGTGATAACGGGGCCTATGCTCGTTTAAGTAGCTTAATCGCGAAAGGGGGTAAAGTGAGTGCAACGCGTATTTCTGACGAGTTTAGCTGGGAGCAGTACCAAGAAGTCAACAGTGAAGCAATTCCATTGTTTATTCTAAATGGTGAAAAAGATGATGACGATGATTCACCTATACGTCTTCGCCCTTTCACCACCCACATGGAAAAAACACCTCAAGTTGGTGAACGAGTCGTGGCACTACAGCCTCCTAAACTTTCTGTTTTAAAAGATCCGAATAACGGTAAAAATAAAGAGAAAAAAGAAGACTAATAATAACGATAAGGCCAGCATTTGCTGGCCTTTGTTTATTCAGGTAGACGGGCGCGGGCGACAACGCTGTCGGGCATTTTTTCTGCCAATTTAGCCAGTAACTGTTCTACTTTTTTATGCTGTGCTTTGTCAGCCACCATTGAGTGAAATAACCAACGATAGGCGTCTTCATAGTCACGAGGACTGCCATAGCCTTGATTGAATAGGTTAACCAAGCGAATTTGTGCTTTAAGGTTTCCCTGTGCCGACGCTTCTCTGAGGTAGGTGACCGCCATGGCTTTATCTTTCTGCACTAACTGGCCGACATCATAGTAACGACCAAGCTGCTCGAGTGCCGCTGCAAAACCTTGCTGTGCGGCTTGGCGCATATAATAAACACCCAGCTCAACATTGCGGTCTACACACACCGCATACGCTAACATATCACCATACAGGAATTGATACGATGGCAACGCCATTTTATTGGCTCGCGCTTCAATATCTTGTACTAGCTGGCAATCATCAGCCTTTACCCGCGCCAAATGTGCATTTTTATTAATTAAGCCAATTAACTCGCTCTCAGTATACAAAGGGACTGCTGTAATAGGCTCTTCAGCCATGGCTAGGCTTGAAAAGAGGAATGTTAAAGGCAATAAAACACGCATCAAAATCACTTAATGAAAATCTGTCTTAGTAAATAATATACAATTTTCATTCCAGAATAAATTTTAGGCACAAAAAAAGCTGCCGAAGCAGCTTTTTTTAAACATATCGTGATTATGCAAACGGGTTGCGTAATACCATTGTTTCAACACGGTCTGGACCTGTTGAGATGATATCAACTGGCACGCCAGTGATTTCTTCGATACGTTTGATGTAGTCAATCGCTGCTTTTGGCAGCTCTTCAACTGAAGTAACACCAACTGTGTTTTCAGACCAACCAGGCATCTCTTCGTATACTGGTGTTACTTTCTCGTAACCTTCAGCAGCTAATGGTGTAACGTTCGTTACTGTGCCATCTTCTAACTGGTAACCAGTACAGATTTTCAGTGTTTCTAAACCGTCTAGTACGTCTAGTTTAGTTAAACAGAAACCTGAGATGCTGTTGATTTGTACTGCACGGCGCATAGCCACTGCATCTAACCAACCTGTACGACGTAAACGACCCGTTGTTGCACCAAACTCATGGCCTTTCTCACCTAAGTGCTTACCTACTGGGTCTTGTTTATCTAGACCGTCGTAAAGCTCGGTAGGGAATGGACCTGAACCTACACGTGTTGTGTAAGCTTTGATGATACCTAATACGTAATCAAGGTGTAATGGACCAAAGCCCGCACCGGTAGCTACACCACCTGCAGTAGTGTTAGACGATGTTACGTATGGGTATGTACCGTGGTCGATATCAAGTAACGTACCTTGCGCACCTTCAAATAAGATGTTGTCGCCCGCTAAACGTGTTTGATCAAGAAGCTCAGTAACATCAACAACCATTGCTTTTAAGATATCAGCGATTGCCATTGCATCGTCAAATGTCTTTTGGAAGTCCACTGGCTCTACTTTGTAGTAATGCTCTAACGTGAAGTTATGGTATTCCAATACTTCTTTAAGCTTACTAGCAAACTGTTCAGGGTTGAATAAGTCACCAACACGTATACCACGACGTGCTACTTTGTCTTCATAAGCTGGACCGATACCACGACCTGTCGTACCGATTGGCTTATCGCCACGTGCTTTTTCACGGGCTAAATCTAATGCAATGTGGAAAGGTAAAATTAGCGGACATGCTTCGCTGATTAATAAGCGTTCACGTACTGGTACGCCACGCTCTTCTAGCATGCCGATTTCTTTCATTAATGCTTCTGGTGATAAAACAACACCATTACCGATCACACACTTAACATTGTCACGTAATACACCCGATGGAATAAGGTGTAAAACCGTCTTTTCACCGTTGATCACCAAAGTATGGCCTGCGTTATGACCACCTTGATAACGAACTACTAAAGATGCTTTGTCTGTAAGGAGGTCAACTACCTTACCCTTACCTTCGTCACCCCATTGGGTGCCTAGTACAACAACGTTTTTACCCATTGCAAATTCACTTAGAAAAAATTAGGACGAGATTTTACCAGAAAACGAGGTGAAAGATCACCCCGTTTAGCTTATTTTTTCTGCGGCTGAATTTTTATCATCTTATTTAATAGCACAATTACAGGCAGAACAGAGGTTTATAAAAACAGACAGTCTATGTTTTAAGCAATCTCAGAAACAAAAAAGCCCCGCAAAATAGGCGGGGCTTTTAACAGCGACAGTAAATTACTGTGCTTTAGAACCTTTCATGTAATTAAAGAAATCGCTATCCGGTGATAGAACCATCACGTCTTGCTTATCTTTAAAGGTATTTTTGTATGCTTCTAAGCTACGAACAAAGCTAAAGAATTCAGCATCTTTACTGTATGCGTTCGCGTAGATAGCTGCGGCATTCGCATCACCTTCACCGCGCACAGTACGTGCATTTCGCTCTGCATCAGCAAGCATAACGGTGACTCGGCGATCGACTTCTGCACGAATTGTTTCCGCTTTTTCCTGACCTTCAGAACGGTGCTCTTTTGCCACTGCAGTACGTTCAGCACGCATACGTTGGAAAATAGAGCTACTCACTTCTTGTGGTAAGTTAATTTGCTTAACACGCACATCAAGTACTTCGATACCTAACTCTTGCGCACTTTCTGATGCTTGTACTAATGCTTCTTCCATCAGCTCACTTCGCTCACCAGAGACAATTTCTCTGATAGTGCGCGAACCGAAGTTAGTACGCAGTCCGTTATTAACTTTTTGCTTTAGGAGTGTTTCAGCGTATTGCTTATCACCACGAGCACGCAAGTAGAAAGCGCTAAAATCGTTAATACGCCATTTTACGTACGAATCAACAATTAAGTCTTTCTTCTCGCTGGTTACAAAGCGGTCTGGTGCACCATCTAGCGTTTGAATACGTGCGTCTAAGCGACGTACTTGGCTAAAAAATGGGACTTTAAGGTGTAAACCAGGCCCATACACCACCGCGTTATCACTGTCGTCTTTTTGCACTTTGCTGAATAACAGCACAATTGCCTTTTCGCCTTCTTGCACAACAAATACTGCTGAGAACGACAATACAAGAGCAAGGGCGAGTATGACTAAACTAAAGTTTTTCATCTTGTTTATCTCCCCTCATTAAAACGGTCAGTAGCGAAACGATCACCGCTTGGATTAACAGTGCTGTTTCGTGATGTGTTTATCTTATTGCGAAGGTCCTTGATATCACTTGAGCTTGGAAGTGCAACTCGCGTTGCCGTGCCTTGCTTTTCCATGATTTTATCAAGTGGTAAATACAGCATGTTATTGCCACCTTTCACATCGACTAACACTTTAGAGCTGTTACCTAACACTTGTTCCATTGCATCAATATATAAACGCTGACGCGTGACTTCTTTTGCTGCTTGGTACTCAGGTAATAACTTTTCAAAACGTGCCACTTCACCTTGTGCTTCAAGGGTAATACGTTCGCGATACGCTTCTGCTTCTTGTGTCATACGTGTGACTTGACCACGTGCACGCGGTTCAATTTCACGGGCATATGCTTCGGCTTCACGAATAAAACGTTCTTCATCTTCTTGCGCTGCAATCGCATCATCAAAGGCATCTTTCACTTCGCCCGGCGGACGAGAGTCTTTAAAGTTCACATCGCTGACAATAATACCGAGGTTATAAGGCTCGATAATTTTGTTTAGTTCATCCCATGTTTGTTGACGAACTACCTCACGACCTGTTGTGAGTACTTGGTCCATTTTCACATGACCAATGACATAACGCAGTGCACTATCAAGTGCCTGTTGTAAGCTGTGATCAGCATCCGTTACACTAAACTTGTAAAGATGTGGGTCAATTACACGGTACTGAACTTCAAACTCAACATTAACTACGTTTTCATCTTCGGTGAGCATAAACCCTTTTGCTGATAATGAACGAACGGCTTCAATATCAACAGGAATAACACGTTCGATGAACGTCATCTTCCAACGTAAGCCAGGTTCAGCAATACGGTCAAATTGACCAAACTGTAGAACCACACCACGCTCGGCTTCTTTTACGGTGTAAATACCACTCAATGCCCATACGATGACGGCAATGATTAAAATGAAAGAAATGCCTGCGCCACCAAGTCCGCCGCCGTTGTTACCTGGTTTGTTACCACCAAATAAACCGCCAAACTTGCCGGAGAACTTACGCAGTACCTCGTCTAAATCAGGTGGGCCTTGATCTTTACCGCCTTTATTATTCCACGGATCTTTATCATTGCCATTATTACCCGGTTCATTCCAGGCCATAGCTATACTCCATTGTTATCTAAATGAATTAGGTTAAATCTATCAAATATACAGCATTTCTCATACTAAAAATGACAAATGCTGCTGATTTTTAGTTCGCCGCTACAAAAGAATCGAGGTCATGCCCCATTTCTTTTTTCAAACGATTCCATTCCGCCATAGGCAAACGTACTGACAAAAGCCAATTGCCTTGCTCATCAAATTGCTCTTCATGCACAGCATTTAAATTAAATAATGCGGCACGAATACGCCCATGTTGTG
The DNA here is from genome assembly GCF_001938575.1 of Pseudoalteromonas sp. PAB 2.2. NCBI lineage: Bacteria > Pseudomonadati > Pseudomonadota > Gammaproteobacteria > Alteromonadales > Pseudoalteromonadaceae > Pseudoalteromonas > Pseudoalteromonas sp. PAB 2.2. The sequence goes on from NZ_LYPI01000018.1 coordinate 10,139, forward strand.
GCGGTAATTTAAGCTCATCGGCAAACATTTTTTTGGCAAGTAACTCATTAATTGCCTCAGACAACAACTCACAACCGACCCCCGTACGTGCCGAAAGCCAAACGCGAATAGGTTGCCCTTCGTCGTTTCTATCTATACGTGGCGCAACGTCATCTAGCGCATCAATTTTGTTATAAACCAATAATTGTGGCACATCGTCTGCCTCAATTTCTTTGAGTACCGATTGCACCTGCTCTATATTTTCTTTACGGCGAGGGTCTGCCACATCAATCACATGAAGCTGTAAATCGGCTTCACGCGTTTCTGTTAATGTTGCTTTAAAGGCAGCCACTAAATCATGTGGTAAGTGGCGAATAAAGCCCACCGTATCGGCCAAAATAACGGGGCCAATGTCTCCAATGTCCAACTTACGTAACGTTGGATCAAGTGTTGCAAACAGCTGATCCGCTGCATACACATCAGAATTTGTTATACGGTTAAAGAGTGTCGACTTACCCGCATTGGTATACCCAACTAATGACACCGTGGGGATTTCATTTCGAGTACGCGCACGTCGCCCCTGCTCACGCTGAACAGCGACTTTATCTAAACGGGCACGAATATTCTTAATTCTTGCACGCAGTAAGCGTCTATCTGTCTCGAGTTGAGTTTCACCCGGTCCTCGTAAACCAATCCCGCCTTTTTGTCTTTCAAGGTGGGTCCAACCACGGATCAGGCGAGTAGAAATATGGCGAAGCTGAGCCAACTCCACTTGAAGTTTACCTTCGTGGGTACGCGCTCGCTGCGCAAAAATATCCAAGATCAAACTCGTACGATCAAGTACACGACACTGGCAAACGCGCTCTAAATTGCGCTCCTGTGACGGGCTAAGTTGATGATTGAAAATGATGACATCTGCATTGTGGATTTTGACAGTTTCAGCGATTTCTTCTGCTTTTCCGGTCCCGACGAATAGTTTCGGATGTGGTGCTTGACGACTGCCTTGCACAATCGCCAAACTACTAACACCAGCAGAAGATACCAACAACTCTAATTCGTGAAGATCTTCGCGATCCCCCTCTTTAGGTAAGTCGATATGAACTAAAACTGCCTGTTCGCCGGCTTCATAACGGTCAAACAAGCATTACGCTCCTAAATTTAAAAGTTTCCAGCTTCTTGCTCTTCTGCATCATCACTTCCTTGTACACCTTGGAAGTTAACAGATCGCGCTGGAACAACGGTAGAAATAGCGTGTTTATACACCATTTGATTTACGGTGTTTTCTAGTAAAATAACAAATTGGTCAAATGACTGGATTTTACCCTGAAGTTTAATGCCATTAACCAAAAAGATTGATACTGGAATGCGCTCACGACGTAACGCATTCAAAAATGGGTCTTGTAACGACTGGCCTTTTGCCATGTTATTTTCCTTCGTTCTAGGTGTTATTATAATTAAGTAGCTGAACTCATTTAACAAAGCTAAATTTTTTTCAACTACTACTAGCTTAGCGAACTTACTACACGTTGCAAGTTTTCTTCATCACCCGTGGTTAACCAAGTAACATTTGGCCAACCTCTTAACCAAGTTAGCTGTCGCTTGGCTAACTGCCGTGTGGCTGCAATACCACGAAAGACCATTTCATCATAGTCAGTTTCGCCTGCAATGTAATCCCACATTTGTCTATAACCTACGCAACGAATTGATGGCAGATCGGGGTGTAAATCCTTACGTTTATATAGGGATGAAACTTCATTTTCAAACCCCTGGTCGAGCATTATTTTAAACCTTTTCTCAATTCGCTGATGCAATTCACTGCGATCATCAGGTGCAATCGCAAATTGATGGAAAGTATAAGGTAACTCAGGCTGCTTTTGTTTTTGCAGCTCTGTCATTGTTTTACCTGTTATACGATACACTTCGAGCGCACGATTAATGCGTTGTGAATCATTTTCACTCATTTTGCTCGCAGCATCAGGATCAATTTTAATAAGCTCTTTGTGCAAATGCGGCCAACCAAACTGCTTTGCTTCTTTTTCAAGCTCAGCACGTACTTCGGGTGATGCCTCTGGTAGCGGTGATAAGCCATCAAGTAATGATTTAAAATACATCATTGTACCGCCAACCAGTACAGGTACTTTACCTTGCTCATGAAATAGATCAATCTTTTCAATTGCATCGCGACGAAAATCTGCGACTGAATAACTCTCTGCTGGATCAATAATATCAATCAAATGATGTGGCGCTCGCGCTAATTCATCAGCATCGGGCTTAGCCGTACCAATATTCATATCTTTATATACAAGTGCGGAGTCAACACTGATAATTTCAGTGTTAAGGTGCTCGCATAATGCAATTGCCAGTTCGGTTTTCCCTGCAGCTGTTGGTCCCATTAAAAAAATGACGGGTAAGTTATTCAAGCCTGATTACCTTGCTTCGTTTAAAAACTGAGATAGTTCTATTTTAACTGCTTTTTCACGCAAACGTTGCATTGTTTGTGGATTATTTTCTAGTCGCGATATTTGTTCCAAAAAGACTTGGCTTGCAAAATACCGGGTCGGTATTTGGCTATCAAGCCAAATAAGCCAACCGTCTAATGTGCTATCAACACTCTGACAGGCACTAATAAGTCGTGCTATTGCATCACTCACATCTAATAAATACAAACAGGGCGGCAGTTTTTTCACCATCACAAAATGTTTTTCAATGACGAGGTCAAACCCTAATAACGTAAACCAAGATTGCTGCGCATTAAGCGCATTAACGTCATCATCACTCACATTAACACGCACAGGCAACAGCAATGCTTTGCCTTCAAGGTTTCCTGCTTGTTCAACCTGAGTGTGCCAGTCGAGGCTCAGTGCATGCTTAAAGTGAGCTGCAAATAACTGGTTATCTTCACAAAATACACACTGCCCCTCTTGCACATGGATAAGCTGGGTCAATGCGGGTTGTGTATCGGTTACCGCTGCAACACTGGGCTCAGGGCTAACACGGTCAAAATGTGCCGCGTGTTGCTCGCTAATTCCTTGATAAAACGCATTAACATCGTGATGAGTCGTTTTAGTTCGGGGCTCACTTGGCGCACTGCCCCCTGCTCGCGATGCCCCACCCGACGATGAATACGAAGGGTGACGCGCTGGCTGTAATGCCGACTTAGGGTAATCATACTGCTCAGAATAGCTTGTAGCAGGGCGACTCACTGGCAACGTACTTGGTTGAGTGAAATTAAGCGGCGTGTCTGCAACAGAGTCCGTGTTATTAACACCTGACTCAAAATCGACGTCATGCTGAAGCGGCACGACCACTTGTTTAATCGCTTGTAGAATAAAATCATGAACCAAGCGCCCTTGGTGAAAACGCACTTCGTGTTTGGCCGGGTGCACGTTAACGTCAACTTGGCGCGGGTCAATATCAATATAAATAACGAAGCCTGGTAGCTCCTCAGACCCTGCGACCTCTTCAAAGGCCTGACGAATTGCATGCAGAATCAACTTATCGCGCATCATGCGATTATTTACATAGGTGTACTGCGTACTGTTGCTTGACCCTACAGGTAAAACCCAACCTCGCAGCATCAGCCCCGCTTCACCAGATTGAATATGTAAAGCGTGTTCGCTAAATGCTCTACCAGCGACTTGCGCAACACGGGTAATCGCATCCTCAGGGTTTGGTTTAGCACGGTACTGACGCACTACCTTGGCATTATGCGTTAACGTAATCGACACATCGAAGCGACTTAAAGCGATTCGCTTAATGAGCTCATCAATATGCGAAAACTCGGTTTTTTCGGTGCGTAAAAATTTACGTCGTGCTGGGGTGTTAAAAAATAAGTCTTTCACCTCAATGGTAGTGCCATCGGGGTGGGCTGTTGGCTTGACTTGCACCGCCATATCACGGCCTTCAGCAAACGCTTGCCATGCAGCCTCTTGCTCTTTTGGCTTCGAGCTCAATGTCAAACGTGATACTGAGCTGATCGAGGCCAACGCTTCACCACGAAAACCTAGCGAACAAATATTCTCCAGATCATCGAGTGACTTTAACTTACTGGTTGCGTGGCGAGATAATGCCAACGTGAGCTCGTCTTTATTAATACCCGAGCCATTATCTCGAATCCGAATAAGCTTATGACCGCCACGTTCAATATCTATTTGGATTCGCGTCGCACCGGCATCCAAACTATTTTCAACCAGCTCTTTAACGACTGACGCGGGACGCTCAACCACTTCACCCGCTGCAATTTGGTTAGCCAGTCGCGCGGGTAATATTTCTATACTCATAGTGTTCCTAACACGCTAATTGACTAGCTTTGGGGAATATCAAGCTCTTGCCCGATAAACAAAGTGTTCGATTTTAGGTTATTTACCGTTTTAAGCTTGCTCACAGATGTGCCATAACGACTCGCCAACATGCTTAGCGATTCACCCGGGCGTACCTTATGCTTGGTTGGGTATTGCGCTTTTAATTTAGCAAATAAAGAGTCATCCGGTGGATTTTGTAAATAATAGCTTTTAATTGATTTAAAGATTGCTTTAGCTAATCGCTCTTGGTGATTGGCTGTTTTTAGTAAACGTTCTTCACGCGGATTCGAGATAAACCCTGTTTCGACCAAAATAGAAGGAATATCTGGCGATTTAAGCACTGCAAGGCTCGCTGCTTGTGGTTCTTTTTTATGTAATTTAGCCACTTTTTTAAGCTCTCTCACCACCTCTTCAGCGACGTTAAAACCCGTTTTCATTGAGTGGTCCATCGACATATCAAGCAATGCTTGCGCTAAATACTTTTCACTAGCGGTGTCTTTTAACACCCCAGCTGCACCGCCTAAAAGCTCCGAATGCTTTTCTTTATCCTCAATCCATTTACCAATTTCTGAGTTTGCACGGCGCAGCGACAACACCCATACAGAGGCTCCATTAGGTTGCGGACTGGTGAAGGCGTCAGCATGAATAGACACAAAAAAGTCTGCTTTTTTCTCGCGTGCAATATTGGTACGCGTATTCAGGTTTACAAAATAATCACTGCGGCGGATCATACGTGAAATCATCCCGCGCTCAGCATCAATCATTCGCTCCAAGCGTTTAGCGATTTGCAACGTGATGTCTTTTTCATAGGTGCCTGATGGCCCTATTGAACCGGGGTCTTCACCACCGTGCCCTGCATCAATCGCAATCACAATATCACGCTCTTGATTAAGCTCGCGCTTTTTGACACTGCTATTCGTACTCGCTATCGGCTCCGCTTTTGGTGTTTTATCTACAAGGTCAACAACTAAACGATGCTTATAAGGGTCGGTAGGTAATAATGCAAATACCACGGGCTTCGTCGCTCGGGTTAATTCAAAGACAAAGCGCACACTTTTGCTGTCTTTTGGTTTCGAATAACGCAGCTTAGAAACTATTTGGTGTTTGTTTGGAATACTTGGCAGTGTATCTAACTTATCGGTGTCTTTGAGATCAATCACTAAACGCGAAGGGTTTTTCAGCATAAAGTAGCTGTAATCGGGTTTGTCGTTTAAATCAAACACAACCCGAGTACTGTCTGGAGAGGGCCACACACGCACGCTATTAATGGAATTTTGTGCCAGCGCAACGCCACTAACAATCAAAAGCATCCAAAAAATTAATAGTTTAAATGTACAACGACCCATTTTTGATAACACACCTTTTATTGTTATTTATTTTATTATTGCGCGCTCTTTAATTGTCTAACTATAGACTGACCACGCTCAGTTAAACTCTTTATTTCAATAGCACGTGCCTCACCTTCATAGCGTAACGTGACATCTAAATCGGGCGTAGGGATAAACTCGCCCCCTTTCTCGGGCCATTCAACCACACAAATTGCCTGTGGTGAAAAATAGTCACGAATTCCCATATACTCAAGTTCTTCAGGGTCACCTAAACGATATAAATCAAAGTGATAGACATCTGCTTTCGTTAATTGATAAGGCTCTACTAATGTATACGTCGGACTCTTAACCTTACCTTGATGACCAAAACCTTGAACAATACCACGCGTTAAAGTCGTTTTGCCGGCTCCTAAGTCGCCGTGCAAATAAATTACCGCGCCTTGCTCCATTAACGCCGCAAGTTGCTTACCCATGTTTACCGTTGCAGCTTCATCAGCCAGTGGAAAACCAACACTGTCGGTCATTATTACCTCATGAAAAACTAAAAACACACTACTTTGTTAATCATACCAGATTATTTATGTAAGGCGAGAATCAGCCATGCCTTGAATTTGACACAAAAAAACCGGCAAAGTTGCCGGTTTGTTTTAGGTAAACATTATTATGTTTAAAGACCGAGTTTCTTCTCAAGGTAGTGGATATTAGTACCACCGTTTTGGAAGTTTTCATCTGCCAAGATTTTCTTGTGCAGTGGGGTGTTGGTCTTAATGCCGTCGATAACTAATTCGTTTAACGCATTACGTGAACGCGCAATCGCTACATCACGGTTTTCACCGTAACAGATCAACTTACCAATCATTGAATCGTAATGAGGTGGTACAGTGTAATCAGCATAAATGTGGCTGTCCCAACGAATACCTAAACCGCCAGCTGGGTGGAATCGTGTGATTTTACCCGGTGAAGGAATGAAGGTTTCAGGGTCTTCTGCGTTAATACGACACTCAATGGCGTGACCACGAATAACCACATCTTCTTGAGTGAATGATAATGGTTGACCCGCAGCAATTTTTAGCTGTTCTTTAATTAAGTCAACACCTGTTACCATCTCTGTTACAGGGTGCTCAACTTGAATACGGGTGTTCATTTCAATGAAGTAGAACTCACCGTTTTCGTATAAGAACTCAAAAGTACCTGCACCGCGATAACCGATTTCGATACATGCACGTGTACAGCGATCACCGATGAACTTACGCATTTCAGCTGTAATGCCCGGTGCGGGTGCTTCTTCGACCACTTTTTGGTGACGACGTTGCATTGAACAGTCACGCTCACCAAGGTGAACAGCGTTACCTTGGCCGTCAGCTAATACTTGTACTTCGATATGACGTGGGTTTTCTAGGAATTTTTCCATGTAAACCATACCATTACCGAAGAACTGCTTCGCTTCTTGTTGTGTTAATGCGATTGAATCTACTAACTCTTTTTCGCTACGCACAACACGCATACCACGACCACCGCCGCCGCCTGCTGCTTTAATGATTACAGGGTAACCAATGCGCTTAGCGATTTGAATATTGCGTTCATTATCAGCCGTTAATGGACCATCAGAACCTGGTACACATGGTACGCCAGCTTTACGCATTGCTTCAATTGCAGATACTTTGTCGCCCATTAGACGAATTGTGTCGCCTCTTGGACCGATAAACACAAAGCCGCTTTGCTCTACTTGATCAGCAAAGTCTGCATTCTCAGAAAGAAAACCATAACCTGGGTGAATCGCCACCGCATCCGTTACTTCTGCCGCCGCAATAATGCGCGGAATATCTAAGTAACTTTCAGACGCAGCAGGTTTACCAATACAAATTGTTTCGTCTGCCAGTAACACGTGCTTAAGATCACGGTCTGCCGTTGAGTGCACAGCAACAGTTTTGATCCCAAGCTCTTTGCAGGCGCGCAATACACGAAGTGCAATTTCACCTCGGTTTGCAATGACTACTTTATCTAACATAGAGTTGGCCTTTTGTTGCGCTATTATTCAATGATGAATAAAGGTTGATCGAATTCTACTGGCTCGCCGTTTTCAACTAAGATAGCTTTTACTGTGCCCGCTTTGTCTGATTCGATTTGGTTCATCATTTTCATTGCTTCAACGATACACAGTGTATCGCCAACATTTACTTTTGAACCTACTTCTACGTACGGCGCTGCTTCTGGTGATGCTGCTGAGTAGAAAGAACCTACCATTGGTGATTTAACTTGATGACCGGTTGGTGCTGCCGGTGCTGCTTCTGCCGCTGGTGCTTCAGCAACTGGAGCAGGTGCTGCTGCCGGCGCTGGTGCCGCAAAATGTTGAGGTGCATAATGCATTGCAGGACCTGCACTCATATTATTACGGTTAATGCGTACTGATTCTTCACCTTCAGTGATTTCTAATTCAGCAATACCAGATTCTTCTACTAGTTCGATAAGTTTTTTGATCTTGCGAATATCCATTAAACGACCCGCCTGTTAGTTTATTTAAAATTAATGTGTGTTTTGCAACCGATTAACCGCAGCTTCAAGTGCTACTTTATAACCCATTGCTCCTAATCCAACGATAACGCCTTGTGCCACATCCGAAAAATACGAATGATGACGAAATGCTTCACGTGCATGTACATTACTTAAATGCACCTCGTAAAAGGGAATGTTTACACTGAGTAATGCATCTCGTAAGGCAACGCTTGTATGTGTAAATGCTGCAGGGTTGATAATAATACAATCAACCGCTTGCCACGCTGCATGAATTCGCTCAATAAGCGCCGCTTCACTGTTACTTTGAAAATGCGTTAAATCAACATGGTAACGCGTCGCGACCGTGCTTAGTTCAGCCATAATCTCGTCAAGAGATTGTGTGCCATACTTTTCAGGTTCACGCTTGCCAAGCATGTTTAAATTTGGCCCATTTATAACTAAAAGTCTGAATTTTGCAGCCATAATACGCGATATATCCTTTAAGTAACTAGTTTAAACATATTCAACATAAACCCCTGCTTAACTTAAGAGGGTAAATGTAAAATAGCAACTATTTCTCACGTTAACCACCTATTATAGATATTTCGACGTAAATAGCAGCAAAATACTGGTCTAATCACTCTTAAACAAGGCGCATCGTACGTGTGACAAGGAGCTGCGACAAGTTATCCTTGTTGTTTTATTAGGGTGATTAATTATTCAAACCGTTTAAAATTAAACCTAATGTATTAGATTTTACATGAAGTGCTCTTTTAAAAATAAAAACGCCACTCAATTGAGTGGCGTTCAGCTTGTTCGATGCAATTAACCGTTTATTTTGCGTTATTTCTTACTTTTGCTAAATGTTCGGCAAAGTCTTTCGCATTTAAAAAGCCCGTGACTCGTTGCTCGGCTAACTCGTTACCTTGGGTATCAAAAAACAAAATACTTGGTAAACCAAACACCGTGTACTCTTCCATTAACTCAATGGTTTTTGCATCACTGTCGGTTAAATCAATTTGAATTAACTCAAAATGAGCAAACTCACTTTGCACATTGGCATCTGGAAAGGTGTAATGCTCAAATTCTTTACACGCAACACACCAATCGGCATACAGGTCCACCATCACTAAACGGCCTTGGCTGTTTGCATCACTAATTTTATCTTTAAGCTCTGCTAGGTTCGCCACTTGTGTAAAGCCGTGGTTTTGCTCTACCACATTAGTAACCACTGCTTTAGTCGGCCAAAAGTAGTTTTTCGTTAACGAAGCCCCTGTAATGACTAATAACGTTGCCGCAAACCATAAAACCGTTTTTAGCTTACTTTGCGACTGACCACTTTGCCAATGGTGCAAATACAACGCGGTTGCAAGTGCAAGTAAACCGGCCATCAACCAAATGATTTCAATATCAACAATTCGCTCTAATAAAATGAGTGGCACAACCAACATAATAAAGCCGAACAAGATTTTAACCTGTTCCATCCAACCGCCGGCTTTAGGGAGTAATTTACCACCTGACGTGCCAAGTAATAATAACGGTAAGCCCATACCTAAGCTGAGTACATAAAGCGTCAAGCCGCCTACCAAGTAGTCGCCACTTTGTGCAACATAAAGCAGGGCTGCTGATAACGGTGCCGTGGTACAAGGTGACGCGATTAAACCCGACAACACCCCCATCATAAACACGCCAACATAGTTGCCGCCTTTTTGCTGGTTACTCACCTGAGTGAGCTTATTCATCATGCCGCTTGGCAATTTAATTTCGTACCAACCAAACATCGACATGGCCAGCAATACAAACAAAATACTAAAGCTAATCAGTACGGTTGGGTGCTGTAAATACCCTTGAACTTGTCCACCCAGTGAAGCAACCACCAAACCTAACGCAGCATATGTCACCGCCATACCTTGTACATAGACAAAAGATAATGAAAATGCTTTTTTCGTTGAAAGGTTTTGCTGGCCTGCTATTAAGCTCGATAAAATTGGAAACATCGGAAAAACACACGGCGTAAAGGCCAGACCCACACCCACCAAGAAGAAAATCACTAAATTAGTCAGTAATCCCTGTGAGGCTAATTTATCTGTATAAGACTGTTCCCCCTTGGGAGCTGCAGGTGTATTTTTTTGTTCTGTTTTTGAAGGCTCTGCATTTTCTAAAGACTCAGCATTGGCTGTTAATGCCGCTAATGCATTACCCGCAGATGCACTGTCGGTAACCTGCTCACCGGCGATGATTGAAAGAGGGATGGTTCTAACTTCTGGCGGATAACATAAGCCAGCCTCTGCACAGCCCTGAAATCGCACTTTTACAACGGCATCTTCTGTCACGTTGCTTAATTTGGAGATGATACTTAAGGAATCAAAAAAAACCTCGGTTCTGCCAAAAAACTCATCTTCGATTATTTCACCTTTGCCAAGGTCTGGAATTTCAATATCAGCTCCTTTGGCAATTATTTCGACTTTCTTTTTATATAAGTAATAGTCTGGCGCTATGTCCCAGCCAATGAAGAGGGTGTTACCTTGCTGATCAAAATCAAAAACAAAGGCCTGATCCACAGGAAGAAAAGTGTGTTCTGCTGGTTGTTGCAGTAAATTTCCGAGTAAATTGCTATTACTTGCACTGGCTGGCAATAACCACAGTGCGCAGAGTAATAAAAAGAACGATCGCATTAATTAAGTACCTCATCCATCCAATTAAAATAGGCTAAATTGCCTGTTGCGACATCAACGACCTGAATTTCTGGCACCTCATAACTATGCAACTTCTTGATAGTTTGGATCACCTCATTCATTTTTTCTGATTTTGTTTTGATCAGTAACTTACTCTCTTTGGCTTGAGTCACTTCACCTTCCCACATGTAAATCGATTCAATGGTCGGCAAAATGTTCACACAGGCCGCTAGCTTTTCTTTAACTAGGTGCTGAGCCAGCAGACGCGCTTCATTCTCATTTGCACAGGTAGTAAAAATTAGTCGAAAATGCGTAGTCATAAGGAACCTTTATTTGATTACATGAGTCGCACCATAGTAGCCGATAGTCACTACAATGTGTAGCGGCCTCAATGATCCTTGGTTCTACCTTGAAAAAAGACCTGATCACCCATATTTATATTTCACTGACTCAAAAAAGAGCGACATTTTTAGAGAGCGTTATGTTTAGATTTTTGTTTTTATTATTTATTTTAGTGCCGATTGTTGAGATTGCACTGCTCATTCAAGTGAGTGAAGTCATTGGCGGCTTTGCAACCATAGCGCTTGTCATTGTCACCGCGATTGTCGGTGCAAAACTTGTAAAGCAGCAAGGTATCGGTGCTATTCAAAACGTACAACTGCAAATGGCGCAAGGGCAAATGCCTGCAAAAGAGTTATTTACCGGTCTGTGTGTGATTATCGCCGGTGTCTTACTGATGACCCCTGGTATTATGACCGATGTGTTTGGCTTTTTATTATTAACGCCAGTAGTGCGCAATAAATTGGCGGCAGGCCTTGCCAGTCAAGCGACTGTGCGTATGAGCTCACAAATGAATCAAGGCGCTGCACACTTTCAATATCATAGTAAAACCAGCCAACATGAAGAGCCAACTCACCAGCCAACAACCATTGATGGCGAATTTGAGCGAAAAGATTAAAAATTTTTAATTTTTATACTTGGATTTTTTTAAGCCACCCCCATTATTGAAGGCAATGAAACGCAACGGGTGGCTTTAGCACTCCCCTGCATAACACAAGATTTTTTCTGTACTGTTCAGAAACTGTTAGGAGAACTAAATAAATGAACATTCGTCCTTTACATGATCGCGTCATCGTTAAGCGTCTAGAAGAAGAAACTAAGTCTGCTGGCGGTATTGTTTTAACTGGCTCTGCAGCTGAAAAATCAACGCGCGGAGAAGTTATCGCTGTTGGTAATGGCCGTGTATTAGACAACGGTGAAGTAAGAGCATTAGAAGTAAAAGCCGGTGACACTGTGCTGTTTGGCTCTTATGTTGAAAAAGCTGAAAAGATCGAAGGTCAAGAGTACCTGATCATGCGTGAAGATAACATTCTAGGCATTGTAGGTTAATCCTACTTTTCGTTTAGCAACCCGTTTACAGAATTTAAGAGGAATTAAATCATGGCAGCAAAAGAAGTACTTTTTGCAAGTGACGCACGTGGCAAAATGCTAACAGGCGTAAATATTTTAGCAAACGCAGTAAGAGTAACTTTAGGCCCTAAAGGCCGTAATGTTGTTTTAGACAAATCATTCGGTGCGCCAGTCATCACTAAAGATGGTGTGTCTGTTGCAAAAGAAATCGAGCTTGAAGACAAGTTCGAGAACATGGGCGCACAAATGGTTAAAGAAGTAGCGTCAAAAGCGAATGACGCTGCAGGTGATGGTACAACAACTGCAACCGTATTAGCGCAAGCTATCGTAAACGAAGGCTTAAAAGCAGTTGCCGCAGGCATGAACCCAATGGATCTTAAGCGCGGTATCGACAAAGCGGTTACAGCAGCTGTTGAAGAGCTTAAAGCATTGTCTGTTCCTTGTGCTGACACAAAAGCGATTGCCCAAGTAGGTACTATTTCTGCTAACTCTGATAGCGAAATTGGTAACATTATTGCTGAAGCAATGGAAAAAGTGGGTCGTGATTCAGGTGTTATCACTGTTGAAGAAGGTCAGTCACTAGAAAACGAATTAGACGTTGTTGAAGGCATGCAGTTTGACCGCGGTTACCTGTCTCCTTACTTCATCAACAACGCAGAAAAAGGCGCTGTAGAGCTTGATAACCCATTCATTCTACTTGTAGATAAAAAAGTATCTAACATCCGTGAGTTACTACCTACATTAGAAGCGGTTGCTAAAGCAAGCAAGCCTTTATTAATTATTGCTGAAGACCTTGAAGGTGAAGCACTTGCAACGCTTGTTGTGAACAACATGCGCGGTATCGTTAAAGTATCTGCGGTTAAAGCACCTGGTTTTGGCGACCGTCGTAAAGCAATGCTACAAGACATCGCAGTCTTAACGGGTGGTACTGTAATTTCTGAAGAAATCGGTTTAGAACTAGAAAAAGCAACAGTTGAAGACCTCGGTACAGCGAAGCGCGTTGTGATCACTAAAGATGACACAACAATCATCGATGGCGCAGGTGAAGAAGACGGTATCAATGGCCGTGTTGCACAAATCAAAGCACAAATCGAAGAAGCAACGTCTGACTACGATAAAGAAAAACTACAAGAGCGTATGGCTAAACTAGCTGGCGGTGTTGCAGTAATCAAAGTTGGCGCAGCAACTGAAATCGAAATGAAAGAGAAGAAAGACCGCGTAGAAGATGCATTACACGCAACTCGCGCAGCGGTTGAAGAAGGTGTTGTACCGGGTGGTGGTGTTGCATTAGTGCGCGCTGCAAACAAGCTGGTAGACTTAATTGGTGACAATGAAGACCAAAGTCACGGTATTAAAGTTGCACTTCGTGCGATGGAAGCACCACTGCGTCAAATCGTTACAAACGCAGGCGACGAAGCATCTGTTGTTGTTAACAATGTGAAAGGCGGTGAAGGTAACTACGGTTATAACGCAGCGTCTGGCGAATACAACGACATGATCGAAATGGGTATCCTAGACCCAACTAAAGTAACGCGTTCTGCACTACAGTACGCAGCTTCAATCGCGGGTCTTATGATCACAACTGAAGCAATGGTTGCTGAAATCCCAAAAGATGACGCTGGTGCCCCTGATATGGGTGGCATGGGCGGCATGGGTGGAATGGGCGGCATGATGTAATTATTGCCCAACAACCTAACCGTTGATTTATAAGGGTTTATTCATCCTCTGTAGAGACATCTGTAGAGACATGGGTAAACCCTTTTGTATATATAGGTATACACTTACCCACTTTTCTATATCTTTTTAAGAAATATAATTACTTCTTGAGGTTCATCCTTAAGCAATTTTCTCACAAGTTAACTTACTACTGCCTTGAGTATGTTCCTACTGAGTTACAGGGGGGGAGAGGTGGAGGCAGTAAAGCACCTTAGCGATTGCATCGACTCACTACGCTTAAAAAAAACGTGTTTTATATTTATCTGTTTTTTATAAATGTAGAGCAAGTATGATAAGTGCGTTAAGCTTAACTATAAAAGTCATATTCATATTGGAGCTATGGTGTATAACAAAAAGGAAGTTAAAGAAATCATATGGAAAAAATGGCTATTCCCAGACTTTTCTAACAAACTCACTTGGTTCATTGGGGGTACTGGAGCGGCAATAATTTTGACCCCAACCCCTTTTAAACACCTGTTTTACAATTGGCTGGTAGATACCTTTAATTTAAACTCTGGTATTCCTTATACCCTATCAGATTTGCAAAACAGTACAGCTGATTACTCTTTTGGGTTTGGGTTAATCTTTTTAGCCCTACTACACAATATTGTTTATCGAGTCCTCATATATAAGACTGAGCAACTATCTCAAAATAAGAAACAGGCTCAAATTGATGTAGATAAAAAATTATTTATGGAATTTGCTGCTTTATTACCTGCAGATGGCCTTGATGTATGCACATTAAAAGACCATGACTTTGGTAATGCTTATTATAGAGGTAGTTTTGATTCTTTAGAGAAGTTTGTTAATACGTGGGACAACGCTCAAAAATCCTTCTTAGATGAAGAGCTTGAGTCTAAAAGAAGTCATTTTTTAGGTAAGGTAAAGCATTTTATTTATACCCTCGCTGTTAAGTCTTACCCTATTGGTAATGGCGATGTGTTCTCTTGTATACCAGATAGATACAGAGGTTCATACGACTGGCCAGATAATGTTAGTGAGCAAATTAGTGAGCTAAATGACTTAGCAACAGAGCTATTTGAGCTACATAGAGAGTTCATACTTTCGACTAGACTTCGCTTAGCATGTTGATTTAACTTACCTGTAAACCTGTTGTGTACACCAAGGAAACCACACTGTACACATGTGTACACTAGGCTCTATTTCCTTATAAAGACTATGTGTGGTCTTCCTTTGATGGCTATACAGCGACATCTAAAAGGCGTCATATGAGCTTTCAGGTATTGATACGCCATCCCAATTATCTGGCGCTTCGTCACTCTCTAACGTTCCTGCTTGCTCAAGCCATTTATCCCTTCTGGTAATAGAAATCCCAAGGGTAGAGCCTCTAGCAGTTTTACGTAGGGCTTCCCTAAAGTTATCTTCACCTACTGATTCTATTAGGCTATCTATCTTGGCATATGCCTCTTCTATTAGATAATGCCTGTACTCTTCATTATCCATATCCTTAGGGATGTAACTTTTGCCTGAAACAATATCAGAAAGCCTTCTAACCTTTGGAAACCCCCTAGCATCCCAAGTGGAGCTTTTAGCTGCCTCTGTATATCTATTCTCGAGGTTTTTTTGCAGATGACGGGTAAAACTATCAAGAGAACTATAGTCTTCCAACTTACCTTGAATAGCTTCTTCACAAGCTCTAAGGGCTCTCATTACATGGTTTGCTTGCCCTCGACTACAGCCAATAAGCTTTGCAAGCTCACTGACACTGTAATCATATTTTCCAGCTATTACTAATGACCTAAACTTAGACTGATTGACTTCGTCTTTAGTAACTCCTACACCATGCCCTTGATTAACCTCTTGAGCCGCAAGAAAAGCCTCTGTGTATGTTCTGTTTCTAATTAACCTAGCTTTTACCCTAAAATCATCACATTTAGCTTTGTCCATGTACTCTAAGGATGCACTAATACGATGAAAACCATCTATAACAAGCTTCTTTCCAGAAACCTCAAACACAGTTATTGGTTGCTTTATTCCTACTCCATTGTGAAGGTCGTCTAAGATTTCTTTTGATTGGCTCTCTTGCTTAAGCTCTTGGGCGCGTCTTGTGTTCTTATCTCTAATTAAATTAGTATCTCGCCCTTGCATTGCAGGGTCTAAAATCACTTCTCTTGGGTTAATGTCTATAAAACTACTATCAGACATGTATTGGTTCATTAAGGCTTCTCTATCGCTTCTAGAGCTCTTTGTACTGTGGAAAGGGAAACACCAACCTCTTTAGCTATTTTACGCAAAGATATACCCTGAGAGCGTAATAGCCTGATTTGCTGGTGGTTAGTCTTATTGGTAGGACGGCCACGGTATTTACCAGCAGCCTTGGCTTTTTCGATGCCTTCCTGCCTTCTCTCTTGAATCATAGATAACTCGAATTGAGCAACTGCACCTAACATACTCAGCATTAACTCAGACATTGGGTCAGAGCCACCAGCTTTAAAGCAGAGGCCTTCCTTATGAAACTTCACTTTGACCCCTCTACCATTCCAATCAGTAACAATCTGCTTCAAGTCTAAGAGGTTACGTGCAAGTCTATCAATGCTATGGATATGTACAGTGTCACCTTCCCTGATGTATTCCTTTAGCTCATTTAAGGCTGGTCGTTGAGCAGAGCCACCACTACATTTATCAACAAACTTTTTTGTAAAACTAATCTCTACGTCTGCAAGTTGTCGTTCTGTGTTTTGGTCTGTAGAAGAGACCCTCATATAAGCTATGTGTGCCAAATCCTGTACTCGTTTAATTCTAAGAGGCGGGAAATAATAATGTGGTCTTAATTTAAAGTAAACCCTAACAGGTACTGTTTGATCGCGTTATGACCATACCTGTTTAGGTATACTCATTTGAATACAACCTTACTTGATTGAAAATAAAAAAATGAGGCTACGAGAAGTTTCAAAATCGAAGCAGGAAGTGCATGAGGTTGGGGGTATAAGGAGGGCAATCAAAAGACTGCCCTATGGTTTGCTGCGTTATCAGCAGCTAGGATGAGATCTGTAGTGAGAACATACGTATTCCGTGCGACCAAATCGTTCGCGCGTGTACTTTCTTACATACACCAAATCTACATCCCATGGATTATCATGATATAACATCAAGACTCCCTATAGAATTTATAGTTGATTTCATAGAGAGACAAGGCTAAAATCCAATTGCTTATTTTGGGGCTTTCAGTAGTTTTCTTAAAACAGACTCTGTTAGCTCTATCTCTCTTTCCTATTTTTTAATTCCTGAAAATTCATCAGTTCATAGCACTTCATACCTCTTTTTACTGTGTATAGGTACTATTATATAGGAAGATCAAATTATGGTCAAACATGGATCTACTCTCGTATGATAACACAGTAAACCCAATAAAGACATCAGACCAGTTTGAAATAAAAGTGTCATAATTAGCCATTTAACCAGTCCCTTTCTATCACTTTTGATGCTATTTCAGCATACTCGCAGAGTTTTCTTAATTCCTCCCCCTTAGAGTAGTAGCCATAAGTCATTGTTTTACCACCTTTATGACCAATTAAAAATGCAGCACTACTCTCGTCTATACCAGCCCTTTGATAGGCCGTACTCACATGAACCCTAAACGAGTGAAATGTTCGACTCTTGTCTTTGGTAACCATAGCGGATTTAAAGTTACTAAAGACTCTGGAGGCCTTTTTACCATCCATTCCAATAAGGCTTTGCCCAGCGTCAACGGACTCTAAACGCTTCCTTACGATTCCATGCACGACCCTAGGAAGAGGTACTGTCCTGCTCGCTGCCGTTGTCTTACCCTTCCTTATATACAAAGCCATTAGTTCACCTTCTATATATACATCTTCAGGGGTCACCGCACAGATCTCAGAGATTCGACAACCTGTATACAGACCCAAGTAGACAAGCGCTTTAATACTTTCACTTTCAGAGTCAGCCCAATTAATGATCTTCTTGATTTCCTCACGACTAAATAGTTGTTTTTTCTCTACAACCGTATCTTCTTCATAGTGGGTAAGTATGTGGGAGTCAAAAGGGTTATCACGTTTATCTATTTCAGCGATTCTCCAAGCATGGTCATAAATACTTTTTAATCTGCTTAAGTGGCCTTTGATTGTGCTTACTGAAACCTCCTGAATGAGTTCGTCTATGAAACTAATCACCTGCTTTCTTTCAATACCCATTAGCGGCATATCATGTACATTTAGATGCCTCAAGAAACGACTAGCGGTAGACTTCATTTTGACTATAGTATCTTGGTTTCTCTGTTTATTTTTACGCAGCCAATCATTAAGTGCTTCTCTCATGGAATAGGTATACTTTACTGGTATTATTCCAGTCCTAACTGCTTTAGCTGCTTCCTGTCGTATCTCTGGGTGTTCCTCTGTTCCAACCAAAATAGAGTCTTCAAGCTGATAATACGCTTCACATTTATCACCCCTAGCATCTCGTTTTGCTTGCTCTAAGCTATTATAGAAGCTCATAAAGGTGCTACGCCCACCATCAATAGCTTGTTCCTTCTGGACCGCTAGCTGCCCCAACAAACTATCTCTACGCAACCTAGCCGTCTTAATGCAGCTTGTTTGAAGTGACTTTACGTAAATCTCTTTACCGTCATATAAGTGCCTAACTTCCTTAGGTATTCTTATTTGAAACATCCAGACATCACGATTCTTACGTTTTTTAAGGTATTTGTTATTACTAGCTTCTGCCATTGTTGAATATACCCAAAAGTGGAGACCAATGTAGAGACAAATAATACCACAACCCTTTATTTACAGTACATACAGAGGGTTAAGGCAGATTTGGAAGGCATGATGTAGTCCACTCCAAGCGCTTCGCTTAAAAAACCCAGCTTCGGCTGGGTTTTTTATCTCTACAGATCACTTTTCTTTATAACACGCTCAATGTGTTCTAATAAAACCTCTGTTGTCCAGTCAACGCCATGGTATGGAATATCAGGCCAGTAAAAATCCCCCTTACCGCGCGCTCTGTTTACATAAACTTTATTAGGGATTATCACTTTGCTTAATCCTGAGGGAGTATCAACAAATCGAACATCCATATAGGTTGAATCAGCACTGCTCGGCGCACCAAATAACACTGTATTTGAAAATAACTTAAAAGTATCAATTGCATCCAGACACGCACTGGCACATTGTCCGGGCACTATAACGATGGCTTTAGTGTTAAAATCGCTTTCAGATATTTCATCTAAGACCGGTGTCGTTGCTGGCTTCTTCTCAATATAAAAAGGTTCACCCATATCTAACGCCGTCTGCATACCTGCTGAGACTTGTTTTACTATAGCGAAGACCTCGGGCTGGTCTTGCACTTTTGTTTTTAATGACTCAAGGTATTGCGTATTATCTTTGGATGCTCGCCACCAAACGCGTGTATTTTTAGCTAACAGCTCTCTTCGCGATGTCACATGCTGCGGCCCCCAAAGTTGCTCAGCAATTTTCATACTCCAATATGTTGAGCCACCTTGATTATGGCGAAGATCGAATATCACCGCTTTAGCCGTTAGCAATTGTTCACGCTGATCGGCTAAATCAGTGAAGAGTTGTCGGTAACGTGCTTTTTGTTCTTCATTTGGTGAAAATGAAGGCATTGCTACCCAAGCAATCTCTTGAGTTGCCCAGTGTAGGCCTACCTCGAGCTCATCACCATTGTAAGCATTTACTAAGTGCTGGCGAACATTTTTTGGTCGCTCAGACCATTCAAGTCTAACGCTATACGTCGCGCCACTGACTTTCACAAAATCACAACTTTTAAAGGGGGTTAGAAATGGGTTTCCATCATCCACTAATAATCGCCATCCTTGGTTCCACCAATGACCGGGTTGATCAACTTCACCATAAAATTTAAACAGGGTATCGCGCATTAAGGGTTCAATAGGCGTGTTATTACAGCGCACTATTTTATCCCCTTTCGTTACTTTATCATGCTCGCTGTAATACACTTTTAAGCCATCACCACGCCATACTGCAGAAAATCCGGGCCAGCGTCGTGGCAACTTAACGTCGTCAGGTAACAGTGCAACTGCCCCAGCGTGACCATCTTGCAAAACCGAATTAAAACGTGCAATTGCGGCTGCGTAACCTTGTGCATTTTCTACTTGGTCGGCAAGCATTAAAGCGTGTTGCTTGGCATTAAACAGTAATTGTGGAAACCCTGGGTTATCGCTATCAAACATGCCGGGGTGATTATCGACTGATTGCTGATAAGCAGCTTCAATATCTTTTTGTGTAGTGGCTTTCCACTGGGTTGCTGTTTTTGGAAAGTGTTGTACTGGGTGAGAGCTGTCAGCTTGCACACTCACACTTGCAGTGACTAAGGCTATGCCACTCACGAGTAGAGGCAAGTATAAATTAACCGCTTTATTCATATAAATCCTTTTAATTATTTTAATCCAAACAGTGGGTATACATGTAATAGCAACGCGACTATTAACCGTGCTACATATTGTTTAATTTATAACTAATGACTAAAAAATAAAACCCACACTGTCGACACAAGAGCCCATCATTTTGAAACACTCTGATACAACCCGCAATAATACTCAACGATTGTGAGCTGTTTATGAGGCGAATGGGCATAAATGAAATTGGCCCTTTAATTTATGGCTTGTTAAGGTGAATTAACTAACTCTCTGACTATCATAAACAAATCACTTGGCAACATACCACGCTCACCATCACGCTCAGCGGCGATATCACCCGCTTTTGCATGTAAGCAGACCCCTCGGCAGGCTGCTTGCTGAGTATCTAGCCCTTGTGCAATTAGGGCTGCAATAACGCCAGTGAGTACATCTCCACTCCCCCCAACAGCAAGGGCTGGATTACCATCTGTGCAGACCCAGGTTTTATTGTTATTGCTAATTAATGTGCCAGCCCCTTTTAGTACGCAGGTTGTGGTATAGCTGTGCGCTAAACGTTTGACCGCTGCAAAACGGTCAGTTTCTATGTCTGAGGTGCTGCAATTAAGCAGCCGTGCGGCTTCACCGGGGTGAGGAGTGATAACCGTGTTTGTCAGTGGAAATGACGACGCATGTTGGGCAATTAAATTAAGTGCATCGGCGTCAATAACTAAGGGTTTATTATTGGTGAAACAGTACTGCATGACTGTTTCAAAGGTAGCCTCAGACCAACTATCAAGCCCCAAACCGGGGCCTATGGCAATACAGCTTGCCCATTCAAGAGAAGCAATTAGATTAGCGTCTGTGACCATTAACTCTGGCCTTCCCATACTTACACTGAGAATTGAGCTGGTATGCGTATACACCTTAACCATACCCGCACCTGTTCTCAGTGCCGCTTCTGCCGTTAAGCGAATAGCACCTGCTGTACCTGCATTACCGCCAATGCACAATAACTTACCATGGCTGGTTTTGTGGCTATTGTTATCACGCGCTGGTAGTGAGTTGATTGTTTGCTGATTAATAAGCAAAGCACAGGGTGAGCACAGCAACGCAAATGCATCAGCAATGCCTAAATCTGCAAACTCACATTGCCCTGCATGCGCGCGCCCTTGCCCCGTTACCAAACCTTGTTTAATACCCACAAAGGTCACAGTAACAGTCGCTTTAATTGCAATACCTTGAACGGCGCCAGTATCGGCATGAATACCAGAGGGTAGATCGATAGCTATAATGGGCGCTTGGCTATTATTCGCCGCGTTTATCAGCTCACTAAATGGCGAGCGAACGTCACTTTGAATACCCGTACCAAGCAAACCATCAACGATAACATCAGCCTGTTCAAGCACAGCAAAGTCTGTCACGATTTCGCCTGTGGCATCTAACCAAGCTTGTTGTGCGGTGAGTGCATCTCCTGACAAGGGTTTGTCAGGTACAGCGGCTATCACTGTCACGTTTTTTCCTGCTTGTTTAGCCAAATTTGCAACGATGTAGCCATCACCTGCATTGTTTCCAACGCCGACCAACACCACATAATGCAACGCGTCCGCAAAGTAGTTCACGCTATGCATAAACACAGCCTGACCAGCACGTTCCATAAGCGTGTACATCGCAACACCGCAGCGTTTAGCCGCAATGGCTTCATTCGTTCTTATTTGTTCGGCTTTAAATAACTGATGTTCAATCATTGGTTTAGTCATTCTTGAGCAATCTATCAATTTACTGTAGCAAGCAACCCCGTAGATAGAAACCTGTTATTCATCTTAATCTTATCGTCTTGTCTATTTATTATTGCTATGTTCTAAAGACACTGACAATAAAAAGAGTTAACCCATGACTAATAACAAAAAAACGGTTATTTCATTATTTTGTGCCTTATTAGCCCTACCATTAAGCGCAAATACGGTCGATATTTTACCAATGAAAGCGCGCGCTGAATTTATTGATAAAATGACTGAATTACGAGTAAAAACGTTACTGCCCCCTTTAATGAAGCAACATAATATTGATATGTGGCTGCTAATCAGTAGAGAATATAACGAAGATCCTATTTTAAAAACAATGCTGCCTGCGACTTGGTTATCAGCCAGACGCACCACCATTTTGGTGTTTGCTCGAAACCAACAAGGTGGGGTTGATGCGCACGCTATCGCGCCATATAAAATCGGCAAGGTATTCAAAAAGTCATGGGATAAACAAAAGCAACCTGATCAATGGCTTGCTCTAAATGACATAATTGAAACATACCAACCTAAAAATATTGCCCTAAACACCTCTCAAAACTGGGCACATGCCGATGGTCTTGTCGTCGGTGATTTTAATAATCTTAAAAGCGCACTCCCTAAAAAATACCTTGATAAGCTCATTTCTGCTGAACCTCTCGCTATTGAGTGGCTCGAGCAACGTTTACCTGAAGAAGTAGACATGTATAAAAAGGCAGTGGCTATTGCGCATCAAATTATTGCTGAGGGCTTCTCAAGCAAAGTGATAAAGGTAGGTGAAACAACCACAAACGATTTAGCCTGGTGGTTTAGAGAGCGGGTAAGAGAATTAAAACTGCAAACATGGTTTCACCCCAGTGTCAGTATACAGCGTGCCGATAAAAAAACGTTTGATCATGAAACAAGCTTTAGCAAAGATAATGAGCACATTATTCAAGCGGGTGATCTACTGCATGTTGATTTTGGCATTACCTATTTGCGCTTGAACACTGACACTCAACAACATGCTTACGTGTTAAAAGAAAACGAAACGCAGGCACCAGACTATTTAGTGAATGCCTTAAAAAGTGGCAATCAATTACAAGATATTTTCACCTCACACTTTGCAGCCGGTAAAACGGGTAATGAAGTACTAAAAGAGTCTCGTGCAGAGGCGATTGCTCAAGGGTTAAAGCCCACAATATACACCCACCCTATTGGTTACCATGGCCATGCTGCGGGAACAACGCTGGGCATGTGGGATTCACAACAAGGGGTTGCTGGCGATGGCGACTATCCACTGCACTTAAATACCGCGTATTCGATTGAATTAAACAACGCCGTTTTTATAAAACAATGGAATAAAGAAATTCGAATTATGCTCGAAGAAGATGCGTTTTTCGATAAATCAGGGGTGTGGTATCTAAATGGCAGACAAACTGAGTTACTGCTTATAAAATAAAAAACGGCGCATAATAATTTTATGCGCCGTTTTTTTAATACGTTACCAGTGACTACTCAGTGTCAGGTAAGTTACGACCGTAGAAGATTTCTTGCATCTCGCGTGTTAGCTTAGAGCGGATCTCTTCTTCTTCGTCTTCTGACAAATCAGATGTAGATACACCGAATAAATAGGTATTTAAGTCGGTTTCTTTTAACATCATTTTAGTGTGGAACAAGTTTTCTTGATACACGTTTACGTCCATCATTTGGTACGCTTCTTTTGTATCTTCAGTCATGTAATTCTGAATAGAATTGATCGCATGGTCGATATAGTGTTTCACACCATCAACATCACGCGTGAAACCACGGACACGGTAGTCAATTGTTACTACATCTGACTCAAGGCTGTGAATTAAGAAGTTCAACGCTTTCAGTGGCGAAATAATGCCACACGTTGATACTTCGATATCAGCACGGAAAGTACAAATACCATCATCAGGGTGCGCTTCTGGGTACGTGTGAACACAGATATGACTTTTATCTAAGTGTGCTACCACAGTTTCAGGAAGTGGACCCGGCGCTTCATCAACGTCGTACGTTGTTTGCTGCTCAATTGGCTCTTCTGAGATCAGAATTGTTACACTGGCACCTTGCGGATCATAATCTTGGCGAGAAACATTCAAAATGTTTGCACCAATAATGTCCACTACTTCACCTAAAATATCGGTAAGGCGATCAGCACTGTACTGTTCGTCGATATATTCAATATATTCTTTACGCTGTTGTTCAGTCTTCGCGTAGCAAATATCGTAAATACTGAAGCTTAAGCTCTTAGTTAAATTATTAAAGCCATGAAGCTTAATTTTATCGAAGGGTTTATTCATGCTAAACCAACCTTTAAACGAGTGAAACCTGCACCAGCAGAAATAAAAGTTCGCGGATTTTATACGAATTTTGCGTTTGGAAAAAGCGTTATTTTACTTGTTCTTCCACAACTTCATGGCTATGTGTAATTTCTACTGTTTTATCAAGCATTAAGGCTACAGAACAATACTTTTCTGCAGACAATTGAACAGCACGCGCAAGGTGTTTTTCAGACACGTTATCGCCAGTAACCACAAAATGTAGATGAATCTTGGTAAACACACGAGGAGCAGATTCAGCACGCTCAGCACTGAGCTTTACTTGCACGTCAGAAAATGATTGCTTCGCTTTTTTAAGAATACTAACAACATCAACAGATGAACAACACCCTGCCGACATTAATACCATTTCCATTGGACTTGGTGCAGCACTGTCACTACCCGCATCAAAAACGACATTGTGACCTGAATTTGAAAGGCCAATAAAGGTATCACCTTCTACCCATTTTACATTCGCTTGCATTTATTTTATCTCTAAAAGTTATTTTGCTTGATTGTAAGCAAGTCACACTCAGATGCAATCGAAAAACGATATTAGGTGTTAAAGGAGATTACGCACTTTCAGCAACGGCTGTATCGAATAAGTTTTTTACAAGTCCAGCAAACTCATCAATAAAGGCGTGTTGCTCAACAGTAACAGGTTGATTTGTGACACTGCTTAGTACTTCTTGTAAGTCATAAACGATGCCATCGACTTCGCGAACGATTTGGCTGCGTTGTTCGGTGTTCAATTCTGTATGCTGTTCGCAAAGCAGCATGACATTCTCGGCAATCACGTCTTCAATTAGCTCTAGCACCGTTGGAGCTCCTGGCTTTATTTGACCTGGCTTCTCAAATAGCGCTAAATTTTGAGTGAGATACATGACAAGATCATCGTACCCTTGCCTATCTAAAACCATACGACTGCACACCTAATAAAATGACTAACTCTATAGATTTAAGCAGAAAGCGCTTTTAATTGCTACCTTTGCTATAAAGCCAATACAAAAAAAGCAGCCGAAGCTGCTTTTTATAATCATTAATACTGATTTAGTCTATTTTTAAGCCAGGGCTTAATGTGGCTGGCATAGCCACTTTTTCAAGCTCAACTGACGCAACAGGGTATGCACAGTAGTCTGCTGCATAATATGCACTTGCTCTGTGGTTACCAGACGCACCAATGCCACCAAACGGAGCCGCACTCGATGCACCCGTAATTGGGCGGTTCCAGTTAACAATACCAGCACGAATACGACGTAAGAAGTGGTCGTAATCAGCTGCATTGTCACTTAATAGACCCGCTGATAAACCAAAGCTTGTGTCATTTGCTTTATCAATGGCAGCATCAAAATCAGTAAAGCGGAAAACTTTAAGAAGTGGACCAAAGTGCTCTTCATCAGGGAAATTAGTCACGTTTGTACACTCTAAAATGCCTGGCGTTACAAAGCCGGTATTTTCTGTATGCGTTAACTCAACTAATACGTCAGCACCTAGTTCTACTAATTGCTGTTGTGCTGCAGCCATACCCGCGGCAGCCGCAGCCGAAATCATAGAGCCCATGAACGGCTGGTCATCAGCATCATATTCACCGACTTTAATCGCTTTGGTTGCTTTTATTAGACCCGCTAAGATGGCGTCACCTTGCTCGCCCACAGGTAAGAATAACTTACGCGCACAGGTACAACGTTGGCCTGAAGAAATAAACGCAGATTGAATTATATCGTGAATAGCAGCTTTAGTATCCGCAACGTCAGTCACGATAAGCGGGTTATTCCCCCCCATTTCTAAAGCAAGGATTTTACCCGGTTGACCTGCAAATTGTTCATGTAGGATATGACCTGTACGCGATGACCCCGTAAAGAATAAGCCGTCAATGCCTTTATGCGCCGCAAGCGCCTTGCCTGTGTCAACTTCACCTTGAACAAGGTTAATAACCCCATCAGGTAAACCTGCTTTTTGCCACAGTTTTAAAGTCAGCTCTGCAACAGCGGGAGTGAGCTCAGAAGGTTTAAATACAACCGTGTTACCCGCTAGTAATGCTGGAACAATATGCCCATTTGGTAAATGACCCGGGAAGTTATACGGACCAAAAACGGCAACAACACCATGTGGTTTATGACGGATCATCGCACGGCCTTGTGGCATGGGGTTTTCAACGTCGCCGGTACGCTCTAAAAACGCTTTTTCAGAGATCGCAATTTTACCCACCATGGCGCCTGCTTCAGTGCGAGTTTCCCACAACGGTTTACCTGTTTCTTGCGCAATGATCAGCGCTAACTCTTCACTATGCTCTTTAAGCGTTTCAGCGAACGTTTTAACAATAGCTAAACGTTCTGCAAATGATTTATCCGCCCAACTATAAAAAGCTTGGCGCGCGGCATTTACAGCACTGTCGACTTGCTCAGCCGTGGCTGTATTTGCTTGCCAAATAACATCATTATTTGCAGGGTTTACAGAGTTGAATGCATGACCAAGGCCTGCTTGCCATTGACCATTAATAAATTGCGCTGCATGCGTCATTACTGTGTCTCCTAAATTCTATAGTTTTGCAACTGATACGGTGTCGCCAGCTTCTAAGTGAAGGGCTTTTGCAAGCTCACTTGAAAGGGTAATTGTATCGACATCACACGGTAGATTAATTTGTGTCACTGTGGCTCTAAAGTCAGTCAGTTTATCATTAGCGAGCATCACGGTGGTGTCGCCTTGGCTTTGACCTATTTCGACCTGCACCTTTCTTGAATTACGAATCGTAGCGATATTATCCACTTTAGCTTCAACCGTAGGACCCGCATCGAAAATGTCAACGTAGCCGTTAAAAGTGAAACCTTCACTCTTCAACAGCTCAATAGCTGGGCGAGTATTATCATGCACATGACCAATAACAGCTTGCGCATCTTTGCTTAATAGATTCACGTAAATTGGGTATTTAGGCATTAACTCGGCAATAAATACTTTTTGACCTATTCCCGTCAGGTAATCGGCTGTTGGAAAATCCATTGAGAAAAAGTGCTCTTCAAGCCATTGCCAAAATGGGCTTTCGCCATTCTCGTTTGACACACCACGCATTTCTGCAATAACTGTTTCAGCAAAACGTTCTTTATGTTGATTAATAAACATAAAACGTGCTTTTGATAGTAATTTACCATTGTTATTTTTGCGGTAACCATCTCTCAAAAACAATGTACATAGCTCTGTTGCACCGGTGTAATCATTACATAGCGTTAAGATATCAACGGCTTTATAAACGTTAAGTGTACGCGATGAATGAATCGCTTTACTTAAATGATAATGATAAAACGCGTCATCTAAACCCACGGCGGCTTCGATGGCTGAAGTACCCACTACTTCGCCTGTTTCGCTATCTTCAAGAACAAACAGGTAACCTTCATCACCAGGCTGCTGGGCTACTTTTGCAAATGAGCTCAGTGAATGATCGATTTTCTTTTGTAACAACTCTTCATTATTAGGCAAAGATGTAAAACCATGCCCTGATTCATGGGCAATTTTAAGTAATGCTGGGTAATCACTTTGCTGGATTGGGCGAAGGATCATCATGAGTCCGCTTGCTCCCTTATAAATAACGGTAAATTATGAACGCGGGCAAGCAGTGCTTGCCCTGATATGTCAGTTGAATGATTAGCCGTTAACGACTTTAGCAACTGCTTTTTCGAAACGAGCCATACCTTCGCGGATATCAGCGTCAGGGATAACAAGTGAAGGAGTAAAGCGAACAACATCTGCACCCGCTACTAATGACATGACGCCTTCTTCGGTCCCTGCCACTAAAAACTCTTTTGCACGGCCTTTGAATTGCTCAGTAACCACTGCACCCAATAGTAGACCTTCGCCACGAATTTCACTAAATACGTTGTACTTGTCGTTGATTGCAGTTAATAGCTCGCGGAATAAAGCCGATTTTTCTTTAACGCCACTTAACACCTCTGGTGTATTCACCGTATCAAATGCAGCTTCTGCAACAGCACACGCAAGTGGGTTACCACCATAAGTAGAACCGTGTGTTCCTACTTTTAAGTGCTGAGCAATATCAGTTGTGGTGATCATTGCACCAATAGGAAAACCGCCACCTAACGCTTTAGCTGTGGTTAAGATATCAGGCGTGACATTTAAACCTTGATACGCATAAAGCTCACCAGTACGGCCGACACCTGTTTGTACTTCATCAAAAATTAACAGCGCATTGTGCTTAGTACACAGCTCACGTACACCTTTTACAAACTCTTTTGTTGGTGAAATAATCCCGCCTTCACCTTGTAGAGGTTCCATCATAACTGCACATGTATTGTCACTGATCAGTGCTTCGAAAGCCGCTAAATCATTGTAATCACAATGTACGATATCGCCCGGCTTAGGACCGAAGCCGTCTGAATAGGCAGCCTGACCACCTACTGTTACAGTAAAGAATGTACGACCGTGGAAACCTTTATTGAATGAGATAATTTGTGATTTTTGCTCACCAAAGTTATCAAGTGCAAAACGACGCGCAAGTTTTAATGCGGCTTCGTTTGCTTCTGCACCAGAGTTAGCAAAATAAACTTTTTCTGCGAACGTTGCATCGGTTAACTTTTTAGCTAAACGCAGTGCTGGCTCATTGGTCATCACATTTGATAGATGCCAGATTTTCTCGCCCTGCTCTTTTAATGCACTTACTAAGGCCGGGTGACAGTGGCCAAGGCAGTTAACAGCAATACCACCTGCAAAATCGATAAATTCACGACCTTCTTGGTCCCAAACTCGAGAGCCTTCGCCTCGCACAGGAATAACACTTGATGGTGCATAGTTAGGAACCATTACGTGATCAAATAATTCGCGATTGACTGTCATTTTATATCCTCTTTATCGTAAGCACACGCCATCTTAAGCGGCGCTATAAAGCTAAACTAAGCTATTTTACTAAGCTAATTGAGCTTAGAGTAAAATCACCTTAATTACTCTTTGGTTCAATTTTCATTCATCCATTATTTCAGAAAAAAATCCATCTGTCTCTTAGAAAACTTTCATGCAGCCCTTGAAAATAAAGGGTTTGAGATATTTTTTCATGGATAGTGAATAACTATTTGAGGGGTATTTTTTATACAAAATACACTTAAAAGGCGCGCTGCTAGCAAACCACGCATGGGCACGTTATCTAAATATTGCTATCGCTCAGCATTTACAATGAATGAATAGTCGCAAAAAAATTAACAATTATTTTAATTAATTTGGATATGGAAGTTCTCAAAGTTGCATTTTGCCAGTTCATCAAGCTCATTTTGTGTAAAACCATAATGCGTAAACCAGCGTTGAACTTCATCTTTCTCAACTAACTGATGTTCGTTCAAGCTTAAAAACTGCGCATAGCACCGTGCTTTTAAAATCACTTGGGTCAGAGGAAGGTATTCATCATTTTTAGCAAGGGGTGTCGTTAATTGCTGCAAAACGGCGTTAAACGGCAAATACCGAAATGCCATTTGCTCAATCACGGTGGCTGTCACTTTAAGTGACAATTTGCTTAATAACGAACTTAAAAATAAAGGATCGGGTTTTAACTCTAATAATGCAGTATGCAAATCTTTCTTTTGTTCTTCGCGCGCCATTGCCACCTTGCGTTGCCACACTCGCTCAAAAGTGCGCAAATAGAGCCTTACTAAGGCAATTTTCCCTACATCCAATAACATGCCTAAAGTAAACGCGTGTTCTTCATTAACGCCGTTTAGCTTTGCTATTTCTTGTGCTGCAATAGCGCATGCCATTGAATTATCTCGTAAGCGGCGCTTTAATAAAGGAAAGGGTTCTGTGCTGTGAGGCATCCAGTGACGTACTGCGAATGTCGGGACCACAAATTTCAGGTTATCAAGACCAATATAACGCAATGCGAGTAACGGGTTATCAACTTTAACGGAAGTGTGTTTACTGCGTTGCTGGCGATAGTATGGCAAATTAACAAACGCGACGAGCTCACGCCCAAGCCAGGTTAAATCTTTAATTAACGGCTCTAAGCGACCTACCGATGCTGAACGTGTCGCAAGAATATCTAAAATAGCGGGCACACTGTCTTGAATGCCAATGGTTTCATGTACCACTGAATCAATATCTTCCAGCTGCTTGTTCATCGCATTTTCAATCACTTGATGTAATTGCTGACTCGCTTGAGCACGATACTTATGGTGCGCTGTACTGCTTTTTTGGCGTTTCTTTTGCGCTGCAACTTCAACTTCTAATAAAGTTCGCTGCTCCATTTGCTCGCCATAATCAATTTCTAAAGTATGAATATAGCCAATCTGACGCTGTGCAAAACTGTGGCCAAGCAAAAGATCATGCGCACGCTCATTAAGCACCATCGCAGTCCTTTGTTGTCGGATTTCATCGGTCATTTGCACAGCAGTATTGTCGTTCATATTTGTAAATAATTAGCTTAAGATTAGAAGTGAGTTAAAAAGTTGGCAAGTAATTCAAGCC
Source organism: Pseudoalteromonas sp. PAB 2.2 (assembly GCF_001938575.1). Classification (NCBI taxonomy): domain Bacteria; kingdom Pseudomonadati; phylum Pseudomonadota; class Gammaproteobacteria; order Alteromonadales; family Pseudoalteromonadaceae; genus Pseudoalteromonas; species Pseudoalteromonas sp. PAB 2.2. The sequence goes on from NZ_LYPI01000018.1 coordinate 40,951, forward strand.
CTTGTTGCGTCAAAATTGCTTCAGGATGGAATTGCACACCTTCAAGTGCGAGATCCTTGTGCATTATTCCCATTATTTCATCAAAATGCGTATTGTGTTCGGTCCACGCTGTAATACTGAGCTCACTGGGAAGACTCTGTTTATCAACCACCAGCGAATGGTAACGACATACCGTCAATGGGTTGGCTAAGCCTTTAAAAACACCTTGGTTTGTATGGTGCACTAAGGAGGTTTTACCGTGCATAACCTGTCGTGCTCGTACGACCTCACCTCCCAATGCTTGCGCAATTGTTTGATGTCCCAAGCAGATACCTAAAATAGGCAGCTGCCCTTTAAACTCTTCAACCACTTGCAGCGAAATACCGGCTTCATTTGGTGAGCAAGGCCCAGGAGAGATGACAATATGTTCGGGCTTTAATTGCTTGATGTCGGCAACACTTATCTCATCGTTTCGTTTAACCAATACCTCTTGATCCAAGCGCTGAAAGTATTGCACTAGGTTGTAGGTAAACGAATCATAGTTGTCGATCATTAACAGCATTGCATGTAACCCAAAATTACTCAGTCAAAATAATGAAGCGACATTTTACCCCAAGCGCCCAGAAATGTCGGCAAAAAACGGCTACTCAGAAACGAATAAGTGTGCAGAAAGTGCTGCTTTTTCTTGCTCATCTAACTTTTGCGAACATTTATTAGCAAAATCATACCGTACCAAGACCGTTTTACCCACCGCACAACATGTGCCTTGCTGCCACGCTTCTTGACGTAATACAAAGGAGCTTGAACCAATATGCTCAACACTTGTTTTTATCTCAACATCGTGGCCATAAAACAACTCTCCGACAAAGCTTACTTCAACCTTCGCTATAATCAATTTCCACTGATGCGGATTTAAATCCGGTGTAAAAAATCTAAAAATAGGCGCACGGGCGGCTTCAAACCACACGGGGAGTACGGTATTGTTGATATGCCCTAAGACATCCGTTTCGCTAAATCGGGGCGTGATTGATTCAATAAACATAGTAACCCTATAAAAAATATAAACTAAAGGTAGCTCATGACGGACTTTATTCGCGTATACGAAAACGCCCTTAGCAAAGAATTTTGCGATAATTTTATCACGGTATTTGAACAAAGCCCGCATTTAAAACAAGGCATTACCTCTGGTGGCGTTGATTTATCTAAAAAAGACAGCCGCGATTTATACCTAAATAATCACCCAGAATACGCCGAACAATTAAAACATATTCAACAAACCACCGCAGGGTACATCTTTAAGTATCTCGAAGAGCATATTTTTATGATGATTGGCGCGTTTGGATTAAAAGTCTATCACCCAAAAACCGGTCAACCCGTTGACTTAAACCAAGACAACTTTGAAGAAGTCGGCAAGCCGCAACTGCCTTTACTAGTCCAGCAAATCTTTAGAATGGGTAAAATTCAGGCGCAAAAATACGACATCAATAAAGGGGGCTATCCATACTGGCACAGTGAGGTATACCCGCAAGTAGGTCATAACGAAGCGCTTCATCGCGTATTGTTGTTTATGTTTTACTTAAACGATGTAGAGGAAGGTGGTGAAACCGAATTTTACTATCAACAACGTAAAATATCGCCCAAGAAAGGAACGATGGTGGTGGCTCCTGGCTACTTTACCCACACTCACCGTGGCAATAAGCCAATCTCAAACGATAAGTATATTTTGACCTCGTGGATATTGTTTAATCGTGCCGAGCAAATTTACGGCCAACCACAGTCATAACGTTCAATAAGATAAGTGCGACACTCCTGTCGCACTTTTTAAGCAATCAGTCTTAATCTGTCACGTTATTTCATCTACAACGGTAAATAGATTTGTGCACTTAAGCCACCTTCGGGGCGATTAAGCAATTGCACTTTTCCGCCATGCATATCAACAATACGTTTGATTATTGCCAGCCCTAAACCGCTACCTTCACTACCACGGGCCGCATCACCTTGTTTAAACGGTTCAAACACGGTTTCAAGTTCACTCTCAGGAATACCAGGGCCTTGATCATTTACAACCACCATCGCGAATTTTTTATTGCTACTCAGGCGAGTTTCAACCTCAATATCACCCTGTGAATAACGTATCGCGTTTTCAATCATATTAGTGACAACACGTTTTATTGCCACCATGCTCACTGGTACATCATGAATACTGGGGTTTTCTTTAAAGGTGATGCTGCGATGATGCTTTTGTTCTGCTTCGACGACTTCTGCAACAAGCGCATTTAAATCTTCAAGCGCAAGCTCTTCGCGCTTGTGATGACGCAAGTACTCTATAAATTGGTCAATAATCGCATTCATATCTTCGATATCATGGATTATCCCTTCGCGAAGGTAGTCTTCATCATCTGACATCATTTCTGTGGCTAAACGAATGCGCGTAAGCGGCGTTCTAAGGTCATGAGATACCCCCGCCATTAGTAAACGACGGTCGTTTTCTAATGCCGCAATACCCCGAGACATCTGATTAAAAGCACGCGTTACTTCAATGACTTCGGTTGAGCCCTGCTCTTCGAGTTTGGTGGAGAAGTCGCCCACCCCCACTTTTACAGCAGCTTGTTGCAGTGCTTTTAAAGGACGGTTCAAGTGACGCGCAAACAACCAGCCACCTAGCACACTTAAAAAACCTATACTGGACAAGTAAAAAGTTAAAAATTTCAGGTTGTTTTCTTGCAAACCCGTTAAGGGTACGCGCACCCAATAACCAGGGGCTTGCGGTGCTTCAACCCAATATACAAGCGGATCCGTTTGACTAATGCGCACACGTGCTGAACCATTTAACTCTTTAGACATGCTGCGCGAAAGCATTGAATACTCACGTGTTTCAGCCAGCCCTTCGCGCATTGCTTGGCGCTGAGTCATGACTTCTATCCCTGTTATTTCAAAGAACTTTTCAGAGGCTTCTTTGCTCACTTCAACGCCTTCTTCCCACTCGATAAACACCGTTTTAATTTGCTTAGCGAGGATCAGATTTACTTGCTCTATGGTTGGCTTTACAACATAAAAGCTGACCGTGATATAAGACACGATCTGGTTGATTAAAAGCAACGCTGCGACTAAAAAGACGGTTTGCCCAAATGCGCTTCGCGGAAACATGCCCATTATTGCTACTTTTCACCGTCTGGTACAAATACGTAGCCTAAGCCCCATACTGTTTGAATATAACGAGGATTAGCAGCGTCAACCTCAATCATGCGACGCAAACGCGAAACCTGTACGTCGATACTACGCTCAAGTGCGCTGTAGTCTCGGCCTCGCGCAAGGTTCATTAACTTATCACGACTTAACGGTTCACGCGGGTGTGTGACAAGCGCTTTTAATACCGCAAACTCACCACTGGTTAATGACATGGTGTTATCACCTTGCGTCATCTCACGCGTGGCTAAATTTAGTGTGAATTCACCAAAACTAATTTCGTTTTCCTCTGCAGCAGGCGCGCCTGGTACTTCTTTAGCGCGACGACGTAAAATCGCTTTAATGCGTGCCAATAGTTCGCGTGGGTTAAACGGTTTAGGAATATAGTCATCAGCACCGAGCTCAAGACCTATTATACGGTCTACTTCGTCACCTTTAGCTGTTAACATCACAATGGGTATATCGTTTTCTTTTTGTCGTAAACGGCGACAAATGGATAAACCGTCTTCGCCGGGTAACATTAAATCGAGTACGATTAAGTGGAAATTTTCACGCTCGAGTAAGCGATCCATCTGCTCTGAATTTGCTGCTGTACGAACAATAAACCCTTGCTCTACCAAATAACGTTCAAGCAAACTGCGTAAACGCATATCGTCATCAACAACTAATACCTTTGTCGTTTCGTGTCCCATAACTTTCATTCTTGTTGTAATGTGTTACTTGTTAATATAAATGAAAAACTTAAGAATAAAAATCGAATTGCACGCTTAGATTGTTACGGAACATTTCAAAATCCTACTCGACAAAGACAAAAGACTTTTATACCGTGCGGCAGGTTTTCTTGTGAGGCTAAGTAAAATGGCAAAAACAAATTTAATTACGCGTGAAGGTTATCAACAATTACAACAAGAACATGACTATTTGTGGCATGAGAAGCGTCCTGAAATTACCAAAATTGTCACGTGGGCAGCAAGCTTAGGTGACCGTTCTGAAAACGCCGATTATCAATTCAATAAACGTGTTTTACGACAAATAGATCGCCGCGTACGTTACCTAAGAAAACGTATGCCAGACCTAAAAATTGTTGACTACAATCCGCAACAAGCAGGCAAAGTATTTTTTGGCGCTTGGGTTGAAATTGAAAATGAACAAGGCGACATCAAACGATTTCGTATTGTGGGCCCAGACGAAATTTATGAGCGTAAAGATTATATTTCTATCGACGCACCTATGGCGCGTGCGCTATTAGGTAAAGAAGTGGATGACGAATTTTCGGTCATCACACCCGAAGGCACAAAAGAATGGTTCGTCAATGAAATAACTTACCCTAACGCACCCTAATTTATCTTTAAATATTCAGAAAACATTAATTAGTGATTGTCTACTCTAAAAATGTGTTCTATAACTAAGGAGACTCAAGACGCATTTAGTGCTTGAGGTTTTAGAAGGTAGTAAGTATGTCAAACCTAATACATCGCATCATGAGTAATGCCATTGTATTCGCGCTTTTAATGAGTGCGAGTTTGATATCTTACGCCAATGACATTGAAAGCCACTCAGACAGTGTTACGCCAACCGCACATTACATTGCGTGCGACAGTACAGACCCAGCCAATACAGATACTGACTTTGACAAACATACCCCATCGCTGATTGCCAGTGCAGCTCAACCACTGCCAGATGGCCGTGTTGCGGTGTATGTTAATCCTTGTTCTGTTATTTCTGTGTTCAGCGCGCATCAGCGAGGTCCCCCTGCTTTTTAATTAACTCAAAATTGTTTCAATTAAAGTTTTATTAAAATGTATGGTGATCAAAATGAATAATTTCAAAGAATTACGTCTACAAGACATTTCAAATGGCGCATTATCTAATGCTGTAAATGAAGTTGAGCCAACCCTAGACCTAACCTCTCCGGCGCTTAAAGTATTAAATAGCTTCACCAGTAAAGACCCGTTACGCGCTCATTACGACACAACGATTGTTAATGCGCTGAAACAAACTAGCAATCACTGTTCTGACTTTATCTTAGTAATTGATAGTGAAGATAAGTTACTGGGTATTACATCAAGTGCTGACCTGCAAAGCTCTAAGATTATGATGCTTGCACAGCGCTTAAACCTGCACCGTGACGAGATTACATTACACGATGTAATGACACCGCTTAGTAATTTAGCGGGTGCAAGCTTACAAAGCATTAGTTACGCATGCATTGGCGATGTACTACAAACAATGGAGCATCAAGGTATGATGTTCTTGCTAGTCACCAGTAAAGAGAATGAAATTTGTGGGCTAATTTCTGCGCGTCAAATTGCTAAAAAGTTACATATTCCTGTTAATATCAACCCCATTGCTAATAGCTTCAGTGAAGTGATGCAACACATCGATCACCCTCACTAAGTATTAAAATTTGCGTTGTGAAGAACTATTTCAGCGGGCCTTAAAAGCAGTGCTTTTAAGGCCTTCTTATTGTGATATTATTCAGGCAATTAATCTTCAGTTTTACTGATTTTCTATTTTTTAAAAAGGTTTATGCATGAGCAATATCTCTGCACGCTTAGCGACTGAGCTAAATGCCCAGCAACCACAAGTTGTTGCTGCAATCAAATTACTTGATGAAGGTGCCACAGTACCTTTTATCGCGCGTTATCGTAAAGAAGTAACGGGTGGCTTAGACGACACGCAACTGCGTTTACTTGAGCAACGCCTATCGTATTTACGTGAACTAGAAGAGCGCCGTAGCTTTATACTTGCCACGATTAAAGAGCAAGGAAAACTAACAACCGAGCTCAGTGCGGATATTAATAACGCGGACAGTAAAACGGAGCTTGAAGATTTATATCTGCCTTTCAAACCTAAGCGCCGTACCAAAGGGCAAATTGCAATTGAGGCAGGTATTGAACCACTTGCTGATGCCCTGTTTAATGATCCAAACTTAGACCCTGAACAACACGCCACTGACTACATCAATGCCGATGCTGGTTTTGCTGATACGAAAACCGTACTCGATGGGGCTAAGTTCATTTTAATGGAGCGCTTTGCTGAAGATGCTAAGTTGCTTGCAAAATTCCGCAGTCATATAAGTCAACATGGTCAAATTGAGAGCCGCGTTATTGCTGGCCAAGAAAATGATGGCGCAAAATACCGTGATTACTTTGAACACCAAGAGCCACTAAAAAAAGTGCCTTCTCACCGTGCTTTAGCCATGTTAAGAGCACGAAATGAAGGCGTATTGCAGCTCAATATTAACCCTGAACCCAGTGCTGAAAATCCTGCACAAATCTGCGCACAAATGATTGCCGATCATTATCGCTTAGATGTTAGCAACTCAGCAGCGAGTGCATGGTTAATGAGCGTAGTGCAGTGGGCGTGGAAAATTAAATTAAGCTTACATCTTGAAAATGAGTTTTTAGGGGCGATGCGCGAAAAAGCCGAAACCGGTGCCATTGACGTATTTGCAAAGAACTTAAAAGACTTATTAATGGCAGCTCCGGCTGGTCCTCGTACAACATTGGGCCTAGATCCAGGTTTACGCACAGGCTGTAAAATAGCTGTTGTAGACAGCACTGGTAAACTATTAACGACACAAACTATTTTTCCACATGCCCCTCAAAATCATTGGGAAAAATCACTGCGCACGCTTGAACAATTATGTCGCCAGCATAAAGTTGAGTTAATCGCTATTGGTAATGGCACCGCATCACGTGAATCAGACAAACTCGTCGCAGAGCTTATAAAAGCAAACAGCGAGCTTAACCTTAACAAAATTATGGTCAGTGAAGCTGGAGCATCTGTTTACTCTGCCTCTGAGTTTGCTGCGAATGAATTTCCTAATCTCGATGTATCGTTACGTGGTGCTGTTTCAATTGCGCGTCGTTTACAAGACCCCCTTGCAGAGCTTGTTAAAATTGAACCTAAGTCAATTGGTGTGGGCCAATACCAACACGATGTGTCACAAAGTCAGTTAGGGCAAACTTTGACTTCGGTGGTTGAAGACTGTGTAAACTCTGTCGGTGTTGATTTAAATATGGCTTCAGTGCCGTTACTTACTCGTGTATCGGGTTTAAACAAAACTCTGGCACAGAACATTGTTAACTACCGTGATGCGAATGGCTCATTCAGCAAGCGTTCTGAGCTTAAAAAAGTAGAGCGTTTAGGGCCAAAAGCATTTGAACAAGCCGCGGGCTTCTTACGTATCACTAATGGTACAGACCCTCTTGATAAGTCATCAGTTCACCCTGAAGCCTACCCGATTGTTAAGCGTATTTGCGAAAAGAACAACCTGGATGTCAATAGCTTAATTGGTAACTCAGATATACTAAACAAGCTTGTTGCGAACGACTATATTGACGACAAATTTGGTTTACCAACCGTCACAGACATCATTAAAGAACTTGATAAGCCAGGCCGCGACCCGCGCCCTGAATTTAAAACGGCCGAGTTTAAAGCCGGTGTTGAAACCATTAACGATTTAAAACCGGGCATGATTCTAGAAGGTGTGGTGTCAAACGTAGCAAACTTTGGTGCCTTCGTTGATGTAGGTGTTCACCAAGACGGTTTGGTGCATATTTCTGCTATTACGAATAAGTTTATCTCAGATCCGCGTGAAGTAGTCAAAGCGGGTGACATCGTAAAAGTAAAAGTGCTTGAAGTGGATGCTGCTCGTAAACGTATTAGCTTTACCATGCGCTTAGACGATGATGTTGATACCAGCAATAAAGCGGCAACTACAAGCAAACCTGCCGCGGCTCAAAAGGTAAAAAACACCTCTAAACCAAAACGCGACTTTGGTAATGCAGCCATGGGCAATGCCTTTGCCGATGCCTTTGCCAACGCTAAAGTTAAAAAGTAGCCATTATATTAGGCTAATAAAAAACCGCGTAAGTTAAGCTTACGCGGTTTTTTTGTTTTTAAAGGCTCACTAAAATGAGCCTTTAAAGCGATTACTTACGACGACGTAGTGCAAGTAATGGAAGGAGTAACAGGATGAAGTGACCGAATGAACCACTGTCATCATCTTCTTCTACTTCTGGGTATACACAGCTACCATCATCAGTATTAGCATTCGCATCGTAGTTTGTTGCAGCGGTATCTGTACAACCTAATTCAATACCGTCTGAAACAACTGTAAGTGCAAATTCTTCCATCAATGATTTTTCACCACTGGTTAAAGTGACTTTAACTGTCGTTGTACCATAGTAGTTAGCATCAGGCGTTACGCTGAATGACATGCCATCGACTGATGTCGTCGCATTGTCAGCATCAACAGACAGTGTGAACTCTTCAGCTGTCTCACGCGTTAAACTAACCATAATATTGTCAACTGACTCGTTTTCCATCACCGACATATCTTCTAGCGCAACAATCGCAAGATCAACGGCGGTTACTGTAACCATAAAGTCAGTTGAGATAGTGGTATCTGTGCCCGTTAATGTCACTGTTACAGGGATCTCACCGTAGAAGTCAGCGTCAGGTTTAAGGCTAAATGTCATGCCATCAACCATTGATGTCGCATTATCAGCGTCTACAGTAAGAGTGAACGCTTCTTCTGTTTCACGTGATAAAGAAACAGCAATACTTTCTAACATATCGCCTTGCATCACAGTCATATCTGCAATGTCGTTAACCATCACGGGGGCTTCTTCACCATCAGACTCAACAGTCAGTAAAAACTCTTTGCTTACTTTATCTGTTGGGTTTGCTTTGTCTTGCACTGTAACAGTTACAAAAGTTTCACCGAAGAAATAAGGTTCAGGGATCAGATTAAACGACATACCGTTCACCTCAGCTGACACATGTTCACCCGTGATTACTAGCTCATTTGGCGATTGATCAGCATCAATAACCATCACTTCAATGCCATCAATACGACCATTTTCAGCAACCGTCATATCAGCAATATCTGCCATTTTAAGATTGCTTTGTACACCAATCGAGTGCATTAATGTACCTGACTCTTGGCTACCTAATAGATAATCAAGCGCGATGTCTTGCATGGTGCCTTTCGCTTCTGGCTTTATTGTCGCTGTAAAGTTAAATTCAACTTCACTTTGCTCAGGGCCCACGTAATCAAAACAAATGACTAAGTCATCTTGTAAGATTTTACCAAGGTCATCGAAACCGATTACATTGCTTAGAGCACCGTCTTTGTAGCCCGCGGTTGTAGCATAAACACTGTCACCACCTTCAATAAAGATAGTGCCTGTATCAATATCAACACCTAGATTGTCGTATGCAAAAATCGCTTCAAACTTACCTTCATGGTCATCAATACCACTGCGTAAGATCACTTCATAATCATAAGTATCACCCGTATTCTTGTCGGTAACATTATCAAATTCCATGAACAGAAGGTCACCAAGATCAGGACGTTCTTCTGCATATTGACTTGCAATTGTTAACCCTGTTGGATCGCTTGGATCACGTAGATTAGTGATTTCAAATGAACCACGCCAGAACGGGGCTAATGCTTCAACTAAGAAACCTGGACCACGGTGCGCACTCATCATCCACCAAATTGGTGTAAATTGCATAGCACCTGTTGGGTGTAAACGTACTTCGTTGTTGTTTGCTTGATTATAAACTTCAAACTTAGCGCCTTGTTTGTAGAATAACCAATCAATTGGTACATCAAAGTAAACATTTGAGCCACCTTCATACCAAGAAGCATCAGGTTGAATGCGGAAGTCACCCCATAAATCGATGTAGCCACCTGTTGAGTACTCATCGATCATTGGCGTTTTACACATTTCATTAGTGATGTTATTCGTGACAACATAATCACGCTTCACATTGCGAGTAGCCTCTTGAGTCCCTTTAATTGTTAAAGTGTTGCCCTCTACTTCCAATGAAGCAGCAACTGACTCGTTGTTAGAAGTCAATGTGTCAGGCCAAACTTCCATGCCCTCAGGAATGGTTAACGCTAAAGTGTAATCGCGCGCGTCAGATTCATAGTTAGCTTTGAGTTTCACGTTAACATTTACAAGATCCATAGCGCGTGCTGAGTCTTGATCAATATTAAGGGTTAACGCTTCAGCGTCACGTTTAAAGTTAACTGATGTAAACCCTAAAGTCCCTTCAGCACCTTCTGAATCACCCAGTTCAAAACCACCGTAATACACATCGTTTAGCTGCGCTTCTGGTAGATTCCAATTAATCGCAATTTCATAGTTGCCATTACCTGAATGTTGTTGTGGAGCCGACACACTGAACTCACCCGTATTTTGCTCTTTCACAAATGCATAGTGAGTCACTGTTTGATAACCCACATCGCGTAAACCAGCTAACGCTGCGGTAGCGAACCAGTATTTACCAGGCTTAGGATCGATAATATTACAGTAGTTATCCTCAACACTGCTTGAAGAATAACAAATCATCTCTTCGTTCAGTGCTTTAATTAATGCATTTGGATCTTCAGCAATGTCTTCATCCGACACCATGAACGAGCCACTACCATTCGCATCATAACCCACCACTAAGTGTGCTTTTTTAATTTGCCAACGCGGTTCAACGATATCTGATAAATCAGTCGTTTGCTCTGTTGATGCCACTTTAATCATCAGGCGTTTTGTACCTTCAGGTACCTCAATTGCCTGAATATCCCATGCTTTTTCTACACGGTCTTTCGTTACATAAGGTGATACACCTAAGATATTGGCTGTTACTTCAGTCGGTTTTACAAGGCCATAATAAGTTGGTGTAAACTCACTGTAGCTGTCAGTATTCACAACGATTGACTCTGATGCATTGGCACGAGCCATATCGATATCAACCATGGCTGGAAGCTCATCAATGACATTTTTAGCCGCTAATGTGAAGTGAGCATCAGGTGAATTACCATCGGTATTTTTAAAAAGTACTTTACCGTTAAACCACGCATTTTTGTTTATAATGCTGTCCCATGGTGCGCCGGGTTCTGCTGGGTCTAGTTTAGACTGAATGATATTCGGTAACTTCATCGTTACCATCACGTCTTGTGTTTCACCCGCTTTAAGTGTGAAGTTACTTGGTGTAACACTCACTTCGACACCCGCACTTTCTTGCTCGCCTTCAATACCCCAACCATAGGCTGTTGCATCCCACGAACCATCTTTAGTCGCTTTCACTGTGCGCATCCAAGAACAGGTCAGTTCACAGTCTTGGTTTACTAATGTCGGCAGGTTTAACCACTCCACTAAACCGCCATTACGCGGGTTAGCATTGTGATAGTTTTCGATTGTCTCATCCATGATAAGACCTGCATTTGCCGCTTGCGCAACATCAATTGAGCCACTTCCCGTCATGAAGTTGTAGTAAGGGTCAACTAACGTAACACCGTTAGAAATGCGCACTTTATTCGCCGTCATCATCAGAGCCGATTGTACTTCAGCAGGCGTCCAATCTGGGTGCATTTGCATCAATAAAGTCATGGCGCCGGTTACATGCGGAGTAGCCATTGACGTACCACTCATGAATGTCCAGTCTGATGCTCTAGGATTGGCGGTGAATGGTTGGTCATCAGCATTCGCAGCATAAATATCAACACCTGGTGCCGTCAAATCAGGAACAAGGTTGTTAATATAATAACTTGGGCCCATAGAGCTAAAAATAGCGAGCTGGTTGCCAGCTTCTTCGTCAAACGAATAGTTATTTTGCGGCTCACCAATAGTCGCAATTGCAGCGCCATCAGGGTTAGCATTCACCCAGTTGCGAATAGCAAAACGCGCACTTGAAGATAAGTGAATACCTGGGATCACATAGTTATCTGCAACAACGTTCTCACCAAAAGCAATATTTTGCAGGATAAAACCACCTGCGCCACCCGCAGCTACGTTTTTCGCTTTATCAACACGCGCAATATCACCACGTAAACACACCACTATTTGGTCTGCGGTGAAAGTACCCGCAGGGAATGGGGCATTACAGCTAGCTGCATCATAGCCATCGTCAGCATTAGGGTCGTCGTAATTCTCAGCTAAAACAACCTCACCAGTAATTCCACCAGCGAAACTCTTACCTGCATACTCACCAACAGAAGGTGCACGTGTACCTTGGAAGTTGTTAATGGTTTTAACACCTAATTCCATCACGCGATCATGCGTTGATGCCCCCACTGTCGTCACCCAAGGTGATGTATGATCCGCAGACATATAGTACGGACCTGAGTTACCCGCAGCAGCAGCAACAGAAATACCGGCCTCACGTGCGCTTAAAAATGCCATTTCCATTGGATCTTCCCACGGGAAGCTTTCACCGCCACCGATTGAGAAGTTAATCGCATCAACGCCATCTTCAATTGCATCTTCAAAAGCAGATAAAATCGCCGACTCAGGACAACCAGCGTATAAGTCGCCCGAGTTGCCCGCGTGACATACTTGGTATGAAATAATGTGCGCGCGCGGTGCAACACCACTGGTATGATCAAAGGTAAATGGTAAGTTTTCACCATCACTCACTTTCTCACCTGTGGCTGCTTGAAGTGGCGTATTCTCTATGTAGTTACCCGCGGTTGTGCTTGCAGTATGTGAACCATGACCGTTGTAGTCTTCACCATTCTCTGGACGACGATCAGCACGTGCAAATCGATAGTCTGAATTCGCAGCCGTAATTTCAGGGTAAGAGCGAACACCAATTAACTTGTCATTACATAACGTAGGATCAGCTTCACAATCACCAACGAAGTTACCTGCACCAAATGGATTTGATTTGCTGTACTCTTCATCGCTTGCAAACGCAGAGTGGTCAGTATTGATACCTGTATCAATAATACCTACAACCATGCCTTCGCCTTTAACACCCACTGATGATGCAGGTGTAGCGCCTTGCCATAATTGATCTGCGCCAATAAACTCTGGGCCACGGTCTGTACGTAGTTCGAAAATACGGTTTGGTGTGATGCGTTTCACACCCGATTGCTTAGCCAGTAGCTCAGCATCCGCCTGCGTCATTTCGACAACAACGGCATTGTTTGCTAACGTAAATTGCTTTTTAACATCAATGCTAGCACCCACGGCACGTGCTTTGCTTAATACAGATGTTTGGCGCTGCTTCAAGAAACCCTGATAAGCACGCACCTTATGTGCCGATGTATCCAAGCGCTCATTAACCATTAACGAACGAGATTCAGTAACCGCTGTTGCAGTAAAGCCCTGAATGTCACCTTGGTAACTCGCGACTGGCTCTTCAGTCATTTGAACGATATAAGTTTGAACACCTGTCACACCCTCTTGAGGCTGGAACACATGTTCTGGTTGTTGATTTTGATAATGTTGATTTAAACGCTCAACACTGCCCTTTAATAAGCTTGGATGATCAGCAATTTGTTTTTGTTCTTGATACTTTGCGATATCTTCAGCTGTAAATGTTGGCTGATAAAAGCCTTTGTCTGACACTTTATTAAAGCCCGGCTCTGCCGCAGCATAACCTGAAGTACCTACATACAATGCTGTAAGTACTGCAACTGAGCTCTTTTTCAAGTGTGCTATTTTATTATTGCTAGGTTGCATATGATTCCCACTGATTTAATTTAAAACAGCTTTGCTTACGCAAAAGCTGAGACACTAAATTCTATTAGCAGACAGACATATACAGGCGGCGTTATGAAGGGTCAAACTGTGAGGTATACATTTCAGACACAAAATTAACACCATGTAAACATTGAAGTGGTGATATATAAAGCGTTGCGGATTATTTATACAAAATGTAGCTTTTTGTAGAAAACACTATTGCAGGAACAGAAATAATATATAAAAAGAAGCTAGCGAAAGGTTCGCTAGCTTGCTAATTAACTAAAAATTATAACGAATTGAGAAGGTAAGATCTGAATAGTCGTTTACATCTCGATACGCTGCGGTCACTAACCAATCAGCTGTAATCGCATAATTTGCACCGACATGAAGCACGGTATTATTTTCGCTTTCTTCATCATGCAGACGCTCGTAACCGATACCCGCATTTAGCTCTATTGAATCGGTTAATAAGTGCCTAATTTGTGCATTTACAGATAAAATATCAGCTGTATCTGAATCAGAATATCTCTCAGAGTTGGTATCGAGTACTTGTTCTTGATAAGTGATATCTTGCTTGTACAGTACGTCACCTTCAAATTTTAGCTGGCCCAGCTTCGCTGAATAATCAATTTTAGTCACATCAGACAGAGAGTAAATATAGCCTAAAGCTAACTCATAACGCGTGATATCTAACTCTGTACGATAAAGATATTCAGTCTGCCCCGTACCGACTGGGTTGTTGTTCATATCATAAACAGTCACATTGTCGTAGATATCTAACTCTGTAAAGTCATCAGATACTTTTGAGTAGTGGCCTTGCACATACCAGTTTTGTGCAAATTGTTTACTGACGTTGATACCATAGCCCGTGAGAGAAAGATCATCAGCATCATCAATTTTCATTTTCTGATAGCCAGCATCAACATAATCATAGCTAAGAGGTGTGGTGTTTTGTGCCATAACAGCTGTTGATACAAGTGAAAGTGCACCGATAAGTACAGCATATTTCATGTTAAATCATCCTTATTTAAAATCGTGGACAATCTAACAGAGCTAATTTTTTACCACAATAGGAACAACCCTATTTATAGTAAGTAATGTGTAAGAAAATATGAGGTTAAATAACCGCAGAAAATTGGTTTTGAGCCGCAGCAGAGGTTGCCGCTTGATAGAAATTAGCAATTCGTTGAGCGCGTTGATCTACTTCCACGTCACGCTTTGCTGTTTTAGTCTCCGATGCACTCACTTGCGGGCTATCTTCATTGGCAAATTCACGGTTAATTTTAAATGACGCTTGCCCATTTTGCTGCTTATCGTCATCAGACTGAGTCGCTAACTCAGCTTGAGCCGCCGCAAGTTTTTGCGTTGCATCTGCCGCTATAGCACGGTCAGCACCTGAGGGTTCTTGTGGAGCAAGCGCTGCTGCTCGTACAGTTTGCATTTTTTCAATGGTGGCTTTTGGATCCCCCTCGATTTGTGCAACATTGATTTGAACCTCTCCACCAACAGCGTAATTAGTACCATCGGGACCGCGCTGATACTCATAACTTGGCGCACCCGCATATTGCCCACCGACAGATGCATGTGCTTGCTCGTGAATGCGCACTTCAGTATCACGGGCTTTTAATTCCTTTATTTGTTCCGCATCTTGCTGCTCTTGTTCAGCAACTTGTTGCTCTTTTTTTTGTTCTTGCTTTGTTTCTTGTTGCTCTTGTTCAGATTGCTCAGAATCGCCTTGTTGGCGTTCTTGAACTACGGTGTTGTCATCAAGACGGCCTTTCGCATCATAAGTGCCAGCGTCAGTGCCTGGTTGTCTGGCTTTTTCGCCATCGTTTAAAGTTTTATTTTCAGCGTTACTGGGTTTGGTTGCCGTAGGTGCGGGGATTACCTCGCGCAACTGGTTATCACGGCGCGCACTTTCTGTATGCACATTCGCAGTATTTAAGTTAATGGCCGGATAAGGAGTAACGATGTTCATGATATTTATACTTTAATATCGATTAAAGTGCCCAGTACCTCATCCGCGGTTTGAATGCTATTGATATTCGCCTTGGCATTAAACTCTTCTACTTTTAAGTTGACCAGCGACTCATCAATACGCGCGGGTTGTGATACAGGAGGGGTGACTGCTTCATCGGGGCGAGCGGCTTGTAATTGGCGCTGCTGCGCAAGCTGAGCATCATCTTGTTGATCTATTGAGGCACGGCTAATCTCAGCGCTTGCCTTTTCAATACCTTGGCTAGCACGGTTATAACCTTCTACCGCATTATTAAAAACAGAACCGATTGCCATGATGGTCTCCAACAGTGAGATCTAACCGTAATTATCGCTCACAAAACGAACAAAATAAAGTATAATCCCGCTATTTTTATGGCCTCAAGCTAGGTTTTGTTTAACACACTGATTTAAGAGCTGTTATAAATGCCGCTTTATGAGAAATAAACGGGGCATGGGATGCTTTATCAATTACCTCGTAGTCAAAATTAGGCTGCAGCGCCTGCATTTTCTTAAGAGCACGATAAGGCACTAACGCATCTAAGCGACCAAAAATGCCGACTATAGGCACCGTTAACTGTGCAAACATAGCGCGTAAATCATCGTGCTGTAGTATATCGAGTCCTGCACTTAGCGCCTGCTCTTTGGGAGCGGGGTATTGATTCAATAATAATTTTAGCTGCTTTATATCATCACGAGCAGACTCACTGCCCATAGCTTGAATAGCGAGAAAGCGTTCTATGGTTTTTTCTCTATGGCTCACTAACTGATCTTTAAACGCATTCAGGACGTCCGGCTTAATACCAGGCCAATCATCGTGCTGGGCAAAAAATGGGGTTGATGCTACCAGCAAAACTTTGGCCACTTTGTCAGGCCAGTGCGCAGCAATATACAAAGCAAACAGCCCTCCCAGTGACCAACCGACAAGTATTGATCCTTCATTTAGTTCGCTACTGAGCTGCTCTGCCGCAGCATGCAAAGTGTAAGGTGTTGGTATTGACTGTGCGTTACCAAACCCAGGTAAATCTAAGCAGCGAACAGCGCCATCATGAAAAAACGTAAGTTCAGGCATAATGACTTGCCACACACCTTGATTCATTCCCCAGCCATGTAACAACACCATTTCATTTTGCATATTTATAAACTCTCAACCACACTTAGCGCTCATAATAGCGTTTAAAGGAATGAATGCAATGGCGGGCTTAATTCAGGCGTTTAAAGTCGCTTTAGATGCGCTGTTCCCAAATTTTTGTTTGGGTTGCAAGGGCCACATTGAAAGTAATCAGTCACTCTGCCCACACTGTATGGATGACCTTGCACTTTTTGACTTAGCACGTCATCCAAACCTTTTACATCGCCCCGATATTTGTGACGCTTTTCCTGACTGTCATTTTGATCATCTCATTGCCTGTGCGTGGTATCAAGCACCCTATAAACAATGGCTCATACAGTTAAAATTTAACAATCAACAGCATTATAAAGTGGCTTTACAGCAAATCATAACCAAACAGCTGCAGCATGCCCTTGCAGCAAACACACACTGGCCTGATGTATTTATCATAATGCCGTTACATAAAAGGCGTTTTTTATCGCGTGGCTATAACCAAGTAAGCCAAACGTGGTTACCGGTTCTAGAGGGCTTACAGCAAGACGTTATTACGCCTCTTCATAAACAAAAAGCCACCCAGCCACAATCAAAACTAAGTAAAACAAAACGGGTAAAGAATGTAAAAAATGCGTTTGTATGTCAGCAAGATCTGACAGGGAAATCGGTGGCTATTGTTGATGATGTGATGACCTCTGGTGCTACATTAAACGCAGCAACAGAGGCATTAAAACAGGCAGGGGCCAAACAAGTATGGGCAATCCTTACGTGTTTGACTCCCCTTAATTAGTCACCCGATGCACTAAATGCATGACCAAAGAACAATGCATTACTTAGTAATCGGCTTGTTCCATACCAGTAACCACGAAAAACGGGATTATCAGTCATACCAATCACACTGCCTTTTCCGTAAGAGTGCGCAATTAAACCTGCAGCACCGGCTACCTGCTCCACATTGACATCATCAGTAAAGCCTGCAAGTAATGGCGTGTCTGTATAAGTAAGCACATTAACAAATGGTGCCTCCGATTTTTCAAGTAACCAAGTGCTATTTTTAAATACAGGTAAGGTATTGCGCTCAAGCGAGAACGTCAGTGGGTGCGATAAGTCAACGTGAGTATTAAAAATGGCACCTGCAATGCGTTGGCGCCCTGCTAAGTCATCTTTATCGGCATAAGTAAGGCCTTTTGTATCAAATGCACTTGCAACATCACGGCGTGACAAATAATTCGCTTTTAATAGTTGCTGATCCGCTAAGAATTTAGCACCGCCTTTATGGCCCCAGATTACCCCGCCTTTACGAACCCACGCTTTTATTGCAATTTTAGTCGCATCATCAAGGCGATTATAATTACCATGCGCAAGCACAATATGGCTGTACTTATCGAGGTTAATATTATCTAAACGCTCCATTTCAATAATACTCGGGGCAATGTCAACAAAGCGATCAAGGTAATACCACACTTCGCCAAGCTCATACTGGCTGGTTCCTTCGCCACCAATAAGCAGTACCTTAGGTGCTTTAACAACAGCCATAGAACGAGACCCTAAATCAGCCCCTTTCACTGTTAAACCAGAGCTGATGGGAACAATTTCAATACCGAAATCTGTTTGTGCTTGGTTTAAATAACGCACCCAATTAGGGTCTGTTTGAATACCGGCTGGTAATAAAATACTGCCTGGCTCAAAAGCAACCTCACCTGCGGGTGTTTTTGCTGTAAGTGAACTAAGCGCAACACGTGCTTGAACACCTTGCTTAAGTAAGTTATTTAACATTTTAGGAGCAAGGTAGTCATCCCACTTAAATGCATAAGCATAGCTTTGTGGTAACGCAGCGAAGCTTGATTTAACCGTTTTCTGCCACGGCATTTTTGCAATGTTTAAGCCCCAATTGCTGCTCACTTTGGCAAACTCTAAATTAAATGCATGGGCCAATGTCCAGCCCGAAACATCATAAAAAGTATTGTCAACAAAGCGTTGTTGCTCGCTAAAAATCGCTTTTACTAAACGAAATTGTGGCTGTGCTAATGGCACATAGTAGCTTTTTTCAGAAAAGCTCTGACCATTCACTTTTAAGGGCTCTTCAAGCAGATACGCATTGATTTGGTGTTGCTTTAACACGTCTAAAAAATACGCCATGCGGCTATTATCAGCGCCGCCTTTTACCACATAGCCTTTAAAATCTTCATCGCCAGCAAGATCCGTAGCTTTAGTGTAAAACTCAGCTTGATAGTCTAGTAAGTCTTGGCGATTATCAATCGCTGCTTGGAATGTAGATAAGCTCGTTAACAGTTGATTTTTAATAGTAAATGGAAAACTCAACGGGCCGTTAATTGTTTCTTGTAAGTGCCCACGAGAACTGGCTTGTTCAAATAAAATACCCACGCCACCATTTACATCTGGGTAGGTTGACCCCTTGCCATAGTAAAAATCGTCAAAGCTTTCTTCAGTAAAATACAGCGCATTATGCTCATCAAGCGTCTTTGCATGATAATTTGCAATTGCTTTCGTTAATGTCACATTTTCTTCTGGTGTAATTGGGTGTTTACGCGTTGGTATTCCCGGTTGAAAGAAGAATGTGCTATTTGGGCCCATTTCATGAAAGTCAGTTAAAATATTAGGCTTCCAGTGATGGAACTGGGCAATACGCGCACGTGACTCAGGGTGTTGTAGTAACAACCAGTCACGATTTAAATCAAAAAGATAATGGTTAGTACGGCTGCTCGGCCAGCTTTCACGGTGCTCACGTGTTTCAGGGTCCGATGATAAGTTCATGCCTCGATTGCTATTTGCCCAATTCGCAAAACGCGCTAAGCCATCAGGATTCAAAGAAGGGTCTAATAGAATAACGGTGTTGTTTAATAAGGTGTCAATTTCAGGCCCTTGTGCCGCTGCAAGATAATAAGCAACTAATAGCGATGCGTTGCTACCTGAAGACTCATTGCCATGCACACTGTAACCCATCCACACAACCGCAGGTTGCTTGCTTGAGTCAGTATTTCCACCGCTTAAGCGAGCTAAATGTGCTTTACGAATCTGCTCTACTTGACCTAATTTATCTGGCGCAGTAATCGTTAACATGACCAAGGCTCGCTGCTCGTGCGTCCGGCCAATTACTTCAATGTTAATACGCTCACTTTTGTCTGCCAATATTTGCATATACTGAACAAGTTGATCATGGCGTACATGCCACTCGCCCACTTCGTAACCTAAAACCTCTTGCGGGGTTGGAATAAGCGGATCAAATTTCACATCTTCTTCAAAATAATAGGAAAGTGGTTTTGCTAATGCTGAAAAACTCACTAGCATGGTTAATATTGTTATTATTAAACGCATAGATAGCACCTGTTATTGTTTGATGTTTTCACGCTACCATTCGATAAAATAGATGCAACTTTTTACGCTCAACACTGGCGACAACACGATGAGCGGAGTATGATAGGCAGTATCCGAGTAATTTAGTCAAGTATAGTTCGTTTTATGATTTCTATTTCTGAATCTGCACAATCTCATTTTGCTAAACTTTTAGCAGACCAAGCTGAACAAACTAACATTCGTGTGTTTGTTGTAAACCCAGGTACTTCGCAAGCTGAGTGTGGTGTTTCTTACTGCCCTGAAGACGCAGTTGAAGCAAGCGACATTCGTTTACCATTTAATGGTTTTGATGCCATTGTTGATGCAGAAAGTGCTCCATTCTTACAAGAAGCTGAAATCGATTTTGTGACTGACAAAATGGGTACTCAGCTAACGCTTAAAGCACCGAATGCAAAAGCACGTAAGCTGACCGACGATGCGACGCTTCAAGAACGTGTTCAACATATGCTTGAAACCGAAGTTAACCCGCAACTTGCTAACCACGGTGGCCAAGTAAGCCTTGTAGAAATTACAGCCGATGGTATTGCAGTACTGCAATTTGGTGGTGGCTGTAATGGTTGTTCAATGATCGATGTGACGTTAAAAGAAGGCATCGAAAAAGAAATGATCGCTAAATTTGATGAGATCACAGGGGTGAGAGATATTACTGATCACAACCCAGGTGAGCACTCATACTACTAATTAGCGCTTAAGATGCTTAAGCAGTGGGTTTTTCGCTTAGGTAGCGACCCCAAATTAAGCCTAAAACGCTTTCTTCGCGGCTTAGCACTGTTTGTGCTAGCCGTGATATTCATTGCTATCGGCTATTATGGACCCGCAATTTTCCAGCTCGTAGGGCTTGTCATTTTAGCTGTTGCATTGTTTTTTGCTTTTTGGGGCTACTTAGGTATTTTTGCGAACCGTTTCGCACAAGTGCTTAAGCGTACATCCCCTAAAAATGATGACCCTGACCTGTGGAAATAACCACTCAAATTAACAACTGTTGTTGCTTAACCATTGCGCGATAACGTAGCCATAACGTAACGCCACGCAATAACATAAAGCTTGTCATAGCGAACCATAATCCATGATTTTGCCAGTCGCTTACCAACCAAAATAACCCAAAGAAACCAAATGTCGCGCTTATTAGCATGGTATTTCGCATGTCTTTTGCGCGTGTTAAACCAACAAATACACCATCGAATAAAAAGCACCCCATAGCCACAATGGGCAATATAATGACCCAAGGTAAGTAGTGTGTAGCCATACTGACAACCTCAGGCACATCGGTTAAAAGGCGAATAATAGCGCCACCAAACACTAAAAAAATCAGGCTATAAAAGAGTGCAAAGAGCCCTCCCCAGAACAAGCTTAAATTCACCCAAAGTTTGATCTGTTCAACACTCTGCTCCCCTTTGGCTTTGCCTACTTTTGCTTCGCTCGCATAAGCAATACCATCTAAAGCAAAACTCACCAACATCAGAAAATTCAGCAGTACGGCATTAGCTGCTAATGTTGTTTCACCGATTCTAGCGCCATAAAAAGTCATAAAGCTAAAACACAATTGCAGTGCCAGTGAACGAATGAAAATATCGCGGTTTAAATTAAGCAGCTCGCCTATTTTAGCTACGCTTAACCATGCTTTAACGGCCAAATTAATACCTTGCTTTTTAGCAAGTTGTAACACCAGAAAAACAGCAAAACCGAATGCGATATAATCGGCAATAAGCGAGGCCCAAGCCGCGCCCGCCACTCCCCAATTAAGAAAAACCACAAAGTAAATATCGAGCACAATATTTGTGATATTGGTAATTAATAATAAATAAAATGGACCTCGTCCATAATGTACGCCAAGCATCCACCCTAATAGCACCAAATTACACAGGGCCGCTGGCGCACTAAAAATACGAACAGAAAAATAGCTATACGCCTGTTCTAACACAGCTTGATTGGCATTTGACAAGTAAGCCATTAAGGATTGAATTGGTGTGCTGAGCGCGATTAATAACAACGCAACCCCAGTTGCAAGCAACAAACTATGCTTTAACAGTTCACCTAGCAAAGTAAGGTCATTTTTACCGTAAGCTTGTGCCACCAGCCCCGTCGTACTCATTCTTAAAAAGCCTGCCAGCCAAAATAGTAACGAAATAACCGTAGAGCCTAATGCTATCCCCGCCAAGTAGTGAGCACTTCCTAAGTGACCAATCACGGCAGTATCAACTAATCCTAACAGTGGGACAGTAATATTTGATAAGATCATTGGACCGGCTAATAACAGCAAACTTTTATGGTGTGCCTTATGACGTTTAAGAAAATGTTTCATGTAATTTTTGCAGTCCTGTTAGGTTTATCAATGCGTGCCCACGGCGCCGTTATTTTACAGTATCATCATGTGAGTGAAACCCTTCCTGCGGTCACCAGTGTCAGCAGTGAAACATTTATAAAACACATGCAGTATTTAAAAGATCATCACTTTACTGTAGTGCCATTAAATGAGCTAATTAGTTCACTGCAATCTGGCAAAGAATTAACCGATAAAACCGTCGCAATTACCTTTGACGATGGTTATAAAAACAATTATGAACAAGCCGCGCCAATTCTTGAGAAGTTCGGCTACCCCTACACTATTTTTGTTAATCCAAAACTGATTGATGAAGGTAAAAGCTATGTCATGACATGGCAGCAATTAAAAGCGCTTTCTAAAAAAGGGGCACTTATTAGTAATCACACCCAAGCGCATAATTACATGCATTTAAAGCAACAGGGTGAAACTGACGCACAATGGCAAGCACGGACTAAAAACGACATTCTCGCAGCACAAAAGCGTATCAAAGAAGAGATTGGTCATGACTATAAATACGTAGCCTATCCCTATGGCGAATTTAATAATTCACTTCAAGCACTGGTTAAGTCAATTGGCTTTGTTGGTATTGGTCAACACTCAGGTGCGGTGGGTATTCATTCTGACTTTACCCGTTTACCACGCTTCCCTGCATCAGGCTTTTACTCAAAACTTGATACATTATCGACAAAATTAGCGTCACAGGCTTTCACTATCAAAGCGTTAAATTACTCAGACAGTGTTACTAACGAGAATCCACCTAGCTTAAGTATTCAATTTGATATGCAAGACTTTCATAAAAGCCAATTTGCGTGCTATGTCTCGGGGATTGGTCAAGCAGACTTAAATTGGACAAGCAAAGACACGGTGCAAATTATCTCGCCAGCTAAATTGAAAAGTGGCCGTTCACGTTTTAATTGTACGGCCCCTTCGATTGAGAAAAAAGGCAGCTATTATTGGTTTTCACAACCTTGGGTGATCACACCTTAACGGCTTGCTTAAGCATTTGCGCGGTAATTTTATCAAGACGCACAATTTCATGAGCCGCATCCAGTTCGATAGCGGCTTTTGGCATGCCCCACACCACTGACGATAACTCGTCTTGTGCAATTGTATAAGCCCCCGCTTGTTTTAATGCCAGTAACCCTTTCGCGCCATCACTCCCCATGCCAGTGAGTAACGCGGCAATCGTGGCTTTTGGACACGCAACCAATAACGAATTAAACAATACATCCACTGCAGGTCGATGGCGATTAACTAATTCCGATGTATCGAGTTGGCAATACAAAGCAGAACCTTGTTTTACAATACTTAAATGTTGATCGCCAGGTGCAATGTAAGCCCAACCGGGGCGTAATTTATCACCGTGCTCTGCCTCTTTGACATTAATTTTACAGGTACGATCCATACGCATAGCAAACGAAGTGCTAAATACTGGCGGAATGTGCTGCGTAATGACAATAGGTGGACATTGCTCAGGCATACGCACCAAAACCTCTTTAATTGCCTCGGTGCCACCTGTCGAAGCACCAATCGCCAGCACACTATTTGCTTTAAATTGTAAGGTTGATAAGGCGCTATCGGCTTCTAGGTTCTGCTCCTTGAATGCGCGAACCCGAGCACCAGCCGCTGTACGTATTTTTTGATGTAATAAATGCGCATACCGTTGCAAACTTTGAGACACGTTAGCGGTCGGTTTTGCTATAAAATCAACCGCTCCCGTTTCAAGCGCTTCGAGGGTAATGGGCGATCCCTTTTGTGTTAATGTTGATATCATTACCACCGGCATAGGCCGTAGACGCATTAAGTTTTTAAGAAAACTTAAACCATCCATTTTGGGCATTTCAATATCAAGCGTTAACACGTCAGGGTTGAGGCGTTTTATTTGTTCTCTCGCTTCGTAGGGGTCTTCTGCAGACCCCACAACGTGAATATCATCTGCTTGCTCAAGAATCTCTTTAAGCAATCCGCGTATCAAAGGAGAATCATCAACAATAAGGACTTTGATCATATGCTCTCCTAAAATAGCTCAATATCCGTTTTTGCATCTTGTTGCTCAATTTCGTGTAAGTATTTAACTTCACGTTCTTCAAGTTTATCTGTATGTAGTTCACGTAGCTTTTTCACCTGTGCTTTTCCCGTTTGCGGATCAAAGATGATCTTACGAGGCCAAGGTCCACCTACATCGTGAGATACTAAATCTAAACCCTCTTCAAGTACATAAGCATTTGCAAAACGAATATTACCCACCCCGATATCTGTCATTGAGCGAATAATTTTACCCCCGCCGAATAACTTTACTTTTAAGTTTCGTTTTGAGGCTCCATTTTTCAGAATTTCATTGATCAAGTACTCCATAGCCCAGTTGCCATAACGGCAATTAAGGCTATGCGCATTGGCGGGATCAACGCCTTTTTCAATCGGTAACATAAAGTGATTCATGCCACCAATGCCTAACCCATCATCGTAGATACACGCTGCAATACAAGACCCTAACACCGTGGTGATGAGTTCATCCGATTTTGAAACATAGAATTCACCCGGCAATACTTTCGCTATCACCTTTTGCCTGCGGTTATCCCAAAAGCGTTTTACATGCTCAAACCCTGGTAAAACTGCTTTATAATGAGTGTTCATAGACCACCTTTTGGTAGATCGTTTGGCCTAAATTCTTAAATTCTCTGTGATCTTTGCCGAGTGTCTCTGAGTGCCCCAAAAATAAATGGCCTGAGTTACTAAGTAACTCATAATAGCGTCGAAAGAGTGTATCTTTGGTCGACTTATCAAAGTAAATCACCACATTGCGACAAAAAATCACATCAAAAGGACCTTTCATTGGCCAACTTTGCAGTAAGTTTAAGCGCTTAAAAAAAATGTTTTTTTGTAGCGCTGGTTTCACTTTATAAAGCTGTCCATCGTGGCTTTTTAGAAACCAACGCTGAAGCTGACTGTCTTCTAAGCCATTTACATTCGCAGCCGTGTAAGTGCCTGCTTGTGCTTTCGCGAGCACATTAGAGTCAAGATCGGTGGCCAGTATTTTCACATCCCAATCTTTTGGAAATAAATCACTTAGGGTCATTGCAATTGTGTAAGGCTCTTCACCTGTAGAGCACCCAGCCGACCAAACACGTACTCGCTTGCTCTTCGCATTAGAAACGAGCAGCTTAGGTACAATGGTATTTTTTAGGTAACTAAAATGATGAGGCTCACGAAAGAAAGAGGTTAAGTTGGTGGTAATTGCATTTATAAACTCGCTAAACTCATGCTCTTTATGCTCTTCTAAGTAATCTAAGTACTCTTTAAAGCTTTTAAGCTTATGAAGCCGTATACGCCTTGCTAGGCGTGAATACACCATTTCTCGTTTATGTTCAGCAAGCACAATACCGCAAGCATCATATACCTGTGACGAAATATTTTTGAAATCACTGTCTGTCAGTAAAAACTCTTTCATGTCTGGACCCACTAGCCTCAAAGAGTGCGCGCATTATAGTCAAACCATTAACTTAAGTGGTTAATCAGTCCCGCGGGTAAAAACAGCGAGACGATCATAAGCGTGTTAAGCATGATTGCACCGATACGTAAGGTAACCCACTGCAGGTAAGCGGTTACTCATGGTCCCCTTACCTTGGTCACCTTGCCGTGTCTTTTTGCTCAATAAGCTGTGTTAGTTCACACCATTGACATTCACTATGGTGAAACGGCAAGCGTATTAAAACTCTTCCCACTCATCGCCTGGGTCAACAAAGTTATTTCCTTTGGGAGCTGAGCGCCCAGACGGGCTCGATTGTTTAATCGGTGACGCTGTCACTCTGCTTGTGATGTCTGTTTCCTCTTGATTCGATAGCGAGAAGAAGTTAAGCAAGCGGCGCATATCATTGGCTTGTTCTGCCATTGATTCACCTGCTGCAGATGCCTGCTCAACAAGCGCCGCATTTTGCTGTGTCATTTCATCCATTTGTGCAATGGCTTTATTTACTTGCTCAATACCTGAGCTTTGCTCTTCCGATGCCTGCGCAATATCCGAAATCATGGCCGTTACGCGTTGTACCGCTGTGACAATTTCTTGTAACGTTGAACCTGATTCATTCACCAATAATGTGCCATCTTCAACTTTGCCGACACTGTCGCGAATAAGCTCTTTAATTTCTTTTGCCGCAGCAGCTGAGCGCTGTGCAAGATTACGCACTTCACCCGCAACAACCGCAAAGCCACGCCCTTGTTCACCAGCACGTGCAGCCTCTACCGCGGCATTTAATGCAAGTAGATTAGTTTGGAAGGCAATTTCATCAATTACACTGATGATATCTGCTATCTTCTTACTCGATTCATTAATAGCCGACATACTCGTTACGGCACGGTTGACAACCTCACCTCCTTTTTGTGCCTTGCTACGAGTCTCTTCGGCAAGCTCGTTAACCTCTTTTGCATTATCGGCATTTTGACGAACTGTACTGGTCATCTCTTCCATACTTGATGCCGTTTCTTCAAGCGAAGATGCCTGCTCTTCAGTACGTTGACTTAAGTCTGCATTGCCTTGCGAGATTTCTTCTGCACCACTGGCCACCAATGTCGCTGATGTATTTATGCGGTTAATAACCTCCGTTAACTTATCAGCCGTGGCATTCGCATCGCGTTTTAATTTATCAAATGAACCTTGGTACTCTTGTTCAATACGCTTAGATAAATCACCATTGGCCATAGCATCAAGCATATTGGCAGTGTCTTTTACGGCATCATCTACAATACCCACTAAGCTATTTAGGCCTTGTGCTAAACGTAAGAAGAAGCCAGTTTTACCCGCAATTTCAACTCGTGCCTCTAAATCACCTTTACCTGCAGCGGTTACCAGACCAGCGATTTCTTTCTCGATAGCAACTTCTGCGGTTCTATCTTCCCACTCAACAACCGTTCCAATTCGTTCGTTTTCAGGGGTAAAAATAGGGTTAGCTACCAAACCAAAAGTACGTCCACCTACTTGAATCTCAGTGCTGTAGGTATCACTCAGTTTTGATAATAAATTACGTTGATGTGCAGGGTTTTTATGGAACACATCAATATTCTGACCGAGTAAATTACTGCTGTTAAAGTTAGGCAGGTCTTTACGAAGATCGCTCTCTGCCACTTTCATCATATTGAGCACCGCTTCGTTCATATAGATGATGTCGTTATTCGCATCGGCAATCATGGTGTTAGTGCCTACGCGGTCAAGCGCGCGACGTACGCGTAGATTCTCTTCAGCTTCACGCTTTTCGGCTTCTGCTTTATTGACACTGTCAGTGATATCTTGCCATTCAACAATTGTTCCTAAACGCTTACCCGACGAATTAACCCAAGGGGTTGCAATCAAGCTAAAAATAAGACCTGCTAAGCGCAGCGTCGTTTTATAGGGTTCAGATAAATTCTTTAGTAATTCACGTTGATGTGAAGGATGCTTATGAAAATCATCAACACAGGTGCCAATTAAATTTTCAACAGAGAAGCTAGGCAGCACTGTTTTCAATGCGGCTTCACGTGCTTTGAGCATTTGCTTCACTTGCTCATTTACAAACACTATTTCTAAATCATTGTTAGCCATCATCACATTTGCTTGGCATACACGCAGTGCATTTGAC
The DNA here is from genome assembly GCF_001938575.1 of Pseudoalteromonas sp. PAB 2.2. Taxonomy (NCBI): domain Bacteria; kingdom Pseudomonadati; phylum Pseudomonadota; class Gammaproteobacteria; order Alteromonadales; family Pseudoalteromonadaceae; genus Pseudoalteromonas; species Pseudoalteromonas sp. PAB 2.2. Next base: position 69,007 of record NZ_LYPI01000018.1, read on the forward strand.
AGGTCAGCATCACGTTTAGATTGTTTTTCAAGCTCCTTCTGTGCAGTGATATCGCTGGCGAATTTAATCACTTTGACTACGCTACCATTGCTATCAATAATTGGGTTATAGGTTGCTTGGATCCAAATTTCTTTGCCGTTTTTACCGAACCGTTTAAATTCATCCGAAATAAATTCACCGCTGCGCAAGCGCTGCCAAAACTGTTGGTATTCGGGACTTTGTGCATCTTTTTCTGCAATAAACATAGAATGATGTTGACCCTGAACTTCTTCTAGCCGATAGCCCATGGTATTTAAAAAATTTGCATTGGCAGTAATGATCGACCCAGACGGTTGAAACTCAATCACTGCAAGCGATTTATTTAATGCTGCAACAACCAAATCATTATTTGACTCAACATTTTTAGGACTGCTAAACCATCCCATACCCTTCACCTTCTTGTTAATCTACCCAATTAAATGTCCATTGTTTTTTGTAGGTCGAGTAACGCGACCATTTTTTCACCCACATTTACTAACCCCGCAACGTACTGTGCGTTATCTGAGTCAGATAGATGTGGCACTGCTTTTGCCTCATGCTCAGCAATGCTATAGACATCCGAAACAGCATCAACAACGATGCCCATAATTTTACTTGCGTTCTCTAACTCTACTTTCAGTACAATCACCACTGTGAGTGGCCCATACTCAATAGCCGGAATACCAAATCGCAACCGCAAATCAACAATAGGCACTATCGTGCCACGTAAGTTGATCACCCCCTTGACGAAATCGGGTGAGTTTGGAATAACCGTTATTTCTTCCCAACTGCGTATTTCTTGCACAGTTAAAATATCTACACCGTACTCTTCTTCAGCCATAAAGAAGGTTAGAAACTGTTTAACATCTTGGTCTTGCTCAATATTCAGCTTATTATGTAGGTCATCGTGTGCTGCAATCATGACGCCTCCAAGTTAGCTTTTGACTCTATTATTAGCTCTTGACTGCCGGGCTTTCTAAGCCCTGATAACTTAATTAAGCCACTAATATCAACAATGAGTGAAACGCGGCCATCCCCTAAGATTGTTGCCCCTGAGACGCCATCGACCTTTTGATAATTCGCCTCTAAGCTCTTAATAACAACCTGTTGCTGGGATAATAAGTCATCAACCAATAAACCAATTTTTTGGTTGTCACTTTCCACCACCACCAGTAAGGTTTTATCCAGTGTTTCAATCGCACCTTGATGATTAAAAATACTGTATAAACGTAAAATCGGGATGTATTCATCGCGTAGCCGCAACACATCCAAATCTTTTCCAACTCGACTGACCTTCGTGATATCGATTTGCAACGATTCAATAATCGAAATAAGTGGAATAATGTAGGTATGCTCAGCCACACGAACAAGTTGACCATCTAATATAGCCAGCGTGAGTGGTAAGCGAATGGTGAACGTTGAACCAACACCTGGGGCAGACGACACTTCAACGGAACCACTCAAGGCTTCAATATTTCGTCTAACCACATCCATACCAACACCGCGACCCGACAAGTCACTCACTTGGTCAGCCGTTGAAAAGCCGGGTAAGAAAATTAGTTCGTTAACTTCATTATCAGACAGATCGTCGGCTTCTGATATCAAGCCATTTTTAATGGCTTTTTCGCGTATTTTGGTGGTATTGAGGCCTTGTCCGTCATCCATAATTTCAATGACAATATTGCCACCTTGATGAAAGGCATTAAGCGTCACGGTACCAACCGGATTTTTACCGGCAGCAACACGTTTATCGACCGTTTCAAGGCCATGATCAAGCGAGTTTCTAACCAAATGCACCATCGGGTCAGAAATCTTCTCCATCACCGTTTTATCTAACTCAGTTTGCTCACCAAGTAGTTTCAGTTCGACTTGTTTGTCTAGTTTTTGCGAAATATCGCGGACTAAACGAGGAAAACGACTGAACACAAAACTAATAGGCAACATTCTGATACGCATAACACTTTCTTGTAAATCGCGGGTGTTATGTGCAAGTTGAGCAAGCCCCTCTTGCAACGATGCAATCGTGGCTTCAGTAATTTCTTGCTCACCTAATTGAGTCAGCATAGCTTGCGTAATGACTAACTCACCAACCATGTTGATTAAGGAGTCAACTTTATCAATACCAACACGGATTGAGGTGGATTCGGTGTTGGTTGTTGTTGATTTTACAGCAGAGACTTTCTTTACTTCGGCATCGGGCTTGGTGGCTGCTTTTTCATTTTTGTTGTCAGTCTCGACCTGCGTTGATGGCGCCGCGCTCACAGCGACTTCATCACCAAATAAACCGCCGCATAAGGTAATCGTAATATCGGCGTCATCCTCAACCCATTCGAAAATTTCTTCGATACAACTCTGGTCTTTTTCTGTGGTTAAGAAAAAACGCCACGACAAAAAGCAATCTTCGGGGGCGAGGTCGGTAATATCAGGAACAGCATCTTGAAACGCTTGAGTTTCTAAGTCACCTAACTCAGCTAATTCACTGATCATATACAGCGGTTCATTGCCGGTTTTAAATAGGTGATGATGTGGTTTAAAATCGATTTGGAAAGTATTAATACTGTTTTCGCTGAGTGGCTCCTGCACAGGCTCTGCCACTTTACTTGCCGCACGCATACCGAGTATTTCTTCGAATTTGATTCGCAGTTCATCCGCTTCGGTTAAGTCGGGTTGCTGCTCTGCTTGCAATGCTCTAAGTAAAGCTCGTAAACAATCCACTGATTTTAGTAATAAGTTTACATGTTCGGCCGTTAAATCTCGTGAACCTTCCCGAATTTGGTCTAACAGCGTTTCTAAAACATGGGTAAAATCAGCAACAGAATTAAAGCCAAATGTACCACTGCCCCCTTTAATAGAATGCGCGGCGCGAAAAATAGTGTTGATTGTTTCTGAGTCTTCTTCGCCCGGAACTAAGTTTAATAACTCAGCCTCCATAGCATCCAGTCCTTCAAAGCTTTCTTCGAAAAACACTTCATAAAATTGGCTTAGATCTATACTCATGCCCCGCTCCTATTGTTAGCGAATCACTTTTTTTAAAACCGCTAACAATTGCTCAGGATTAAATGGTTTAACAATCCATCCCGTTGCCCCCGCTGCTTTTCCTTCGGATTTTTTATCAAGGCCAGACTCGGTCGTTAGCATCAATAAAGGGGTAAATTTATAGTTTGGTAAACTACGTAATTCACGTATGAGCGTAATACCATCCATCACTGGCATATTCACATCGGATATAACGGCATCGAAACCTTGCTGTTTAGCTATGTTCAACGCCTCACTGCCATCTTTTGCTTCCGTGACTTCAAAGCCTGCTTTTTTTAGCGTAAAACCTACCATTTGTCGCATAGATGCAGAGTCATCAACAGCTAAAATTCTTTTCATAAAAACCTCTTAATTGGTATTCTCAAGTACAAGATAATGACTTAAGCCCAAACTATTTATTGCCTCTTGCAACGGCTTGCTTTCGCCTACCCAAATAATTTTGTGTTGGACTGAAAGCAAATGCTTTTGTAATGAACATAACAGCTGAATTGAGGCCGTATCGGCACGAGTCACCTCACTAATATCAAGGCAAATATCATCGTTTGCTGACAACTCTTGCAACAAATCTTGATGTAGTGATTCGACTTGAGTGATGGCTAATTCAGTAGGAAGCTTCAACATTACTGGCACTTTCCCTGCTTAAAACAATTCATAACAAAAGCTTAGACCGAGTTATTAAAATTGCCATTAATTGAATTAAAAAATTGTAAAATTTTTTAGTAGCTTACATGTTGAAATCAAAAAAGGGAGCAATCGCTCCCTCGAAAATAATCACACTTGTCTATACAGATACTTAGTGATAATAATCTGCAATTTTTTTAAACTCTTCTGTTAACGTACTGGCGTTAATAAGCGGAACATTGCCCTGTTTAAACTCGGGCTTGAAAATTGCGCGTACCGCGCCATCGGGGTCAACCATCACGACTGACGCACTGTGATCAACAGCATATTCTTGCTCATCACTGTCATTAATCGCGTAAATGAGCCCTAAATCTCTAACAAAGGGAAAGAGTTGTTTATGAGGGCCTGATACGGCTAAAAAATCAGGGTTAAAATAATCAATATAGGCTTTGCGTTTTGCGGTGGTATCTCGTTTTGGATCAACCGCTACAAACCACACTTGTACCGTGTAATCTTGGCTCAACTGCTGTTGCACACTGGTCAATTTAGCCAACGTCATTGGGCAAATATCAGGGCAACTTGTGTAACCTAAAAAGACTAAATTCCAATGACCTTTGAAGCGACTATTATCGGCGGTGTCGCCATGCTGATCAATCAATGTAAATGACTTAACAGGCTTGGCTTGCTGATACACCAGCGCATCCACATCGGGAGGTGATTTTTCGGGGCTACAGCCCGTTAAAAAAAACACCACTCCCAAGCAAAGTGCCACTAAAAAATGCGTCATAAAAGCAACCATTTATCAATAAATAAGGCGATAAAGAGTAGCATTAAATGCACAATTGAAAAACGAAATAAGTCCATCGCGGTATCATCTTTCCCACCCAGTTTTAGCTTTAATGCTTTATAAACGAAAATGGCATTTAACGCACTTGCCGCCATTAAGTATATGCCCCCTGACATACCAATTAAATAAGGTAATACACACACCAATGCCAGTAAAACAGAGTAAGCGACCACACATGTTTTACAAAATTCGATACCATGAGTAACGGGTAACATCGGAATTTTTGCGCGCTCATAGTCACTTTTACGTGCAATCGCTAACGCCCAGAAGTGAGGCGGAGTCCAGGTAAAAATAATCATAACAAGTAGCCAAGGCGCTGCCGCCATATGACCCGTTTCAGACACCCATCCTAATAAGGGTGGCATAGCACCGGCCAGCCCCCCTATAACAATATTTTGCGGTGTGGCACGCTTTAAGAAAGAAGTGTAAATAAATGCATAACCCACTAACGCAAAAAGTGTCAGTATCGCCGTTAAGGTGTTTGCCCAAATGATCAACATCATAAAGCCTGCAGTACCAATAGCAGCTGCAAAACTTAAAGCATGTTGCTTGCTCAAACGCCCCTTAGCGACAGGACGGTGGCGAGTGCGCGCCATCTTGCTATCAATTTCACTATCAACAACATGATTAATCACCGCAGCAGCGGCTGAAAGTAAACCTATACCCAACAAGCTTGCCAATTGAACAAAAAGACCTCGCCCCATATCAGGAGCAAGTGCTAAACCGACCCATGCGGTGAGAACAAGCATCGCAACGACTTTAAATTTGCTAATCGCAAGATAGTCTTTTAACAACGCATGACCATGAGAAAATATTGATTTTTCAGTACGTAATGTTAAGGCCATTATCGCCTCCTAAGTTCTTGCTTTTAAGTGGAAACATAGTCTAACCATTGTTAATAACAACATGGCTGCCATTAAGTTATGAGCAAGCGCTACGCTTAAAGGGAAATGCCAATGAACAACCGCAAGGCCTAAACAGATTTGACACAGTAAGGCTATTAACACGGTGACCGTGCAATGCTTTATTTTTCGAGAATAAGAGTGCGAATAGATACGCCACATAATGAGTGCCAATACAACACAGGTAACAAGGGCCCAAATACGGTGTAATAAGTGAATAGACATACGTGCCTGCTGCGATAAAACACCATACTCATAAGTACTGTGTTCAAGTGGCAGTTGAAAAACGCTCTTTAACGAGAAAGGTTGAGCATAACTGCACAATGGCAACCCATTGCAGTGCGGTGCCGCATAATTAGCCGCAAGCCACCCTCCTAAGGCAATCTGAAGTATCAGGACGACTAAGCCAATCAAGGCTAATCGGTAATATGGCCGAGCTCCCGCATCCCCACCCACAATGGGTTTTGTGGTTAGCCTCAAGTACAACAAGAACACTAAAGACAAAATACTGAATCCCCCAAGCAAATGCCCCATCACCACTAATGGTTGTAAGTTCATGGTAACGGTCCACATACCTAGCGCGGCTTGAAATACCACTAACAAAAGGAGCAGTAACGTTAACTTAACTGGGGTAGTTGGGTATTGACGTTTTAACCAAGCCAAAACAAACAAAGCCAAAATAAATAACCCAAGCGCACCGGCAAAATAACGATGGATCATTTCTTTCCACGCTTTTGCCGCTTCAAACATCATATCTGGGTAGTTTTGTTCAACATGTAGTAATGCTGTTTCGTGCTTTGGCACTGTTAAAAACCCATAGCAACCGGGCCAGTCCGGGCAGCCTAAACCTGCATCACTGAGCCGTGTATAAGCCCCCAGTCCAACGACTAACACCGACATAAAACACGTAATTAAGACTAAATATTTATAATTTTTATACATCTTTTGCATCCTTACTGAGCTTTAACTTGAACGCGCATAATTAAGTAGTTTTTTTAGATCTTTCAGTAACCCTTTTTGAATTAATCTGTTTTGTTCTGGCTCATCAGTGTAAGGATAGTGCAGTACCACCAAGCCCATATGATCGACCAAATATAAATCTCCCGCTTTAAGCGCGGAGTTTTCATCTAATTGTCGCCAACTAGTGGCTATATCTTGCTGATTTGTAAGAACGGCAACATCAACCTTTTGCTGATTCTTACCCAAGGCAATATGAAGGTTGTCTAAGCTGGCTAACTGGGCTTCACAAACCGAGTGACAGCTTTTTGGGTAGTTAAGCGCAATCGTCCATGGTTTCGGATCGCCCTGCTGCCAATTTGCAAGCTTTACTTCTGTTTCTAACAGCTCCCCGTAATTACTTGAACCGCTGGGCAGCCAATCAAGTTTCAATGCTGTATACGCTAACGCCAGTGGCACAAAGCAACATAGAGCAAATAAACTAAGTGGATTAACTTTCATTACGTCTCCTTCTCATCGCAAAATAAGCTATAACAACACAGGCCGCACCAATGAGCAGCCACTGCACAGCGTAGGCATAATGCTTATCTGGCCCCATCACTACACTTTCGTAATGAGGAGTCGCTATGTCATCAGCTGCAAGGCGGTAGGCTAAAAACGGTTGCAGAGGTTGCGCTAGTTGACGACTAAAAATGTCTAAATCAATTGCTTGAATACGCTTAGGCCAGCCAGCTTCAGCGCCAATTTCATCTGCTAGCGTAAAGCCTTGCAGCTGACCTTGTTTGAGTTGCACTGTGGTAGATATGTGTGAAGGTTGAGGCCAATTTACGGTGGGGAGTTGACTACGATCAACCGGTGCCTTCAACCAGCCGAAATTAACAATGACAGGCGCTATATCATCATTAATTTTTACAGCAGCAAGTAGGTCGTATCCTACTTGTCCTTGGTAAATCTGATTATCTAACAGCCAATAACGCTGCGTATTGATGAGCCCATTCAAAGTCAGCTTTAAACCTGTTTTATCAACCTGATTAGGTAATAATTGAAATGCCTGCCAGTCCATTACACCTTGCTGTTCTGACTGCTCAAGCTGGCTTAATTGCTGTTGTTTTTGCTCACCACGTTGATACTGCCATACACTCAGCCGTAAACACACCAGCACAGCAAGTGACACAACGCAAATTGCAATAATTGAGCTAAGCTTTTGTTTACGCCTTAAAATCAACTGCATCTAGGAAACCTAAAATGATAAAAATCATCATTACACTGTTATTGTTATATATCGTGTTTAATCTGTTTCGGGCACTATTTGTGATGATGTCTACTAAGCAACACTCGCGACCGATGTCTCACTATTTAGGTCGACGAGTGTTTTTCTCTGCCATGGTACTGATCATCATTATTGCAGCATTAAAACTGGGCTTTATTCACACTAACCCATCGCCAATTCATAACGCTACAGCACGTACACAAATACAAATAAACACAACCACACCACGTCAACAAAGTGCCAGTACCAAGCCGCAGCTTGAAAGGCAAAATGCTTTTCACTGGTAAAGTGACCTTTAAAAATTCGCAGCAGTACCACAAATAAAATAATTGTCCCTAAGGTCACATGCATGCCGTGAAAGCCGGTCAGCAAAAAGAAGGTATTGCCATACACTCCCGCATCAAGGGTTAGACCCAAGTCTTGGTATGCATGCATATACTCATAAACTTGCAGAGCCAAAAACACCACACCAAGCAACACAGTGAGTGATAAGAACGTTTTGAGTGCCCCCCGCTTATTGTTTTCTATGGCAACATGCGCAAAGTGGATAGTGACCGATGAAGTTAATAGAATAAGGGTATTAATCAGCGGTAAGCCTTGCCAACCCATTGCTTGTGTTGTCTCTCCCGCAGGGGTTGTCAACAATGGCCATACGGCCTCAAATGAAGGCCAAAGTACCTCGTTGGTCATGGCATTATTCCCCGCACCACCTAACCAAGGTACCGAGATCATGCGGGCGTAAAATAATGCCCCAAAGAACGCCATAAAAAACATCACTTCAGAAAAAATAAACCAACTCATACCTTGTCTGAATGAGCGATCCATTTGTGCTGAATATAACCCTTTGTGCGACTCTTCAATCACGTTTTTAAACCAACTAAAAACCATATATATGAGGATCGCAATACCAAGATATAAGACGAACTGACCACTGTTTCCTTCGCCGTTTACTTGCATTACAGTGAGGCCTGCGCCTACTGCAATTAAAAACATTGCGACAGCCCCAACAATTGGCCAAGGACTCTCGGCTGGCACATAATATTTTTCGTAATTTTGATTCATTTTGTTTGCTCCTAATTAGCAATTAGCTTGGCGGCTTAATCGTTCTTGGCCACAACTTGCCCGCTAATATCAAACACGGTGTACGACAATGTTAGCTCTTCCACGTCATCGGGTAGTTCAGTATCAACATAAAACAGTAAAGTGAATTCCACTTCTTCTCCTGCTTTTAACGGCTGTTGATCAAAACAAAAACAAGCAATTTTATGTAGATATTTTGCTGCTTTACCGGGTGAAACACTTGGGATAGCTTGCATTACCTTGTCAGTATTACTGGTATTTTTAGCACTAAACTTAACTTCTCGCATGGCGCCTGGCTGCACAGCGACGCTGTACTGCTCAGACTCCACTTTGAATGGGGCGCCACTTTGCGCATGAGTTGTAAAACTCACATCAACCTGACGTTCAGTATTTACATGCTCACTGACTTTGGCTTGTTCAAGTGAGGGTTTACCATTGAGGCCCGTAACATCACAAAACACGTCATAAAGTGGCACCAATGCGAAGGCAAATGCAAACATAGCTAAACATGCTAACAACAGCTTTTTAAGCAAAGGTGCGTGATTCATTACTTAATCTCCGGTGGCGTCTCAAAGGTGTGATACGGTGCTGGTGAGTCAACTTCCCACTCCAATCCTTCAGCGCCATCCCATACTTTAGCGGGGGCTTTTTCGCCGCCTCTGGCACACTTAAAGACCACTAAAACAAACAGCAGTTGCGATAAACCAAACGCAAACCCACCGATACTGATGATGGCATTGAAATCAGCAAATTGAAGTGCGTAATCTGGAATACGGCGGGGCATACCTGCAAGCCCCACAAAGTGCATTGGGAAAAACAGCACGTTAACGCTAACAAGCGATAACCAAAAGTGCCATTTAGCCAAGGTCTCGTTATACATATTGCCCGTCCACTTCGGCAGCCAATAATAGGCCCCAGCCATAATGGAGAACACAGCACCTGTAACTAATACATAATGGAAGTGGGCAACCACAAAGTAGGTGTCATGATACTGAAAATCGGCCGGTGTAATAGCAAGCATAAGCCCCGAAAAACCACCCAACGTAAATAACACAATAAAGGCGATTGCAAACATCATGGGTATTTCAAAGCTAATAGAGCCTCGCCACATTGTTGCCACCCAGTTAAACACTTTTACCCCAGTTGGCACCGAAATCAGCATCGTCGCGTACATAAAGAACAATTCGCCAGCAACCGGCATACCTGTCGTAAACATGTGGTGTGCCCAAACAATAAAGCTTAAGAGTGCTATTGATGAGGTTGCATACACCATGGACGCATAGCCGAATAATTTTTTGCGCGAAAAGGTCGGCACAATCGTTGAGATAATACCGAACGCCGGTAAGATCATAATGTAGACTTCAGGGTGACCAAAGAACCAGAAAATATGCTGGAACATCACCGGATCTCCGCCACCAGCAGCATCAAAAAAACTGGTCGCAAAGTACTTATCGGTCAATACCATTGTCACGGCACCTGCCAGCACGGGCATAACAGCAATCAGTAAGAAAGCCGTGATCAGCCACGTCCATACAAATAGAGGCAGTTTCATCCATGTCATACCCGGCGCTCTAAGGTTTACAATTGTCACAATGACATTGATAGCGCCCATAATTGAGCTAATACCCATAATATGCACTGCAAACACAAACAGCGCGGTATTATCGTTACTGTAAGTCGTTGAAAGCGGTGCATAGAACGTCCAACCAAAAGCGGGACCACCACCGGGCATAAGCAGCGATGCCAATAAAATAAGGAAGGCAAAAGGTAAAATCCAAAAGCTCCAGTTGTTCATTCGTGGTAAGGCCATATCTGGCGCACCTATCATCATAGGTACCATCCAGTTTGCAAGCCCTGTAAAGGCGGGCATCACAGCCCCAAATACCATGATCAACCCATGTACTGTGGTCATTTGGTTAAAAAAGTGAGGATCAACCAATTGTAAACCTGGTTGGAATAATTCAGCACGGATCACCATAGCCATGGCGCCGCCAATTAAAAACATCGTCAATGAGAAGATCAGGTACAAACTACCGATGTCTTTATGGTTGGTTGTATATAACCAACGCTTGAAACCTTTCGCTGGATGATGGTGGTCGTGATGCGCATGCTCAGTGGCTTGCTCATTAATAACGTTACTCATTAGTTCGCCTCCGCTGCTGCATCAATTGCTGCTTGAATCTGACTCGGTTGAATGACATCACCGGTATTGTTACCCCACGCATTGCGTTTATAAGTGATGACTGCTGCAAGTTGTTTTATTGAAAGCTGTTTATCAAACGCTTGCATCGCTGTACCAGGCTTACCATGTAAAACAATATCAATATGATCGTTCACATCGCCCAACACGATTGGGCTGCCTTTTAAGGCTGGAAATACACCCGGCAATCCCATGCCAGTGGGCTGATGGCAGGCTGCGCAGCTGGCCATATAGACTTGCTCGCCTAAAACAACTAATTCATCTTTCGAAAGAGTTTGATCAAGTAATGCGGCATCTGCAGCAGCGGCTTGTTCTTTCGCTTGTTTTGCGTCTGCAAGCCAAGTCGCAAACTCATCTTCTGGCAATGCCTCAACAACCACCGGCATAAAACCATGGTCTTTACCACATAACTCTGCGCATTGACCTCGGTACATACCGGGCTCGTTAATGCGTGTCCATGCTTCATTAATAAAGCCGGGATTGGCATCTTTTTTCACGGCAAAATCAGGAACCCACCAAGAATGTATTACATCATCAGAGGTCATTAAAAAACGTACTTTTTTGTTGATTGGTAACACCAGAGGTTTGTCGACTTCGAGTAGGTAGTGCTCTGTTTTTTCGGCTTGATTATCTATTTGATCTTTCGGTGTCGCTAAAATCGAATAGAAAGCAATATCTTCTCCCATGTATTCATAGTGCCACTTCCACTGCGACCCTGTTACTTTGATTGTAATATCTGCTTTTGAAGCATCTTCCATGGCAATAAGCGTTTTGGTGGCAGGGATCGCCATAGCGATTAAGATCACAAATGGAATTGCAGTCCAAAGTATCTCGACCTTCGTGCTTTCATGGAATTGGGCAGGCTTTGCCCCTTTAGACTTACGATGATGTATCAAAGCCCAAAACATCACCGCAAATACGATGATGCCAATCACACAACAGATAATAAATATCGTCATATGTAATTCATAAACATTATTACTTATATCAGTGACACCTTTACGCATATTGAATTGGCTATTTGCCAAAGCAAGTTGCGGAAGTGCTACCAATATAAGCCACAAGGTGTAACGCAGTTTACCCATGTGACAGCTCCTTTTAATGCTATTGCAAGACGCAAAGCGAAAAGGCGTTACAGCTGGTGCCCATTCGTTTTTTTTATTGTTTAAATACCCAAACCAATCGATGGTTGATGTGTCATCTGCAAACAGCTTGGGTCTGTGTATCATCACGACGCAGTGAACGACACACTCATTGTTTAACCCCCTTACACATTTGTTGTGTGTCTTTTTCGTAAATAGGTGTTAATACAATGTACTTAACCAATTAGTTAAAAAATGAGCAATAAGCAAGTTTTTGTGGTAATAAATGTTTATTTTGGTGCAAAAATAACAACTATAATCAGCGCGTTAATTAATACTTAAGGCAAGTATAAAAACTTAAAAAGAAAGGAAAACTGCGCCGTATAAGGCTTTATGTAGAAAGTAAGGGTGAACAAATCTTAGGTAAACGGTCAAAAACAAACAACGCACCAAATTGAATCAATTTGGTGCGTTGTTTCAAAAAAGTTTAGCAAAGCAGATAAAGTAATTACTCTGCTTGTAACGATTAACGCGTAATATAAAAAGCTACATCCAATCAGCGTTGCGAATAACCCCAACCGCTAAGCCTTCAATATTAAATGACTCATGCTCTAAGTCCACTTCAATCGGGGCAAATTCTTCATTTTCAGCATGCAAAAATACTTTACGTCCTGCTTTTTCTAAGCGCTTTACAGTCACATCGTCATCGACACGTGCCACAACAACTTGGCCATTTTCTGCAACTTGCGTTTTGTGTACTGCCAGTAAGTCACCATCCATGATGCCAATGTCTTTCATACTCATGCCGTTAACTCGCAATAAGAAGTCTGCAGCGGGTTTAAACAATGCAGGGTCAACCTGACAATGGCTTTCTACATGCTCTTGCGCCAAAATAGGTTCACCCGCGGCAACACGCCCAATCAGTGGTAAGCCAAGCTGTTCTGGCTCGTCTTCTTCGACTAATTGAATGCCTCGGCTTGCTCCAGGCTTCATTTTAATCATGCCTTTTTTTGCCAGTGCTTTTAGATGCTCTTCAGCGGCATTGGCACTTTTAAATCCCAATGTTTGCGCTATTTCAGCACGCGTAGGTGGCATACCAGTGTCTTTAATAAATACTTTAATAAGTTCTAAAATTTGCGATTGGCGTTTTGTTAATGGGCGCATACAACTGGTTTTCCATACAGTACATTTAACTGTGAGTATATACAGTTATCTGAAAATCGCAAATTTAAATTCCCCTTCCTCTCATGATAAAAAACAAGCATTGAACGGTGGGGATAGATACCATATTGTATACCGATATTTCACTTAAGAAGTTAGTTTGCGAAGGAAACACAATGAGCATTTGGTATCAACCATTCACCCTCGAATTATGTAAAGAACTCGAACAGGGTATTACTGGGCAAGGCACATTAATGAAAACAATGGGCATTGAAATAACCGAAATCGGCGACGATTATTTAGTGGCCACTATGCCCGCTATTCCAGAGCATCATAACCCTATGGGGATGGTCCATGGTGGTGCTAATGTTGTTTTAGCAGAGACTGTAGCAAGTTATGCAGCCAATTTTGTGGTCGACTTCACCGCATATTATGCTGTTGGCCAAGAAATAAATGCCAATCACATTAAAGCCTCTCGAAAAGGCCTCTTAACAGCCACGGCAAAGCCACTGCACTTAGGTAAGCGAACATCTGTATGGGAAATTAAAATAACGAATGCGGCAGGTGAACTATGCTGCGTATCACGAATGACCGCAGCGGTAGTCAAGCGTTAGTGATTAACGCTCAACAGGATAAATAGTAATTTCGAGCCCTGCGCCAATCGCTGAAATACGTAATAAGGTGTCTGCGTGCAGGGCTTGATTAAAACATTTAGGTGAGTCACCCGACTCAAACCCAATATCGAAAGTACGCTTTGAGCAAGACAACCATTGCTTTAATGCATTGCGTGAGCACGACTCTATAAGTTCACATAATTGGTTGATAGCTTTATCTGGTGTGCCGATATCAGCCGCGGCTTCAATACGTGCTAATTGACGGTATTCATCTTGGTCGTAATGTAAAACCATGGCGTTTTTCTTTAAATCAGCTACCAGCGCACTCATATCGTGTTTTGATTCAAGTTCCAGATCTACATTTAAAAATTGAATTTCCGACATACTCTCGTTTTTACCCTCTATTGATATCTCTGAAACTTTAACTCAGTTTTGTACATAAACCAAATTTAGAATACAGTAAATGCTGCAAGAGCGTTGAGTCGCTCTGTCTATACCGCTGCCCAATAAAAAAATAATAAGAGGTAATCAATGAATAAGCGCGTATTTAAATATGCCCGTAAAGGGCATAAGTGGCTGGGTTACTTACTCGCCATACAACTCTTTTTTTGGTTATTAGGGGGCTTAGTAATGAGCTCAATACCCCTTCAAAAAGTACATGGTAAACATTTAGCCAATCGTAGCTTAGATAATCCATTTACCTTGCATGATTACCCCGCTTCTCTTGACCAAATAACCAAACAATTTCAGCAAATTGATAGCATTCAATACCGTCATTTTTTAACCACTCCCATCATCGAAGTGACGACTAATAAAGGCGTGTTTAACTTTGACGGTCAATCAGGTCGTGCTATGAGCACACCAACTAAAACTGAAATTATTGCCAATGCCAATGCACACTTACTCATCAAGGCGGATGTCGCGGGTGCGCAGTTACTAGAAAAAGGAGCGAGAGAAGTCGGTCACCGCTCCAATGTGTGGCAAGTGAGCTATAACGATTGGTTAAATACAACCGTTTATTTAGAAGGCGACTCCGGTAAAGTCATTACTGTTCGTAGCACTTTGTGGCGCATTTTTGACTTTTTCTGGATGCTGCATATCATGGATTATGATGAACGAGAAAATTTCAACAACCCATTACTAATTAGCTTTGCCGCAAGTAGCGTATTATTTTGTATTACGGGCATTATTTTATTACTACAAAATGTCCGTATCAGACGCCGTAAACCGATTACACGTGCTGATCAATCAAAATAGGGTTACCATCAGGGTCGGTGACAATAAAACTGGCATCACCGACCTTTTGTACCGCCAGCCCCTGTTGTTTAAAGTGCGCCTCTAGTTCATCATAAGCACTAAACTCACTTAAAGGTCTCGCACTTTGGTCCCAGCCGGGGTTAAAAGTCAGCATGGTTTTATCAAACATCCCCTGAAACAAACCAATTAAATGTTCACCGTTTTTCATAATCAACCAATTATGCTCTATCTCACCCGCAAACTGAGTAAACCCCAACTTCTCGTAAAATAGCTTTGAAGCATGGATATCTTGTACATTTAAACTCACAGAAAACGCACCCAACCGCATTGTTCAACTCCCATAGACTGTATTTATTAATGACTATAGTTTACTTTTGGCGCGTGCTCTTTTTCTTTTCAGCTCTGCGTTTTACAATAGTGTTTCCAGTAGTTCACTTATGTGATGGATATGCGTTTACTTTTATCAGCAACTTTATGCCTGTTGTTATGCTTTACGGCGTCTGCAGAACAATTTTCAAACTTTTCTAGCGCCAAAAAATACCTTATTAAAACCTTACCCGAAAATGCTAAAAGCTTATATTGCGGGTGTGATATTAAACGCCAAGGAAAAAAACTGGTGCCCGACCCGAGCGTCTGCGGGTACATACCACGTAACGAAATCACTCGCTCTGGTAAAGAAAATGCACGCGCGAAACGAATTGAATGGGAACATATAGTCCCTGCGTGGGAGTTTGGGCACCAATTACAATGTTGGCAAAATGGCGGGCGTAAAAACTGCCGAAAAGTCAGTGAAAAGTTTCGTAAAATGGAGGCTGACATCCATAATCTAGCCCCTGCAATTGGTGAAATAAATGCCGACCGCTCAAATTTCCGCTATGGAATGGTTACAACCAGCAGCGCCAACTACGGCGCATGCCCTGTGAAAATAGATTTTAAACAGCGCGTATTCGAACCACCACTTTATGCAAGAAAACGTATAGCAGACACCTATTTTTATATGCAAAAAACCTATGACTTAAAAATATCAGATAAGCAACGCACCTTGTTTGAGTCATGGCAAAAACTCGAGATAGCCGAAATAAGCAATAGAAAAGCACTGTAAAATTTGTACACCTGTTTACAAAACTACAACCGTACTCTATTGCCTTACCTCTTTCTTGTTGATATTTTTTAAACAATCATTTACAGGAAAGTAAACAAATGTTTAAAAATAACAAACTCGCAGTAGCAATCTTTTTTGCGGTGTCAGGCCTCTCTTTATCTGGCTGTGGTGGCGGAGGTTCATCAACGCCAACCAACCCAAATACAAGCACGCCTACACCACCCCCAACAAATTCTGGACCAACATGGACTGCGGGTACTTTTGCCTCATCGAGTGAATTTAAAGACCAATGTGCAATACCACGCACGGGCAATGATCCTTACAACAATAACCAACCATACCCAGATAAAGCAGGCTCTGAATTTACAGAGAAAATGTGGTTACGCTCTTGGAGCAATGAAACTTACCTTTGGTACGATGAAATTGAAGATAATAACCCAGATAACTTTAATTCAGTGGCCGCTTATTTTGCACAGTTAAAAACGTTCCAAAAAACAGACTCAGGTGCTAACAAAGATAACTTCCACTTTAGCGAACCGACCGAAGATTACTTTAAAGAAGCGCAATCAGGTGTCGTATCTGGCTACGGAATTAACTGGGCATTTATTAAGAATACTCCTCCGCGTGAGTTGCGCGTTGCTTATCTAGAAGATGATTCGCCAGCCGCTAAAGCAGGTTTACAGCGCGGCGATACTATTCTATCGGTTGACAATGTAAGCATTGATAGCAATACCGCAGCAGGCGTCGATACATTAAACGAAGTACTTTTTAGTCCAACAGCTGGCGAGTCTCACAACTTTAAGTTGCGCAGCAATGATGGCACTGAAAAGTCGATTAATATCGTCGCCGGAAATATCACCCAAACGCCGGTGCAAAACGTTGGCACCATCACTACCGAAAACGGTTTCAAAGTTGGCTACATGCAATTTAATAGCCATATTAGTATTGCTCAGCAAGGACTTATTGATGCGGTCAATCAGTTTAAAGCCGACAATATTGATGAACTCGTAATCGACTTTAGATATAACCGTGGCGGCTTGTTAGCGCTGTCATCGCAGCTTGCTTATATGGTCGCAGGCCCTGCTAATACTCAAGGTTTCTATTACTATCAAACCATTAAAAACGACAAACAACCTGTCGAAAGCCCATTTCCGTTCGTTGATATTGAAGTGGACTACTCAACTTTTGAGGTAACTAATAATACCCTGCCAGATCTTAACTTAGCAAAAGTCTATGTACTGAGCACTGAAAGCACTTGTTCTGCCTCAGAAGCTTTTATAAATGGCTTAAAAGGCATTGATGCTGAAGTTATTTTAATTGGTGGTAAAACCTGTGGTAAACCCTATGGCTTTACCCCAACGCATAACTGCGCCACGACGTATTACACAATTCAGTTTACCGGTGCCAACTTTAAAGGTTTTGGTGAATACGCCGATGGCTTAAACCCAACACCAACACCACAATTTGCAGCTGATGTGAAAGGATGTGTCGTTGCTGATGACTTTGATCACTCTTTAGGCGACCAACAAGAAGGACTCCTCGCGGCCGCTCTTTATCATATTGAAAATGATAGCTGTCCTGTTGTGGCACAAGCATCAGCAACTAAACAGCTAAACTTTGCATCACAAGCAGAACAAGAGACTGGGTTATCGCTTTCACCAAATCGTCCTATTTACAGAGAAAACATGGATTTAACTCGTCCAGTTTCAGCGAAAGGAAAGAGCAATGAGTAAAAAACATGTGCTGACTGTCGCTATGTTAACAAGCTTAGTGGCGTGTAAAAGTACCCAAGCCGAACAACCACAAAATGCCACACTAACGCGAGTCAACCCAGGTGTCATCACTCAGTTGCAACAAGCGATTCAGTCAGCCAAAGGTGGGAGCTTAGTAACGCTCGCTGATGATGTGTTTACAAAAAGCGCAGAACTATTGATTGATCACGGCACCAGTAAAGGTCCAGATGGAATGCCAATTATGGGGGCACATAGCATTCCATCTGAAAAGTTCATATTGCAAAAAGCCGCTGATCAATGCGTACTTTACTACCCTAAAAAAGAGTTGCGTATTCCACTGCCCAATGTGGAATGCGAAGTCAAATAGCAAAAAAGGCGCAGTATGTTACTGCGCCTTTCATTTTCTAGTGCTTCTGATGAATAGCGTTGCTATCCATGCAATTGTCAATAATTAACCCTTGTCAGATATCGCTATTATAGGCTTTGATGAGGACCAAACACTTCGTAATGAATACGCTCGGCTGCCACACCTAAATTAACAAGTTGCTGTTTAATCAAAGCCATAAAAGCAATGGGTCCACAGATATAAAACGCGCCATCGCTAAGCGGTAACTTTTCAGTCAGTAAAGCAACATCCATCAAACCAGTAAAATCGGCTCCGGCTCCTTCTTTAAACCATGTAAAACAACTCAGCCCTTGGTGTGTATTAACTTCTGACAGCAAATAATCTTTAAATGCATATTGCGCAGCGTTATCACAGGCATGTAAATAATGAATAGGCTGGCTAGGTTGCTTGTCAAGTAAGCTTTGCAGCATGGCCAACAAGGGTGTTTGACCAACCCCTGCAGAAATGAATACCACAGGGCAGTTACTTTCACGTAAAACAAAATCACCCGCGGGTGGGTAGACCTCTATGTGCTCGCCCTCATCTAAACTATGTAAATAATTAGAAACCAGTCCTTCTCGCTTCACACTGATCCGATAGTTTTCACCGTTACTTTTTTGTGAGATAGAGTACTGGCGAATTTGAGTATTCTCAGTCTTTTTAGAGTGGACTTTTATACCTAAGTATTGACCAGGTAAGTGCGACACAACGGGCTTTCCATCACAAGGAGTGAGGGTAAAGCTGGTAATAGAATCTGACTCAACGTGTTTTTTAGTGATCGTAAACAAACGAGTACCAAACCAGCCCCCTTTAGCTTGTTTAGTTTTTTGATATAGCGCCATTTCTTCTGTAATGCATACATCGGCAAGCAATGCATATGCTTCACGCCACGCATATTCAACCTCAGGGGTAAATTGCTCTGGCAATAACTCTTTTAAGGTCGCAATTAAATGCCCACCAACAATCGAGTAGTGTTCTGGCAAAATATGGTAACTCGTGTGTTTATGGTTAATACGCGCTAACGCACTTTTTAAGACCTCAAGATTATCAATATTTGCAGCATAAGCAGCTAACGCATTGAATAATGCAAATTGCTGATGCCCTGATTTTTGATGGGTCATATTAAAAATATTTTTTAGCTCAGGATTATAACTAAACATACGATCATAAAAGTACTCAGTAACTTGCGGACCTGCTTCTGCAAGCAAAGGCAGTGTACTTTTTACAACCTGGATCGTTTTTTCAGATAACATATTTTTTCCTATTCAAGAGTAGTTAACCTGGACGGCCATCAACACGACGTTTAAGTAAAATGGGCGCACAATGAAATAAAAATAAAATAAAACCCAGCACCCATAGCAATGCACTTAATTGCCACGCAAGGTGATGGTTTAAAATAGCGGGGAGCAGAGCACGGACAATGGCAGCTCCTGCAATAAGCATAAAGGCGACATTCACGAGTACAGGCACCTGTAAAGGACGACTTGTATGGCCATGCGATACACGCACCATCATGGCAAGAATCATTAAGCCAATCGTGCCAACAGTGACAAGATGCAACGCATCTTTAAAGAGTATGAGTGGGCTGTAAAAGCTAACAGCGATTAACGCTAAACCTATTGCCAGTGCCCAATAAGCAAAATGCAGAGACCACAATAAAGGCACTTTTAATACACCTGCATGCCACCACAAAATACTGCGATAAAAATGCAAGGTAGCTAGCCATGCGAATACCCAGCCAACACTCAATGTGTTAAAAAATAACTGGCTTAAGAAATACCAAGCAATGGCAAATAACGAACTGAATAGCAGTAGCTTATCAAGCTTAGGGCTGCGCACTTGTTCAGTAATATTAAGACCGCGTGCGGTAAAAAAAGGCACAACACGCCCCGCAACAACCCCCACCAATAACACCATGAGTAAAACGGCGGTATCAACAATACTTAGCGCAAAGGAAAACTTTTGCAAAACGACCAAACTGAGGAAAATCATATTGCACGCGCATAGCATGGCGGTAATAAAAATGAACAAATAATTATGACGGCTTTTAGCCTGTAAGAGCATATCAGTCAAAATAGCAATACCAGCCAACCACCACACAAGCTGAAATCCCCCTACCAAGTAAAGGTTAAGTTGACTAATACCATTTACGTCAACAAAGAAACTGCCGCGTGCGATAACCCAAGTCACACTAAGTAAACACAATTTAATACCGCTAACACTTGGCACACCTGTCCACGTTTGCGCTGCGGTCAGTAAGAATCCCATAGCAACGACCCCTGCAAACCCAAATAGCATTTCATGGGCATGCCACAGCGTAGCAGGCATTGTTAACTGCCAACTTGCATAGCCACTCAGAATTAGCAGCCAGTAGCTCATAGATAAAACAGCCAAAATACCAGCCCCTAAAAAGAAAGGTCTAAATGCTAATCCCCATACTGGCCATTTACTTAGCTGATAAACATGGATTTTTTTTGGCATTGGCTCTGTTAAATTAATGACTTTCATTGCAACCCTTATTTGCCCGAATTAGTCAGCCTATTGCACAGTTCACGCCAAAAATAAAAACCATTTATTTTCAATAAATTAAAAACAAATCATTGCCTTATGTGTCATAATGACTCACCATTATAAAAGACAAAAGAACACATTTAGGTCAATTTGACATGACAAGCCAAAAAAGCATCCTCGATATTGCATTGGCACTTGCCCACGTAAATCCAAACAAAAACGACTTCAGCGATCTACTAAGCTGTATAAGTGAATGGATACACTGTGATGCCGTTGCCCTACTTATTAAGCAGGGCGAAACGTTAAAACCCGTCGCCCAGCGCGGCTTGTCTCAAGACACTCTTGGCAGACGCTTTGAGATAAACGAGCACCCTCGTTTATTTGAAATTTGCAGAAGCACCCAACCGCTCAAGTTTGCTAAAGAGTGTGAGCTTCCTGACCCTTATGATGGTTTATTACAAAGTCGTGAGGGGGATTTTCCTGTACATGCATGCATGGGGCTGCCCCTTTACAGTCAACAGCAAGATTCACAATTACTGGCTGTTTTAACCTTTGATAGCCTCAACGAATATGCTTTTGATGATGTCCCCCATACTCAGCTCACACAGCTTATGCAATTAGTCGCAGCACATGTTGAAACCCTCCTTACAGTGCAGCATTACCAGCAACATGCACAGCACAATCACCAACTAGCTCAGCAACTTAATCTTGAGGCTTTAACCCGAGAAGGTGTTGAAATAATTGGTAATAGCCACTGTATGCAAATACTAAAAAATGATATTCAATTAGTGGCTGCATCGGAGTTTAGCGTACTGATACAAGGCGATACTGGAGTCGGGAAAGAGCTTGTTGCACGTAATATTCATCTCAATTCGAAGCGACGAGAACAACCCTTAATCCACCTTAATTGTGCTTCGTTACCTGAGAATCTGGCAGAAAGTGAATTTTTTGGGCACAGCAAAGGCGCATTTACTGGCGCCCATTCAACTCGCCAAGGTAAATTTCAACTCGCTGATGGCGGAACACTTTTTCTTGATGAAATTGGTGAATTACCCTTAGCAATGCAAAGTAAGTTGTTGCGCGTACTGCAAAGTGGCGAAGTGCAAACCGTGGGTGAAGATCAAAGTCGTTACGTTGATGTACGCGTTATTGCAGCAACAAATCGCGATTTAAAACAAGAAGTTGCTGAAGGACGTTTTCGCGCAGATCTTTATCATAGGCTGCGCGTTTACCCACTTAACGTACCCGCACTAAAAGAGCGCGAAAATGATGTGATTCTTTTGGCTGGCTTTTTTGTTGAGCAAACTGCGCGCAAACTTGCTATAAAACAGCTAAAACTGGGTATCGACACGCAAATATTGCTACGCCAATATGATTGGCCTGGTAATGTGAGAGAGCTTGAACACGTGATAAGTAGAGCTGCTTTGAAAGCCAAACAACAACAATGGCAACAGAAAATCATCACCATTGAACCACAGCACTGTGATATAGAAAAACGTGCTACAAACACGCACACAACGACTCAGCTTATCAATACCAATACATCCTCGCTGTCATTAAAAGAAGCTACCGATGCGTTTAGTTATCAGATGATTATGCAGCAACTAGAACAGCACAACTTAAACTGGGCAGCCACTGCCCGCACGCTTAAAGTCGACAGGGCCAACCTTGTGAGGCTGGCCAAACGCTTGGGTATTAACGTAAAAAAGTCGCTCTAGTTTTTTAATTTTTTAAAATAGGCTTTTAGTAGCTGGCTAAACGCCTGTACTTTCGCGGTGCGGTGCACCAAGTGATGTGTTACCAACCAGAGGTCGGTCGGCCAAACGAGTTCTTTTGCAAGCACAGGCACTAAATCTGGGTATTGATCTGCGACCTCATGCTGTAAACCACCAATGCCCAGCCCCCTAACAATAGCACGCGTTGCTTCTGATGTTTCTGATACTCTAAGCTTGATTTGTGCGGGTGCTATGTGCTCATCAACCCAAGCAAAATAAGGCACTTTAGCGTTGTAACCAGCTACACCCGACACAAAACTATGCTGCTCTAACTGCTGTAAGGTTTTCGGCAAACCATATTTTTCAATGTAGCTTTTTGACGCATAAAACCCGGACGATAACTCAGCCAAATGCTGAGCAATATAATCTCCTTCATCAGGGCGAGGGCCTGCACGTACAGCAATATGAGCTTGACCATGGTCAAGACGTAATCGGTTTTGGTCAAGGATCACTTCAAGCCGTACTTGCGGGTGTAGGCTCTGAAACTGTTCGCATACTTCACTTAATACATCAATGAAACCACTGACCGTTGTCAGTAATAAACTGCCACGCAGTTGACTGTCGGCAGCAATAATATCGTTGTGTAGCTTTTCGAGCTCTGCATTAATCGCTTTCGCTGTCGCAAAGAGCTTTGCACCTATTTCTGTCACGGTGTAACCACGCGCATGGCGATGAAATAAGCGTGCATCAAGATTCTCTTCTAAGTTATTAACCCTTCTGAGTACCGTGCTGTGATGAACACCCAAAGATTCTGCCGCGGCAGTTAATGTGCCTAGTCGTGCGACTTCATAAGCAACTTTTACATCTTGCCAATCATCAAATTGAATTGCCATAGCGCCCTCTTATGTGCGTATATGCACATAAGTTTTGCGTTTATTTGGCTTTTCTGCAAGCTGTTTTTTGCTAAAGTTAAGATATCAACCGTGAAGCTTAAAAGGAAGCCATCATGACAGCACCAAAAATCATTGCCCTCGCAGGCAGCTTACGTAAAGACAGCTTTAATCAAAAACTAATTAATGAAGCAGCACGCTTCGCCCTTGAAAGCGGTGCTGAAGTAGAAGTGCTTAAACTAAGCGATTTAGACTTACCACTATTCGATGAAGATATAGAAGCACAAGGTACACCTGCAGGTGCACAACGTTTAAAAGATAAACTACGTGCTGCCGACGGTATTTTATTAGCAAGCCCAGAATATAATGGCTCTATTACAGCACCTTTAAAGAATGCCATCGACTGGGCTTCGCGAACTGAGCAAGGTGCAGTGCCTGCATTTCGTAACAAAGTAACGGCACTGTTTGCGTCATCACCTGGTGGTTTAGGCGGCCTACGTGGTTTAAATCATGTACGCGATATTTTATCCGGCATCGGTAGCCTAGTATTAGCTGACCAACTTGCAGTGCCCGCTATCCACACGAAATTAGATGAACAAGGCCGCATTAACGATGCCGATACTGCCGAACAAGTTGCCAGCCTTGCACAGCAGCTTGTCAGTGTCGCCAGTAAATTAAATAAGTAAGCGTTTAACTCAACTTTGTCGCTGCTAATTTTGCAGCGATGAAGTCTTCATGAGTCACATACAGAAGACTCGCGACACGGCGAATAACTAATTCTTCATGTTTATCAAGTTCGCCATCAGCGTACGCTAAACGCCATAACAGCTCGATGATATCGATGCGCTGCTCGGCACTGCACTGAGCGTTAATTTGCTTGGAAAATTGGAAGTAATCAATCGCTTCATCTAAGTTTTTCGATGCACCTTCTACAAGCTCCAGCACTTCTTCGTCTGATAAAGAAAAGTATTTTTTTAAGGTGTTGTTCAGTGCCTGTTGCTCATCATCTTGTAACTCATTGTCAGCGCGCATCACCTCAATTAATAGTGCAGCAACAGCCGTTTTGAGGTCATGTTCGCTAATGTTAGATTGGCTGTTGTCCATTGCTGAAAAGAGCTGTTTTATTTTACTGAGCATCACATTGTCCCTTTTGGGTGTTAAACTACGTATAGATGTAACGTTACCTTAGTTTGACTATGGATGCTAATTCATGGTTCAACGATGCGATGAATTAACGCATTAATCACATGGAGTTAAGTGTTTATGAGTGGAGT
The DNA here is from genome assembly GCF_001938575.1 of Pseudoalteromonas sp. PAB 2.2. Taxonomy (NCBI): domain Bacteria; kingdom Pseudomonadati; phylum Pseudomonadota; class Gammaproteobacteria; order Alteromonadales; family Pseudoalteromonadaceae; genus Pseudoalteromonas; species Pseudoalteromonas sp. PAB 2.2. The sequence goes on from NZ_LYPI01000018.1 coordinate 93,662, forward strand.
TAGAAGTACACAAGCACTACTGTTCAGCGCGATGATATTGATTGCGGGGTGCAGTGCTGCCCAGGCCGCAAAAGGCGAAACCGAGAAACTCTACGACTTTGATGAGAAAGTCCATTACTATCAAACCAAATTGGCAGATGGTCGTTATCATCTTGAAATTCAATCTGATGATTACCCACATTTCAAAAATCAAAGCGTCTTTTTACTGCGTCATGCTAGCCGGTTATGTAAGGACAAACCTTTTATGTTAAGAGTGACTGATGGCGTACAAGAGTACGAGCGCTTTCCTACGAAACCACGTGCCTACCAGCCACCTTTAACCGTAGTATTGCAATGTGAAGACGACGCTAATTAACCAAAAGGCTGGATAATAAATCGGTATCCAGCGGCTACTATTAACGCCAACTTCTTGAGTTTACTTGAAGCTAGTTAATCAGTGTAGCCCCACGGAGCGTTTGGAGGTGTAATCGGTTTTGTTAAGTCAAAGTCAACACGAAACTCACGACCCTCACGCACTAAACGGTAGGTGAATTGTTTTGGGTAAATATACATTTGCCACGTATTACCCATCGACTGCGGAATACCTTGGCTTGCAAACAACTCTTTTGAATATTGATCTGCAGGAAATGACTGAGCATTCACAAAGCCAGCATCAACAGTATGACCGCCATACATTGTAGACGCATCATCGCTGCCATCTTTATGGCGATGGTCGTGCTTTAAACTCAAACCACTGCCTGTTTTAGTTATGATCCATGTACGCGACGCATCATCTCCAACATGAAATGGTACTTGCAACTCACGCTCGTTACAGTGGCGCACATGCATAATAAGCTTTTTACCTGCAAACGAGCTTGGCCCAGTGGCATTATCAACCGTAACTTTTCCCTCATACGCTTTGCCACAATGCGCTGCAATATTATTAAAAAAGCCATCATGACTTGGAATAGATACTAACGGCGCTGGGCGAGCTAATGCAGCGGTTGATGCTGTCACTAGCATTGAAGCCACTAAATATTTCATGGTGTGTTCCTTAAATAAAAAATACGTGTTTTAGATTAGCGATTTATACATGACAAAGAAAGCAATCACGATAAGTAATAAATAAAAACGCGGCTTACGCCGCGTTTAGGTTCCACATGTAATACACGTTTATTGCCAAGGTCTCGTGGCTGCAAGTTGCTTTTCAAAAGCATCTATTTGGCCGTTAAGAGTCTCGGTTACTCCGATAAAATCTAGGCCACTTAATAAACGCTCTTTAATGTCATGACGAATATCAAAATGAATGGTCTCAAATTTATCGCTACGAAGTTGCTGATTTTCTAAATCTACTTCGATATGAATATCATCATGCTGTTCACTCAGTACAAATAATCGCTCAAGTGTTTCTGCCGGTAATGCGATAGCAAGCATTTGGTTATTGCCGCAGTTATTAAAGAAAATATCTGCAAAGCTTTCCGCTAAAATGACTTCAAAACCATATTGCTTTAATGCCCATGGCGCATGCTCACGCGATGAACCACAACCAAAATTATCGCGAGTTAAAAGAATTTGCGCACCTTGGTAACAAGGGCGATTCAAAATAAACTCAGGGTTTGGCTCGCCATTATCTAAGTAACGCCAATCATAAAAAAGCGCCGCATCAAAGCCATCACGACTTGTCGAAGTTAAAAACTGCTTTGGAATAATTTGGTCAGTATCTACATTGTTTTTATCTAACGGGGCCATTAAGCCACTAAAAAATACGCTCATTAGGCTTCTCCTCTGATATCAACAAAACGACCATGAATTGCAGCTGCCGCAGCCATTGCTGGGCTAACTAAGTGAGTGCGCCCACCGCGACCTTGGCGTCCTTCAAAGTTACGATTTGAGGTCGATGCACAGCGTTTACCTGCTTCTAATCGGTCGTCATTCATTGCTAAACACATTGAACACCCCGGCTCACGCCATTCAAACCCTGCTGCCTTAAAGATATCAGCAAGTCCTTCGTCTTCTGCTTGCTTTTTAACAAGGCCAGAGCCTGGAACAATCAATGCCTCTACACCGGCTGCAACTTGCTTACCTTCAACAATCTGTGCAGCGGCACGTAAGTCTTCAATACGACTATTAGTACATGAACCAATAAATACCGTATCAACCGTTGCTGAAGACAGCTTGTCACCCGCTTTTAAACCCATGTATTTAAGCGCACTGCGAATCGCATCGGCTTTAATTAAATCAGGCTCTTGGTCTGGGTCTGGAATACACTCATCTACGCCAATAACTTGTTCAGGGCTGGTGCCCCAAGTAATTTGCGGTTGAATGTCGGCTGCTTGTAATTCAACAACATGGTCAAACTGCGCGCCTTCGTCCGTTTTTAGTGTTTGCCAATAGGCAACTGCTGCGTCAAAGTCATCGCCTTTTGGTGCAAATGGGCGACCTTTTAAGTAATCATAGGTAGTTTGATCAGGTGCAATTAAACCGGCTTTTGCGCCCATTTCAATGCTCATGTTACACAGCGTCATGCGTGCTTCCATTGACAGTGCTTCAATGCCTTCACCACAAAATTCAGCTACATAGCCAGTGCCACCCGCGGTCCCTAGCTTACCAATGACCGCCATAATTAGGTCTTTCGCTGTGACTGTTGGGCGTAAACGACCATTAATTTGAATTTTTAACGACTTGGCTTTTTTCTGCTGTAAGGTTTGGGTTGCTAATACGTGCTCGACCTCGGAGGTACCAATACCGTGCGCAAGTGCACCAAACGCACCATGGGTTGAAGTATGACTGTCACCACAAACAATGGTCGTACCCGGTAAGGTAATGCCCTGCTCAGGCCCCATTACATGCACAATACCTTGATTAATCGAATTTAAATCATAAAGTTGAATACCAAACTCTTTACAGTTTGCATCCAGTGCCATTAACTGGTTTTTAGACACTTCGCTTGCAGCATCTAACGAACGGCTTTTTGTTGAAACGTTATGATCCATGGTTGCAAAGGTTTTTTCTGGGCAACGCACTTTGCGGTTTTTCTCACGCAGACCTGCAAACGCTTGTGGTGATGTTACTTCGTGAACTAAATGACGGTCGATATACAGTAAATCGGTTTGATCATTAATACTGGCGACCACATGGGCTTGCCAAATTTTATCATATAAGGTTTGGGCCACTTGCTATTCCCTCGTTTTAGCTGCACTGAATGACGAGTTCAGCGCAATCAATTTTAATTAAATACGTGCAACAATTGCTGCAGCAACATCACTGGTGGTATACCCTGCATTTGGATAGATATCAGGCGTACCCACACCGGCTTCAACCGCCTCTGCCACCGCTTTTTCGATAGTCCGTGCCGCTTCATCTTGTCCAAGCGAGTAACGCAACATAAGTGCAGCACTTAAAATTTGCGCAATCGGGTTTGCCACCCCTTTTCCTGCAATATCGGGGGCAGAGCCACCCGCAGGTTCATACAAACCAAAGCCAGACTGGTTCAAACTCGCCGATGGTAATAAGCCCATAGAGCCTGTGATCATCGCGCATTCATCCGACAAAATATCGCCAAATAGGTTATCGCAAAGTAGTACATCAAATTGGCTTGGTTGCTTCACTAATTGCATCGCCGCATTATCAACATAAATGTAATCGAGGCTTACTTCTGGGTAGTCTTTGCTGACTTCGGTGACCACTTCTCGCCACAGTACACTTGACGCTAACACGTTGGCTTTATCAACCGATGTAACATGGTTACTACGTAGTTTTGCCGCTTCAAACGCAAAGCGAGCAATGCGTTCAATTTCTTTACGCGAATAGGTTTGCGTGTCGAATGCGGTCTCTTGTTCGCCTTCACCGCTGCGCCCTTTTTCACCAAAATAAATACCGCCCGTTAACTCACGTACACATAAAATATCAAAGCCTTGTGCGCTAATATCTGCACGAAGTGGTGAAGCTGCACTTAAGGCTGGTAGCAACTGTGCGGGGCGTAAATTACAAAACAAACCAAAATGCTTACGCAGTGGCAACAACGAAGCACGCTCAGGTTGCTCATTCGGTGGTAAGTTCTCCCATTTTGGGCCGCCTACAGAGCCAAATAAAATAGCATCAGCATTTTCACACGCAGTAAGTGTACTTTGCGGCAATGCTTGACCAAATTCATCAATCGCAGCGCCACCTATCGCATGGTGATGACGAGTCAATGTAAAACCAAACTTTTCACTTACAGCATCCAATACGGTTTCTGCTGCAGCCATTACTTCTGGACCAATGCCATCGCCTGCTAATACGGCGATGCTGTAATTAGATTGACTCATCCTGCTTTCCTTTGTTGTTTTAAATCAGACACTTTTTGTGCACGATAAATTAAGTTATACACACGGATCATGGCACGCACTGAGGCTTCAACGACATCTGCCGCAATGCCCGCACCGTGATAAGGGCGACCATCGTATTTAGCAATAATATTTACTTGGCCTAATGAACTTGCGCCTTGCCCTGTGGCTTCAAGGTTGTATTCAATCATCTCAACCGACATACCCGTTAAACGCTCAATTGCCAAAAACGAGGCTTCTACCGGGCCATTGCCCGTTGCAGCTTCTTGCTTAGATACACCGTCAATGGTCATGCCAATCGTAGAACTGGCAACCGATTGCGAATTAGACGTTGAGTTAACAAACTCAAGTTGATACTTCTCGTCTTTATCTCTGATTTGATTGAAGTAAATCATCGCTTCTAAGTCATAGTCATACACCGTGCCTTTTTGGTCTGCTAATGCTAAAAAGCTCTCGTATAAGCTATCCATGTCGTAGTCAGACTTTTGATAACCTAACTCTTCTAAACGGTGCTCAATAACATGACGCCCTGAACGCGATGTCATGTTTAATTGATTACTGGGCACACCCACACTTTCTGGCGACATGATCTCGTAAGTATTCTGCGCTTTTAAAACGCCGTCTTGGTGAATACCCGAGCTGTGCGCAAACGCATTCTCACCAACAATGGCTTTGTTTGGCTGGACCGGCATATTACATATCTTCGCCACTTGACGAGAAGCGCGGTAAATTTCTTCACTGTGAATATCGGTATGCACTTTTAAGTGGTCTTCACGCATTTTCATGATCATCGCCACTTCTTCAAGCGAGCAGTTACCTGCACGCTCACCTATGCCGTTAATCGTACACTCAATTTGGCGAGCGCCCGCCTGCACCGCAGCAATTGAATTCGCCACTGCTAAACCTAAATCGTTATGACAATGCACACTTAAGCGCGCCTTATCGATGTTGGGCACATTATTCATTAAGTGATGGATCATCGCCGCATACTCGTCTGGCGTTACATAGCCCACGGTATCAGGTAAGTTGATGGTCGATGCACCTGCATCAATGGCCTTTTCAACGATACGGCATAAATCCCAATGTGGTGTACGGCCAGCATCTTCACACGAAAATTCCACGTCATCAGTATAGTGACGAGCAAGCTTAATCGACTTTACAGCCATGGCGGTGGCGTCGTCTAAGCTCATTCGTAGTTTATGTTCAAGGTGTAATGGACTGGTTGCAATAAAGGTATGAATACGCCCTTGCTCTGCTGGGCGTAGCGCTTCACCACAGGCTTCAATGTCTTTTGCAACCGCACGCGCTAAACCACAAATAATTGGTCCTTTTACTTCGGTCGCAATACGCTGTACTGAGCGAAAATCTGCCGGGCTTGATACCGGAAAACCCACTTCCATTACATCCACGTTTAAGCGGCTAATGGTATGCGCAAGTTGAATTTTATCGTCTTCTGTTAGGCTCGCTTTAAGCGCTTGCTCACCATCACGTAACGTTGTGTCAAAAATCCAAACCTTATCTTTCATAAACTGTCCTCGTTCCCAATGACCCATTAGCGAGATAAAAAAAACCCCGCGCTTGCGGGGTTTTATAATGTTTTACAAATGCAAATACACTAAGCCCCGCCTACTCGCTTAAGCAGTAAGAGGTTCAGTTTTAATGTAATTAAACGTGTCATTTGCATCTTTATTTACTAAATGTGTGTTCAGTGAGCTGTATTTTTAACATTCAACAAACAGGCTTGCAAGCATAATTTTTCTAAAAAGTAGATTGAAAATCGATAATAATAGAAATTTAAAATCCATTAAACCGCACATTTTGAATAATAAATCCAAAACCTAAGTCGACAGCGTTTAATTTATCGTTTACAGCCGACTCCCGTGTTTAGATTAACTTTTAAGAATGATTGTTGTCTCGCACATACATTGTGGCGCCGCGAGCAATATAACGTAGTTGCCAAATTAGACGCTCTACTAACTCTTCTCGCTGCTGTCCTTCAATATCAAGTGCCTCAGCACCGGCGTTAAATACTAAAGTCACCATGGCCTCCGCTTGAATATACGCATGGGTGGCATCGCATGGGGTTTCGCTTTCAAGGTAGTGAGCAAGTTCTAAGATAAAGTGTTTAATTTCACGCGCGACAGCAGCACGAAATGCCTTAGAAGTGCCAGAACGTTCACGCAGCAGCAACCTAAACTGGTTACTCGAGTTATCGATAAACTCCATAAAAGTCACAATAGATGTCGTAATGACACTGCCACCACTGGCTATTCGCCTACGTGCTTGACGCATCAATTGGCGCAGCGTTAAACCCGCTTCATCTACCATGGTTAAGCCAAGTTCGTTCATGTCTTTAAAGTGACGGTAAAACGAGGTAGGCGCAATACCGGCCTCACGGGCAACTTCACGCAAGCTTAAATTAGAAAAACTATGATCCGCACTCAATTGATTAAATGCTGCTTCGATTAGTGCTTGTCGTGTTTTTTGTTTCTGTTGCGCTCTAACACCCGACATGGAAACTCCCAGCGTGAATTTTTAATGATTTTTCGGTTAATGAGACAGTCTAATACTTGACGCGGAGAGTTTGAAACACTATTTTAGCGTACAAGTGTACGCTCAGATTTTGAAAGATGAAAAAACCACCTATTATTTGGACCAATGTCCTATTCTTTAGCCTTACTTTTTTGGCTGCCGTTACTTTAGTGCCATGGTATGGAATTACCTATGGATTTACCAGCGCACATTGGATTGCATTCGTTGCGTGTATGTTTTATGCGGGTATGTCGATTACCGCAGGGTATCATCGCCTGTGGGCACACAAGACTTACGATACTCATCCAGTGATTGAAGCCTTTTTTGCCCTTGGTGGTGCATTTGCACTGCAAAACAGCGCACTGCATTGGAGTAGTGATCACCGTATTCACCATGGTCAAGTCGACGACCCTGTCAAAGACCCTTACGCAGCTACCAACGGCTTTTGGTATAGCCATATAGGCTGGATGCTACGTGACTATCAAGGTGATGAGTATGGCAACTACAACAACTGCCGAGATTTACAGAAAAATAAAGTGGTAATGTGGCAACACCGCCATTACATGAAGTTAGTATTAGCCACTAATATTGGTATTCCACTTGCGCTGGGTTTAATGCTGGGTGATGTGTGGGGCATGCTATTACTTGCGGGTCTGCTACGTTTGGTATTAAGCCAACACTTTACCTTTTTTATAAATTCAGTGGCGCACATTTGGGGCTCTCGTCCATACACAGAAAAAAATACTGCACGTGATAACGGTTTTTTAGCGTTATTCACTTATGGCGAAGGTTATCATAACTTCCACCATATTTTTGCCAGCGACTATCGTAACGGCATAAAATGGTATCACTATGACCCTACTAAGTGGATGATCCGCTCATTGGCCGCGATGGGTTTAGCCTCAAAGCTCAAACGTACGCCTGTTGAACGTATTGAAAAAGCGAAAGCAGAAACCTTGATGAATAAAACCCAAGATAAGCTCGCAAAATTGCCTTTAGCCCAAGATAAGCTTACATTATTACAATCTGAGTACGAATTATTGCTGAAAAAGCTGCAACACTTTTGTGCCCTGCAAAAACGCGTGTTAGAAATCAAAAAAAATAAAATGATAAAACAATGCGAAAAATCAGCAGTAATGACACAATATCATGAGCTTGAAGCCGCTTGGGAAAACCAAAAGCAGGCTTGGCTTGCACTAAATGCGAGGTTATTAAAAGCCTCTTTTAGTTAACATAGGAGCGGCTGTGGCCAAACAAAACGTAAAGCAAAAAGATACGCCTTCGTATCAGTACGACGCGATTATCATAGGCACAGGTCCTGGCGGTGAAGGCACCGCCATGAACCTGTCTAAAAGTAACAAAAAAGTAGCTGTTATTGAGCGCCAAGAATCAGTAGGTGGCGGTTGCGTCCATTGGGGCACTATTCCTTCAAAAGCCTTACGCCACTCTGTTAGTCGTTACATTGAATACAAAGCGAACCCACTTTTTAATATCAGCGAGCGCCCTAACCGCCTCACTTTCCCTGATATTCTTCGCCATGCTAGTAATGTCATTTCGAAACAATCTAACCTACGCAGTAGCTTTTACGACCGTAATCGTATTCATATGTACCAAGGCGATGCTGAGTTTATTGATAAACACACAGTGAAAATTACTCACATCGACGGTTCATTTGAAACATTAACTGCACAAACCATTGTTATCGCAACGGGTTCTCGCCCTTACAGGCCACCAGGCGTTGATTTTTCGCATCCACGAATTTACGACAGCGATACCATTTTAGGCCTTGAACACGACCCTCATCGCGTGCTTATTTATGGTGCAGGTGTGATTGGCTGTGAATACGCCTCTATTTTTAAAGGCTTAGGCGCGAAAGTTGACTTAGTTAACACCCGTGATCGCTTACTAGCCTTTATGGATGCTGAGATTTCAGATGCACTGAGTTACCACTTTTGGAATAGCGGCATTGTTATTCGCCATAACGAAGAGTTTGATCGCATCGAAACCCGTGATGACTGTGTCGTGATGCATTTGAAGTCGGGCAAACGTGTCAAAGCAGACTGTATTTTGTTTGCTAACGGACGTACAGGTAATACCGACACTCTAAACCTCGATGCTGTGGGTTTAAAAGCCGATAGCCGTGGCCAGCTTAAAGTAAATGAAACATACCAAACAGAGGTTGATAACATTTATGCTGTAGGTGATGTTATTGGTTACCCAAGCCTTGCGAGTGCTGCCTTTGACCAAGGTCGTATTGCTGCTGATGCCATTGCATGTGGTAACTGCGAAGAAAAATTGATTATTGATATTCCTGCCGGTATTTATACGATTCCTGAAATGAGCTCAGTGGGTAAAACCGAACAAGAGCTTACCGCAGCTAAAATTCCATACGAAGTTGGCCGTGCACAGTTTAAGCATTTGGCACGCGCACAAATTGCCGGGACTGAGGTAGGTAGCTTAAAGATTTTATTCCATGTTGATACTAAAGAAGTGCTTGGTGTGCATTGTTTTGGTGAACGTGCGTCTGAAATTGTCCATATCGGGCAAGCAATTATGGAACAAAAGAACGGTGGTAACACCATCGATTACTTCGTAAATACAACCTTTAACTACCCAACCATGGCTGAGGCCTACCGAGTTGCTGCGTTAAATGGTTTAAATCGCTTATTTAAATAAGCGATTGAACGTATATAGAAAAGCCCGCATATTGCGGGCTTTTTTATAACTAGAGCGACTTACTTGTGATATTTAGCACTTAACTCATGCACTGAGTTAATAAATATACCGGCATGTTCAGGGTCAACATCTGGGGTAATACCATGCCCTAAATTAAATACATGACCAGAACCTGTACCAAAGTCTTCTAAAATTGTGGCCACTTCTTGACGAATACGCTCTGGCGTACCGTGCAGCATTGATGGGTCCATATTACCTTGTAGTGCCACTTTATCACCAACACGACGCTTTGCATCACCAATATTGATTGTCCAATCAAGGCCTACTGCATCACAGCCTGTTGCTGCAATTGCTTCAATCCACTGACCACCATTTTTAGTAAATAGTGTTACCGGCACTTTACGACCGTCGTACTCGCGAATTAAGCCATCAACGATTTTATGCATATACTGTAGTGAGAATTCATTGTAATCACGCGGGCTTAACACTCCCCCCCATGAATCAAAAACCATCAATGATTGCGCACCTGCTTTCACTTGTGCGTTGAGGTAATCAATCACTGAATCAGCTAATTTATCGAGTAATAGGTGTAGTGTTTGCGGTTCTGCAAACGCCATTTTTTTGATTTTCCCGAATGTTTTGCTACTTCCACCTTCAACCATGTATGTGGCAAGTGTCCAAGGTGAACCTGAGAAGCCAATCAGTGGCACTTCACCTTTGAGTTCACGACGAATGGTGCTTACCGCATTCATCACATAGCCTAATTCATCAGTTGGATCGATATTAGGAATCTTTTTAACATCCGCTAATGATGAAATTGGGCGCTCGAACTTAGGACCTTCGCCGGTTTCGAAATAAAGGCCTAATCCCATCGCATCTGGGATAGTTAAAATATCGCTGAATAGAATCGCAGCATCAAGCGGGTAACGACGTAATGGCTGTAAAGTCACTTCACAAGCAAGTTCGGCGTTTTTACATAAGCTCATAAAGTCGCCTGCTTGAGCACGTGTAGCACGGTATTCAGGTAAATAACGGCCTGCTTGGCGCATCATCCATACCGGTGTAACATCGACAGGTTGCTTTTGTAGTGCACGTAAATAACGGTCGTTTTTTAATTCGCTCATGCGTTTTAGATCCTAGAACTGAATGAAATTGCGCTGATTGTATCACCATATTGCGCCGCTCACTATGGATAGATAACCGACCCTAGACATAGATCATAGTTTTTAGCTACGCCACATAAAACCGCACAATTATTGAACGAAATTAAAATAATTTTAAAACTTTTTATTAATAAATTTGCAACATCGAAAAAAGCTTGGTATAACTTATCCCGCGTTAACAAAAACAATAATAAAAATTGTATAACAATAAGAACAAAAATCTTCCCATAACTATAAGAAAGCTTGTTTTAACAAGTCCGGAAAAAGAATTAAACCACCAATTTTGGTGGTTTTTTCTTTTCTTAATCAACAAGATACCCCCTCTACCTCATTAGATTGATAATCCAAAATAAACACTAGTAGTTTTTAATTATTTCCCATACACTGCTGTTAGAGCATAAAAGTCCAGCCTTAGACAACAGTGTAAAGAAGCAGAAAAACGCTGCTTAAATATGCGCCTCTAAGTTGGCTTTTAACAATCTGTTGCAATTAGACACTAAGAATTTAGTTGATCTTTGTGTCATATTTCCTTCTTATATAGGGAAGGAAAACCAACTCAGCGAGGAGATGAAATATGCTGACGCGTTTGGAAAAAGCTCAACAAAAGTGGGGAGGTAGCCATTCTGTCATCGATAAATGGCTTACAGAACGTCAAGAGCTACTTGTGTTGTTTTGCCGTATTGCGGGATTTTCACCGTATGAAAAGAAAGATCACGCCCTACCTGATCAACTGCAAATCCAAAACTTTTGTCAAATACTGATGGATTACCTGTCAGCGGGACATTTCGAAGTGTATGACGACATTGCCAAGGCCTGTGAAGAAAAAGGCCCAGAAAGCCAAAAGCTAGCCAATGCGCTCTACCCACGAATTTCTGAAACTACCGATGTTGCATTAGACTTTAACGACAAATACGCTGAAGTTGACTCAGATGACTTGCTCGATGAATTTGATAAAGATTTATCAGTGCTAGGTGAAGCACTTGAGCTGCGCTTTGAATTAGAAGATGAACTAATCGATAATCTCTATTCAAACCACACCAGCTAACACAGTAAGACGGCAGCAGAGAACACTTTCTCTGCTGGAAAGTCTTGTTATCTGCCTACCTTAATAGAATGTTATATTCCATTTCATAACAAAAATTTGAAATAATTATTTTAATGCGTTACTCATAGTAAAAAAATGAGGCGCACGATGAACAAACGTACTTTCTTAAAATCTCTTTCTGTTCTTGCAGCAGGTGCAAGTTTAGCAACCAGCCAACCACTGATTGGCGCATCACACACTGCAACTCCCACTTTAGTAAAACCAAAGCCATTAAAAAAAGGGGGAACCATTGGTCTGTGCAGCCCATCAGCGGCAACCGCTGAGCACGCTGACATCATACTCGCAAAAGGTGTAATAGAAGCACTCGGCTATAAAGCAAAGCTTGCCCCTAATATTTTAGCCCGACGCGGTCATTTAGCTGGCACAGATGCACAAAGAGCGAGTGACTTAAACAGCTTATTTGCCGACCCACATGTCGATGCGATTGTGTGCTTACGGGGTGGGTCGGGTGCGGCTCGCATCCTGCCACTTTTAGACTATGCAACAATTCGAAATAATCCGAAACCTCTTATGGGCTATTCTGATATCACGGCATTACATAATGCATTACTCGCTAAAGCCGGGCTTATTAGTTTTCATGGCCCTAATGCCACCAGCGATTGGAATCCATTTCATGTTGCGCAATTTAAAAACATGTTTGAACAACGTCAGTTAATGCGCTACCAAAATTTACCCAAAGCAGACGATGAACTAGTCAACAGCCAATACTTAACCCAAACCATCAATGCGGGTCAGGTCAGTGGCCGTTTAATCGGGGGGAATCTCACTGTACTCACAGCACTCGCAGGCTCTGACTACTTACCTGACTTTAATGGGGCTATTTTATTTTTAGAAGATATTGATGAAGCCCCTTATCGTATTGACCGTATGATGAGCACCCTTAAACTTATGGGCGCACTAGATAAAATAGCGGGGTTTGTATTTGGTGATTGTAATGACTGTAAGCCAGGTCGAGGCTATGGCTCATTAACCTTGGATGATATCTTTGCTGATTATATTAAGCCATTAGGCATTCCGGCTTATCGCGGTGCAATGATTGGTCATATTAAACGCCAGTTTATTTTACCGGTCGGTACGGTGGTGGCACTTGATGCCGATAAAGGCACGCTGCAAATGAAAGAAACAGCATTTAGCAGCTAAAAAAAGGGCCTACTTTAGGCCCTTTTCTCATTGAGTAAAAAATTACTCTGCAGCAGCTGCTTTTTCTTCGCTTTGAATTTCAAGTAGTTCTACTTCAAACACAAGCGTTGAGTTAGCAGGGATCTTACCTAGGTCGCGCTCACCGTAAGCAAGATCAGCTGGGATAGTGAATTTGTACTTAGAGCCAACAGGCATTAACTGTAAACCTTCAGTCCAACCTGGGATCACACGGTTAAGTGGGAAAGTCGTTGGCTCATTACGTGAATAAGAGCTATCGAACTCAGTTCCATCTAGTAAAGTACCTTTGTAGTGTACTTTTACCACGTCAGTTGCAACTGGCTTTTCGCCATCACCTTGTGAAATCACTTCGTACTGTAAACCAGACTCAGTTACTGTCACGCCTTCTTTCTTCGCGTTCTCTGCTAGGTATTTTTCGCCTTCAGCTTTGCTCTGTTCAGCTTCTACTTTTGCTTTTTCTTGTTGCTTAGTACGAATGCTTTGATCAAGCGCTGTTAACACTTCACGAATTTTTTCGTCGTCTAATTTTGCGTTACCTGCAAGTGCGTCTTCAAAACCACGCTTTAATAGCGCTTCATCTAATTCAACACCTAACTCTTTTTTGTCAGCTAAGTCTTGATTCAAGAAATTACCAACAGAGGCACCGATACCGTATGCTTGTTGTTGTGCTTCAGTCTCTAGTTTAACTTCAACTTGCTGTTCTTTTTTTGCTTCTTGATTACAAGCTGTAAGCGCTAAAACTGACGCTGCAATCAATGACAATTTAATCGTCTTTCTCATTTTATATCTCCGACACACTTTGCAGTTGTCAATTATTGTATTATTACTAGTTAAAGATTAACGACCTACATGGTAGGCTGCTTGTCTAATAACTAAACTTCATGCAAACGCATGATCAGTGATTAGAATAACAACCTAGGCCTTTAATGAGCCCTAGTCTAACCTCTCAATCACGAAGAGTTAAGGGGAAATACCCGTAATATGTCGATATTTCGTACTTTTTTGTATCTGCTAAGCCTAAGCTTAGTTGTTGCCTGCTCTGAGCAACATGAGCAATCCACTGCACGTTATGAACATGCGGCTAAAGGTGCGTTTGCATCTGCTATTTCGCATGATGGCAAATACAGCGTGATCTCATCTATACACCATGGGGTCGCGCTGTGGGATAATCAACAGCAGGTATTAAAATACCAATGGTTTCAACAACAAGCTCAAGATAGCCTCGTTCACACTGTGGCAATCTCTTACGACAATAGCCATGCTGTCACCGCAGAAAAGTCCACATTTGCTGTGTGGGACATTAACTCAGGTAAAAACACGGGCTACTATAAAATACACGCCTCAACAATTAGAGATATCGCGATTAGCGACCAAGGACGCAGCGTGTTATATGGCCGCGCCGACGGTGTAGTCGTTTACCTCGACTTAGAGACCGGAAGACGCATAGAGTTCCTTGGCCACCAAGAAAAAGTGAATGTTGTTGACCTTTCACCGAATGGTCATTACGCAATCAGTGGTTCTAATGACTATGTTGCCTACTTTTGGGATACCCGTACAGGGCAAGTTATACATCGCTTTAACCACCCGACTCGCGTTACTCAAGTCGCCCTCGATCCACAAGGCCGCTATGCATTTACAGCTGACAGTATGAAGCAAGCAAATGTATGGCAACTGACTACAGGTGATCTTGTTAGCAAACTGGCGTATATTGCGCGTCAGAAAATTTTTACCGCAGTGCGTTTTAACGATGAAGGCACCTTAATCGCAACCGGGTCACCCAATCGACTTGTTGAATTATGGCAGCTAGACTCAGGTAAAAAATTGCAAACGTGGCAAGTGGTTCCTCGTGAAGGAAGTCGCCCGAAATCGGCCGTGGTGTTAGATGTTGCGTTTACTGATAACAACCAAGCGTTATTAACCGAAAGCTCCAGCGGATTCGCTGAAAGTTTTAATGTAAGAGAATCAAATGAACACAATTGAACATCGTCTAATGGAACTTGAAGCAAAAGTCGCTTTTCAAGATGAAACAATTGAAATATTAAATGATGAGCTTAAAGCGCATCAGCAACAGCTTGCAAAAATGAAGCGCCAGACTGAATTGCTTGCAGAAAAAATTAAAGAAGCACAACAACCTTCTTTAATGTCGCAGATGCATGAGCCGCCTCCGCCACATTATTAATATTGAAAAATTTAGCCGGGTTAATCGCCCGGCTTAAACACCCCAATCACTTGTTCAAACTGGCGTGTTGAGGCTTGTACTGCTTTTTCTGGCTGAGTCATTTTATGGCCACACTGCACACATTCTACTTTCTCAACATCATGCTCTTTATAAAGCATCATCGTATCCATCGCATTACACTCTGGGCATGATGCCCCTGCGATAAAGCGTTTTTTTTGTCTCATACATGATCTCCGGTGCCATTTAGGCGGCTATTTTAGCCTAATAATTCTGTGTTTGATACGATTGCGAAGCCTAATACGATCCGTGTTATAATATGCGCAATTAAAACTGTGGTGTGCAAGTAAACTTTCATGATCCAAATTTCAGACATCGAGCTTCTTCGTGGTGGTAATGCCTTATTAAAAGGTGCCTCTGCAACCTTATTCCCTGAGCATAAAGTAGGCCTAGTCGGGGCTAATGGCTGTGGTAAATCCACATTGTTCGCGCTATTAAAGTCTGAATTACAACTCGATGCTGGTGAATGCAGTATTCCTAAAGACTGGTCCATTTCTTCTGTAAAGCAAGAAACACCGGCTCTCGATATTAGTGCGCTTGATTACGTACTCCAAGGCCATCCTGACTATTACACACTCAGAATCGCACTGCGCGAAGCCGAGCAAAATAATGATGGCGCGGCACAAGCAAAGGCACATATTGGGCTTGAAAATATCCAAGGTTACAGCATTGAAGCAAAAGCCGGTGAACTGCTACATGGTTTAGGTTTCTCCAATGAGCAAATTGACAACCCTGTGAGTGCCTTTTCGGGGGGGTGGCGTATGCGCTTAAACTTGGCACAAGCCCTTATTCGCGATGCCGATTTATTGCTTTTAGATGAGCCAACCAACCACTTAGACCTTGATGCTGTTTACTGGTTAGAGCGCTTTTTACGCGCCTATACTGGCACACTTGTGCTTATCTCACACGACCGTGAGTTTCTCGATGCGGTGGTTGATCAAATTTGGCATATCGACCAGCAAAAAATTAATATTTATAAAGGCAATTACTCGCAATTTGAACGCCAAAAAGCAGAACGCTTATTACAGCAACAGGCCATGTTCGAAAAGCAACAAGAACAAATTGCGCATCTTGAACAGTTTATTACTCGCTTTAAAGCCAAAGCAAGTAAAGCAAAACAAGCACAAAGCCGGGTAAAAGCACTGGAACGTATGGAAAAGCTGGCGCCAGCACATGCTGATTCACCCTTCGATTTTGAGTTTGCTGAACCAACCGCACTACCGAACCCGCTCATGACACTTGACCAAGCCAAAGCGGGCTATGGCGATACCACCATTTTACACAGCATTAAGCTTAACCTCGTACCGGGCAGCCGTATTGCCTTGCTTGGTCGAAATGGCGCGGGTAAATCAACGCTAATAAAATTATTAGCTGGAGATCTCAAACCGCAAGCGGGCGAAGTGTTTCAGCATCAAGGATTAAATATTGGCTACTTTGCGCAGCACCAACTCGAATCGTTGGATCTAAGAGCCAGTGCCGTTACGCATTTACAACGTTTAAACCCGCAGGCAACAGAGCAATCACTGCGCGACTTTTTAGGGGGCTTTGCATTTTTTGGCGATAAAGCACTTGAGCCAGTTGCTCCATTTTCGGGTGGCGAAAAAGCACGTTTAGTACTGGCTATGTTGGTGTATCAAAAGCCCAACTTACTGTTACTCGATGAGCCCACCAACCACCTTGATTTAGAAATGCGACATGCTCTTGTAATGGCTCTACAAGGTTTTGAAGGGGCAATGGTCACCGTATCGCACGATCGCCACATGTTGAAAAACACAGCCGATGAATATTACCTTGTTGATAACGGAGAAGTAACCCAGTTTGGCTATGATCTTGACGCGTACTACCAATGGTTACTCAATGCGAACAAAGAAGCTGCAAAAACAACTGAAGACAGCGCACCGAAAGCGCATTCAAGCATCAATCGTAAAGAACAAAAGCGCTTAGAAGCCGAGTTTAGAAAATCAGTACAACCACTTAAAAAGCAAATTGAAAAGCTCGAAAAGCAACTTGATAAACACTCAGCGGAATTAGCTGAAATCGAAGAGGCACTTGGCGATAACGCGCTTTATAACGATGACAACAAAGCAAAACTCAAAGAGTTACTCGCAAAACAAGCGACATTAACGCCAAAAGTAAATGACATTGAAGAAGAGCTACTGATGGCCCTTGAAGAGATGGAAGAAAAAGAACAAGCGTTTGCCGATGAACTTGCTTAACAGTGACGATTTTTGGCAATTTGCATGTCAGCTTTATAGTAAAGATGACATGCAAGCAAGCCTGTTAGATTACCAAAACCAGCAAGGTAAAAACGTTAACCTGTGTCTGCTATTGTATTATTTAGATTCTCTTGGGCTTGCTTTAAACAACTCTCAACTTAATCAGCTTGAATTATGCATTATTGAATTTGACGAGCAGGTATTAAAGCCTCTACGTAAGACTCGCGCCTACCTAAAAGCCAATCAAACCGAAATTGCTGATTACGCCACGATTCGTAAAGAATTACTCAGTGCAGAATTAAAACTCGAAAAACAACAGCAACAGCTTCTTATAAACGCACTGAATACGATGACTCTAACGCCATGTTCCAATGCGAATAATATAGGGTTATATATTAAGTAAAGTGGTGAGTGCGCAGTCAATCCAACGCCACTCATAGTAAGTAGTAAGCCATACCCTTAAGGCTTTATCTGAAGCAAAACGCCTCTCGATCGACTGACGTCTAATCGCTAATAGCCTATCAAACTTGATCCAAATCAACTTCTAAATCGCCTTGTGTGGCTTCAGGAAAATAGCTTGATCTGGATCATATCACCCACCCCAAAGCCAGCCTATGATTAACCCATAGACATTAGGAGGCACAACCATGAACGTATTCTTTAGAGATTTTTTTAGCGACCCCGTCTTATTTATGTCATTTGGCATTTTGGCAGTTGTTATCGTTTTATGCCTTTTTTACGTCGGATATTTCATCAAGAAAGTTCACGACGCAGAAGTTCCTAAGTAAGAATTAAGCACGACGCACAAAGCCCCCATCCAATTTTATTGTTTAGGGGCTTTTTATTTGCAACAACACAAAATTGCCACCTGTTCTAAAAAAGCAAAAACTTGCTACAATGGGCGCTTGTTTTGTCTTGAAAGTGTCAACTATGTTACCTGAGTTTAAGCCTGCGTGGTGGATGCGCAATCGCCATTTGCAAACCATAATGCCGCGCTTCTTTCGTCCTTTTCATAATACACGCTACGACTTATCAACAATCGACACCCCAGATGGTGACTTTTTAGAACTTGCTTGGGCACAGCCACACAATGAACATGCTCCATTAGCCATTGTGTTACACGGCCTAGAGGGCAACATTAATAGCTTTTATGCCAAAGGCATGATGAAAAAGCTCAAGCAGCAAGGCTTTGCGGTAGTGCTCATGCACTTTCGTAATTGCTCACGCGAAGTTAATCGCCTTGCGCGTGCTTATCATAGTGGCGAGACCGAAGATTTACGCTTTTTTATCAACCACCTAAAAAACACATTTCCCTCACGTCCTCTTTTCGCTGTTGGCTTTTCGCTAGGCGGTAATGTGCTTGCTAAATATTTAGGTGAGCAAGGTAGCCAATCGAACTTACATGGTGCAGCCGTGGTATCGGCTCCTTTTGATTTATCGGCATCATGCGAAGTAATACGTAAAAGTTTAGGTAAAATTTATCAAAAGTATTTGCTTGATCGCATGAAAAAATCAATGCAAAGAAAGCTGCCACAAATAGAACAGAAAATTAGTCTTACCCCAGAAAAATTAATGGCTATTGATGACTTATGGCAGTTCGATAACTTACTAACGGCTCCCTTGCATGGTTTTGCTGGCGCTGAAGATTACTATCAACAAGCAAGCGCCAAACCGTTTTTAAAAACGATCGCAACACCGACACTTATTGTGCACGCAAAAGATGACCCGATGCTATCAATTAAAGCCGTGCCCGATAGCACAGATGTCAGTGAACATGTTACTCTGCGTATCTCCGAAAAAGGCGGCCATGTTGGTTTTATTAGCGGTAATAATCCGTTTAAACCCGAGTACTGGCTTGAGCGTATAGTGCCTGAGTATTTTCAACAGTTAGTTAAAAAGAGCAGCGATGATCATTCCACACGAAAAACTTGATAAAGAGACACTTTACAATTTAATTGAAAGCTATGTATTACGTGAAGGCACTGACTATGGCGAGCAAGAGGTAAGTATTGAAAGTAAGGTGGCGCAGGTTACTCAGCAACTAAAAAAAGGTGACGCAATGGTGTTCTTTTCTGAACTACATGAATCTGTCACCATTATTTCAAAAGCCGAGTTTATCGCATTACAAGCCGACCCAGAGTATCAAGCGTCGTTTAACGACTAAACTTGTAACTTTTTCTACAACCCTTCACAATGGCTTTTTAACTTTAAAGAGCCATTAAGAATGAAAAAACTAAGCTCATTGGTTGCCGCTGTTTCGTTGGCCTTAATCAGCCAAGCTCATGCAAGTGAGACGACGGCATCAGATAAAGCCATCAAACTAGCAAAAGACACGATTTTAATTGATACACACATTGATGTGCCTTACCGTATTCACGATAAATGGGCCGATGTAACTAAAGCGACTGATGACGGCGATTTTGACTATCCGCGTGCAGTGCAAGGCGGCCTAAACGCCCCTTTTATGTCAATTTACATTCCAGCTAACCTCGAGTTTGAAGGCAAAGGTAAAAGCTACCAACTTGCTAATCAGTTAATCGATAGCATGGAAGCCATTGTACAGCGTGCCCCAGATAAATTTGCAATGGCTGATTCAACAGCAGATATCAAAGCACACTTTAAACAAGGTAAAATGTCGTTGGCAATGGGGATGGAAAATGGTTCACCGATTGAAGGTGACATGAAAAACCTGAAGCATTTTTATGACCGTGGTGTGCGCTACATCACCCTTGCTCACTCGCAAAGCAATCACATTTCAGACTCTTCTTACGATATTCGCCGTAAGTGGAAAGGCTTAAGCCCATTTGGTAAAGAGCTGGTCAAAGAGATGAACAACATCGGTATGCTTGTAGACGTATCGCATATTTCAGATGATGCGTTTTACCAAGTCATGGAAATTTCGAAAGTACCAGTGATTGCCTCTCACTCATCGCTGCGTAAATATACGCCAGGCTTTGAGCGTAATATGAATGACGATATGTTATTAGCACTCAAAAAGAATGGCGGTGTTATTCAAATCAACTTTGGTTCAAGCTTCGTAACCGCTCAAGCTGGTTCTTGGTATGATCAGCTAAAAACAGCAAAAGCAGACAAGAAGAAGGAAGGCACGAAGCTCAGCAAAGATTTTGACGCAGCTTATCGTGCTAAGAACCCATTCCCGTTTGCAAGCCTTGAGCAAGTACTTGACCATATCGACCACGTAGTCGCGCTAATAGGCATTGATTACGTCGGTATTGGCTCTGACTACGATGGTGTTGGTGACTCACTGCCTGTAGGCTTAAAGGACGTGTCTAGCTACCCTAATCTTGTACAAGGCCTTATAAATCGAGGCTATAGCGATAAAGATATTAAAAAGATCTTAAGTGGCAACATGCTTCGAGTTTGGCAACAAGCTGAAGAGTACGCAAAAGCGCATTAAACTAACCTCATTATCACCATCTTAAAAGCGCAGTTAATGCGCTTTTTTATTGATTGCAACATCGTTTATTGATTAAAAAAATAGCATGATTTAATCTGATGATTACACAGAAGTAATTAGGATGATGTGACATGGCTTCATGGCAAGGAAATGTTGCGCTTGTATTTGCAACCGCTGCATTAGGCATAACGTTATACAACCAGTTTGGGGCATCTAAGCCACTCAACAAACCGCAACCCGCAAAGTACGATTTTTCATCTGTAAGTGGTAGCGTTCCCCTTGAAGACAGGGAAAACCTCGTCGCATTGCATGGCTATATTCTAGACCTTGAAACTCGAATTAACGCACTAGAACAAAGTAGCCCTAAAATTGAGCCAACTTTAATTGCAGAACAAATCGATAAAGTCATCGAACAACGCGAAAAAGAACGTATTGCAGAAGCAACCAAAAGAAATCCATCGGTTAATTGGTTTAGAAACTTGCCTGATGATTATCGTCAGCGCATTAAGGCCGATCAACACTATGCAAACAAATCAATTAACGACGCATTTTCTGCACTACTAAATATCAATAATAGCGATGACGACCGTTTGGCAGCCTATGGGCAACTTAAAATGACGTTAGGCATGCTCAGACGTGATCTAGATGAAAATCAACACACAGCCGTTGTCGACGCGATGCTCAATATCAGTGAGTATACAAGTGAACCAACCACACGAATTCATGCCATAGAGAATCTATCGCGACTCGATTCTGTTTCACCAAAACTAGCCGACTACTTTCAAAAGCTCTTGCAAAGCGACGATAACGACTATGTTCGTAGCGTGTCAGCCAGTGCCCTTGTGAGCCAATTTTATCGTGCTAATCAACTCGATAAAAAAGAGTTTGCTCTTGAGCTTGCACAGCGTATTCAAAGCTTAGAATCAAGTGGCGATAGTAAAGTAGCTGATATTATGACCGACAGCCTAAAACACCCACGACTAAGAGAAGAATTAAACAAAGTACTTGGAAATAGTGGTTAGTAGCGAGAAGCGAGAAGCGAGAAGCGAGAAGCGAGAAGCGAGAAGCGAGAAGCGAGAAGCGAGAAGCGAGAAGCGAGAAGCGAGAAGCGAGAACAAAATAAAGCCACGTTAACCTCAAGCAAACTTTTTGATGTTTAATCACACCAGTAAGTAACCCCCGCTCGGTAACTGACTTCTAATATCTACCTTCTAATATCTACCTTCTAATATCTATTTTCTCATCCATAAAAAACCCGAGACTAAGCTCGGGTTTTTCTTGAATGCTTAATGCATCACTATAGTTGATTACTCAACGATAGTTGCAACAACACCAGCACCAACTGTACGGCCACCTTCACGGATAGCGAAGCGTAAACCTTCGTCCATCGCGATTGGAGCGATTAGCTCTACAGTCATCTTGATGTTATCACCAGGCATTACCATTTCAACGCCGTCTGGTAACTGTACGTCACCTGTTACGTCAGTTGTACGGAAGTAGAACTGTGGACGGTAACCTTTGAAGAATGGAGTATGACGGCCACCTTCTAGTTTCTTTGATACCTACGATTTCAACTTCGTCATTCACGTTGATGATACCAGCTTCAACACGGCCAGTTACAACTGTACCACGACCTTGGATTGAGAATACGTCTTCGATAGGCATGATGAATGGCTTATCGATGTCACGCTCTGGCTCTGGGATGTATGAATCTAGCGCTTCAGCTAGTTCAATGATTTTCGCTTCCCATTGCTCTTCGCCTTCTAGGGCTTTAAGTGCTGAACCTTGGATTAGAGGTAAGTCGTCACCTGGGAAATCGTACTCAGAAAGAAGTTCACGAACTTCCATCTCTACTAGCTCAAGTAGCTCTTCGTCATCAACCATGTCACATTTGTTCATGAATACGATGATGTAAGGTACGCCAACCTGACGAGAAAGTAGGATGTGCTCACGTGTTTGTGGCATAGGACCGTCAGTYGCAGCAACTACTAGGATTGCGCCGTCCATTTGAGCAGCACCAGTGATCATGTTTTTAACATAATCGGCGTGTCCTGGACAGTCTACGTGTGCGTAGTGACGAGTTGGTGTATCGTACTCAACGTGTGAAGTTGAGATTGTGATACCACGCTCACGCTCTTCTGGAGCGTTATCGATTGATGCGAAGTCTTTAGCTGTACCACCGTATACTTTTGCAAGTACGTTAGTGATTGCTGCAGTTAGGGTAGTTTTACCGTGGTCAACGTGGCCGATTGTACCAACGTTTACGTGCGGTTTTACGCGTTCAAACTTTTCTTTTGCCAT
>NZ_LYPI01000019.1:0-110945 GCF_001938575.1 Pseudoalteromonas sp. PAB 2.2
TATACGTACTTTCTAAAGATGAAGGTGGCCGTCATACTCCATTCTTCAAAGGTTACCGTCCACAGTTCTACTTCCGTACAACTGACGTAACAGGTGACGTACAGTTACCAGACGGCGTTGAAATGGTAATGCCTGGTGATAACATCAAGATGACTGTAGAGCTAATCGCTCCAATCGCGATGGACGAAGGTTTACGCTTCGCTATCCGTGAAGGTGGCCGTACAGTTGGTGCTGGTGTTGTTGCAACTATCGTTGAGTAATCAACTATAGTGATGCATTAAGCATTCAAGAAAAACCCGAGCTTAGTCTCGGGTTTTTTTATGGATGAGAAAATAGATATTAGATATTAGAAATTAGATATTAGAAGTTAGATATTAGAAGTTAGATACCGAGCGGGGGTTACTTACTGGTGTAATTAAACATCAAAAAGTTTGCTTGAGGCTAACGTGGCTTTATTTTGTTCTCGCTACTCGCTACTCGCTACTCGCTACTCGCCTTTATTAACCACCTTAAAACAGTGCTTCTTTCTTTTGGCTGTTAATCAGTTGTTTAATATTTTCGTCATTAAAAGTCACTTATTCAGTCATAAATACTTCCTACCATAAGCTCGCTAATTATCCATGTGCAGCTTAATTAGTCGCATACAATTCTTAAAATAACGTACTAACGGAACGTAACGATGAAAATTAATAAAATTGCCTCAGCAATTGGCTTTACGTTGGCATTGTCAGCGACGGCGAATGCCGGTGTGTTACCAGATAGTCAAAAACAAAATGAGTGGTACAGTGCCGCTGAAGCTAAATTAATCAAGAAAGAACAGGTAGCTCAGTCAGAACAGGCATTTAAAGCGAAGAATGTGATCTTATTTGTGGGTGATGGTATGGGGGTGTCGACACTCACTGCATCACGCATCATGGCAGGTCAAATGAGCGGTAAGTCTGGCGAAGAAGGTTTTTTAAGTTTTGAAGAGTTCCCTTACTCTGCGCAAATTAAGACTTACAACGTGGATGCACAAACTCCTGATTCTGCGGGGACGATGACGGCGATTATCTCAGGAGTTAAGACAGACGTTGGCGTGATTGGTGTTAATGAAAATATTGAGCGTGGCAAGTGTGCGACAGTTGCTGGCAATGAATTAATCACCGCGACTGAACTGGCTGAAATTAAAGGCCTAGCAACGGGGGTAATATCAACAGCACGAATCACACACGCGACACCTGCTGCAACTTATGCAAAATCGGCGGATCGTAACTGGGAAGATATTTCTGATATGCCGGCTGATGCCGTTGCAGCTGGTTGTGAAGATATTGCATCTCAACTTGTTAACTTTGAGAAGAACTTAGAGGCACGTTTTGTCGGTACTGACGTGGATGGTTTAGAGGTTGTGATGGGCGGTGGTCGTCGTCACTTTTTACCGAAAGATGCGGCATTCAATTCAGCTGATGCTGTTAGTGAAGTCGAAGGGGACCGCACAGACGAGCGAGACCTAACTGCAGAATGGAAAACACTCTACCCAGAGGGTCAGTATGTCACGGATCAAGCTGGTTTCGATTCACTAAATGCAGATACAAAACGCGTGTTTGCACTATTTAATGAGTCACACATGCAGTATGAAGCAGACCGTAGTAACGATATTGCGGGCGAGCCTTCATTATCACAAATGACCTCTAAAGCTATCGACATTCTTAAAAATAATGATAAAGGATTTTTCTTAACGGTTGAGTCAGGACGTATTGACCATGCTCACCATGCGGGAAATGCTTACAACGCATTAAACGACACCGTTGAATTTGCAAAAGCAGTGCAAGCGGCTGTTGAAAACACTAACCCAGAAGAAACGCTTATTTTAGTCACCGCAGATCACAGTCATGTATTTACCATTGCGGGTTACCCAAAACGCGGTAATCCAATACTGGGTCAAGTGGTTGCCGTTGGTAAAGAAACGCCGACTCTAGCTGCAGACGGTATGCCGTATACAACAGTCGGGTATGCAAATGGTTTAGGCTTTCGTGATTTAGGCGATGAGACTGATGCAGATGCGTCATATAACGACGCTGCATTTGCTGGCCGTGTTGACTTAACGGGTGTTGATACAACGACCCCAGGTTACCACCAAGAAGCCACTGTGCCATTAAGTTCTGAGACACATGCGGGCGAAGACATTTCATTGCATGCAAAAGGTCCAGGTGCGCAGTTAGCGCAAGGCGTTGTGGAGCAAAATGTAATTTTCCACATCATAAATCAAGCTCTAGAACTAATTGAAGAATAATGGCGATGACAATGAAAAAACTAAATTTAATTTCTCTTGCTGTAGTAGTGGCATTAGCGGGTTGTTCTGATGATGATGACAAAGGCCCAATTGAAACAATCACAGTTGAAAACACCTTAGCTGTCGGGTCTGAGCAGTGTGTAAATGGTGGTACTGAAACCGTATTGGGTGAAGATACAAACCGCAATGGTGAGCTAGACTCAGCAGAAATCACAGAGACAACGGTTGCGTGTAATGACCCAGCCACATCACTGACCGCACAGCAGCTTGCGCCACTGACGAGCAATGATTGGTTTAAAGCCGCAAAAGTTAAGATGGCGGCAAGCGAAGAGAGCATCGCTGCGGTTGCTAAAGAGTCAGGGAAAGCGAAAAACGTTATTCTATTTGTGGGTGACGGTATGGGGATTTCTACCGTGACAGCGGCACGCATTATGGCGGGTCAGCTTGAAGGCAAGCTGGGCGAAGAGCATCAACTGAGTTTTGAAGCGATGCCGTTTTCTGGTTTTGCAAAAACATACAACGTTGACGCACAAACGCCGGATTCTGCGGGTACGATGACAGCAATGGCATCTGGTGTTAAAACAGATGCAGGTGTTATCGGCGTTGATGAAGATATCGAACGTGGTAACTGTGCGACGGTTGCGGGTAATGAGCTGGTAACAGCAACAGAGCTTGCTGAAATGGCAGGCAAATCGACTGGGATTGTATCAACAGCGCGAATTACACACGCCACACCTGCCGCCACCTATGCAAAATCGGCTGACCGTAACTGGGAAGATGTATCTGATATGCCAGAAGCGGCTGTCGCTGCGGGATGTGAAGATATCGCCTCGCAACTCGTTAACTTCGAAGCAAACCTTGAAGCACGTTATGCGGGATTAGATGTTGATGGCTTAGAAGTCGTGTTGGGCGGTGGTCGTCGTCACTTCTTACCTAAAGATGCCGCGTTTAACTCTGCGGACGCTGTAAGCAGTGTTGAAGGTGACCGTACGGATGGTCGCGACCTAACTGCTGAGTGGAAAGCGAAATACCCAGCGGGTCAATATGTTATGGACCAAGCAAGTTTTAATGCTGTGAATGCAGACACAACTGAGCGTTTATTTGGTTTATTCAATGAATCACATATGCAGTATGAAGCCGATCGCGCTAACGATATTGCTGGTGAGCCTTCATTATCTGAAATGACCGCAAAAGCAATTGACGTGCTTGATAACAATGACAAAGGTTTCTTTTTAACCGTTGAAGCGGGTCGTATTGACCATGCTCACCATGCGGGCAATGCGTACAACGCATTAAGTGATACGGTTGAGCTTTCAAAGGCTGTTCAAGTTGCATTGGATAAAACCAGCATTGAAGATACTTTGATCATTGTTACGGCTGACCACAGCCATGTGTTCACGATTGCTGGTTATCCAAAACGTGGTAACCCAATTTTAGGTAAAGTCGTGCCTGTGGGGAGTGATGAGCCATCACTCGCAGCGGATAATATGCCATACACTACTGTAGGATACACTAATGGCGGTGGCTTTCGTGACTTAGGTGATGAAACCGATGCGGATGCGGGCTATAACTTTGCACCCGTGACTGGGCGTGTTGATCTCACCGATGTTGATACAACCACACCGGGTTTCCATCAAGAAGCGGTGGTACCGCTTAGTTCTGAAACACACGCAGCAGAAGATGTCGGTGTGTATGCAGTAGGCCCAGGAGCCCATTTAGTTACTGGTACGAATGAGCAAAGCCTTATTTTCCATGTGATGGATTATGCGGCTGACCTTGTGAAACAAGCTGATGCTAAATTAGCCCAATAAATGTTAGCAGAGAGCCCTTAGGGGCTCTCCTTACATCGAATACAACACCTTTAAAAGAAAAGAGACTCCCGTGAAAGCTGCGATATTAATTGCTTCATTACTTAGCCCACTTGCTGTTGCAGGTCAGTGCGATATAAACACCGGTTATGCGAAAGCAAACTATACTGTCACAACCGATGCTGTTGCTAACAAACAGCACACAGAAAACGCCTTTACGCTTTGGCGTACGCCTCATCAAGTGGCTAAGCAAAACCCACAATTTATCGAGTTGTGGCAACAGTTACGTAATCAGCAAATGCGACCAATCCGTTACTTTCAACACGCACAGCGTGGTATTGAATATCAGCCTTCTGAGGTTCAGGGCGAACAGGATTGGAGTGCCAAATATCAGTTGGTAAGTAATGCACTGCTCGAAAAAATGACTTTAAAAAACAGTGCAGGCGAAGGTTGTGAGCTGACTGAACATTATCAATACCAGCAAGCAGAGACAAAAATAGAGTTAACGTGGCTTGCTAATCAGCAGCTGGTTAAAGAAATGCGTATTTCATCGCCTTCTTATAGTCGCACAGTTGCTTTAACCACGGTTGAGCACAATAAAGACGCGGTAACAGCACAATTTGCCAAGTGGGATAACTTTCAAACGACAGATTATGCCGACATTGGTGACAATGAAAGCGACCCCTTTTTAGCCAAGATGATTAATTTAGGGTTTGTAGAGCATGGCGCGACTGGTTTTTATGATGCGCAAGGTAATCAATTGCAAAGTGAGCATCAGCACCATCATTAACATGCCTTGCTAAACGTTGCCGCTGAATGTATTAAAGCGGCACACCCTTACAGCATGTGTTTGGCTGTGCGATTTATCATTTAAAGTACACAGTTCAATAAGCACCAGCCCTTGGTTTTTTGTTATCAGTCCCAAGGTATAGGGTATACGCTAACGAAGGAGCAGACGAATGACAAAACATGTGGTTGTAACGGGTGCCAATAAAGGTATTGGTCTTAATTTCTGTAAGCACTATTTAGCACTAGGAAACCGTGTTACGGCGGTTGTTCGCACGCCAAGTGAAGAGCTAAAAGCGCTCGATGTGAAAATAATCAGTGATATTGATGTCGCTAATCCAGACGATGTAACAACACTTGCCAATCATCTTCATGGCGACAAAATAGATATTTTGATCAACAACGCGGGTATTTTTCATAACGAAACCCTCGATGAGATGGATTTTGCTGCAATTGAAAAGCAAATAAGTGTGAATGCCATTGCGCCTGTTCGTATTACTCACGCGTTATTACAAAACTTAGGGATTGATGCCAAAGTAGCGATGATTACATCACGAATGGGCTCAATCGCTGATAACGGCTCGGGAGGTTATATAGGCTATCGTATGTCAAAAGCCGCACTCAATGCTGCGGGAGTGAGTTTGGCTCATGAGCTTAAAGATAAGCAGATAGCCGTTGGGCTATTTCATCCCGGGTTTGTACAAACAGAGATGGTAAATTTTGCAGGTGATATCAGCCCAGAGACAGCCGCTGAACGTTTAATAAAGCGCATCGATGAGCTAAACCTTGATAATAGTGGTGGTTTTTGGCACTCAAATGGTGAAACTTTACCTTGGTAAAGAGTGAGAAAATAAGTCATTAACAGTAAAGCAGTTAGCAATAAAAAAGCGGTTAACTGCTGATAACTTTCGCTAATTTTTGCTCTTTTTGTTTGCTATACTTCTACAATGACAGCCATATTGATGTAGAGAACAGCACATGGAACTAGAGCAAAATAGCGATTTAACCCTTCCCCTTTTTTATTTCGATGAGCATCTCAATAGTCGTGACATTGAGTCGCCTGATTTACTTTTACACGTCACATTAGATGAAAATCTCCTTACCCAGCTTTGCCAGAATCCTGCTGTTGATAGTAGTGTGGCTATTGCCTTAACTGATTATCGACTCGAAGCATTGGCTGAACAATATCAGTCACTGATAAAGGGTGAGCACCATGCTCAGCTAACCCTTGTTCGTGGGCCACTATTAAGTGCAATGCTCAGCGCTGAGGGCGACAGCAGTTTTGTATCGCCTCAAGTCGATATGATGCCAACCTTTGACTTAGGTGATGACCTAGAGGATAGCGAGGAAGAAGGATGAAAAAAACCTTCACGACACTATTCGGCTTAATCTTATTAAGTGGTTGCGCTTATTTAGGGGCAGCGCACTATGATGAGCTATTTGGTAAAGAGCAGCCTCAACAGCGTGTTGTTGCAGCATCAACCCCACAAGGTGCTGAGTTTTTGGCAGATGTAAAGCCAGTGCTTGATAGTCGCTGTGTGGTGTGTCATGGCTGTTATGATGCGCCGTGTCAATTGAAGTTATCCTCGGTTGAGGGCATCGACAGAGGCCTCAGTAAAGAACGTGTTTACGATGGAACGCGCTTACTGGCCCAAGAGCCTAGCCGACTGCTGTTTGACGCACTCGATACCACTGAGTGGCGAGAAAAAGGTTTTACACCGGTGCTTAATGAGCGTGTGCAAACTGAAGAGGCAAATCTGGCTGCCAGTGTCCTTTACAATGCGTTAGTGCTTAAACAAAGTAGCCCGCTTCCGACACAAGCAATCTTAGGTGATGAATTTGATTTTAGTCTCGATCGTGAGCAAACATGTACAACCATGAATGAGTTCGATGCGTTTGCAAAAGACAACCCGCACAGTGGGATGCCATATGGTTTGCCGGGTATTTCAAGTGAAGAATTTCAGCGTTTAGCAAAATGGTTAAAGCAAGGGGGCTATCTGGCACATATTGAGCCGCCAGAAAAAAACGTACTTAAACAAGTTGAGCGCTGGGAAGCGTTTTTAAACCAAGAGGGTTTAAAGCATCAACTTGCAGCTCGGTATATTTATGAGCACTGGTATTTAGCCCATATTTATTTCCCCGAACAGGGAGATAAACACAGCTACTTTAAACTCGTTCGCTCATCAACCCCACCGGGCCAAGACGTTAAAGTGATTAGTACGCGTCGTCCTTACGAAGATCCCAAGGTATCTCGGGTTTATTATCGTTTGATGCATGACCGTTCAACTATTTTGGCAAAAACACACCTTCCGCTTGCTCTTAATGATGAAAAACTTGCGCGTTTGCACGCTCAATTCATCGAAACAGAGTATCAGGTTGATAAGCTGCCAAGCTATAAACCGGATGTTGCTTCAAATCCATTTAAAGCATTTGCGGCCATCCCGGTAAATTCTCGTTATCAGTTTATGCTTGATGAAGCTGAACTGATCATTATGGGGTTTATTAAAGGCCCTGTATGTCGTGGTCAAATAGCCCTTAATGTTATTAACGATCAATTTTGGGTTGCCTTTGCAAAACCTGAAATGGCAGCAACCCCTAAGGTGGGTGAACTGTTATTACAGCATGAAGATGCACTGGCATTGCCCGCTGAAGAAGAAAGTAACGCACTGCCTATTTCAAGCTGGGTGAAATACTCAAAGAGTCAAAATAAGTATCTCTCTGCTAAAGTGGCTTTGGCCAACAAAATGTTCGCCAATGGCCAGCACTTAACCACCGATTTACTGTGGCGTGGCGATGGTCATAATCAAAATGCGGCACTCACCGTTTTTCGTCATTTTGATAGTGCAACCGTGGTTAAAGGCTGGATAGGCCAACAGCCTAAAACAGCATGGGTGCTTGATTATGCTTTGTTTGAGCGCATTCACTACTTGCTGGTGGCTGGCTTTGATGTGTATGGCAATATAGGCCATCAATTATTAACGCGTTTATACATGGACTTTTTACGCTTAGAGGGTGAGGGCAATTACTTAGCGTTACTACCAGAGAACAAACGAGAAGAAATCAAAGCCCAATGGTATCGTAAATCACCGCCAAGTCTCACGAGCTTTTTTGAAGATGAACTGTCCTTTAGTCAGCCATCGGGCATTGAATATAAAACCACAGACCCACAGGCAGAGTTATTCAACATCCTTAAAGCAAAGTTAAAGCCTATATTGAGTACGCGTTATGATTACACGCAAGTACCAGAGCCTCTCTCGCAGATTAATGAGTTACCGGTAAAAGCGATTAACTTATTGCCACAAATTTCATTTGTGTTAGTGAAAGAGGGGGCGGATGCGCATAAGGCATACACCATTATTCACCATAATGCTCATTATAATATTTCGAGCTTATTGAACGAAGAAGGTCAGCGTGCCTATGATGAAGATACCGTGACGATTGTGCCTGGTTTTATTGGTGACTACCCTGAAGCGATTTGGTACTTACACAATACTGAGCAAGTTAATGCGTTCGCATCAGGCCTTGCTAAAGTCACTGATGAAGCAGCGTACAGAGACTTGAAAAGTGAGTTTTCCATTCGTCGAACGCACCCACAGTTTTGGCAATACAGTGATATTTTGCACCACGTTGCCAAGCAATATCGCGGTGTTGAGTTTGGGCTATTTGATTATAATCGGCTCGAAAATAGATAAAGTAATTGATAGTGTTAACCGATAGTTTAAAGCCCACCGAGAGTGGGCTTTATTGTGAAATGTGAACTACAATTATGCTTAAAAATAAATGAGTAATACATGTTGAAGCTAGTTAAGGATATCCGACAACGATATCGGTGGGGGTTATCAGCCATTGCTATTTTGATAACCATCTCTGCTGCCCTAATGCAGACTCTTTTTTATGTGCAAAAAGGGGATGCGAAGGTGATCAACATTGCCGGTAAGCAGCGGATGCTTTCACAAAAAATAGCGCTGCATGGAAATGCCTTGATCTATCAGGATTCAGAGCGCCTAAAAGAGCAACATCGTAGGTTGTTACAGCAGGCTGTAGAACAATTTGTGTCAGGACATCAGTTTTTACTTGAACAAGACAATGGCGAATTTATTCATTTAAACTCTGCACTCGAAGCGCATTACTTTTCTCCTCCAAACCAACTTGATGCGCATGTTAAGCGCTACGTAAGTCAGGCTCAGCAGTTATTAAATAGTCGCACTAACTCCAGCAATATAGACAGTTCTATTTTTGTGAGCGAACAATTAGAGGCGCTGCTAACTAAGTTAGATCAAGCGGTAAAATTACTCGAGCAAGAATCGGTGTATAAAGTCACTATTATCTCGGTACTTGAGGTGGTGTTTTGGCTTGCTGCTATTGTGTTGTTAATCATAGAGCTTATTTTTATTTTTAAACCTATGGAAAAGCTGATTGCAAATACCATTCAGAAATACCAACAACAAAAAGAGTATGCAGAGCGGGTTAATAAAAATAAAGAGCGGTTTATTGCGCGAACAAGTCATGAGTTCAGAACCCCCTTGCAAGGTCTTACCTCGTCGATAGAAGCGCTTGATATTAGCGATAATCAACAACTGACGAAGCAACAAGCCATATACTGCGTTAACCGTTTGGTCGCTATGCTCGATGAGCTACTCGATTTACAACAGCTATCATCAGGCGACTGGCAGCTAAAGCCACATTCAAGCAACTTACTAACCACCTTGAATCAAGCTATTGCGCCTTATAAGTACGCGTGTAACGATAAAAATATTACGCTCAGTGTGAATATGTCTGAGGCATTAGACAAAGACGTGGTGACCGATCACGCAAGGCTACAACAAGTGCTTTCTGAGCTTATCAATAATGCGGTTAAGTTCACCCCTAAACAAGGTCGAATTGCCGTGAATGCGATTTGCAAAGGTCACAAACAGGTTATTCTGGAAGTGCAAGATAATGGCACCGGTTTTGAGCATCCTCCTGCTGAGCTGCTTGACTTTGAGCATGATAGCGAACAGCATTTTCAGGGCTTAAAAACAGGCCTTTTACGGGTTATGCATATTGTAAAAGCACTGAATGGCAAGATTGAGTTTCAAAACGTTCAGCCTCATGGGGTTAAAGTCGTTATTCATTTGGATCTCGAAAATGCCCCCAAATCTGAAATGCCAATGCAGTTACCAACAAACCTGCATTGCTTAATAGTTGAAGATAATCCTCTCAATGCCACAATTTTAGGGCGTATTATTAGTCAGTTTGACTTTAGTTATGACATTGCGAGTAATGGCTTAATTGCGACAAGTATGACAGCTGAAAAAAAATACGATGTGATATTTATGGATTTAAACATGCCAGTTATGGATGGTTTTAAGGCAACAGATATTATCCGCAATGAACAATCGCTATTAACGCCGATACTTGCCGTAACAGCCAACACCTCGAATGAGGACTTGCAACGAATTTATGACTTAGGCGCCGATATGCATGTGTATAAGCCGATTTCAGTCGAGTCAGTGCAAAAAGCCCTCGGCGCATTATTCACAGAGGGCAAACAGGGATAAGTTGTTTAAAATGAAGAGTTAGTGTCTAACTTTTATGTCACCAACGCCGACTTCTACGTCAATGTTGTACTGACCGTTGCCTTGGTAACTTGACTGTGAGCTCACCACTTTACGGTGCGTGTTAGCCTCATTTTTTAAGCCACGAATTTTGGTATCACCAACACCTGACTCTAATTCAATGCGTTTGTAGTCATCAAGTGCACTATCGATCCGCACTGCACCGACACCCAGTTCAATCTCAACCGAATTGCTCAGTTCATTAATCTCAATGTCACCCACACCTAATTCAACATCAATCGCCATTGATTTTGGCATTTTAACTAACCAATTTTGTTGAATGTCATCGTTATCTAATTTCAAACTTAATAGATTAGCGCGTTGAGAGTGGTTCAGTTCGATGTCTGACAAGTCAATCTCTGAGCCAAACCAGCCTTTGTCATTTTTTGGCTCAATACGAATGGTGACGTGTACTTCGCTGCCGTCATAGCTTTGTACTTCTAAGCTGCCCACCGGAAAGTCGATATCAAGCTGACTGGCATTATTAATCGCAAACGTGTGATTGAGTTCACGTGAATCTTTTGCCATTGCTTGTGAGGTTGTCAGTATTAAGCCCACTGCTGCTACACCCAGTAATTCTTTCATTGTATGTTCCTGTTAATGACCTTTTATACCTTAGTCGCAGCGGTGATTAAAAAAGGTTTAAACGGTTTTTAATTTTTTATTGAATGCGGTAACGTCGAACTAAACATAACGTGGAATGAGGGTTCAAAGTGCAACAAACGCAGTTGGTTAATGTTAAAGCCAGCCTAAAAGGGCAGGGCAATGATGTATATTGTGTAGACAATTTAAGCATGACAGTATCAGCATCGCAGCACTGGGTGTTACTAGGTGCAAATGGGGCCGGAAAGTCGGCAATAGCGGCTGTTATCGCTGGGTTTGCTACTATCGAACAAGGCCAGTACACAAATAGTTTTGAGCGCGTCGCGCTGGTATCGCCAGATAGACAAAAGCAATTACTTGCAGAAGAATTAAACAAAGATCAGGATGATATTATTGAAGGGGTGTCTTCATTCAGTCGTGTCAGCGACCTCATTTTAGCAGGTCGAAGCCCTCAACAAATCGACAATCAGCTGCTCAATCAGCTATTAGGGACCTTTGATTTTGAAAGTAAACTACATAAAGCGTTTCGTGATTTATCGACCGGTGAAACACGTAAATTAATGCTGATCCAAGCGTTAATAGGTCAGCCTGAGCTATTGATACTTGATGAGCCCTTTGATGGCTTAGATGTAGCAGCGATGACTGAATTGAACCATCAGTTAGCAAAGTTAAGTGAAACAACAACGATGGTTTTTGTGCTTAATCGCTTATCTGAGATTCCAGACTGTGTTGATCATTATGCGTTTATAAAAGACGGTAAAGTTACTCATCAATTAGTGCAGCCAAGTGCTGAACAGCGAGATGATTTACTTAAACTATTGCATCTAACACACACCGATTTAGAGATACCAGAGGCTGATAGTGACCATCAAGCGCCACCGCTCATTGACCCTATCCTGGTTAAACTCACGAATGCGTCGGTCAGCTTTGGCGGAAAAGCTATTTTTGAAAAGCTTAATTGGCAAATTAATCAAGGCGAGCATTGGCAATTAACCGGCAAAAACGGTTCTGGTAAAACCTGCCTATTAAACCTCATTACTGGCGATAACCCACAGTGTTATAACAACGACATCAAGGTATTTGGTTATCAGCGGGGGAGTGGCGAAAGTATTTGGCAAATAAAGCAGCATATTGGTTATATTTCTAATGCGTTACACATGGACTACCGTGTGGGTACTTCGGCGTTGAATACGATTATTTCTGGTTTTTATGACAGTATTGGCCTTTATCAAAAAGCGAGTGATAAACAGCTGGCTATAGCTAAAAATTGGCTAGCACTACTTGGCTTAAGTGATAAACAAAACAGTTCATTTACTCAGTTGTCATTTGGTGATCAACGCTTGTTGTTGATTGCCCGCGCGATGGTTAAGCATCCTAACTTACTCATTCTCGATGAGCCATGTTTAGGGCTTGATGAGGCAAACAGACAGCGGGTTTTATTATTAATCGAAAAAATTTGCAGCGCAAAAACCAGTACCGTGATTTATGTTAATCACCATGCAAGCGATCACATTGCTGGAATAGCGCATTATTTAGAGATGGAAAATGACATAAAAAAAGCGCCTTAGGCGCTTTTTGGACATGCAATTGATTTAAATGCGTGTCACCGTAAAGCCTTTATCGGCTAGCTGTTTAAGTAAACCGTGCTGCTCAGGCAAATGCAGTGCCCCGACTGCTATAAATAGCTTTTCTTTACCGATACGCTTAGATAATTGCTCAACCCAGTTGTTGTTGCGATCAATTAGCATCACTTGTTCACTGAGTTCACCATACTGTGAGTCATCAAAACTTTCGTTATAAAACTGAGTGAGTGTTTCCATATCACCCGACTTCCACGCGTTTATTAAACCAAAGAAATAGGTGTCGGCATCGGCGAGTTGCGCGAAAGTTTCTTCAATCATTTTATCATTCATGATTGCTAAGTGTTCAAACATTTCCATTTGTCGTTCTAGCGTTTCAAGCTCACCCACTGAAATTTTATGGTCTTTAGCGTAAGCAAGGACTTGCTTGTCAATTCCGTATTGGTCAGAAAACCCCACTTTTTGAAACTCCATTTGCATCATGGTTATCATGACGGCCCACGGTGCTAAGTTTTTAAACATAGCAATATCTATGGACTTATCTGCAAAGTATTTTTGCAGTTTGGCATAGTTAGCTTCAGAGAGTTCTGACTGTAATGTTTTGCCGTCTTTTAGCATCATAAAAGGCAATGAGCGACGTTGCATATCGACAGGAGATATCGCACTGATATCGACTTCAACGATGACTTTATCGGTCTTATCAAGTGCATTGGTTACTTTGCTTGGCAGTCCTTGCATACTTTTATCACCGACATGCACCGTGCCGAATAAATATGAGGCAATGCCGTTTTTCTCTACTTTCCAAAGTCCTGGTTCAGCAAATACTTGCTGGCTAAAGCCCAGTAGTAGTAGAACAAAAAACAGGGCATTAATACGCTGTATGAATTTCATAACTTTCCTTTTCATGCTGTTGTTGTTTTCAATACTAAACTAATTTTCACAGAGAGGTTTAATAAAATGAGAACAACCCGAAAAAAATCACCTATGAAAGCTAAAAATTAATCAATCATTTAATTGGTTATAACGAGGTATGAAATTTCAATAGCTAGCTATATGTGAATTTTTAATCTTAAATATAGTTAATTTTAGATATTTATTTCTTTAATTTCGTTTTTTGTGATGTTTTTTGAATTGATTTTTATGTTGACTTGAAGGGCTGGGCGCGGTACTAATAGAAAAAGGCAGCGGGATGGCTAGATTTCCGCAACAAATGACACGAATTTGGTATCAGTAAATGCTTACAAATAAACTATCTCTAATCCTAATTAACGTCGTGGTGATTATTATTACCGCGGGGGCTACTTAGTGCTTAGAGAAAAGTGAAGCATTAAAAAAGCCCCCCGCACTTAACAGTCCGGGGGGCTTTTTGTTTTAACCGCAAAAAATACACAACGTCACTGAGGAATGAGGATTTAAGATGACAGGCGCAGAGTTAACAATCGATTTATTAGCCAAACATGGCGTAAAGGATGTCTTTGGTTACCCGGGTGGTGCCATCATGCCTATTTACGACGCTTTGTATGGCGCGCCCGTCAAACATTATTTGACCCGTCATGAACAAGGCGCTGGCTTTGCCGCTGTAGGTTTTGCACGTAGTACGGGTAAGTTGGGAGTGTGTTTTGCAACGTCAGGCCCGGGTGCGACTAACCTTATCACGGCATTGGCTGATGCGATGATGGATTCGGTGCCATTATTGGCGATAACGGGGCAAGTGCCTACCGCAGCGATTGGCTCAGATGCATTCCAAGAGATTGATGTACTCGGTATGTCGTTGTCTTGTACAAAGCACAGCTACATGGTTGAACGCCCTGAAGATTTAGCTGAAATACTGCAAGAAGCCATCCACCTAGCGCAAACAGGGCGTCCGGGTCCTGTGTTAGTCGATATTCCTAAAGACATTCAAATGGCACAGGTGCCATTCCATCCTTGGTTAGCGGCAGAAGATACGTTGCCAAAACTTGACCCCAACCAAGTTGCCATTGCGAATCAAATATTAAGTGAAGCACAACGACCCGTTGCCTATGTGGGGGGCGGTGTACAAGCCGCAGATGCACAAAACGAGCTTATGCAGTTTTTAGAAAAAACCCACATGCCAGCGGTAACAACGTTAAAAGCGTTGGGGAGTGTGTTACCTGATTACGAGTACGACCTTGGCATGCTAGGTATGCACGGTGGCAAAGCGGCTAATTTAGCAGTACAAGAATGCGATGTTTTAGTGTGTATTGGTGCGCGCTTTGATGACCGAGTTACGGGCAACCTAAGTAAGTTTGCCGCCAAAGCTAAAGTTATTCATTTGGATATCGATGCAGCAGAAATCGGCAAACGAAAGCCTGTAAAAGCGTCTCTCGTCGCTGACTTAAAAACGTCTCTACCGCAACTCGATTGCTTTGTAACCCCAGATGAGTGGCTTTTGCATATTGAAAGTATGATGAAAGAGCATGCGTGGCGTTATGACTATCCGGGTGAAAAAGTATTTGCGCCTTACCTGCTAAATCAACTGAGCCAAAAAATGCCGAAGACCGGTGTGGTGTGTTGTGATGTGGGCCAGCATCAAATGTGGGTTGCACAGCATATGAAGTTTTCGCACCCCAGCAATCATTTAAGCAGTGGCGGGGCGGGTACGATGGGCTTTGGTTTGCCTGCGGCAATAGGTGCACAAGTGGCACGCCCAGACGATTTTGTTATTACGGTCTCGGGTGATGGCTCAATCATGATGAACATTCAAGAGCTGGCGACAATTCGCCGTAATAATTTACCAGTAAAAATACTTATCTTAGATAACCAGCGTTTAGGCATGGTACGTCAATGGCAGCAGTTATTTTTCGAGGGGCGTTATTCTGAGACCAATCTTTCAGATAACCCTGATTTTGTTCAACTCGCTGCAGTGTTTGGTATCCCAGGTCAAACTGTGACAAGAGCGGATGAAGTTGACACGGCGATTGATGCACTTGTGAATAGTCAAGGTCCTTACATTTTACATGTCTGTATCGATGACAAAGAAAATGTATGGCCGCTTGTACCACCCGGTGCAGCCAATGATGAGATGATGACGGAGACAGTAAAATGAAACACACCCTAACGATTGCACTCAAAAATCAAAGTGTCGCTGTTGAGCGCTTTTTACGCGTTGCCCGTCATCGCGGTTTTGACCTAACAAAAATGAACTTAGAAATGGCAGAAGATGCATTCAGAGTGACTATGACAGTGGTTAGCGATAAACCTATTCATTTATTAACGTCGCAGTTAAATAAATTGGTCGATGTAAAGCATGTGACGCTTGAGAGTCAGCTGCAACAGCAAGCAATTTAATCACAGACAAATTCAACAGGTAACTAGAGCAGCACAGACTATGCTTTAGTAAGAAATAAATTAGGAATGAGGAAGTCAGTGGCACGCCACTGCAACAACAGAGGTAACTATGGCTAAATTACGAAGTGCAACAACAACAGAAGGTCGTAAACGCGCAGGCGCACGTGCATTGTGGCGTGCAACAGGAATGACAGATAAGGACTTCGGTAAGCCAATTATCGCTGTTGTGAATTCATACACGCAGTTTGTTCCAGGGCATGTTCATTTAAACCAACTCAGTGAGCTAATGGCCGAAACGATTACTGAAGCGGGTGGTGTGCCAAAAGAATTTAATACCATTGCGATTGATGATGGGATTGCGATGGGCCACGGCGGTATGCTGTATTCGCTACCTTCTCGCGATCTGATTGCTGACTCAGTAGAGTACATGGTTAACGCGCATTGTGCCGATGCGATGATCTGTATTTCTAACTGCGACAAAATCACCCCAGGTATGATGCTGGCTGCATTACGCTTAAATATTCCGGTTATCTTTGTGTCAGGTGGACCGATGGAAGCAGGTAAAACCCGCCTTGCTGATATCGACATTAAACTCGACTTAGTTGATGCCATGGTGAAAGGTGCCGATAGCTCAGTCAGCGACGAAGACTCAGACAAAGTAGAGCGCTCAGCGTGCCCAACGTGTGGTTCATGTTCGGGGATGTTTACGGCTAACTCAATGAACTGCTTATTAGAAGCAATTGGTTTGGCATTGCCTGGTAACGGCACAACACTTGCCACTCATAAAGACCGTAAACAGTTATATGTTGAAGCAGGCGCACGCATCGTTGATTTATGCCGTGAGTATTATCAAAAAGATAATGCCGACGTATTGCCGCGTGCCATCGCCAATCGCACCGCTTTTATGAATGCAATGGTGGTGGATATTGCAATGGGTGGCTCATCAAACACGGTGTTACATTTATTAGCCGCAGCCCAAGAAGCGGGTGTCGATTTTGATATGTCGCATATTGATGAGCTTTCACGCAAAACGCCTTTTTTATGTAAAGTTGCACCTGCCACAAGCAAATATCACATTGAAGACGTGCACCGCGCTGGTGGCATGATGGCAATTATCCGTGAGCTAGGTAAAGCGGGATTAGTTGATTTGTCTGTGGATCACGTTGCAGGGATGAAGATGGCGGAGTTAGTTGAGAAGTGGAATGCCACAGATCCAAACAATGCTGTTGCACAAAAGTTCTATAAAGCAGGCCCAGCGGGTATCCGCACTACAAAGGCGATGAGCCAAGAATGTCGTTGGCCTGAACTGGATAACGATCGTGAAAATGGCTGTATTCGCAGTGTTGAAAATGCGTTTCGTCAAGATGGTGGCTTAGCGGTGCTGTCGGGAAATTTAGCGCTGGATGGTTGTATTGTTAAAAGTGCCGGTGTTGTTGAAGAAATGCTGCATTTTGAAGGCCCAGCAGTGGTTTACGAATCACAGGATGATTCAGTTGAAGGTATATTAAATGGTGAAGTAAAAGCGGGTGATGTTGTGGTGATCCGCTATGAAGGGCCAAAAGGGGGCCCAGGTATGCAAGAGATGTTGTACCCGACCAGCTACTTAAAATCGGTAGGTTTAGGTGAAAAATGTGCATTGATCACTGATGGCCGTTTTTCGGGTGGTACCTCTGGTTTATCGATTGGTCATGTCTCGCCTGAGGCTGCCAGCGGGGGAGCAATTGCGTATGTAGAGAACGGCGATAAAATTATTATTGATATCGCCACCCGCGAAATCACCTTAGCCCTGAGCGATGAAGAGCTTGAAGCACGTAAGCAAAAGCAATTAGCACGTGGTAAAGAGGCCTTTAAACCACGCGATCGTGAGCGTTATGTATCATCGGCACTAAAAGCGTATGCATTATTGGCAACCAGTGCAGACAAAGGGGCGGTCCGTGATTTAGCTAAGCTTGAGGAGTTAAGTTAATCATGGTTTCACAGGAGCTCGATTATTTTCGCGCTATCATCCAAGCAAATATGGAGCCGCTTGCAAAGGTTACTGAGGTCAGTGAAATGGCCGAACTTAGCGCAAGGCTCGGTAATCATGTGTGGTTGAAGCGTGAAGACCAACAACCGGTTTATTCGTTTAAATTGCGCGGTGCATTCCATAAGTTGAGTAAGTTGCCAAAGGGCTCTGATGTGGTCACTGCATCGGCTGGCAACCATGCTCAAGGCGTCGCGTTAAGTGCATCGTTTTTAGGGCACAAAGCGACAATTGTTATGCCGGTAACCACACCCGAAATTAAAGTGAGTGCAGTGCGCGCGCTAGGTGGTGAGGTTGTATTACATGGTCATCACTTTGATGCAGCAAAAGCCCACGCGTTAGCGCTAACAGAGCAGCGCAATGGCGTATTTGTGCCTCCTTTTGATGACCCCGATGTCATTATTGGTCAAGGCACAGTTGCGCGAGAACTGATGCAGCAGCTAAACGACCTTGATGCCGTTTTTATTCCTGTTGGCGGTGGTGGCTTGTTGGCGGGAATGGCTGTGTACATAAAATCATTGCGACCTGATATCAAAGTAATTGGTGTTGAAGCGGATGAAAGTGCGTGTTTAAAAGCAGCATTAGAGGCGGGGAAACCTGTGGAGCTTGACCGCGTTGGTAGTTTTGCTGATGGCGTAGCGGTAAAAATAATCGGCACCGAAACGTTCCGCTTAGCACAAAAGTTTTGTGATGAAGTTGTGACCGTGAGTGGCGATGAGATTTGTGCTGCTATGCAGGATATCTTTGTTTCTACTCGTGCAATTGCTGAGCCTTCAGGGGCCTTATCGACAGCGGGTTTGAAAAAATGGTGTCAGCAAAGCGGTGTAAAAGGCTTAAATGTTGCTGCTATTTTATCGGGCGCGAATTTAAATTTTGATCGTTTACGCTACGTTGCTGAGCGCACTGCGTTGGGTGAAAAGAACGAAGCATTACTCGCCGTCACCATCAAAGAAGAAAAAGGCAGCTTTAAGCAATTTTGTGCTTCGTTAGGTGGCCGAGCTATTACAGAGTTTAATTACCGTTATGCAGGACCGGGTGAAGCACAAATATTTGTGGGTATTGCACTTCGCCAAGGTCAGCAAGAGCTAGATGAGTTAAAAGCAGTACTCACTGAAAATGGCTATACATTTTGTGACCTGTCAGATAACGAATTGGCTAAATTACACATTCGTTATATGGTGGGTGGAAAAGCCCCAGCGCAATTACATGAGCGATTATTACGTTTTGAATTTCCTGAATACCCAGGTGCATTAGCGCGATTTTTAGATACGTTAGGCAGTAACTGGAATATTACGTTATTCCATTATCGCAATCATGGTGGCTCTGTAGGTAATGTACTTGCTGCATTTGCCATCGAACCGAGTGATTACGACGTATTTAACGAGCATTTAAATCGTCTTGGTTATAATGTTCAGGATGAAACCAATAATCCATGTTTCACGCAATTTTTAACGACTCAAGGTCAAAAGTTGAGTGAAGCTAAAGCTGCCAATCAATAAACTGGGCTCCATCGAGGAGCCTTGATTTTTTGCATATTTTTCCTATAGTTATTGCACGATTGTAAAGCAAGGATGATGCGTGCGAGGAATGCGTTATTACTTAGGGTTACTCTGTTTAATGCTAAGCATAAGTGCCAATGGCTCTGACAAGG
Organism: Pseudoalteromonas sp. PAB 2.2; assembly: GCF_001938575.1. Taxonomy (NCBI): domain Bacteria; kingdom Pseudomonadati; phylum Pseudomonadota; class Gammaproteobacteria; order Alteromonadales; family Pseudoalteromonadaceae; genus Pseudoalteromonas; species Pseudoalteromonas sp. PAB 2.2. The sequence goes on from NZ_LYPI01000019.1 coordinate 19,627, forward strand.
TGACCTTGCAACTAAAATGGACTCATCAATTCCAGTTCGCTGGCTATTACATGGCAGCAAAAAAAGGCTTTTATAAAGACGCTGGACTTGATGTCACTATTTTACCCGCAGATCCTAACAACCCTAACACGTTTGATCAGGTGTTAAATGGTCAAGCCGACTTTGCTATTACGCATTCTGGTATTTTGCAACAACGTGTGCAAGGTGCCCCCGTGGTTGCCTTAGCGGCTATGCTGCAGTTCTCCCCCTATTGTTGGATGGTTAAAAATAACTCTGATATTTTCCAGCCGCGTGATTTTGCGGGTAAAAAACTCAGTAAAATTAGCTCACTTGAAAACGCAGAGTTGTTAGTCATGCTGCAAAGGGCGGGGCTTGATTATCAAAGTTTAATGGCTGCAAGCCAAAAAGGCGGAATAGAGCAGTGGTTAGCTGGCGAACTTGATGCCGTGCAAGTGTATGTAACTAATGAGCCGTATACTTTAACACTGCGTGGTGTTGGGCACCGATTAATTTGTCCACAAAAATTTGGCCTGAATGTGTATGGCGATATTTTATATACCTCGCAGGCTATGCTTAAAAATAAACCGGATATAGTTGAGCGTTTTTATCAAGCAAGTTTAAAGGGATGGCGTTATGCACTGCATAATATGAATGAGAGTATTAATGTCACTCAGCGTGATTATGCCCCGCACAAAAGTATGCAGGAACTTGCTTATGAAGCCGATGTACTCGCTAACTATATTCAGCCACCGGGCAGCAAGTTGGGGGGCATGTCGATGGCTAAATGGCGACTTATCGCTGACCTTTACAACATCGATCAAGACGAATTTGATCATGCATTTTCAGGGTTTATGTATGATCAACAGCAAAGCGAGGGCATAGAGTTATCTTGGATGCTTATTTTAGCGATAATATTGAGCATTGCATGTGTTCCTTTGTACATTGGTCTAATAAGCAATGGAAGGCGTTAAACCTCTTAAAAACTGTTATACTCACTTTTATTTTTTGTCGTTTTTGTAGTTATGACACTTGCCCAGCACTTTGCTGCTTTAGATACACTGCTTTATTCAACTCGCCAATACTGGCAATGCACGGCATTTGACTTTGATGATATTCCATGGCCTGAATTAACGTCTTTATTATGGGCGATTGATGACAGCCAAGTGAGTGAACTTGATGCCGACCAGCATGCTTTATATCAATACTTTTGCGATGCTATAGACGGTGTTGATGAACTTAATGCCTTATGCGAACTGCCCACAACAAAGTTGCCAAGGAATGAGTTTCCATTTTGGATCAGTAATGGCATCAAAGGACGCAAGTTTGAGCAGTTACAAGATTTTGTTGCAGCGATCAGCCAAAATTCACAGCAACACCCTGTTTTAGAGTGGTGTGCAGGCAAAGGACACTTAGGGCGGATGCTGGCATTTAGTGGCGCACCCTCGGTACACAGTATTGAACTACAAGAGCACCTGTGTGAGCAGGGAGCTCATAGTGCTAAGCAGCAACAATTAGCCATGCAGTTTTCACAAGCGAATGTATTAACGGATAACACCGATGCATTTTTTAAAACAGAGCAACATGCCGTCGCTTTACATGCATGTGGTCGTTTACACCAAACATTTATGCAGCAGGCAAGTCGGGCCAAAACCCAGCAGATAAGCTTTTCACCCTGTTGTTATCACTTATTTACCGACGATGCCTACCAAGCAATGAGTGAGCATGCACAGCATAGTCAATTGACGCTAACCCATCGCGATTTAAAGCTGGCCTTGCAAGAAACCGTGACCGCACCAAGTCGGGTTGATAAAGTGAGAAAAACAGAAGTCGAGTGGCGACTTGGTTTTGATGCATTACGTAAATCAATTACCGGTGTTCAGCACTATGTGAGTGTGCCTTCCGTGAATAAAGCGGTATTTTCTGATTCATTTAGGTCATTTTGTTTGTGGGCAGCTGATAAAAAGTCACTACATATACCAGATGATATTGATTACAATGCATTTTTAGAGATAGGTAAGCAGCGTAAAAGGGTCACAGAACGCATTGAACTCATCCGACATGTGTTCAGAAGAGCAATTGAAGTTTGGCTCGTGCTCGATCGTGCTTTATATTTGCAACAACAAGGCTATCAGGTATCAGTAAGTACGTTTTGTGAAAAACAGCTCACACCAAGGAATATCTTGATCCAAGCTAATTATTAAAAATCGTAAAGAGGCGCAATGAGAAAGTTAAAAAATTTATTCGAAAATAATAGACGTTGGGCTGCGCGTACGAGTGAAAGTGATCCTGAGTTTTTTAAAATTCTATCAATGCAACAAAATCCCGAGTACTTGTGGATTGGCTGTTCGGACTCACGTGTACCCGCTAATGAGATAGTTGATTTATTACCGGGTGAGTTATTTGTACACCGTAACGTTGCAAATGTGGTTGTGCATACTGACCATAACTGTTTATCAGTCATGCAGTACGCGGTTGAAGTACTTAAAGTTAAGCACATTATGGTCGTTGGACACTATGGCTGTGGGGGTGTTCAAGCGGTTTTAAATGAAGCACGCTTTGGCTTAATTGATAACTGGCTACGTCATGTTGGTGATGTAAAAGAAAAACACATCGAACAGTTAAACGCATTACCAGAAAAAGAACGTTTAAACAGCCTGATTGAACTCAATGTAATTGAGCAAGTACGTAACGTGTGCCGTACGAATATCGTGCAAGATGCGTGGGCGAAAGGCCAAGAACTTACGATTCATGGTTGGGTGTATGGTTTAGCAAATGGTCATTTAAATGACCTTGAATCCGTGGTGACCTGTGCAGAAGAAGCCACAGAGACATACGGTACTGCGGTAAAACGTGTTTTCGAACGTATTGCAGAGAAAAGTTAAGACTTAAATGGATAGAAAAAAGGTGAGCTAAGTAGCTCACCTTTTTTATTGTTCGTCTTGTTTGCTAGCAAGTTGCTGTTCAAGTAAGGCAACCTTTTCTTCTAGCTCCGTGAGTTTTTCACGAGTTCGAATAAGTACTTGGCTTTGAATATCAAACTCATCACGGCTTACAAAGTCCATCTCAGCAAGTTTGTTTTGGATAGCTTGCTTCGTTTTACCTTCAATGGTGTCGGCAAGGTTTTTCACGCCTTGTGGCATGTTATCAGTGATTTGCTTTGCGATTTCTTCAAGTTTTGCTGGGTTGATCATCTTCGTCCCTTGAGTCACGTAAAAAAACAATCTTACCTTATTGGCTAGGCGTAGTGTAGTGATTACGGTAAAATTGCCGGTTCTGTCTTTGGATAATTTCTTAGGGGCTTATGAAACTCAACCCAAAACAAGATGAAGCGGTAAAGTATATCAGTGGACCGTGTTTGGTATTAGCTGGCGCAGGCTCAGGTAAAACGCGTGTAATTACCAACAAAATCGCTTACTTGGTGCAAAAGTGTGAGTATCAAGCACGTAACATAGCAGCCGTTACCTTTACTAATAAAGCGGCAAAAGAGATGCGCGAGCGTGTTGCACAAACGCTTGGTAAGCAAGAGTCTAAAGGGTTATGGGTTTCGACATTTCATACCTTAGGTCTTGAGATCATCAAAAAAGAATTAACCACATTAGGCTTTAAGCCAGGATTCTCATTGTTTGATGATCAAGATACTAATCAATTATTAATCGAGCTTACAGAAGACGAACTAAAAAAAGACAAAGACTTATTAAACCTGTTAAAAATGCAGATAGGCAGTTGGAAGAACGAGCTTATTTTACCCGAACGGGCGATTCGTGAAGCGCGTGAGCCACAAAAAGCACTGTTTGCCCAGTTGTATGCCCGCTATCAAAATCAACTACGAGCTTATAATGCCCTCGATTTTGATGATCTGATCATGATCCCCACCTTGCTACTGGGACAAAATGCGACAGCACGTGAGCGTTGGCAACAGCGTTTTCGTTATTTGCTGGTGGATGAGTATCAAGATACGAATACGAGCCAGTATCAATTGGTTAAGTTATTAGTGGGTGAACGTGCTCGCTTTACGGTGGTGGGAGATGATGACCAATCAATTTATTCGTGGCGTGGTGCTAAACCACAAAATCTGGTGTTATTGAGTAAAGACTTTCCGGGTTTGCGTTTAATTAAACTTGAACAAAACTACCGAAGTGCAGGGCGTATTCTTAAAGCAGCCAATATTCTTATTGCTAATAATCCGCATGAGTTTGATAAAAAACTGTTCAGTGAACTAGGTTATGGTGAACCGATTAAAGTCATTGGCTGTCGTGACGAAGAGCATGAATCTGAACGCGTTGTTGCAGAGATCATTTCGCATAAGTTCATGAAGCGGACCAGCTATAAAGATTACGCCATTTTATATCGGGGGAATCACCAAGCGCGCGTATTCGAAAAAGCGCTGATGAGTAACCGTATCCCATATAAAATTAGTGGCGGAATGTCGTTTTTCTCACGTTCAGAAATTAAAGATATCATGGCGTATTTACGCTTGTTGGTTAATCAAGACGACGACAATGCATTTTTACGTATCGTGAATACCCCACGACGAGAAATAGGTACCGTCACTCTCGAAAAATTAGGCACACTTGCCAACGAAAAGCACATTAGTTTATTTGCTGCCTGCTTTGAGCCTGAACTTGCACATCGTTTAAAAGGGCGGGGCTTTAATGCGTTAGCAGGGTTTGCTCGTTGGGTGGTTGAACTGTCTGATAATGCAGTGCGGGGTGACACGCTCGAAGCGGTAAAAGAACTGGTCAGGCAAATTAATTACGAAGCGTATCTTTACGAGTCATCGCCTAGCGCAAAAGCCGCAGAAATGCGTATGAAGAATGTGTCGGAGTTATATCGTTGGATCACCGATATGCTGACCGGTGATGCCGATAACCCCCCGTTGAATTTAGCAGAAGTGGTGAGCAAGTTAACGCTGCGCGATATGCTTGAGCGCAATGAAGAAGAAGATGAATCTGATGCGGTACAGCTCCTGACTTTGCATGCTTCAAAAGGCTTGGAATACCCGTATGTATTTATGGTGGGAATGGAAGAAGGGTTATTACCTCATCAAGTGAGCATCGACGAAGATAACGTTGAAGAAGAACGTCGTCTTGCTTACGTAGGTATCACACGAGCCCAGCAAGAGTTGGTTATGACATACGCTAAGCTGCGCCGTCAGTTTGGTGAAACATCGGATACAGAGCTGAGTCGTTTTGTGCAGGAGTTACCACAGGATGATTTGGCCTTTGAAGCAAAGAAACCGCCTTCTTCTCAAGCAGAGCGAATGGAAAAAGGTCAAGCACGTGTTGCTAACTTGCGTGCCATGCTTAAAAAGTAACGCCGTTATGCTCAATGCACATGTTTAAATATTTAAATCAAGCGGTATTGTCGAGTGTGTGCTTGTCGTCTCTTTATTGAAGGGCGCAAGTGCATGCTGTTTGCCAATAAACAGCGATAAGCCGTGTTTATCTAACAGGGTACGGTAATTAAAAATCGATGGGCCTTTGGCTATGACTTGAATGTTTTGAATATGGGTAATAGCCAGTACACCTTGAAGCTGTAAATGATAGTTTTCTTGTTGTAGCACACGCTTACTGAAAGTTGAGCTTAATAATAAGTAATCGAACTTAAATTCGGTCAGTAAGTTCAATTCACAGCGATCTTTTGCAAACTCATTCAAACCTATCGAGAATCCTTGTGCCACAAGACTTTTTAGGTTTTCTATTTGTACAGCCGATGCATAACGAATTTCTTGTTCATTAAATAATAAACATATCTTTTTAGCATCATGCGCTTTGAGAAGGTGACATAGCGCTTTAAAGTTGATGCGTTCAAGCACTAATCCTGAGCATGGAAATAACACCTTTTGTAACTTTGTTTGGGCGGCTAATGAAAAAGCTTGTTTGAGTAAACTCAGCTCAACTTCGAAATGCTGAATACGATCAGTGGCAAACTTCTTGAGTACTTCAAAGCTGGTACTGCCAAGTACAGGGTGTTCTCCAAACGCCTCTAATAGCGACTCAGCATGTGCTGACTCGTCAAGCGTAATGATTTCTGAGCTTCTAAAATGCATTGGTAAATCATCAAGGTGATGCATATTTTCAGCTTCATGCTGTGAGGTCGTCGCATTGAGTAAAGGATGAAAACACTCAAAGCGGTTGCGCCCTGCGTTTTTAGCATAATACATGGCCGCATCAGCATCACGAATAATCTCATCGGTGTGCTTGTAACTCGTTTTTGAGTAGGTAATCCCTATACTTGCACCGCTTTGAATACATTGACCTTTCATGCAGAAAGGTTTCTTCATGATTTCAATAATGCGTTTTGCAACATCTTCTGCTTGCTGCGGCTCTGTTAAATGCGTGAGCAAAACAACAAACTCATCGCCGCCTAATCGTGCAAGTAAATCATGTTCTCGAATACAGTGAGAAAATGATTCTGCGACACTAATTAAAAACTGATCCCCAGCTTGGTGACCTAATTGATCGTTAATATCTTTAAATTTATCTAAGTCGATAAACAGCACTGCAAATTGTTGCTCTGGATAGCGTTGATAATGCTGCAGCGTTTTTTCAAGCTGTGTTAAGAACAAGCTTCGATTCGGTAAGCTGGTGAGCGAGTCATGATGTGCATCGTGATATAACTGTTGTTCAATTTTTTTACGCTCTTCCATTTGCATTTGTAAGTGCATATTGGCTTGGCGCAATTCTTTGGTCTTTTCAGCAACGCGATGTTCAAGCTTTTGGTGGCTTTGCTTAAGTTCTTGGTTAGCTAAATGGGCTTGGATTACATTGGCGATTTGGTGTGAAACGAAGGTGATGAGTTCACAATCATCTTGGCTAAATTCATGTTTATTGTTATATGCTTGGCAAACAATTAAGCCAATTACCCCTTGTGATGTCTTTAGTGGCGCTCCTAACCAGCTGGTGGCAGATTCTTCGGGCGGAATATCTCTAGGCCTTTCTATGACACCCAGTTTTATGAGGCTTTTCGCGCGCTTTGCATCAATCACTTGGCATTTTTCGGTACTCAGTACCAACTCACTGTAGCCTTTAGCAAATGGCCGAGGTTCGGCATTATCGCTGTATTCATCAACGCAGTAAGGAAAGCTTAGCCAGTGAGATTGTTGGTCATACAGCGCAATATATAAGTTATCTGCGTACGTAATGGTTTTTATTATTTTGTGTACATGCTGATATACGTCTTCTAGATTTTCACTCAGTGTTGCAAGCTCAGAGATCTTAAACAGTATTTGCTGTCGTTCTAATGCTTTTTTTCGGTGTAATATTTCTTCATTGAGTGCCTGGTTACTTTGCGTCAGTGCGCGGGTGCGAATTTTGACTTCGGACTCAAGAAGTTCGCGCTTTTTAACGCGTTCTATAGCAGTTGCAAGGTAAAGTGACATCACTTCTAACAGTTCAATTTGCTGCTCAGAATAGCTTTGCGCTTTATCGTAGCTCTGCGCCACCATCACGCCAATGATGGTTTTATCACGATAGACCGGTACGCCAACCCAGTGCTCTGCGGGGGTCCCTAAAGCTTTAAATTGACCCTTTTCAACAGCTTGTTGGGTTTGTTCTTTAGTAAAGTAGCTGGTTTTACCATGTTTGAATACATGACCAGTTAACCCCTCTTTGAAGTGTTGATCGTATTTTAAGGGAACAGAAAGCCCATCTTTTTCGTCTGCAAAATACGACAGTTCTAAAAGATCGTTCACAGGGTTGTGCAGCACAACGTAAAAGCTTTTACTTGGGATAAAGCTTTGCAATATATCGTGAATAGCGGGGTAAAGAAGGGTTAATTCGGCAACAGTGCTTGCTTGCTCTGATAACTGTAATAGAGCATGTTGCAAGTGATGAGATTGCTTATATTTTTGTATAAGCGATTTTAAGCGAGCATTTCTACGGACTAGCTTATCAATGTGTGTTGCTGAATCTTCCAATGATTTAGAACCAGTTTTTATTATTGTTTAAATATTGTTCTTTATAGTTCCACTTTTTTCGTAGATCGTCAAGTAGCAGATAGGCTAATTAAGGGGTTATATAGACAATGTTACTAGTACTAAATTATTATTTTCGTGTGTGTTTCAGGCATAAAAAAAGGGCCTAATAAATTAAGCCCTTCGTATTATGTGTTTATAACTGTTATTTGCTTGTCATAAAGTCGATAGCAGCACTGATTTCTTCATCAGAACAGTCCATACACGTACCTTTAGGAGGCATTGCATTGAAACCATTTAAGGCGTGATTAAGTAAAGTGTCTTTGCCTTTAGCGATACGAGGAGCCCAATCATCAGCTGATTTAGGTGCGCCTAATGCGCCAGTACCGTGACAAGCGAAACATGATGCTTGATACACCTGCTCGCCAGAACGAGGACCAGTAGGTTCAGCAGCCGCAGCAGCTTTATCACCTTCTAGATATACAGAACCAATTGGCGCTAGACGCTTCTTAATTGCGTCTTCAGTCAAAGAGTTGTCATACGCTTGTGCGTATGCCGTTGTTGCTAGCAGTAATAATGCAGCTGATAGTTTTTTCATTTTGCCTTGCTCACTTCGATTTGAACGTGATCAATCACGATATCTGACGGAAATTAGAACGATTATAACGCTAAGCCACAATTTATAAAATGATCTGAAAGGCTTTTTCTTGATAAAAAAAGCCATTTTTTGCTCCAGCGCAATAAAAATCAGCTTTATGTGCTGAATCGCTACAGTGTTATTATGCCAGTTCTAATACTTTACTGACTAATTTTTCAATCCCAGCATCAGCCTCTAAAATGCTTTGCGCAAGCATATATGCAGGGGTTGTAACCACTTTATGTTGTTCATCTACAACAATGTCGTCAACGGCACAGCACTGGTGATCGCCGCCTAGTTGTTGAATAGCCGCTGCGGTATCTTGGTCGTTACCAATGGTTGTTTTTACGCCTTGGCCATAAATAAGTGGCAGCATGGCAGGTGCAATACACATATATCCCGCTGCTTTATTTGCTTTAACAAACGCAGTACACGCATGGAGTACATCATCTTGTACTTGAGCATCTGCGCCTTTTACAGCAAAGTCAGATAAGTTTTTTGCCGCACCAAAGCCGCCGGGTATGATGAGTGCGTCAAATTCATTCACGTTTAGTTCTGTGATAGCTTTTATTTCGCCACGCGCAATACGTGCTGCTTCCACTAAAACATTACGATTTGGCGTCATCTCTTCACCGGTTAAGTGGTTAATGGTATGCAGTTGCTCAATGTCAGGAGCAAAACATTGATAGCGTGCACCTGCTTTGGCTATGTGTAGCAAAGTTAATACTGCTTCATTGATTTCTGCGCCATCGTAAACACCGCAACCCGCTAAAATTACAGCCACTTTTTTCATTAGATATTCCTCCTTAATGCAACTTTGGTTAGTGTATCAATTATGCGTGTCAGTCGACAAAATAAAAAAGTTTTCTGGGTCGACTGCTCGAGACGCTTGGTAAATTGCTGTTTATGCCTTTTTATAAAATACAAACGTACAAAAAAGTATAAAGGATCGCTATGATCTTTGATCCATTGTGCTAGAATACTCCTCCGGTTATGAAAAGGGATATTTATTCATCGTTAAGCAAGCAATGGACATGAGTAGCTAAAACCGTTTTCCACATCGGATAAAAATAATAAAAAAAGAACCTCGTATTATCTTTTTTAAATCAAAACATGTGCTTACAGAAAATTCCTAAATGTTTTTACATTTTGGGAGAATTGCTCGTGGGTTTTATCTACAAAGTTATCCACAGCTTGCTATTTATGAATGTGTTACTGCTCAATAATTCACAGTCGTTTTCTTCATAGCCTTATGGCATGCTTACAATCAATTTATTGTTATTCATTTAGGATCCAATTTCACCATGGCTCAGATCCCTGAAAATCCACTTATTCTTGTTGATGGTTCTTCCTATTTATTCCGCGCATATCATTCACCTCCTCACCTAACAAACTCGAAAGGAGAGGCTACAGGGGCTATTTATGGCGTCGTTAATATGCTTAAGAGTCTAATCAGACAATATGATCCGTCGCATATGGTGGTGGTGTTTGATGCCAAAGGTAAAACCTTTAGAAATGATATGTACAGTGAATATAAAGCGAATCGTCCACCTATGCCGGATGACTTACGCACACAAATAGCACCACTTCATAATATTATTAAGGCGATGGGTTTTCCGCTTATTAGTATTGAAGGGGTCGAGGCTGACGATGTTATTGGTACATTTGCACGCATTGCTTCTGAGCAACAACGCCATGTGTTGATCTCTACAGGTGATAAAGATATGGCGCAGCTTGTGAATGAGCACGTCACACTTATTAACACCATGACCGATAGTATTTCAGACCCTGACACGGTGGTTGAAAAGTTTGGTGTAGGCCCTGAATTGATCATCGACTACTTAGCGCTGATGGGCGACAAGGTTGATAACATTCCTGGCGTTGATGGTTGCGGCCCTAAAACTGCGGTGAAATGGTTACAAAAGTATGGCTCGTTACAAGGCGTAATCGATCATGCCGGTGAGATCAAAGGCAAAATAGGCGAAAAGCTGGCAGCTGCGCTTGATCATTTACCACTGAGTTACGAACTGGCAACGATAAAATGTGATGTAGAGGTTGAATCTGACCTAGAAAGCTTCAAGTTACAAGAGCCTAATCGAGATGAGTTAATTGCTTTATACGGTGAGTGCGAGTTCCGTCGCTGGTTAGCTGAATTACTCGATAACCCGAAAGACGCAGATACACATTTAGATGTACCAACCGAAGAAAATGAATTGCCACAAGTGAGTGATGCTCATTACGAAACCATTCTTACTGAGCAACAACTTGATACGCTAGTTAAGCAGTTAAATGAGGCTGAGTTATTTGCCTTTGATACCGAAACAACCAGCCTTGATTACATGCAGGCACAATTAGTTGGTATGAGCTTTGCGGTTAAGGCCGGCGAAGCGGCGTATATTCCGGTTGCTCACGATTATCCCGATGCGCCAGAACAATTAACACTCGACACGGTAATGGCAAAAATTGGCCCAATTTTAGCCGACGAGCGCAAAGCGAAAGTGGGGCAAAACCTAAAATACGATAAAAGTGTACTGGCTAATGCTGGGTTTGAATTAAACGGTATAAAATACGACACGATGTTGGAGTCGTATGTATTCAATAGTGTGGGCAGTCGTCATGATATGGACTCGTTAGCACTTAAATACCTAGGGCATAAAAATATCAGTTTTGAAGAGATTGCTGGAAAAGGCAAAAAGCAGCTGACTTTTAATCAAATTGAACTTGAAAAAGCAGCGCCATATGCTGCTGAAGACGCTGATATTACATTACGCTTACACGAGGTGTTGTGGCCGAAGATTGAAGCTGATAGCCAACTTAAATCAGTATTTGAAGAGATTGAGTTACCGCTTGTCTCTGTACTTTCAGATATTGAGCGTACTGGTGTCGCGATTGACAGTACCATGTTAGCTGCGCATAGCCAGCGATTGGGTGAACGTTTACTCGAGCTTGAACAAGAAGCATATGACATGGCGGGTGAAAAGTTTAACTTAGGCTCACCTAAACAACTACAAGCAATTTTATTTGAGAAGCTTGAACTGCCAGTAATTAAAAAAACGCCAAAAGGGGCGCCATCTACAGCAGAAGAAGTATTGCAAGAGCTGGCGCATGATTATCCTTTACCTAAAGTAATCATTGAGCATCGTGGTTTATCAAAGTTGAAATCAACTTACACAGATAAGCTGCCATTAATGGTGAATGAGCGTACCAAACGCGTACATACCTCGTATCATCAAGCGGTAACGGCAACAGGGCGTTTAAGTTCAACAGATCCTAATTTACAAAATATTCCGATCCGCTCGGAAGAAGGGCGTCGTATCCGTGAAGCATTTATTGCGGCTGCGGGCCATAAAATTGTGGCTGCCGATTACAGCCAAATTGAATTACGTATTATGGCGCATTTATCGCAAGATAAAGGCTTACTGACCGCCTTTGCCAATGGCTTAGACGTACACAGTGCAACAGCGGCAGAGGTCTTTGGTGTTAGTCTTGAGGACGTCACCAGCGATATGCGTCGTAAAGCGAAAGCTGTCAATTTTGGCTTAATTTACGGTATGTCGGCATTTGGTTTATCTCGTCAATTAGATGTGCCTCGCCACGAAGCACAGCACTATATTGATAAGTACTTTGAGCGTTTCCCTGGTGTACTTGAATACATGGAAACGACGCGTCAAAAAGCGGCGGATAAAGGGTATGTAGAAACCATTTTTGGTCGACGCTTACATTTACCTGAGATCAATGCGCGTAATGGCGCACGACGTAAAGCGGCAGAACGTGCTGCTATTAACGCGCCAATGCAAGGCACTGCCGCCGATATTATTAAAAAAGCAATGCTTAAAGTGCATCAGTGGGTAAATGCCCAAGCCGAAGGCGCAGTGAAGCTACTTATGCAGGTACACGATGAATTAGTGTTTGAAATTAAAGAAGAGTGTGTTGATGAGTTCAAAGCTGAAATCTGTAAGCTGATGTCAGAAGCTGCGACCCTTGATGTCCCCCTTATTGTTGAAGCAGACAGTGGGGATAACTGGCAGCAAGCTCACTAGTTTTGCTGATTTTATGCCGAATATCTTGCTTAATGCTGGGTATTCGGCAATGAGGATAACCTGCACATTAATACCGCCCATGTTTTAACCCGCCAAAACGTAAAACGAGCACTTTGAATCTTCACCACACAGTTATTTTGATCATACAAAGTGAGCGTGTGTTCCATTAAAAATGACCTCTTATGCCAGTTGAACGAGCACTTGTTTTGTAAACTTGAGGTTAACAAGAAAAGACGGTTTTAGAGTTTCGTTATATGTTTATCAATTAATGGTCTTTTGCTGCATATTTAATTTATTTTTAGGTGGGTATTTGCTAAAGTCCGCGCCGTCCTCATCCTGTAGGACATCCTGTTGATGATGCATCTGAAAAGATGCAACGTATTGATAGCTTCTCCCCAGTTTGCTATACCGGCTCACTCTTTATTGAGTGAGCCGTTTTTTCTTGTTCTTATCATACAATTCATTGCACAAATTAGCGCAGGTGATACCATCAAAGTGATTCTTAATTACTTTCGAAGGAATGCGTTATGTTTAAATCTTTGGCTATTACAGCCTTATCATTATCAAGTTTATTTGTTGCCCCATTGGCGAGTGCTAATTGGCAAGTTAATAATGAACAAAGCAATGTAAGCTTTGTTTCAATAAAGAAAAACGCAATCGCTGAAGCTCATCATTTTAAAAACGTATCAGGAACCTTAAACGAGCAAGGTCAATTTAAGTTAATGATCGACCTGACGTCTGTTGAAACGCTGATCCCCATCCGTAACGAGCGCATGACTAAGCTCCTGTTTGAAACAGCCCAGTTTCCTAATGCCGTATTAACAGCTGATTTAAGCCAAGCTTTATCAAAGCTCGTGCCTGGGCAGCATGTATTAAAAGGTCTTAAAGCTGAACTAGATTTTCATGGTAATAAGAAAGAACTAACACTTGATGTACTTGCTAATATGTCGCCAACGGGTGATGTAACTGTGTCATCGTTTACGCCCGTGATTATTAATGCTGCTGATTTTAAAGTGACTGAAGGTATTGCTGAATTACAAAAACTGGCTGGTTTACCGTCAATTGCTACTGCCGTTCCGGTTACATTTTCACTGACTCTTGATAAAGAAAAGTAATGCAGTCACTTGCTGAGCTAGAAACCGCACTTGCACAGCCAGACAAACCATTTGATAAGTGGCAACCAACCCATTGTGGTCAGTTGCCAATTAGCATTGATGTGCATGGCGTGTGGTTCTTCGCGGGCAGTGAAATAAAACGAGAAGCGATGGTTAAGCTGTTTGCCTCTGTTCTTTGCAAAGAAGCAGACAGCTATTATCTAAAAACGCCTGTCGAGAAAATGGCTATCACCGTGGCCGATGTGCCTTTTATTATCGTAGATTGGCGCTTTGAAGAAACAGAGCAAGGAAACGCGTTGTGTTGTATTGATAATTTACAGCGCACTTGGTTAGTCACTCCGTGTCAGCCACTGCAACTGCGTGAATTTGAAAACGTGACGGTACCATACCTTAAATTGCCGCATGGACTGGCTGCCAGAGTATCGAGGAATGTGTATTATCAGTGGGCTGAAATAGCCAGCTCTGATGAGGATGGCTATTTCATTGAGTCATTGTCCAAGCACTACTACTTGGCTTAATAACTTAAGCGTCTGGTTGTTGATCCGATTCTGATTCAGACTCTGCTTCTTGCATTTCAATAGGCCCTAAGAACCATTCGTCTAGCTTTTTAGCAACTTCAGGTAAGCCTGTCCCTTTCAATGATGAAAAGGCATGAACTGTAATATCGCCCTCTAAGCTGCTTAGTTCACGACGAACTTGTAAAACTTGCGCTTTGCGTGCACCTTGCTTTAGTTTGTCGGCTTTAGTGAGTAACGCAAGAACCGGAATTTCACTCCCGACCGCCCAGTCGATTAAGTCGCGGTCTAAATCTTTAAGTGGGTGACGAATATCCATTAACACAACAATGCCTTTAAGGCTTTGGCGTTTTTGTAAATATTCACCTAATGATTTTTGCCATTTCTTTTTCATTTCAATGGGGACTTTCGCAAAACCGTATCCCGGTAAATCGATTAGGCGCTTGTCGGCATCGAGCTCAAAGGTGTTTATAAGTTGCGTACGACCAGGTGTTTTTGAGGTACGTGCTAACTTTTGGTCTGTTAAGGTGTTAAGAGCACTTGATTTACCGGCGTTTGAACGACCGGCGAACGCGACTTCAATCCCCGTATCAGCAGGTAAACGAGAGATATCAGGTGCGCTGGTAACAAAGGACGCAGTATTGTATTTGATACGAGATTTGAGCACAGGCTCTCCTAATCTTTTATAAATAATAACAGTCAGTGGTCGAAAACCACTCAAGGCACGTATTTTATACTATTAAAGCAGCATTCAAAAGCGTATTTAAGCGTGCTAACTTGGCTTTGAACAAGGAAAATTGCTAGGTAGAAACTTAATCTAAGTCAAATCCCTATAAATTATAAGCTTAATGTGGGCAGAAAACGTGCCAGAGAATTTATTATCGTGTAGAATATAGAAATCACAACATCCATATTGTAGATGATACAGGGTCGGAAACAGAGAATTCACCATGAAAAAAATAGCACTATCTTTAACTATATTGCTTGGTGCGTTGTCAGCAAGCAACGCAACAGCATTTGATGGCGATGTAAACGCAGGTAAAGAAAAATCGGCAACGTGTGCGGCCTGTCACGGCCCAGACGGTAATGCGCCGGTTAATATCTACCCTAAGATTGCAGGTCAACACGCAGATTATATCTATAAACAACTACAAGAGTTTAAACTAGGTATGACATCGGGTGGCAAAGAGGGCCGTATGGACCCTGTAATGAGTGGTATGGCTATGCCGCTTAGCGATCAAGATATGAAAGACCTAGCAGCTTACTTCTCTTCATTAAACATGTCTGAGGGTGTAACACCTAAAGATGTTGTTGAAGTTGGTCAACAGCTTTATAAAGCCGGTGATGCAGAGCGTGGAATCCCAGCTTGTGCAGCGTGTCACGGTCCGCGTGGTAACGGCACATCGCTTGCTAAATTCCCTAAAGTTTCGTTTCAGCATCCTGAATACATTAAGTCGCAACTTGAAAAGTTCCGTGATGGTACGCGCAATAACGACTTAAATGGCATGATGCAAGACATTGCTAAAAAACTAACAGACAAAGACATCGAAGTACTTTCAAAATACTTAGGTGGCTTACACTAAAGTCTGATTGCTAGCTTAAATTACTAGCATTATAATTTAGACAGTTTACAAAAAAGCAGCGCAAGCTGCTTTTTTTACATTTGCAGCATGCCGTAATTTCCTACTTTCTTGTGAGACATTGACCATATCCAACTGTAAGCTAAGTCTTATTTTTATTTCTTCATTTTATGTAAGTCTTTGTTATTATTTAAGATTATATTGTTACAAACTCTTCGTTGTAAGAAAAATTATATAAATTAGTTGTAACAAAATTATTAATGGGTAAATTAACCACTGTCGCTGAGACAGCAAAACAACATGGACAATGTAATAAGGAAAGTGACTGCGGCAAATCTTTAGGGGAAGACACTGATTAGTGTCCTAAAGGAAATAACAAAAAAGTGTCAGGATTGACCGAGAATAATAAAAGCTCATGGAAGTTTAATAATAAAAACAAAATGGAATGCTACATGGAAGGTAAAAATAACAACAAAATGGAAAAACAATAATAATAAAAATAATAAAGACTAAAAAGTCGAAGGGAGAAGTGTCCAGTTAATTGGCGCTCAGATTAGTAGGCGGTAGAGATGTTTTCTCTACCGCCTTTTTATTTGTCCTGTTACAATAGCCACCGTTTGTACTATAAGTATGAAAAGTGCGCAGTTCGTCAAGTTGACCAACCTCATCCGCACACCGAATTCTTCTGGTTATGCCAGCATTACAATGCCATTAAGGTGTTGTGCACAACCTCTTAAGTGAGATGATCAATATATGAGTAGAAAGAAAAAGTCGCGTAAAATTCCATCAAATGGTCCAGTACGTCTAAGTAAGGAAAAGCTTAGAGAGATGCGCGCACTAAAAGAGCAGCGAGTTAAGAAAACCAAAGGGGCTAAGCCTGGTTCACGTAATGCGCCAGATGCTCAAAAGGGTGATAAAGCTGCTACAAACAATCAATCGCAAGATAAGCGTGTTGGTAGTAAAAAACCGGTTTCATTAGTGGCGGTCAAGGCTGATCCTAAAGTCGAAATGAAACGTAATTTACAACCAATGGTTGAATTGAAAAAAGTGTCAGAGCCAGAGCTAACACCAGAGCAAGAGCTTGAAGCGTTAGAAAATGATGAGCGTTTATTAAAGTTGGTTGAACGCCATGAGCGTGGCGAGTTATTGACTGGCAAAGATGCGAAGTACTTCAATAGCCGTATCGCTCGTCACCAAGCATTGTGTGAGCTGCTAGGAATCGAAGACGAAGATGATGACTACGAAGACGACTTTGAAGATGACTTTGATGTTGAAGGCGGCTCTGATTTCGATAAGTACCTATCTGATGACTTAGCAAATGAATGGTACGATGACGAAGATGAGGATGATAGATGAGCACAACCTTGATTATTGCCATTGTTATTGGGGCGGCAATTATCGCAGGACTGGCTTTTTATGCAGGGCAATTACTATACAAGGTAAATGCTCAAAATAAGCTTATCGCAAAAAAACAAGCTGAGCATGAGCAAAAGCTTGCCGCGTCAAAAGCGACTCGAAATGCTAAGTTAGCGGACAGCATTCATTTAATTGCGCGTGCAATGAATGAAGAGCAGTGTGAATTTTCAGAAGGTTGCTTACGTATTTGGGTTCTTATTTCTCAATACAGCTTCGCAGAAGAGTTTGATTTACGCGAACGCTACCCTGGCATTTATAAAATGTACAATGTCGTAAAAGACATGCCAACGCATGATGCACGTAAGAAGTACTCAAAAAAAGAGGTCTTCAAGATGGATTCCACGCGTTGGCGTGCTGAAGAGCAACACAGCGATGAAATTAAAGCGGACTGTGTTAAGTTAATAGACGAGTTTAAAGCCGCGCCAGGCAGTGAAAACGTCGTATTTAACTAGCTTTCAACATAAAAAAGCAGAGCCTTCAAAGCTCTGCTTTTTTGTATGAGCATGATTGATATATCAAATAACCCGCGAAAAACGTGTTTGTTTGATTTGTTGTTGTAAGTGCGCATCAAAGCACATACAAATAATACGAATAAACAAATTGCCTCTCGCTGTAACCGTAATTTTATTGTCGCTTACTTTTATTAAGCCATCAGCAAGTAGGGGGGCAAGTGCACGTAATGCATCACTAAAATACTCGTTAAAGTCGATATTAAATTGCTGTTCAACAGCCGGCATATCAAGTTCAAACTGACAAATTAACTGCTTAATAACCGCGGCACGTAAAATGTCATCATCGGTGAGCATAATGCCTTTACACAACGCACTACCAGCGTTTTCTTGAACTGCTTTGTAATAATGCTTCAGTTCTTTTTCATTCTGTAAAATAGCATTACCAATCTGCGAAATAGACGACACGCCTAAACCAAGTAAATCACATTGACCATGCGTGGTATAGCCTTGAAAATTGCGATGTAATTTGCCCTCATTTTGCGCAATAGCGAGTTCATTATCCTTACGAGCAAAGTGGTCCATACCAATAAATTGATAGCCAGCCGCTAACATTTGTTCTAGCGTATTTTTAAACATCGTGAGCTTATCGCCCGCAGAAGGTAAATCCGCATCCTTAATTTTCCGCTGAGCCGCAAATCGTTCTGGTAAGTGTGCGTAATTAAATACCGATACTCGGTCAGGATTCAATGCTATAAGTTGATCAATCGTTTCTTTAAAGCTCTCAGGCGTTTGTAGCGGTAAGCCATAAATCATGTCGGCGTTTATTGATTTAAAGCCAAGCTCACGCGCTTCACTAATTAAACCTTTTACAGAGTCCACACTCTGCGGGCGATTAACCGCAAGCTGCACTTCGTCGTTAAAATCTTGGATACCAAACGATACGCGATTAAAACCAAGTTGGCGCAAGTGCGGAAGCATGCCATCCGCCAGCGAACGTGGATCAATTTCGATACCGCGCTCAGCGTCATCGGCAAAATTAAAATGGTGTTCAACTAAAGCCATTAAACGGCTCATTTGCTGCGCAGATAAAAAGGTAGGGGTTCCGCCGCCTAAATGAAGTTGTTCAACATGGTAATCAGCAAATAAGGTGGCTTGTTCAGCAATTTCAATTGCCAAGTTATCTAAATAGATATCCGCTTTTGATTGGTGACGTGTAATAACCTTATTACAGCCACAGTAATAACAAAGCTGGCTGCAAAAAGGGATATGGATATACAGCGACAAAGAGCGGCTTTTAGATGCCGTAATCGCGTCAATCATACTTTGTTGGTTGTAACCATCAACAAGAGACAATGCCGTCGGGTAAGAGGTATATCGTGGTCCAGAAATATTGTACTTGTTGATCAGAGATTGATCCCAGCTAGGTAAATTTATCACAGTCAGCACTCCGCAATTGATTAAGAGGCCATTTTAGCGAGTTTAGGCATTTTGCTATTTGATCTAGAACAATGTCGGAGGCTACAAACTAAGTGGCATGCTTTAAGGTAACTGAAAAACCGAAAAGTTTACTATTTGAGCAGTTAGTTTACTGATTGTTAAAATAAAGAGTTTTGCTAGTGACAAGGTTAAAAAAAGTTTTTATACTGCAACCCGCTTTAGAGACTTAACATCCTAAACGCATCACAAAAAATTAGCTTCGGCTAATACAATGGCCCCTTAGCTCAGTTGGTTAGAGCACACGACTCATAATGAGCGGGTTTAAGTGGTAAGAGTAGAAAAGCAAGTCCAAGCTTTAAAAATGTGGCCCCATAGCTCAGTTGGTTAGAGCATCCGACTCATAATCGGCAGGTCCCCTGTTCAAGTCAGGGTGGGGCCACCATCTCCACTAAATACGTGGGCTAGATGGTGAATAACTTCTCACTATTTTCTGTTTTACCAGATAAGTCGCCAATCCCGACCAAGGTCAACTAGGACCACCTAGATTTTCCCTAAATTTCATTTTAAAAAGTAGCCACGTTTGATTGGGGATCGCCCCTAGTAACGAAATTCGTGTAATTTTTTGGTAACTATGAATTTGGTTGAAACCCTGATTTTAACAGGGCTTAATCTCTGACAGCTCTATCAAAACGCTCATATCCAATAACAACATGGTCAAGCACATCGATACTGAACATCTTTGCGGCTTGTTTAATTTGTTCGGTAAAATGAAAATCTTGCTGACTTGGTTTTGGATCACCTGATGGATGGTTATGAATTAGAATAATCGCTGGTGCGTTAATTAAAATGGCTGTTCTCAATACTTCAGCCGGACGAAGTGATATCTGATTTACCGTGCCAATCGCTATAACTTCATAATTGATGATTTGATGCTGGCTGTTCAAGTTTACCACGATAAAACGCTCTTTGGTTTCATGTTTCAAATGCTTAAACACTTGATAGACCTTCTTTGGACTATCAAGTGTTACATTCAAAATGTCATCATCTACTTCCCTAAAGGTATAGACACAGCTTATTTCACGTAATATAGCCACGCCTAGACCTTTGCTTTTCTTGGTCCAGTAACGGCTTTTAGCTGAGTATCTAACTCTCCTTTTTCAACAGCCTGAATTAAGGTGTCGATTGTTGTTAGTAAATTTTCTTGCTTACCCACTTCAATCGCAACTTTGCCTTTCTGTAATTCCAATGACTTGTTGCCATACTTTATTTCAAAGAACCAAATATCATTCACTTGATAGAACCACTGTCTTAGCTTCTTAGGTTGCTTTACTCGTTTCTTCTCTCCGGTAATACCATCGGTTATCCGAACCTCTTTATAAGCGGTATACACCTCATTTTCCAATAAGCAAGCAACCATAGCACATTGTTCGTTTAAACGAGCAATCAGTTTTTCGCGTTTAACTTGAATTGGCTGGATAGCAGGAATAATAGGACGGGTGGTACATATCAGTTTTGTTAGTGTTGATTGACTCATTACTTCACCTGTTGGTTAATTAAGACCCAATAACCATCCAGCGATTAACCTATTGTTGGCAACGGCAAATTTCGTTATTTAGATGACGCCTTTTTACTGTGCTCCCGTTGTCTATTGCGAGAAGGTGCAAGAAAGTTAATTAATACTAACAAGGAGGCACTATGCTAACGCAGAAACAAATCAACCAGATCGCTGAAATGATAAATGAATCAGATATCCATAACGATGATATTGGCGAACACATTGGTTTAATTTTAGAGAATGTTGCTGGTGTAGAGCTTTTAAACGACGAACAACTTAATACGCTTCACTCCAAAATTGAGCAAGCAGTAAAATCACTAAAATAACCATTTAAAGCCCACCAACTTAGCTTGAACCCGAATAATTCAGCGCTGAGTTTATTTCACCTGACAGGATATCCAGATCCGCTTACTTTTTTCTATGCATCAGGTAACGACTTTGCTCTCAGTTCATGTAAAATCCGCTTAAGGTTCCCTCGTTAGTGCTACTTATGAAAGCAGCTGGTTATTTAGCGTTATTAATAGAAAATAAAAAGTTAGATTCTTTTATTGCATCATCGAATTCGTCAGCAAAATCAATATTATCAGGAATAATTAAGTCGGCCCTTAATACACTAAAGTCGAAAGATTATTTGTGGGATGATGTATTTTTAGATAAAGACGTACTAGTGCATTTAATTAATATGGTAATTACGAGCGAGAAAACTGGTGATAATTCTTTTTTTGCGGCTATTGATGAAATAAAAACGCGCCTTCACCAAAATGACAATAATTGGCTTAAAAAAGATATAGCTGCAATTCTAGATGAAGGAACAGTTATTGCCGAGAACTTTGCTATGGGCGCATTTGTTCACTCAATTAACGGGTTGATGACAGATGACCCGTTTGAGTTATATAAAGCAACGCAATATGAAAGCTATATAGTATTTGCCGAAGTATCATTTGCATCTCTTTTACGCAGTGAGCAGGCTGAAGTGACGAGAGCACAGGGAAGACTCCGATCAAAACAAATTCGTACAACAAAATCTAATATTGAAAATGCTATTGATAAGATGGCACTGAAAATATGGAAAGAGTATCCAACAATAGGTGTATTGCCGTTAGCGATTGCGATTCACGGTCAACTGGAAGAAACTCTTAATCGTTTTCGTATTAACGGCTGTCGAGCCTTTTATGAGCATGGCTTATATGAAGAACAAGATGCCAGTGACGAGCTAATGGGTTACCAAATATTAAATAACAGGAAGCAAAATTTTCACTCGCTTCCTGAAGAAGCTCATAGGCTTTACGCTATTGAGCACCCTGAAGATAAAAAAAAGGTTTGTATTCCAGCTCAATTGAAAAAAGCTGACACCATCAGGCAGCAAATAAAAGTTTTAAAGCCACCTAAGACTACATGTAAAAAACCTATCGACAAAAAAGATATCGAGCAGAAACTAATAGACGCCTTTAAATGCAGTGACCAAGACTGCAATTGCGATAAAAATTAGTTGAAATTGGTATTTGGTTACCAGATACCAGCACCCCAATTCCCTTCAATTTATCATCATCTTCGAAGTTTGGGTGGTCACTCACCACCTTTTTAGTTTTAACTTACGGAGATACACAATGACTTTATTAAACGAACTTTTCTCACGTTGCACGAACGAAATTTCTGATTTTGCCGAGCAAGAGAGTTATCTCATCAAAGAACCTGTAGCTTACCTTGTAGGTGACAGGACCTTTGATCCTGAAGCTTGGCAAAGACGAACGGTAGCAGATGCAGATATTGCTAAATTGCCTGTTTTTCAGCAAATGAATGATGATGAGTTTATCATCTTGGAGCGACCAGACGTATGTAATGGTGAACATATCGAAGCTGTAATTTTTGATAATAACGGTATAGGTTGGATTTACTCTATTGATACATCATTACCTGAAGAAGGATTTATGTGCGCAGCTTACGCGCTACCAACAACGGATGGGCTTGCTGGATTTAGGCCAGACGAAGCTTTCTCAAGCCTCTTTGCTGCCAGAGATTTAATAAGTGCTTCCACAAAATTTGCAATTGAAGAACAGCAAGCTCTTTTAGAAGAATTAACGGCATTTCTTGATGGGGTGTGGGTGTTTATTAAGCGCATACTTCTGATCGATGTTGCTGATGACATTTTACAAGATGAAATGCTTCTGGTCACCGCTGAATTGGAAAGGTTGCACCCTAAAATGTGGTCTTCTCTTACTGCACACAAAACGTGTGACTTTGACCTATCAAAACTAAACGGATAGTCGTTTAACCCCTCTTAAGATTTTATTAACAAATTATTAGGGCGCATCATGCGTTATGGCTAGGTGCGCGCTTAAGGAAGTGATTTATGAAAAAACGTTATTTTTCATGCGCGGCTAAGAAGCAGGCATTAACAAGTGTTGAAGGTCATCATAACTCATCGAGTCTCAGCGTTGAGCGTTGTCCACCTATTGAAAAGCAGGTTAAGGCGGCAGCACTGCCTGCTAAAAAGCACTATAAGTATTGTACTCCGTACGATCTAACCGCTAGATTTATCGCAAAAGCCGTTCACTGGAATGTTAGTTCCGTAAACGACTCATCTATTGCTGATGTTTCTACCTTTAATGGCGCGATTCATGATGGCGCGGTTGTCATTGAGTTGATGCATCCCGATAGGTATGTCACTGATAATGCCTTACAAGATGTGTATTTTGTCAGGCTTTCTAATGCGGCACCAGAATACTGTGAAGTAACCTCATGGTGCGCTAACGGAGGTATCGAGCTCAATACTTTTACATTACCAACCACAAGTGGGTTTAGAAGTCATGTATCAACTGTCACATGTTTGAATTTACTACTCGCTTGTCAAATCGCAATAAAAGCATCGACTAAGTTGAGCCAGCAAGACAAACAACGAGTTTTGAAACAGATCAAACGAGATCATGGTTATGTGCTCAACTTTATCAAGCGTATACCGAAGTCACCCAACAAAAGCCAAAAAGCGTGGTTACAACGCCAAATCCCCAAAGTGACTGATGCACTGTTAGCTAACAGTCGTCATTACTGGTCGATTATTCAGCGCCATAGCATCACTGATTTTAAGTTTAAGCACCTAAGCGCGTAATAAGTTACAACTACCTAAAAACTAAAACAGGGTGCAGTGTGCACTTAGACCAGACTCACCCTTAAGGAATTGAAATGAAAAAAGAACTCGTTATCCCTGAGCCTTGGAAACACCATGCCATACAAGCGTGTATATCATCGATAGATATGCACTTTTATGTTGATGTGTTAACTCTCACGCAAGCAGAAGATGGAGCTATTGAGATTAACATTGTTCTGTTACCGAATAATCGCCTTGGCTTTGCAATTAAGCAAGGTGAAAACTGGCATCGTTATGAAAATCTTGATGCACTAGCGGAGAGCGGTTGTGGCATTGAAATTATTCAGCATGTGTATTTTGGCCTTTTTAAATTATGGCAATGCTTAACACCATCAAAAGCAAGAAAAATGATACTTCGCAATAAACTGTATCAAGAAACTATCGGCGATGCGGCAAAAGATAAAACGTCGTCAATTTATTTTGACAGACTCGCTTATGTTACAGGTCACCTATACCGTTTTATTAAAAGCTTATTACAAAAGAAGTCACCCAATTGGTCAGTGATAGCTGCACCTATAATTTATGACTACACCCCGCCTACTCACCAGAAAACGCTTAATGATGCTGAGGCTTAATATGAAATATTTAGAGAATTACGTTTGGCAAAAGCAGTCACTATCCATTGCATATATCTTTGGTGATATTGGTGTCAGTGATGATGTTTGTGTAGACGCAATAGCACTTAAGGGCGGTGATTTCGGTGAAATTGCGATTATCAATAGAAAGCAGCGAGAGCTATTGGTGGCATATAAAAAAGTTAGTTACCAAACAATGCAAGTAGAGGATTGTGATCCTGCACGGTCAGAACCAATTAATATCAAAATACCTGACACTAAAGGACAAGCATCGATTAGCAATCTAGAAGATTGTTACTGGCTCTACCGTGATGTCCCGTTCACTCATGCAGTATTAACCGGTGTATTTCGATTAGCACAAACCTTAGGTGTATTAAAAGGTCACGCTTTAATCGAAAAAGCAACACGCATTAATAAGTTAATAGAACAGTACATTGGGCAAGAACCTTGTACCGACTACCACCAAACGCTGTTTAATGAGCTAACTTATCTTGCTCGTATCATTCGTCATTAACTTCAAACGATAAGCACGCTGATATCGTCAGCGTGCTTTTAAGGAATCATTATGAATAAAGTTACAGCTGCACTGTATTTTGCAGGCATGGGTATTCATGTTTTTCGGGTAAAAGAAAACGGTAAGACACCGTTAAACACTGGCTGGCAAAAAGAAGCAACAACAGACATTAATACACTTAAAAGCTGGTTTAACAGTGGCAAATACAATCTTGGCCTTGCTACAGGTGAAATATCAAAATTTAACGCCATTGACGTTGACGTTAAAAACGGTGTTGATGGTCGAAAGTCACTAAAGGAGCGGTATGGACAGATTGTCAGTCAATCCCCAATTTTACAGTTTAAAACGCCAACGGGCGGTTACCATATTCCTGTTAAGTGGACACCTGAAACTGACGTGTCTATTGGCTCAAGAGTTTGTGGTTTGGATGGCGTTGATGTTCGTGGTAACGGCGGATATATCGTGGCTGCACCTTCTACGCGTGTTATCAATGGCAAACTTGTCGAATACGAAATTAATGATCCGAATTTACCAATGGCCGAACCTATGGGCTGGATGAAGGATCTACTGCTGAGCCATAAAAACAAACAGTTGGATAAGTTTAATCCAATACAAGTGATGCGGGGCTTGTCTCAGGGAGAACGCAATGAAACCCTATTTCGTTATGCCTGCCACTTACGTGCATTTGATATTGACCAAGTATTACTTATTGAGTTCGTTCTAGAAGCAGCCAGAAGGTGTACTCCACCGTTTCCTGATGATGAAGCTATGCAAGTGATCAAGAGCGCCTATAGCTATCCTACACAAGCAAAAAAAACTAATAAACCACTTACTTTATCGGAGGTATTATCATGAGCGAGACTATACAGCCGCGCGATACATTATCACTGGCAATATCAGGTCAGTTGGACGCCATTGAAAAACTAGATTTTAATCAAGTAAGGGAGCTTTGCTATTTAGACCCCGATTTTGATTATACCGACTCTGGTAATGCAAAACTTCAAGTTGAGTTAGTAGAGAATAAAGTCGTTTGGGTAGATGAGCTTGGCAATTTTGCTTTTCATGAAGGGCGTTGGCAACAAGACGTTAATGGAGCGACAATTCGATTGGCGGACTTGTTGTTGCAACGAAGAAAGCAAGAATTATCTGTCTATCGAAAATTAGAAAAAAAGCTTCAAAGTTTTGGTGATGAATTCAATACTAAGCCTGTTATCAGGATGGTTGAAGCTCGTATTAAAGAGTTAGTACAGCACTGTAAAAAGGTACAAAGCAAAACTGCTATATTTGCCATACGTGAGCTATTTAAAGCGCAAAAAGGAATTACAGTGCCACTAGCAACCTTTGATAGTAAAGCGCATTACATTGGCGTAAAAAACGGAATTGTAGATTTGAGAAATGGTAATTTTATTACTAATAAACCAGAATATCTGATGATGAAATCGATGGCTGTTTCATTTGATAAAGATGCTACTTGTCCGCGCTTTGAAAAGTTTGTCAGTGAAATTATGTTGGGCAATAAAGAAATGGTAGCATTCATCCAGCGGCTTGTTGGGCAAATGATATTGGGCATTTCCAATAAAGATAAGTTCGTTATATTAATTGGCTCAGGGCTTAACGGTAAAAGCGTTTTAATTGATTTATTGGTACAAATACTTGCCGATTACGCTGAGCAAACTGAATCCGATATCTTTACCGATAGGCGTAATAACAAGGAGTACTTTAAAGCGGAGCTTGTTGCAAAACGTTTAGTATCTATGAATGAATCAAGCCGTGGTGACAAACTTGACAGTGCTATGATTAAGTCGTGTGTACGCAGTGGTAAAGTGGTTGCTCGCTCTCCGCACGGTAAACCCTTTACTTATCAACCAATGTTTACACCAGTATTATCAACAAATTTCCTATTGGATATACCTCAAGATCCAGCGGTATGGGAGCGATTATTAATAGTACCATTTGATTATGTCGTGACTGATAACAAACGGGATCCAAAGCTCAAAGAAACACTGTTTAAAGAAGAAGGTGCTGGCATCTTAAATTGGATGGTAAAAGGTGCTCAAATGTTTCTAAACGAAGGGCTCAATGTACCTGAAGAACTTTTAGCGAAACAAGATGGTTATCGACGTAAATCTGATAAAGTTGCACAGTTTTTAACCGACAGTTGTACTGAAAATGTATCAATTAAAGACGCCCTATATTTACAAGCAAGCTATAATCAACTGCGTGATGGTTTTTTTATCTGGTGTAAGCAGAATAATTACCCACAACCAACTAGTGGTGAATTTAAAGAAGAACTCCGTAAAAAAGGTTACAAAATCGGTAAAGATAATAAAGGTAGTTTAGTAGTAAATGGCGTATCAATAAGCGATTTTACAACGTATATCTCACTTAAATTACACGACCCGAACATAGAATCAGTAATAGGGCTTTGATTCTAAAAGCTAGCAGATGATACAGACCAAGTTTCAGGTGACAATATTGTAAAAACTATAAGCTGAATTAGTTTTTATATATTTTTACTTAAAAAGTGGTCTGTTTGGTCTGTATATCACTTAACTTGCTTACTTTTTATTTTTTGGTAATACGTTGAAGCCCCAGCTGGAGTTAAACCACAAGTGTTAATAAATTCAGCAATAATATCTTTACGTCTGACACCTTCCTGATTTCTCATTTTCAAATAAACGCGTGTGGCTTTATCCATCTTGGTTTCCGTTGATTCACTCTTGATTATATCCACAATAGTTCTCCATAAATCTTATTTTAGTATCTACGTTTAACTGGGTATCCAGCAACAGTTGAAAAACAACTAACCCTTGTTGATGATTAATTAACTAAATTACGAGATGTTTATGATGATTGAAAAACAAATACGATTACCTAGTGGACAACTGATTGGACGAATTACTGATGTTGGTAATCGTATTGAAGCAAGAAGAACAGACGGTGTATTACTTGGCTGGTATTGTAAAGCTTCGGACAATACCCGTCTGGCAAACGGACATTTATATTGCTGGGGTAATGGGGTTCAAATGTTACTTTGAACCCTTCTTATTTTTATCAACTTTCACTTTTGAATTACTGTTCAAATGTGTTTGTATTGGTGACTGATTAGCGGCTCTAACACGATATTCCAAGTAAATAACATGTTCTCCTGATTTCTGATCAAACACTTGTTTAACACGCTTCAGCTTTGAATTACCGCCAGATTCGAAACCGAACAGTTTATCAAGTAT
Organism: Pseudoalteromonas sp. PAB 2.2; assembly: GCF_001938575.1. Taxonomy (NCBI): domain Bacteria; kingdom Pseudomonadati; phylum Pseudomonadota; class Gammaproteobacteria; order Alteromonadales; family Pseudoalteromonadaceae; genus Pseudoalteromonas; species Pseudoalteromonas sp. PAB 2.2. Next base: position 47,753 of record NZ_LYPI01000019.1, read on the forward strand.
ATACAGCGCCTTATTCCACCAGTCAGCTGATGATTCATGTAAAACATCATTAAGCAACATGGTTATCTCCATTTGGTTGTAATCGTTCCAAAATATCACGTGCTTTAGCTGTAATATCTTTTCGTTCAAGGTGTGCATAAATTTGAGTGGTTTTTATGTCTGTGTGACCAAGCACTTCTTTTACTTCATAAAGGTTTAAACCAGCTTGTACTAATCGACTTGCACAGGTATGACGTAAATCGTGAATTTTGAAGTTCTCAATACCAGCTCGTTTTATAGCCGCTCTAATCCCCTTGGCTTGATAACCTCTTGGCTGTCCTGTTGAGTTCGTAAAAACAAATTCTTCAGATAACCGATTTTGAAATCGACGCTTAAAAATCTCTTTAACACGGTTTGTCATGTAGATAATTGATTCGTTTCTAACCTTGGGTCGCCATAGGTTTAATGTACCTTCGTCAATATTTATTGAATCCCATTTAATAGCTGCAATTTCTGAGTATCGCGCTCCAGTATCTAGAAGGCAGACAACCAAATCGTAATTATCTTGATATCGACGGTTTTCTTCCGCTGTTCTGTACTCATAATCAGGGCGAAACGGGCGTTTGCGCTTGGGGTCTAATTCGGTAAGCAATCTTGCTTCTTCTTCGTGGGATAAGTAACGTAAACGATGCTTAGGTAACTTAATTTTAGGGAACGAAACTTCTTTCACACTGTAACCATGCTCTTTAGCCCAATTTACAGCACTTCTAATCGCTTGAAAGTTGTGTTTAATTGTTTGCGGTGCTATACCTTCTTTTTCACGAGACACCTTAAATTTAGTTAAATCCGAGTCACGAATCTGGTCTACGTAAACATCGACATTAACTCGCTCTGTTACTGTTTTGACATTGGTAAATGCATAATTTTGGCTTCCAGTACCTTGCTTTTCGTTAAGGTAACCATTCAACGCATCACGCAATGTAATTCTTGGTCGTTCACCTAATTCATCAATCTTATGGAGTTCATCTCGCCATTCTCGCTCCATACGCTCAGCTGTACGTTTATTGGTCGTCTTTGAGCTTTTACAGTAAGTTTTTCCGTTGAAATTAAACTGGATGTAATAATTACCAACACCGTTTCTTTTAAATACACTCATAATCATAAATCCTATCAAATTGACTCTTACCGAGTCGTTTAGCTTCATAGTTATTTATGCTTGAGTTCAACGGCCTTACCAGATCTCGGCGAAACTTTTATCAGTGTTCAGTGCCAAGTTAAGTTATTAATTGTTATTGAGAATTTCAACTGCTTGATTTGCTATAGCTTGTTGCTCTAAATGAGAATAACGCTGTGACATAGAAATATTTGAGTGACCTAGAAGTTTAGATACTGCGAATAAGCTCATACCACTTTTTACTAGTTTAGAAGCTGTTGAATGACGAATGGAGTGAGTGCAAAACCCTTCCAAACCAAGCTCTTTATATACGTTTTGAATAGATTTAGGTGTAGTTCTGCGCAAGCCACCTTTTTTTGATGGGAATACGAATTTTTTTTGGGAACTTGATTCATATCGGCGTTTTAAAATATTTAATGAGCGTTCTGTAAGTTTAAGGACAGATGCCGTATTTGTCTTAGTTCGCCACAAATGAAGTTCAGCTGCTTCTAAATCAACAGATTCCCAATGTAATTGTTGGATTTCATTTAATCTAGCCGCAGTGTCCAGCAATAAAACAACCAGATCATAATCATCTGGATTTTTGTTCAGTTTCAATCGTTCGAGTAGCTGAACTTCTTCCTGATTAGACAAGGTTCTAGTTCTTTGATTATTAACACGTAGCTTAGGTATTACGAGATTTTCTGGTTGCAAGTAACCGGCTAATTTTGACCAATTAACAACCCCTTTTAAAGTGGTAAGCATTAACCTGATAGTGCCTTCTGTAACCCCATCTTTGCGTCTAAGCGATACTAACCTCGTTAAGTGCCCACCATTTAAGCCATGTAAATCCGCTTGGAGTGAATACACACGGGATAGTTGAGCATTCAGCGTTCTAATTTGTGAATCAAGGTTTTGTTTATTGACCGAGCCACTCTTGCTAGTTGCATATTCCAGTATTGCTTCAGCTAAAGTGATAATCGGTCTATCACCTAATACGTGCTGCCTATACAGCGTTTCTCGTAGTTGACTCTCAAAGCGCAATGCTAGTGACTTTTTAGTAGTTTTAGTACTGCGAATTACCGTCTTGCCTTTTATATTGATTTCACAGTAGTAGAACTTAGAGTTTTTTCGCTTGTAGACTGACATTTGAAAGACCGTTAGCACCATTTAAGGTTACTATCCGGTCAAAAAATTGTAGAGACAAGGCTTAAATACCGATCAAAAATCAACAAAGGCGAAAACGTTGAACTTCATTTAACGAGCGGTTACATCAGTAATTTATTACTAGCACCTCTTTTCTCTTAACTTTCAAATTGCCTTCAATGGTAATTATTTTGTAACTACGGTTATTCAGCCACTCTTTAATTTCATTATTGTGGGAATCACCATGTTCTAAAACGTAAGACAGCATAAACTTAATACCCTTTTCATTTATGCTATCAATAAACTCTATCAATTCTTGCTCTGCGCTCATACACCAGCCCTTAAACCCCCTTTTACCGTCATTATATGAGCCTAATGTTAGACGGTAAGGAGGATCCATATAAACAAAGTCATCCGTATTGAGACTATAAAGAAAATCTTTATAGTGTTGACTTAGGAACTGTATATTTTTTTGCTTAACGACTCTAGAAAAACTAACCAACTTTTCTAAAACCTTGTCATTAAACCACCTCATTCCTACTGGATTATTAAATTCATGTGCACTATTAAATCTTATTTGTTGATTAAAACCATACAGAATTAACGTATATAGTAACTTGGGATCGCGCTTATTAGGAGGAAGTGAGTTATAGTAATCCCTAAATTTCATATAACTTTCCGAGTTTTCAGCTTCCAGCCCGAACTTTTTTATATTCAACTTTACAAATTGAATATACTTATAGGTATCAAAGTCTTTGAACGACTTTATTAACTCTGCCACATAATGATTTAAATCATTGTAAACAATTTCCTTACAACCCAAATTAATTGCAACATTCCCTCCCCCACCGAATGCATCTATAAATTTAGGATAACTCTTTATCTCATTAGGAAGGTTCTCTTTTATTTCTTTTATCATATTGGCTTTACTACCAATATAATTTAGAGGAGAAGAGAACTCTACATCATCCATTTCTTTTTTTTCAATGAAAAACAAATATTCAAAATGATCATTTGTTCTTTTGGTTTTGAAGTTTCTATATTTCTTATAGGCTATTTTTTTACAGATGTAAGTTTCAGGCTTACCGTAACGCTTGAGGCTAGCTTCGATAAAGCTCTTAGACATAATGCCATCAATGCTGTAGCTAAATACTATATACTTGGCTTTTGTTTTGGCTAACACCTCATCAAATAGAATGTGTGCTTTATAGTCTTTTGACCAATCTGACCTCATAGGGCCCGTAGGTCGGGAGCCTGTTATCTTACTCATTGTGGGGTTATCGTTTAGAACCAGCGTCTCTAAAAGATGGTACTGAGTCCCATATTGATTTTGAGTATAAGGAGGGTCAAGATATAGGATGTCACATTCTACTGATTCAATAATTTTTTCAACTTTATCATTGAAAAAAGTTAACTCGGAAGAACTTTCAACTTTGTTACTAAAGAAACTTAACTGTTTATCATTCTTAGTATCTGTATGCCCCTTAACAAACTGGATATTTTTTTTTGCTCGAGAATCCCAATGTTTGAGAAATGCACCGTACACACCAGCAGTATTAGAAACTAGAGAGACAGATTCAATTAGGCAATAAATTAAATAACTGTATTCGTTTTCGTCGATTTCATCTTTATTTTTCCATTCTTCTATGGTGGTTCTAAAGTAATCTATTCTAGCTGCATTATCTTCGCTAAAGTACATTCTTTGAGAACCGCCTGGCGAATAGTTATTGTAAAAAAATCCTTTTATTTTTGTGTTGTTAGTATTAAAAAAAACAAAGGGGTCAAATCCTAATTTACTAAAACTGCAAGACTCAGAAACTAAACGCCCCCGAGTATACTCAACACTCCAAGACAAATTGTCGTTTGCGATAATATTAAAAGCACCTTTCAAGGCGTCAGATACGGCTCCCGTGCCACAAAACGCATCAAAAAGCCTTAAATTTTTGTTTACTAATTTTTTTTTATCTAAAAGATTGTATATCTCAGATACGATTAAATCTTTACTGCCCAAGTACCGCATTAGTGTATTTTCTTGTCATGAAGTTAAAAAACGCTTCATATGATACCTCGTACTTAGCTGCTACTCTACCGTCACAACTAAGTACAAGCAAAAAAAAACCTAAGCCATTGATTTAATTTAACCAAAATCAACTATAGATGTCTATAGAGAGTAAGGTCTACATACTCGTATCGTTTTTGAAGGTAGAACCTAAATTCATCGGTCAATATTTCAGCATCAATTTGTCGTTTTGTGATCGTCGCCCTTAACTCATCAATGATTTTTCTACTAATCATTGTGTTATAAATTATGTAACCATTTTCATCGATGAGTAAGGTGTTACTGTCGAAAGGACGGTGGTGTTCCGTACACAACCACAAACCATTGTGCCCGTCTGAAGCAAAATCCCACAAAACTCTATTGTCATCATTCTCAATAGATAATTGCCGCAGTTTGTGAACATCCCAAACATGGGCAGCTTGAATGTCTCGAGGATCGTCATTATCACAGAATGCGCATATTTCTTGACCACAACGTTTTCTTACATTCACTCTATAACGCGGGGTGCGTAAACTAGGAGGAAACATGATAACAGGGGCACGATGTTCATCCATTCCCTTCTCAAGAGAGTAACATTGGACTCTACCTAAACTACATTGCTCTATATGATTTTGTGCCCAAACAGGAAGCCCTGTGAGCTCTCCCTCTTCAAGCTCTCTGATTCTTATTTCTTTATTTTTTTCAATATTTATTGCTGCGAGTGCTAAGAAAAATGACTCATATTTACTAGCTCCGTATGTTTTCAAAAACAAGTAGAACGCATCTTCATTGGAGTCAAAATAAACATATGATGCGTTATTGTTATTCTTAGACAACCTATTTCTTGCTGCAATTAATTGTTCGATATTTTGAAAACGTCTAGGCTCATTTCTTAGTAACTCTTGCCAGTTTCCACCTATGCCTGCAGCATGAAGAACCGAGTACATGAAGTGATGATACAGAGTGAAAACCTTTCCGTAATTTTCCGGTCTCTCGATAGGCAAAGCATAAAACATGAAACTTTTATTATGTGAACTATCTTCCAAAAAACGTCTGTAAGCTGGGCCTACTTGCTGAAAGTACGAGTTTCTACCATCGTTATAGGGGTTAGCAAATGTAATATAGGTAATTTTTCCCTTATACGCTATGGTTACTATATTACCGACATTGTACTTATAACTGTTACCTCCTACGAAAATTGGCTGATCTTCTTCTAACCAAATTAAGGTATATTCTGATTCACCTGTAGCTAAAGTACACATTTCTACGAGGTCTTGCTGTGATATGAAATCAGGCCAAAAAATTCCGTTTTGCCCTATATTAGCAGCTCTTGACTTCTGACTATGGGGGTGGATTGTTATTATTGGCTTGGTGTGTTCCATCTTGCACCTATACTGAATGTGGTTGTAAAGTATAAGTATGCCTATAAGAAATTTATCTGTAAATACAGAAAGTTAAGGATGTTGATCTGACGCATGTTAGGGGAAGTGTTAGCGGAGTTGGCCTTTTACAAGTAAAAAGGCCAATTTTTAAGAGTTGGTTTCAAGTTCCTTTAAGCTAATACCGTTAGAATCTAACCAGTGATTTCTCCCATTGATTGCATAACCTACAAGAACCGCAGCAGCTTGAGATGGACTAGTAAACAAATAATTTTGAGTGAAGACTAAAGTGTTACCGTTATCAATCACAACACCAGAATCGATAAGCTTTGTTCTCAGCTTTTTATACCCATTTGACAAACTATCTTTGACAGATTTACTGGCGAAGGAGCCTTCTATAACAACTATTCCTTCGTCATTTAAAATGGCCTGAGCTTCTAGCCCTTTTATATTTAAAAATAGTTTAGTTTCACTAGCTGGTTCATCTAGTCTTTCAACTTTATTATCAGCAGAATCTGAAGGTTTATGAATTAATGGCTCGAGTGTTTTATGCCCTAAAACGCCTAGTAATGTTTTAAGGTTTTGAAAATACTCCTTCATTGATGCTTGCTCACTTCTAGGTAAAGAAGGCTGATTTGGTGTATTACCGTTTAAAAGCATCTGTCTATTTGCATCTTTAGCCGCTTTCACTAACTCAGACTCTAAAAACTTTACATGCGATTTCGTCAGGTTTTCATCTTTACTGGTGAAAAAGACTATTTCATTCCAGAAGTCTTTATTAGCTAAGTGGTTAAGAACTCGATCATAGACGTTTTCAGCTTCTCCTATATAAACTGCTGCTTCACCAGATTCATCATCAACGCCATATAAAAAATAACACCCCGGCTTCTTAGATTCTGGCCAGTCATTCAGGCTTTTAACATGCTGCCTTGGACAAGATATCGCTTGTCCTGTCCAATTAACTATCTCTGCGTGCTTAACTCCCGTTACTGAACCGTCATCTAAATAGATTCTAATTGTTCTTCCTAAACTCATATTCTGCCGCTTAATTAACTGATATATGGCAATTAAATTAACACTTTATTGTTCCTCTAAAAAGCAAAACATACTTCTAGTACTTAAGTATGTTTGGTTAGATGGTTTGGGAAAAGCAACCAAATGTAAGGTCAACAAATGAATAAACTTGAGTATGATTTACTAGAAAAGTACCTAGAACAACTATCTTTCAGAACCAATAACGCCATACGTGAACTTCAGCAAGTTCAACGCCATCTCGAGTCATTTCAATCGCAGATATCAAAACGCTCGTTTGTCTCACAAACTATGCCAAAACTTAATTCAAATCAGTCAAATACACACGCTGATAAATTCGAAAATAAAAAACCCAGTGATCTAATTAGAATGAAAGAAGTAGTTCAAATGACAGGATTATCGAAATCTACCTTGTATCGTTTACAACAAATGGAAGAGTTCCCAAAAGCAGTTAAACTAGGATGCAGATCTTTTGCTTGGGTTAGAAGTGATATCAATGATTGGATTAGAGAAAAAATGCAGCAATAGCATGGTACGAGTGAGTGGTAACTTTTGAGGATAACCTCTCTAAAATAACCTTGATTAAGACGTTACCAGTAAATGTGACCACTCAACGATTCACTGGTAACGAAACTCGTAAACTAATGGTCAGAGCCAGTTTCAAAGCTGCATTAACTGAGCGATTACAAACTTGCCAACGGGGCCTCATAATCGTTAGGTCCCCAGTTCAAGTCTGGGAGGGGCCACCATTTTTACAAGCTTCCCAAGTAAACACCTACTAACAGAAATTACCCTGTGCTACCTCTGTGCTACTTTTAGTATAGCGGAAAACATCTCTATATGCTTGATATGATTAATCCCTTACCTTTTACTGAGCTTCACTTCTAAGCGGGAAAGCTTGTTGCTATATGATTGGACATTGTTTTGCTTGATAGTGGTCAACATTCAGGTAAATCATTTTTCCATCAAGTAAATGCTATAATATTCATCGTTCTAAGCAATAGGAAGCGAATGATGGATACTAACGAATACTACTTTCTAAAGAGCTTTTTAAAACCTAAAAGCTTATCGAAAGTGTTGAGAATGAGAGATTGGACTAGTTACTTAGGATGTGATGCAGAGCTCGCTTTAAATAAATTTGAAAAAGAGGGGGTTTTACAGTCAGCTAATACTCAGGAAGTTGTCACAGCGACTTATTCTGCTCCAAAGTTAAAAAGTATTTCTCAAAACCTTAACCTGCCAACTTCTGGTACAAAACCTGTTTTAGTTCGTAGGATTTTGGAAGCAGCACCAAATTATTTTAATGGTAATTCATTAGAACATGATTTTTTGGTTTGTTCCTGTGAGGGAGCGAAACAAATTGAAGCTAAAGAAAAAATCATCAAAAATGAAATGTTTGCTGCAATTGAGGTATCAGTAAATGCAGCTCTAAATAGAAACTTTGAAGATGCTTTTGAGCCAGTTAGGAAACATCAACTGAGTTTACCATTTCCATCAGGCTTAGGAGTTGACTGGTCTAATTTTGGTGGTTCAAGAGAGGTTTTTATAATTAATAATATTCTTGATGATTGGCCACTCATTCTTTCTGAGATACAGCCTGATTTAAAGCCTCTAGTGCGTCAAGGAGCAATTAGTATGTTTCTTTGGGGGTTAAAGTTGGATAATGAATTAAGAAAGAAATTAGCTAGCAATGGAACTCACTTGGACCCTGATGGCGTATGTCGCATGATGTTATTCTTTGCACAAAACAAGTTTCGTATATTTGATGCTAAATTAAAGTCTCAAGAACTTGGTATGCCGTATATCATGAAAACTATGCGGTTCGAAGGGGATTTTTGCTCTGCATGTGAAAAGCATAGAGTTGGGAATTATAGTCTAAGCGAAGTTCCGGAAATTCCGTTAGCTGACTGTCGGTGTAAAGGTGGTTGTACCATATCACTATCTGAGGCTCTTGATATAAACAAAATCACTACAATGTGAAAGACCTCGAAGATGAGTTAATGTGTAGTAGCTCATATTTAATCCGACAGTGCTAGTTGACAGGTTTCTCCTGTATCAAAGCAGATTGCTTTGAGCGAGATATAGACTTTATTAATATGCAAAATGTCAGTCAGATTCATTTATGTACGTAATTAGGGAAAGAAGATATCTCCTACTTTTCCTAATTAATAGAGACAAAACTTTATCTAAACAGTATGTTAAAGCCGTATAAGATCTAATTCGGGCACTACTATAAATTAGTATAAAAAGAAGGAGAAAAAATTGAGTTATTGGCCTATAGCATGGAGGGATGTACATTTCTTAGGTGGTATTCACGCAATTAACTTGCCATCATCTAATAAAGTTAAAATTTACCCAAGCACTACAGATGACAAGACTGCAATAATAACGATTCCAACATATCAGCAATTATACGTAGGCTTAGATCAATTAGGGTTAAATGAGCTAGTTGGTACAGAGTTTTATACTGATATATCTCAAATTGATGGCAGTGCTCCATCTGAGTGGAGAGTTCATACAGCTTACAAATCTAAGTCATGGTCACATATCGAAGCTATTTGGCATTGGTCACATATATCAAATCAAGGATATAAATTAAAAAATGCGTTCTTGTGGGATATAGCTAAACGAATATCGCACCAAATCAGTACATTAAATGAGTCTTTTAAAGTTTTGTCTCGCAGGTATAGAGATCAGCTAATGGGACGATGTATACAAGAAAAAATTGAAATTGGGAGTAAGTTTGAAGATAGGTTTTCAAAAGATATTTATAACTCCTTTCAACACTTTTTATTTGATGCATGCACTTTGAGAGATTATTTATCCGAGTTTATTTTTCACTTCATACTATCTGATGAAGAAAAGTCGGGAGTAAAACATATGAACATGACATCACGTATTTTCAAAAAATATTTCAAAGATAAAAGTCAGCCTACTGCATTCAGAAAAAACTTTAAAAGTGCTTGTGGCAAAAACGGATGGCTAAATATATTAGGATCGTATAGAGATCTGGTTACACATGCATGCCCAATGTCTATGGCTGGTGGTTACTTTTGGATTCGTGTTGAAAGTTTAGAACTGAATGATGGCAAATTACTACCTAAAATTGTTGCGCCGATTCCATTAAACCCTGAAGAAATAAAGCTGGAAAGAAATACACTAGAATCATTTGAGCGATTTGATCAAAAATTAAAGGAGTTTTTTGGTAAATCAAACGATGAAAAACAGTCAGTTGATATTTTAACTTACTCAAAAGCTGTTATGGGTAATTTTTCAAGTTTCATTTGGGAACTGGCGGAAGAAAGTCCATATAAAGGTATAAAGCATACAATTACAGATGATGAGATTGTTGGTAAGATAAAAATAGTAAATAGGTAGTTTATATGCCAAGAGTAGACTAATCATTTAGTAAGGATCAGGTTTTGAAATGTGTATAGTGCATGAAACTGCCGACCGCTGGCACATAATAGCTATTAACTCTAATTTGCAGCAACGTAAATATGGTTTACCTTAAATAAACCTCAGTAATTTGAGCCCTGAAGTGCCCTAGCTCTTGTGATACAGTTTCGAGAGCTATAGCCCTACTTAAACCGAAACTCCTTAGCTCAGCCATTCTCTCTTGTGCGTAGCTATGCCTGAGGCCATGACCGCCATTTGAAAAGAAGAGTGTGCGGCTAGATGCTTTTGAGAATGAGCATGACCATTTATGACCACCACCAATATCATAACGTTGTAAATAGTTAATTTCCCTATCACGAACCGTTATAGGCTGCGCTAAGCGCCTTTGTTCTAGCTGTGTAGCCAGTGCGTTAGGTATTAGTACATTACGGATTAAGGCACCTTTGCCTTTCACTGTGTAAATACGACCTTCTCGACCAAGCCATTTACTGTCTAGCGCTGGGCGGCTATCAGCTTTACGCTCTGATACTCTGGCAATCGTTAAAGCTTATGGGATCTCAGCCTTAATCACTTGCTAATAGGCACTTAAGTGACATAATGAAAAGAGAATCATAAGGCTTTATATGACACCAGAAGAACTAGAGCGGCAGGCAATTACCTACGCTAAAAGTAATAGGACTCGTATAGCTCGCGAGTTAACAGACAAAAGTCAGTTTCCTCCCGATACAAGACCAGTTTCTGTTTTTATGGCAGGTTCGCCTGGTGCTGGAAAAACTGAAACTTCAAAAGCTTTTCTAGAAGAAATTGGTGCTGATAATGTACTCAGACTTGATCCAGATGAGTTTAGAGAACTAATACCTGCTTACACAGGTGATAACTCTTATTTATTTCATCGTGCTGTATCTCTTATTGTTGAGAGAACACTTGATCATGCTTTTAAAAACAAACAGTCATTTTTGTTAGATGGTACCTTGGCAAGTTATGATGTTGCTGAAAAAAATATTGAGCGTTCTATTCGTAAAGGCCGAAAAGTGCTTATTTTGTTTGTATACCAAAAACCAGAATATGCATGGGAATTTGTTGAAGCCAGAGAGAAGTTAGAAGGGCGTAGAATTTTGCCAAATACTTTTATAGATCAATTTTTTGCATCACAAAATGTTATAAAGGAACTTAAATTAAAGTTTGGAAGTCAGATTAAAGTAGATTTATTAGTTAAGAATAATAAGGGTCGAACACGTTTTTATCATGATAACGTTCAGGCAATTGAGCATCATTTAGATGAAATATTCACTAGAGAAGATCTAGCGAGCCTGATAGAATCATCGTCCAGCTCAAAAAACGAGCTTTAGGAGTGCCTATGTTTTCAAATTTAATAAAGCCAAAGCAAGCTCAAAACTCGAAACTTTCAGACTTTGTGCTAAATTCTAGCTCTAGTGAGAAAAAGCGAGTTTATAACCAAGTTATTGAGCGAGCAATTTCCTCTCAAGTACAGGTAGTAAACAAAGCAACTGTAGGCCAAAGGTAATTAATAAAAAGTCCCGCATAGGGACTTTTTTGATTTAGAAAAATATTTTATAAATATCGACTTAACAAAGTAATCTTCAACTCAACTTTCTATTCTTTAGCTTAACTTGCTAACAAACGTTTAATTTCACTCATTTTATCGTCAGGCTTTTTGAACATGTATAATTAAGTTACTTTGCTTATTTATAACCATTAGGGTTGTTGCTTTGCCAGCGCCACGTATCTTGCATCATTTCATCAATGCCACGTTCGGCTCGCCAACCTAATTCGTTAAGCGCTTTCTCTGGCGCTGCGTAACACGCTGCAATGTCACCTGCTCGACGAGGTGAGATTTGATAGGGCACAGCCTGACCACTGGCTTTTTCAAAGGCTGTGACCATTTGCAGCACTGAATAACCATTCCCTGTGCCAAGGTTAAATACATGAGCACCAGTATCGTTTTTAATGCGGTTGAGTGCTTTTAAATGGCCAAGTGCTAAATCGACAACGTGGATGTAATCGCGCACACCTGTGCCATCAACAGTGTCGTAGTCATCACCAAAAACCCCCAGCTTTTCTAACTTACCAACGGCTACTTGTGAAATATAAGGCAGTAAGTTATTTGGAATACCATTCGGGTCTTCGCCAATTAAGCCTGATTCGTGAGCCCCTACAGGGTTAAAGTAACGTAAAATAACAAATGCAAAGCGCTCGTCTGATTTGGCGATATCTTGCAGCATCATCTCTACCATTAATTTAGAGGTGCCATAAGGATTCGTTGTGCCACCAACGGGGAAGTCTTCGCGAATAGGCAAGCTTGCTGGGTCACCATACACTGTAGCAGAGGAGCTAAATACTAACTTGAAAACACCTGCATCGCGCATTGCATCAACGAGTGTTAACGTGCCTTGTACGTTGTTTTGGTAGTACTCAATAGGTTTAATAACCGATTCACCAACCGCTTTTAAGCCTGCAAAGTGAATGACGCTATCGATCGTATGTTCACGGAAAATGTTATCTAGGCAGTCTCTATCAAGAATATCGCCTTCATAAAAAGTAACGTCTTTACCTGTGATTTGCTTAACGCGAGTCAACGACTCATTTGATGAATTGCTTAAGTTATCAAGCACAACAACCTCTGTGCCTTGCTTTAATAACTCTAAAACGGTGTGAGAACCGATGTATCCGGCTCCGCCGGTGACTAAAATGGTCATAAAATTTCCATGAACTAATACCTGTTTGAATTAGTCTTATTTCATCATATTCCGTGCAAAATTTCATAAATAAATTGTTATTTTTGAAAATTAAGCAAAAGCGGGGTAGCTTGTTTTTGGTTACATTTTGCACCATATTGGTAACACGAAAGTGAGGGAGTATTAAGCTATAGTTAATCCTCAACTGCTAGTTTTTAACTATTGGCTCAACCTGTAACGTGGAGAGAAAGATGAATACAGTAAAAAAAATTGCCTTGGCTATGGTTGTTGTTCTACCTGCTTTTGCTCACGCAGGTGAAGCAAAAGTAAAGTGGCATGATTTTAATGACTACAGAGATGTGCGCCCAGGAAATAACTCACCGAAAGGGGCGTTTCATAAAAATGTAGCGAAAAACTTTGAGAAACATTTTAAAAAATTAGCTGAGCAGCTTCCTGAAGGATACACTTTTAATGTTGAGGTAACTGACCTTGATTTAGCGGGAGATGTCCAGTTTGGTGGTATGAATGAACTTCGAATCATTAAACCTATTTATTTTCCGCGTATTGATTTTAATTACTCAGTTACAGATAAAGACGGCAAGGTGGTTAGCGAAGCGAGTGATGTAAAACTCAAAGATATGGGCTTTATGGATCGCATTAAAATGGGCCGTGACGAAGCGTATTATTACGATAAACGTTTAATTACTGATTGGTTTGAAGATGAATTATTACCTTCATTAAATAGTGCACAGTCGTGATGTTTGTAGTTGTGGAACTTGGTTAGCACGTTGTACGCTTTTTTGAACCACTGAGGCACAGAGAAATAGTGTAATCTGTTTTGTCACGTGAAGTGACTTGGTGTCCTCGGTGGTTCAAGTATGTATTTATAACGCGTGTTAATCTACTTAAACGTCGCTAACAGCTGTAATAACTGTTGAAGTTTAATTACGGTTTTTTTCAGCTTTTCTTCATCTAAGCCATCATTACTTAGGCTCTCAACATCGGCTGCAACGTCGAGTACATATGGCTTAAAGCGTTTTGCTTCAAAATCAAAGCCGGCATCTTTTGCAAATAAGGCTTTGAACTTGCCATGCCCTTGCTGCTGTAAGTCATCTAATTTTTTATCAGCATCAAGTGCCTGACGGTAAACGATTTTTAAGTTAGCATTGAGCTGTTCAATGATTGAATCCATTTTTTTCCTAAAGCTTTAGACTGCAATGCCGATATAGTACGTGGATTGTAATAAAAAGTCAGGTAGTGAACTATGAATATATCAGGATCAAGTTTACCGGCGATGAGTGGCGGCGGCGAAGGCGCTGAAGTTTACAGCGCATCACTTGCTAAAAAACAGCAAAAAGCTGATGGTGCTGCGGCACTTGCACTTATCGAAGGCGCAGCGATGAATACAAGCGCTGCACAGACACCCGCTAAATCGGTGACTGCGACACTCGGTAATAACGTAAACGTTTACGTTTAAGCGTTAAACTAGGTTGAGATCGATAGGCGTTTTACTTTTCTCGCCGCCGATCTCACGAACTAGTTTGGGTACTAAAAACCCTGGCAATGCTTCGAGCATGTGTGCCACTATTTCGCGTGCGCGCTGCTCAGTAATATCAAAATGGCTCGCACCTTCTACTTTATCAAGTAAATGTAGGTAGTAGGGTAAGATATCAGCCTCGAACAATGCTTCACTCAAGGCTATTTGAGCATGGCTCGAGTCGTTAACATCCTTTAATAATACAGCTTGGTTTAATAACGTGACGTTAGCGGCTTTTAATTTTTGCATCGCAGCTTTAAAGTCAGCATCAATTTCGTTCGCGTGATTAATGTGATTCACTAACACCACTTTTAAAGGCGAACTTGCAAATCGTGCGCACAGCTCATCGGTAATTCTTGCTGGGATCACCACTGGCAAACGACTATGAATACGCAAACGTTTTATTTGTGGTAATTGTTCAAGTTCATCCATAAACCAGTTAACAGCATCATCTTTGGCCATTAATGGGTCGCCACCACTTAAAATGACCTCATTGATATTTTTATCGGCTTTTATGTAGGCTAAAGCGTCAATTAAGCTGCGTTTATTTAATTGGTTTTCTTGATACGGAAAATGGCGTCTAAAACAATAGCGGCAATTCACGGCACAGCCGGTTTTAAACATGACCAAAACACGAGAGCGGTACTTATGTAATAACCCCGGTTGGTTATTATCTTGCTCTTTTAACGGGTCTTTATCGTAGCCTGTTTGCGCTAAAAATTCTTGGTGACGTGGCATCACTTGTAGCAAAAGTGGATCGTTTATATCACCAAAACGCATTTTTTTGATAAAAGGCAGAGGCACACGTACAGGAAAAAGACTACGAGCTTGGAGGTCTTTTTCGTCTACTACACTTGATAAACCTAGCATTTCTAGCAAACGTTCAGGGCAGGTGACAACATTTGCTAATTCTTTTTGCCAGTTTTTATGCAAATTTACTTCATTTCTTTGTATCATTGACACGTAGATTACTCGAAATTATTTAGACAGAGGAAACGATGGCGAATTATAGCACCAATGAGTTCAAGGGCGGCCTAAAAATTATGTTAGACGGCGAGCCTTGTAGCATCCTAGAAAATGAAATGGTAAAGCCAGGTAAAGGTCAGGCGTTTAACCGTGTTCGTATTCGTAAACTTATCACAGGTAAAGTACTAGAAAAAACATTTAAGTCGGGTGAAACGGTAGAAGGTGCTGACGTAATGGATACCGATCTAGCGTATCTATACACTGACGGTGAATTCTGGCATTTCATGAACAACGAAACATTTGAGCAAATCGCTGCTGACGAAAAAGCACTAGGCGACAATGCTAAATGGTTAGTTGAAAACGATGTATGTACTATCACGCTTTGGAACGGTAACCCAATTGCTGTTACTCCACCGAACTTTGTTGAACTAGAAATCACAGAAACGGATCCAGGTCTTAAAGGTGACACAGCCGGTACGGGCGGTAAACCAGCAACATTAAGCACGGGTGCGGTTGTACGCGTTCCTCTATTTGTACAAATTGGCGAAGTGATCAAAGTTGATACTCGCAGCGGTGAGTACGTAAGCCGCGTTAAGTAATAGGCTTTAAAAAGTTTAATTGATAAAATCCCAGCTTCTGCTGGGATTTTTTTTGGAGACTGTATGTCCACTGCTGTTTGGCAACCAAGCGCTGATATTGCTACTTTACGCGAGCGAGCTGCGATCATTCGCCGTATTCGCGAATTTTTCTATGAGCGTGAGGTGATGGAAGTTGAAACACCGACTCTTAGTGCGGCCAGTGTTACCGATGTACACCTAGCCAGTTTTAGTACCGAGTTTGTGGGCCCAGGTCATGCAGGTGGTTTGCCGTTATATTTACAAACCTCGCCTGAGTTTGCGATGAAACGATTATTGGCGGCAGGATCGGGTGCTATCTTTCAATTGTGTAAAGCGTATCGCAACGAAGAAGCGGGTAGTCATCATAACCCTGAATTTACCATGCTTGAATGGTATCGCCCAGGTTTCGACGAATTTGCGCTTATGGATGAAATGGACGAGCTTATGCAGCTTGTACTGGGTGTTGACGCGGCTGAGCGTTTAACTTACCAACATGCGTTTATAAATGCATTAGGTATAGATCCATTAACTGCTGACATGAGTACGTTACAGCACGTAGCAAGCGAACAAGGGTTTGCTGATATTGCCGCGCATGAAACGCATCGCGATACGTTGTTGCAGCTGTTATTTTGCATGAAGGTTGAGCCAACTATCGGCCAAGAAAAGCCATGTTTTGTTTACCATTTTCCAGCTTCGCAAGCGGCACTTGCGCAAATTTGTCAGCATGACAATCGCGTTGCTGGGCGTTTTGAGCTGTATTTCAAAAATATGGAGTTGGCTAACGGTTTCAATGAACTTACCGATGGAAAAGAGCAAGCCGCGCGTTTTAATGAAGATAATCAATATCGCCAAGCAAATGGTTTAAAACAGGTACCGATGGATACGCGCTTGATTGCAGCGCTTGAGCATGGCTTACCACAATGTGCAGGTGTGGCGCTGGGGGTTGACCGTTTAATTATGCTTGCAACGAACAAGCAAAAGATTAAAGACGTGATCACCTTTGATGTGGAACGAGCTTAAATGCAGGAACCTTTAACTCACACCGAATAATTCATTGAGTCGTGATATTCGCGGTTGAACCCCTTGTTACATGATTATGTAGAAGCAGATTCATCCGCGAAAATCAGGTGATAATAAGCGCTGGTTAAAACCAGCGCCTTCACGACTTACAGTTCGTAAATAAATGTCACACCGGCCACCATCGGTTCACCCAATTGTGTGTATGTGTGAGTGGTGTAACCATCCAGTGGGTCGTTACCAAACTCAAAACCACGGGTTGGTACATCTTCATCAAATAAGTTTCGTGCCCAGGCATTGATGCTCCAGTTTTCACTTTCATAACCTAACGATGCGTTCACTAAGTTAGAGCTCGGTGCTTTTGAGTTATGGCTATCTGAGAAGTAATAATCATCTTTGCCTTCAACACCAATCGATGCATAAAGTGCAGGGGTAAAGTTATAGCGTGCCGTAAATGCATATTGATACTTCGGTGCTTGTGCTTGGTCGCGGCCATCTTGATCAATTGGCTCTTGCCATAAACTCGGACGAGCAACGTAATCATTTATTTCAGAGTGCAGGTAACCGGCGCTACCAGAGATAAATAAATTATCTGTTAGCTGATAACTACCTTCAATTTCCAGACCATAGTTTTCACCTGAGCCTGCATTATCAAAGAAACCTGTAAAGTTTTGCCCCTCGACTTGCCATGATTTCAACTGCATATCTTCACGGTACATGTAAAATGCTGCCAAGCGCAGGACGAATTTATCGTCAAGTGAGCTGCCTTTTACACCAAACTCACCACTCCAAAGGTATTCAGGGGCGAATGAGGTGTGGTTAGCAAAAAAGTCAGCGTCAAGATTTAAGCCTTCATCTTTCGCTTTTGCTAACGCCTCAGAGTTAATGCCGCCAGCTTTGTAGCCACGAGTAATACTGGTGTAAATCATGGTGCGGTCAATGACTTGATATTCAAGAGCAAGCTTACCACCGATCATTACATCGTCGGTGCTTTCTATGAAACCATTACTATCGGTGTAATCTCCTTGATATTGTTCAATACGTAAGCCTGTAACTAACGTCGTTTTATTATTTATAGGAGTAGATAATTGCCCATATGCAGCAATATTGTTTACATCATAAGTTGAGTTAAATAGTTCGTATTCAGAAAACTTTCTTCGGTGTCTGTTTAGCTCTACGTTGCGGTCTTGATAATAAATTCCAGCGACCCAATCTCCTGCTTTACCATTAAACTGTAGCTCTCCAGATTTATCTTTTCGATCACGATAGTAGGCATCAAAATAGCTATATCCATCAGGGTGTAACCCAGCTGCACACAATTGTGGCTGTGTTTCATCGTTACAAACCCAGTCTTCGTCATAGCTGTATAACAGTTCGCTGTCGATGCCAGATACGTTCAGACTGACATCAAACCAATCAAAACCGGTATAAATATTTGCAAGACCCACCGCAATGCTTTCTTGATTATCTTCACCAGGCTCATCGGCTACACTGTAGCGGCTGTTATCAAGGGTGAAAGCATCATAGCCATTATTAATATCGATATAATGCACACTTAGCTCTGTGCGTAAGTTATTTGTAAGTTGGCTGTGCAGTTTAAAGCGAGAAACAAGTTCATCTTGCTGTTGCGTATCTTTATTTAAATATATATTTTCAACATAGCCATCAGACTCGCGTTGATAAAGACTTGCGCGTACGCTTGTATCGTCAGTAATACCTGTACCTGCTGCAATGCCTGCTTCGTAGCTATTATAATTACCTGCACCGAGTTGCACTTTTACACTCGGATTGAGCGTTGGCGCAGCTGATTCCATTTGAATCATGCCTGCTAAAGCATCTGCACCAAAACGTGTCCCCTGTGGGCCACGGTATATTTCGACTTGGTCTATATCAAATAACAGTGAGCTACCCCCTAGGCCAGAGTAGTTTATGCCGTCAATCACTAAGCCAACAGATGGATTAATGGGATCAACAAATTGTGAGCGTAAACCCACACCACGAATTTGCACAAAACGACCGCGTGATGCACCCGAAGTAAAGTTTACATTGGCTGCACTGGCTAGCATTTCATCTAAAAATTTCGCTCCACGCTGATTAATTTCATGGTCTGAAAAAAGGCTTGCGCTGGCACTTAACGTTTGAATACTTTCTTTTTTGAAATCGCCCGTAACTAAAATAGTTTCAAGCTCTGTGTCTTCAGCGTAAGCAATCGATGAAGCTGCAAATAATGGCAAAATAGCAGCTGATAATAATGATAAACGTCGTTTCATGCGGTTCTTAACTCCATTTTAGGGACTGCTATTCTAGCAAGCCTACTGGCCAAATGAGTATTTATACCTAAAAAAGTGAATCTTTAGCTTGTTTAGGTATTTATGATATAAACGCAGGCAATTATACGTAAATTGATTAGGAATACGACTATGACCTTTAAAGTTGACTTTAAAGTGCGAGACTATGAGTGCGATCTGCAAGGAATTGTTAATAACAGTGTTTACTTTAATTATTTAGAGCATGCCCGCCATGAGTTCCTACATGCTAAAGGGGTCGACTTTGCAAAGCTTGCGCGAGAAAAAATTAACCTGGTGGTGCTTCGCAGTGAAATGGATTACAAAGCATCTTTAGTGCCGGGCGATGAATTTTATGTGGCCGTTGAGCCGCAGAGAGTGAGTCGTTTAAAGTTTGCTTTTAAGCAGACCGTTTACCGTAAACATGATGATAAAGTGATGCTAAGCGCTTTAGTAATAGGCACCTCTGTTAATGAAAAAGGGCGTCCTTTTTTACCAGAAGAAGTCGATAACTTATTTAAATAACACCCGTTGTTCTATTAAGAGCTAGCTTAGAACATTTTTTTACAGATAAAACATGTTTTTTTAACGATCAAAGTCGTTAAATGTTGTTATTATTATCGCATTGAAATTTTGGTCGTAAAAAATATGAAGTTAGTAGCCTTGCCTATTCTTTTTGTACTATTTTGCATGGGCTGCTCATCGACAGGGAAGGTCACCAGTGAGCAATTAAAATATACACAGTGGCAATTATCAAAAGTTAACGGGTTAGCCATTAGCGTATCGCAAAAAGCGTCAATGCGTTTTATTGAAGCGATGCAAGTTAATGGGTTTGCTGGTTGTAACAAGTTTTTTGGTGAAGGTCAGCTTGTTGAAGATACCTTAACAGTGAAAAAGCTAGGTATGACACGTAAATCGTGCGGTGATCAACTTGATGAACTTGAAAAGAAACTGCTGTCGACGCTAAAACAAGGCGCGGTCATTTCGCTAAATGGCGAGCAGCTTACTTTGCAAGGGGCGCACCATTTTACTTTCATTAATACGGCTCCCTAATAAGGCGAATTAGTATTAAAACTAAAGCGCTTGCAGCGAATTTTTAACTAACGTACACTGATTACGTTTTTATAAAACAACGAATTTATACTTGTCGGAGTGCCTTTAATAAGGCTGAGATCGCGAAAGCGGGATCCGTGAACCTGATCAGGCTAACACCTGCGTAGGGAACAAGCTGCCTCATAGGGCGCTTGTGCGCCAAAAAATGGGGCATAAGTTGCTAAGCTTAGGCTGCAATTGTAAGTGAAATAACTTACTAACGATCCAATGGCGTTTGCCACTCTCTATTGCACCTGCAATATCTGACAAGACAATCCTTAAAGCAATGAGGTAAGTCATGTCAAACACTACAACTAAACCGTCTCGCCGCGAAATTCGTGCGGCTGCATCTGATTATATTTATAACTTAACAGGGCAACCTTTCCCTAATTCGCACAAAGTATATGTTGAAGGCACGCAAGAAAACGTGCGTGTCGGAATGCGCGAAATAACCCTCAGTGATACCTTTATAGGTGGAACCGAAGAAAACCCCGTGTTCGAGCCGAATGCGCCAATTCGTGTGTATGATACATCGGGTCCATATACCGATCCTGATTTTAAACTCGACGTGCGCAAAGGGCTAGAAAAGTACCGCGAACAGTGGATAGAAAAACGTGGTGACACGGAAATTCTTGATTCAGTTACCTCGCAGTTTTCGCAGCAACGAATGGCTGACGAAGGTTTAGACCATATTCGCTTTGAGCACCTCCCAAAAATACGCCGTGCGAAAGCAGGTAAAAATGTGACGCAAATGCATTATGCACGCCAAGGCATTGTAACGCCTGAAATGGAATACGTGGCTATTCGTGAAAATATGGGCCGTGCAAAAATTCGTGAAGAGCTCCTTGCTGCACAGCATAAGGGAGAGTCATTCGGAGCCAGTATCCCCGATTTTATAACCCCTGAATTTGTGCGCGATGAAATTGCCCGTGGCAGAGCCGTGTTACCTAACAATATTAACCACCCTGAAACCGAACCAATGATCATTGGCCGTAATTTCCTTGTAAAAGTGAACGCGAATATTGGTAATTCATCGGTCACTTCGTCTATTGAAGAAGAGGTCGAAAAAATGGTTTGGTCGACTCGTTGGGGCGCAGATACGGTGATGGACTTATCAACGGGTCGTTATATTCATGAAACCCGTGAATGGGTCGTACGTAATTCACCCGTGCCAATTGGTACCGTACCAATCTATCAAGCACTTGAAAAAGTAAATGGGGTTGCCGAAGACCTCACTTGGGAGATTTTCCGCGATACTTTGATTGAACAAGCGGAGCAAGGTGTCGACTATTTTACTATCCATGCTGGTGTGTTACTTCGTTATGTGCCAATGACTGCAAAGCGTGTCACGGGTATTGTATCGCGCGGCGGCTCAATCATGGCAAAGTGGTGTTTAGCACATCACAAAGAAAACTTCTTATACACGCACTTTGAAGAAATTTGTGAAATTTTAAAACAATATGATGTGTGTTTTTCATTGGGCGATGGTTTGCGTCCAGGTTCAATTGCCGATGCCAACGACGAAGCACAGTTTAGCGAATTACGTACACTAGGTGAGCTGACTAAGCTTGCATGGAAGCATGATGTACAAGTGTTTATTGAAGGCCCAGGTCATGTGCCAATGCATATGATTAAAGAAAACATGGAAGAGCAACTAAAGCATTGTGAAGAAGCACCTTTTTATACGCTTGGCCCATTAACGACTGATATTGCACCGGGTTACGACCATTTCACCTCGGGTATTGGGGCTGCACAAATTGCGTGGTATGGCTGTGCCATGTTGTGTTATGTCACCCCTAAAGAGCACTTAGGCTTACCGAATAAAGAAGATGTAAAGGAAGGTCTCATCACCTACAAAATTGCCGCACACGCAGCCGATTTAGCCAAAGGTCATCCAGGGGCACAAGAGCGTGATAACGCGTTATCGAAGGCGCGCTTCGAGTTCCGTTGGCACGACCAATTTAACCTAGGTTTAGACCCTGAACGTGCCCGTGAGTATCATGATGAAACTCTGCCACAAGAGTCTGGCAAAATAGCCCATTTTTGCTCTATGTGCGGTCCTAAATTCTGCTCGATGAAAATAACCCAAGAAGTACGTGATTACGCGAAAGATCTAGAAGCGCGAGGTATCGACCCTAACAATGTAGGCGATGCTATCGAAATTAAGATGGTCGATGTTGAAGCAGAGATGAAAGCGAAATCCGACGAGTTCAAAAAAACGGGTTCTGAAATTTATCATAAAGCAATTTAACCAAGGAGCTAGGTGCTAGAAAACGAGGCGCTAGAATGATTATCTCGCGCGAATTATCTAGCACCTAGAACGTTTATGTCTTTAAAAATAGCAATTTTGGGATTTGGTTTAACAGGACGACTTACTGCTTTAGCACTCTCTAAAGTGCATCAAGTCAGCGTGTATGAGCAAGATGATCAACACGCAGCAAACAGTGCCGGAAATGTTGCGGCGGCTATGCTCGCACCGCTGGCTGAGTCGGTATTATGTGAGCAAGATATAGCGCTGCAGGGGCTGGCGAGCATTCAACGCTGGCAGCAGGTTATTAGTGAACTGGATGAGCCTGTGTATTTTCAGCAAGCGGGCAGTTTGGTGGTTGCTCATCAGCAAGATAAAGGCGATTTACACAGTTTTATTAGCCGCTTAAAACCATTAGCCGAGCATACAGCGGACACAGTGAGCAGCGCGCAAATAGCAGATCTTGAGCCTGAGCTTGCTGGACGCTTTCACCAAGGGGTGTATTTACCCTGCGAAGGCCAGCTCGATAACCAGGCCTTCTATGCTGCGAGCTATAAGCAATTAGTTGCTCGTCAAGTCAGCTTTAATTGGCACTCACACATTACTTTAACTGGTCATAAGGTGAATGGACAAAGTTATGACTTTGTTTTTGATTGTCGGGGATTAGGGGCAAAAACAGCTTTACCTAGCCTTCGTGGTGTGAGGGGGGAAGTGGCACGCTTATATGCACCAGAAGTAAACCTGTCTCGGCCAGTACGCCTTATGCATCCGCGCTACCCCATTTATATTGCACCTAAACTGAATCATCAGTTTGTGATTGGCGCGACTGAAATTGAATCGCACGACACAGGTAAAGTCACCGTGCGCTCAGCACTTGAGTTATTGTCGGCGGCTTATACGGTTCACAGTGGTTTTGCTGAAGCGCGTATTGAAAGTTTGCAATCAGGGCTTCGTCCTGCATTTGCAGATAACCGTCCACAGGTGACCCGAGAAGGGAGAGTTATAAGCCTTAATGGCTTGTATCGTCATGGTTATTTGTTAGCGCCTTATGTTGTCGATGAAGCAATTAGCTTAATGACTTAGGGGGTCATAATGAAAATAGTAATAAATGGCCAATCAGCTGTTGTGGCTGAGCAAATATCGCTTAGCGAGGCGTTGGCAAACTATGGGGCTAGGCCGCCATTTGCTGTGGCTGTAAACGGCGACTTTGTACCACGCAGCCAATGCGAAATAAAAACTCTTAACGAGGGTGACAGCATTGAGCTTTTGTCACCCATTCAAGGAGGTTAGCATGGATAGTTTTACTATTTATGGTGAACAAATACGCAGCCGCTTACTCATTGGTTCTGCATTGTATCCTTCGCCCAGTATAATGACAGAATCAATTGTGGCCTCTGGGGCTGACATTGTTACCGTGTCATTAAGGCGTCAACAAAGTGCGCAAGCCGGCGATGATTTTTGGCAGTTAATAAAAAACACCGGGCTTAAAGTGCTCCCAAATACAGCAGGGTGTCACAGTGTGAAAGAGGCAGTTACTCTGGCTCAAATGTGCCGTGAGGTTTTTGCCACTGATTGGATCAAGCTTGAGCTGATTGGTGATGAATATAATTTGCAGCCCGATCCTTTTGCGTTACTCGAAGCAACAAAAATACTATTAGATGAGGGCTTTAAAGTACTGCCTTACTGCACCGATGACTTAGTGTTATGCCAGCGTCTTGCTGATTTAGGCTGTGAAGTGCTGATGCCTTGGGGTGCGCCTATTGGAACAGGTAAAGGGTTACTGAACCCCTATAACCTAAGAATGATCCGAGAGCGTTTACCTAGTCATACCTTAATCGTTGATGCTGGATTAGGGTTACCTTCGCATGCCTGCCAAGCCCTTGAATTAGGGTATGATGCGGTATTATTAAATTCGGCAATCGCTGGAGCTGGGTGCCCAGTTACAATGAGCCATGCATTTCGCAGTGCCGTTGAGGCAGGCAGATACAGCTATTTAGCCAAAGCGATGCCCGAAAAAGACGTAGCCAGCCCATCAACACCTACTATGGGCATGCCATTTTGGCATCAAAATTAAAGAAGAGGAAAACATGAATCAGGTTGTATGGAGCATAGCGGGATCTGATTCCGGCGGCGGGGCTGGAATTCAAGCTGATATTAAAGCGATGCAAAGCTTTTCAGTGCATTGCTGCACCGTGATCACAGCTTTAACAGCACAAAATAGTTTAGGTGTTGAGGCCTTAAATCCCATTTCAACGGAGGTGATTGAATCTCAATTACAAGCTTTAGTAACCGATATGCCCGCCACGGTGATAAAAATCGGCATGTTGGCGAATGTGCAGCAAATTCAGTTAATAAGTGAACATTTAAAACATTATAAAAACACCTGGGAAGTGCCGCCTTTGGTTGTCTATGACCCTGTGGCGATAGCTTCCAGTGGCGATTTACTCACAGAAGAAGATACCGTGAGTGCAATTAAAGAGTGTTTATTACCGTGGGTAGATGTTGTTACACCCAATACTCACGAAACGCAGTTACTGACCGGAGTGTATTTAATTGGCCCAAGTGCAGTAAAAGAAGCTGCGCAAAAGCTGCAAAGTTATGGCGCAAAATCGGTCATCATCAAAGGTGGTCATTGGGACTACCCAAGTGGTTATTGCATCGATTACTGCCTGCAAGATACACACGAATACTGGCTTGGAAATGAAAAAATTCAAACACCGCATAGCCATGGCACCGGGTGTAGTATGGCCTCAGTGATTGCTGCTTGCCTAGCAAAGCGTTATCCACTGAAAGACGCATTTATTCTCGCAAAAGCGTATATAAACCAAGGTTTAAAAGCGGCAGTGCGTTACGGTGAAGGAATTGGCCCTGTTGCACACACTCATTTTCCGGTTAATTTAGCAGATTACCCACAAGTGATTGAAGCGGGGAGTTGGCTTGGTGATGAACTCGACTTTGATCACCCTAGCAATTTTACTATGGCGGCTGGTTTTGCTGAGTGTCAGTCTAAAAAGCTCGGCTTATATGCAGTGGTCGACAGTGTTGATTGGTTAGAAAAGTGTTTAGCTGAAGGCGTTAAAACCGTACAGCTACGAATCAAAAATACAGATGATGCAACGCTAGATGAGGCCATTGCCAGTGCTGTTATGCTTGGTCAAAAATACGATGCGCAGGTGTATATTAATGACTATTGGCAACTGGCGATTAAGCACGGTGCTTATGGAGTTCATTTAGGCCAAGAAGACCTACAAACGGCTAATTTAATTGCTATAAAAGAGGCTGGCTTGCGTTTAGGCGTCTCGACCCATGGTTTTTATGAAATGCTGCGCGCCCATAATTATCGCCCGAGCTACATGGCATTTGGTGCAATTTACCCAACCACCACAAAAGACATGACAGGGCAAATTCAAGGCCTAGAAAAGCTTGAAAAATTTGTCCCATTAATGGCCGACTACCCAACAGTTGCGATTGGTGGCATTGATGTGTCACGTGCAGAGCAAGTGGCAAATACCGGGGTAGGCAGTGTGGCTGTGGTGCGAGCAATTACCGAAGCTGAAGATTACCCCGCAGCGATTGCTAAACTCAAGCAATGTGTTGAAGGCGACTCAGAAGCATGAGTGCGTTAAGCGATAAAGAGCGCATACGTTACAGCCGCCACTTAATGCTTAAAGAAGTGGGATTGGAGGGGCAGCAAATATTAAAGGCCGCACATATTGCGGTAGTAGGTGCTGGTGGGCTTGGCTCACCTGCGCTACTTTATTTAGCTGCGGCTGGGGTGGGTAAGCTCACGTTGGTTGATAACGACAATGTCGAGCTTTCAAATTTACAGCGACAAATTTTGTATAAAGTTAATCACTTAGGGCAAGCAAAAACACAGGCAGCCTCGAAAGTGTTAGCAAGCTTAAATAACCAAATTAGTATTGAGCCCATTTGCCAAAGACTTGATGAAAAAAACCTTGCAGACGTTTTACAAGGGGCCGACATCGTACTCGATTGCAGTGATAACTTTGCCACTCGTTACTTAATTAATCGCTATTGTTTAGCGCACACAATCCCGCTCATTTCAGCTGCTGCGATTGCCACACAAGGGCAACTAATGTGCTTTGACTTTCGCAATTCCGACAGCCCCTGTTATGGCTGCGTATTCCCGCAAACTGATGATCAACCAGTATTAAATTGTGATAACGCGGGTGTAATAAGCCCATTACTGGGAGTTATGGGCAGTATGCAAAGCTTACTGGCGGTTAATATACTGTTAGGCCATAAAACGGGCAGCGAGTTTATTCAATTTGATGGGCTGACACTTAATCAGCAAAAATTCACGGTAAAAAAAGATACGTTTTGTTTAGAATGTGGATAATTTATACGTAAATATAGTGAAAAAGAGCATAGAGTGTATTATTTAATCAGGTTCCGTATTAAAATCGAAGTGAATCATCTCAGCAGCAAGGAAGCGTAAAAGTGGGATCTTTAATACAGTGGAATCGATTTAGGCAAAACTCAATTAATTTCCAGCAGGATGAAGAACTATCAAACCTGTGCGAACCTGATGAAAGCCGAATTTCTCAAGTTACTTTACCTATGAGTAAAGTGCCAAACAAAATTTTAACTCAGCTTAAACCTCATCGGTCTGATTATGTAAGAGTTAACTTGGATGATGCCCGCTACTGGCATGTTGGGAAAAGCCAATATGAGAATCAGCAATTATTTTCCTATGCCAATAATCAAGTTGAACGCATTAGTAAATTATCACAAAATGATACGAAGCAGATTTATGCGTTTGTTAAAAAGTCAGTATTCTTAACGCAAATTCAGGGTCAAGAAATAAGCCCTGGCTGTAGTGCCTCTAATATAGGTTCATCTTCATCATTAGAAGATAATCAAAATAAAACTGTTAAAAACAGAACGACGCATTCCACACTAAAAGAACAAATTTCTAATACGATCTCACCTGCTGTTATTATTGGTCAACCTACTGATAGTAGTGTTATTACATTAGAACAAGGGGGGTTAACTAAAAGGCGTTTTGCAACTCATACATTAGGTCCGGGAGAAACGCTTGATAGTATTGTCCTTTTCTACACTGGTACTCAAGACTTAAGCTTACTTTATGACTTTAATTATCCAACATTCACACCGAAAAAACCTCCACAAGTTGGTGATAATGTAAAAGTTTGTACCGGCTTTGATGTATTTCTAAAAGGGCAATTTTATAATAGCCGCAGTGTACTCATAACTTGGTATGGGCCAGTTTCTGGTTCGCAACAAGCTACTTTAGAATCAGTTGCGGGCGATTATAAAGCTGATAAAGGTTATGACTGGGAGCTTATTTTACCTTTAGTTGCAGGTGATTATAGATTAACCGCTGAATCTGAAGGTGCACGTCATATGGTTAATTTTTCTGTTAGTGAGTCTGACACTCAACAGCAAATTATCGATTTTGTATATCTTCCAGAAGAGCATTGCTTTATTGCTGTAACTCAGTCACTAGCAGACATACTCGATAGTGAAATGGCAGCCCTTAACTCACCAATAGAACAACTGAAACAAAGCTTAACTCGAGGGAAAAATAATCCCGAAGAAAGTAAGCAGATCACCGAAGCCAAACAGGCACTAAATAAAACACTAAAACCTTTAGTAAAAGGCCCTAGTGCAAATAACATCACCGAAGTTATTGGTTATAAAGGACGAAAGTACACTTATGTACGCAGCGATAAAATAGCAGATCACCGTCGAAGTTACCGCTTAGATACGGATATTCGTGATGGCAGACGTTTTAGTGACAACAATGGCCGTTTAAATAATAGTAAACTAAAACAAGCCCTTAAAAATGATCTTAGCAAATTAAAAACAAGCTTTAAGTTCGACGAAAAGATCATAGATACTTATACAACGGTTTGGGGAGAGTGGGCTAAAGAGTTTAATAAAGATCTTAATATTAAAGGTTTTGAAAAAAGCGATTACTTTGATGCAAGTGCTGAGGCTCAGCTAATGCGTTACACTCACGGAGCTAGTCTCGCTGCTACATTTAGCCCAAAAGATGGAGTTTTTGCATTGCAAGGTGATTTTAAAATTGACTTTGCTGTTGCTGAAGCAAAAGCCGTTATGAGTGGCTACTTCCCTAATAAAGTAGGGTACGAATTAATATTCTCCATGCCCCTTAAAAATAGCACACAAGAAAAAACCTTTAACCTTGGCGCAATACGCCTTACTGCAACAGTGAGTGCATTTGGCTATGCAGGGGCTAAGTTACAAGGCTCGGCAAATATGGGGTGTACAGTAAAGCAAGGTCAGTTAATGCTTGATGGCCTCAATGAAGCCGAACAACAAACTATGCAGCAAAAAGATAAACGTTTTCAGCCAGTAAAAGCAGAAGTGAATGCGTTTGTAGGTGTGTCTGCAGGCTGTGAGGCAACAGGTGCAATTCAATGGGACAACCCAGAAAAAGTCGGAAACACGTCATTTTGTGACTTGGCCAAACTAGGCTCAAAGTTATCAGGCAGTATAGGAGCTGGGGCTCAAGCTGGCTTTTATCTCGGTTACGATACGGGGAAATTTGTGCTTCGTGCAAAAGCAGGGCTGGTATGGGGAGTTGGCGTTGGGGGAGAGTTAGTTTGTGAAGTGGGTGTTGACGAAATTGTCACATTGGCGCAATTTGTGTATCACCAGCTTAAAAATAATGATTATGATTATTTAGAGTTTATACAAGAAGATGCATTTAAAGTGCTATATAAAGCGGTGGCAATGCATATTGCAACAGGGCAAGAAATTGTAGAGTTTGTTGGAAAAAGTGTGCGTCAAGTTGACATGTTGTGGCGAGCTGAGGTGCTTGCTCATCAACAAGCTAAGCGCATTATTAGCCGAATTCAGCATCAGCCCGAAATATTAAAGTTTACAGTGCCTGAAGCAAAAGGCGCGTTTTTACATTTGCTTGCCAACCCGAATTTAGCAAGTTTAATTGATTTTGACACGTACACATGGTCAGGATTAAATGAGCAACGCGAGAGTGCCATAATCACCATACTTAAACATATTCTCTGCACAGAAGAATTAGATGAGGTATTACAACACATGGGTGAGGGCGGTGCTAAATGCTCCCGCGAAAATGGCCTTTCTCAACTTAACCGTATTTTAGAAGGGTCACAGCAACGTGAATTTGATGCATGGCAACGTAAATTACCAAGCCGTGCACGTTCTGGATCTGTCGCTATGGCAATGATAGATGCAGAGCCATTTATGGCATTGGCTTAATTGGTAATGTGCAACCAGAGTAAACCTTACTCTGGTTGCTGTGCTAATGGCGTCGCTTGGTTAAGCACGCAGCGAAAGCCTATGGCACGGTAGGCCTCGCCCAGTTCATTAGATTCTTGGCGTGTATACACGTTACTACCTCGGGGAGATTCTAAAAACATTCCGCCGCGCATTACTTTTTTTGTGCCTTTAGAGGGGCCCGTTGGGTTATGCTCAGGAGAGTGCCGATAGTAATCTTCAGCCCACCAATCATTAACCCATTCAATCATATTACCACTGAGATCATAAAACCCTAATGGGTTGGGAGGGTAAGTGCCGCTAATGTATGGGCGTGCAGGGCTTGTCGCGGGGGAATAATTGACACTGAGTTCAAGCATTCCCGTATTGGTCGCAAATAAAATGTTTTCTCCCCGATTACGGGCTGCGAATTCCCACTGAGCCTCTGTGGGTAAATCAAAGGGGAGCTCGGTGAGTTTAGCCAGCCATAAACAGTAGTTYTTTGCRCCATACCAACTTACTCCCGCAGGGAATTCAGGGGCCCGCCAAACCTCATCTCTATCCCATTTTGTCCACATGGTTTTAGGCTGCTCATTCACCGTTGTGTATAAATCAAAGTCGGCATAATTCACTTCATACGCGCCCATTGAGTAGCTGGTTAGGGTGACTTTATGGGCGGGTTTGTTGTCAGTCGCTATTGTCCAAGGTAAGTTGGTTGGTCCTCCACCATCTCCCATCATAAAGCTCCCGCCTTCAACAAACACCATGTGGGCTTTAGTGCGCTCAATAAGAGCATGTACTTGCTTGTCTTGCTCTCCAGTGAGCTTATCTATGTTATTTTCGATATCGCAGCCACTTAGTAATAAGCCGCAGATAATAATAGGAGAAAGCAAGCTAAGTACGTTGCGAGGTGTAAAAGTCGTGCCTGAGCCAAGGTATTTATCCATAAAAAAGAGTCCATGTACAGTGTGTCTGTTAACGGTACTTAAGTCAGTGTTAGTATGATTAGTAAAGAGAGAAAAGCGAGTGAATACATCGCTTTTCTTTGGCATTTATTATGCGGTGTGCGATGGTTAGTCTTTGATTGTCGCAAATGGTGTGCCCATGCGAGTGATTGTTTCTGGGTGTTGGTCAGATAAAAACTCAGCTTGGTTTGCACCCCAGGCTAAAATCACGGTAGACCCTAACTTAAAGCGACCCATTTCTTCGCCTTTTTTCAAAGTGATTGCGTTATCACCTTTGGTAGGGTAGTTCCAGCTGAATACATCTTTACCGGCAGGTGGTGTAACGGTACCTGCCCATATGGTTTCGATGCTGGCTACAATCGTTGCACCTACCAGTACCATCGCAAGTGGGCCTATGTCAGTTTCGAAAATTGCAACCACACGTTCATTACGCGCAAATAAGTTAGGGACGTTTTGCGCCGTAAGCGGATTCACTGAGAATAAATCACCTGGTACATAAATCATTTTACTCAGCGTCCCATCAATCGGCATGTGAATACGGTGATAGTCTTTCGGTGCTAAATAGATTGTTGCGAACTTACCACCCAAAAATGGCACGGTATCGTCTTCGTTACCACCTAGTAATGCCTGTAAGCTGTAGTCGTGCCCTTTAGCTTGAATTATTTGACCATCTACTACGTCACCTAATTGGCTAATCGCACCATCAACTGGGTGAGCAATAATGTCTTTTTCTTCTGCAAGTGGGCGAATACCTTCCTTTAAAGGGCGAGTAAAAAATTCATTAAAGGTTTTGTAATGAGCTGGATCGGGGTATTTAGCCTCACTCATATCAATTTTATATTGTTTGATGAATAGCTTGATTAACGCCGTGGTTAAGCCACCCGCTTTCGCTGCTGCTAACTTGCCGACCATGCGCGAAATGAAATGTTTTGGCATGGCATACTGCATGGCAATTTTGAATTTATCTAAACTCACTTGTTATTTCCTAAATAGTTATACGCGAGGAGCGCGTGCACCCGCACGGCCATCGGCCATAGTTTCTAAAATTCGGTGGTAACTGTCAAAACGAAGTTCTGAAATATCTCCATCATCAACCGCTTGGCGAATGATACAGCCCGGATCATTTAGATGTTTACAGTCACGAAAACGACAGCCGCCAATAAAGTCACGGAACTCTTTAAAGCACCAAGTTACGCGTTCAACATCTAAATGCCATAGGCCAAACTCACGGATCCCTGGTGAATCAATAAGATTACCGCCAGAGGGTAAGTGATGTAAACGTGATACGGTTGTTGTGTGTTGCCCAAGACCACTATTTTCAGAGACTTCCTGAGTTAAAATAGCGGCGTCGGGTAAAACAGTATTAACTAACGTTGATTTACCCACACCACTTTGACCCACAAAGATGCTGTTTTTATCTATTAACGTTTGTTTAAGCTCATCAATACCTTGGCCTGTTTTATTACTGACGAGTAATACTTGATAGCCCAGTTCACGATAAATATCGAGAATTTCATTAATATAGGCGAGTCCTTCATCGTCAATTAAATCGATTTTGTTGAGCACTAAAATCGGCTCTATGCCCATGTCTTCACAGGCAACTAAATAACGGTCGATAATATTAGGAGTAAACTCAGGTAATACCGCTGACACCATTAAAATTTGGTCGATATTAGCTGCAACGACTTTCACTCCGTCATAAAAATCTGGACGTGTAAGCTGCGAGCGACGTTCGTGAGTTGCTTCGATGACACCGGCTAAGTCACCCTCACTCACTTTGGCGCGACGAAATATCACTTCATCCCCGCAAACAAGGCTTGATACAGTGCGACGAATGTTACAGCGCAGCACATCACCAGAGTCCGTTTCGATATCTGCATGTTGTCCAAAACGGCTTAATACAACGGCATTTTCAGCAGGGCCTAAATTGTCGTTTTGCCATTGCACGGCTGCGCCCTTGTCTTGCTTTTTATCAGCATTAGACAAACGTTTTTGATGATTGGCCTTAATCCGACGAGACTGGCCTTTACTTAATTTCTTTTGTTTTGCCACTTTTGGCCTATAACTTGATTAAATGTCGGGCTTTTTGAAAAAAAAGCTTTAGGTCGACTGATGATACTAATATGATATATCTAAATGCGTTGGATCTAAAGGAAAGCACCGCTAAGGTAACTATGTCTTTTCATAAATCAAATCTTATCTGGCTCGACCTGGAAATGACTGGCCTCGAACCAGCAACAGATAAAATACTCGAAATTGCCACTGTTGTCACCGACAGTGAGTTAAACATCTTGGCTGAAGGCCCTGTTATTGCTATTCATCAAAGCGATGAATTACTTGATGGCATGGACGAGTGGTGTACGACCCAACATGGTCAATCAGGTTTAACAGCCCGCTGCAAAGCAAGTTCTTTCACTGAGCAAGATGCCATTGAGCAAACATTGGCGTTTTTGAAGCAGTGGGTACCTGCTGGCGCATCGCCTATGTGCGGAAATTCAATCGGCCAAGACCGTCGATTCATGAATAAGTACATGCCGGAATTGGAAGACTATTTTCATTATCGCAACCTTGATGTAAGCACTATTAAAGAGCTTGCGCGCCGCTGGAAGCCTGAGGTTCTTGCTCAAGTGAATAAAAAAGGTTCACACCTTGCCCTTGATGATATAAAAGATTCAATTATGGAATTAAAGGTTTACCAAGAAAAATTCTTTAATTTGTAAAAAACATTTGCAAACACATCGGATTATTGTAGAATCCTGCCCCGCTTAAGACGTTAACCCTCGCGGGGTTAGTGTGTCTTTAGCTAAACTTTATAGTTGAAATTTGTGGCACTAGCTCAGTTGCCAGAACGTTTTACCGCAAGCTTTAGGTTGTGCATCAACGGACAAATTACTGACTATTTGAATGCGGCACTAGCTCAGTTGCCAGAACGTTTTACCGCAACCTTTAGGTTGTGCACCAACGGACAAATTACTGACTATTTGAATGCGGCACTAGCTCAGTTGGTAGAGCGCAACCTTGCCAAGGTTGAGGTCACGAGTTCGAGCCTCGTGTGCCGCTCCAATTTCTCACCAAAAGAAATTGTTATAAAAAATTTAAATTATACGGCACTAGCTCAGTTGCCAGAACGTTTCACCACAACCTTTAGGTTGTGCACCAACGGACAAATTACTGACTATTTGAATGCGGCACTAGCTCAGTTGCCAGAACGTTTTACCGCAACCTTTAGGTTGTGCACCAACGGACAAATTACTGACTATTTGAATGCGGCACTAGCTCAGTTGGTAGAGCGCAACCTTGCCAAGGTTGAGGTCACGAGTTCGAGCCTCGTGTGCCGCTCCAATTTCTCAGCAAAAGAAATTGTTATAAAAAATTCAAATTATACGGCACTAGCTCAGTTGCCAGAACGTTTCACCACAACCTTTAGGTTGTGCACCAACGGACAAATTACTGACTATTTTGAATTGAATGCGGCACTAGCTCAGTTGGTAGAGCGCAACCTTGCCAAGGTTGAGGTCACGAGTTCGAGCCTCGTGTGCCGCTCCAATTTCTCACCAAAAGAAATTGTTATAAAAAATTCAAATTATACGGCACTAGCTCAGTTGCCAGAACGTTTTACCGCAACCTTTGGTTGTACACCAACGGACAAATTACTGACTATTTGAATGCGGCACTAGTTCAGTTGCCAGAACGTTTACCGCAACCTTTGGTTGTGCATCAACGGACAAATCACTGACTATTTGAATGCGGCACTAGCTCAGTTGGTAGAGCGCAACCTTGCCAAGGTTGAGGTCACGAGTTCGAGCCTCGTGTGCCGCTCCAAATTCTAAACTATTCTTTATAAATAACTCCCAGTTAAAAAACATTTCAGCTACGTCACGCCTGTTTATTTATTTTTTTTATAGTTGACCTTGGACTGTGGCAACAATGCGTCTTGAACCGCCTTGGTCGCGATGCTCACCTAAATAAATACCTTGCCAAGTACCGAGTTGAAGGCGTCCTTGATGGATTGGAATTGTCAGTTCGCAGCCTAATGTACTGCTTTTTATGTGTGCAGGCATGTCATCGTCACCTTCATAATCGTGGCGATAATAACTCTGCCTTTCTGGGACAAAGTGGTTGAAGTGGCTTTCCATGTCCATACGCACTGTCGGATCTGCATTCTCATTAATAGTTAAACTGGCAGAAGTGTGCTGAATAAACAAATGCAATAAACCGACTTTATACTGGCTGATTTCAGGTAGTTGACGAAGTAACTCGTCATCAATGATGTGAAAGCCTCGTGTGCGAGGCTTTAGTTGAATGGTTTTTTGTTGCCAACTCATAGCTTATCAAAACTAACTTCTATATTGGCATTCCCGTCCTCTGAGGTGAACGGAATGAGTACTTTAGCACCTTCACACTTATGTGTAATGGTGTGTCCTTTACCTGATACAACAATCGGTGTTGCCATATCAAATTCATAGCCCTTTTCGCCCAGAAGGTTTTTAGCGCCCCCGGTGACCATGTTGGTTATTTCGCCTACCATATCAGTCACTTCTTCGTTAACTGAATCTGGTCGCTCTCCCAGCATTCTTTCCATAATAGTTAAGGCCAAACTTTCATCAAAGGTGATTGAAAGTGAACCTTTAGTTTGTGGGCCAACCATACCGATTAAACCAGAGACATCGCCGCGCGCAATCTCATCTTTTTTGAGGCTAGGTTTACCGGGTTTTAATTCTGTTTGAGCCATGGTGCTCAATACATTGAGTAAAGACGATAAAAAAGGGTTGATGAACTCCACATTCATTGTTTATTTTCCCTTAGGTTATTGCAGCGAGGCTGCTGTTCTAACTTTAATTGTAGTGGCTGTATAAAACAGTGCACTTAATCTTTGCAATTTTCACATTTTCCGTGTGCTTCAATTGTTTGTCCTGAGACAATAAAGCCGCTTTCAGCTGCTAAGTTATTAAGCTCGTGCGAAATAACAGTAGAATGCAGCTCTTTTACATAACCGCAGCTATCACAAATTAATAATTGTACTGGATGAATGTGATCAAAATGATGGCACAACATAAATGAGTTTGTGCTTTCTATTTTGTGAATAAAGCCCAGTTCCGACAAAAAGTCTAAGGCGCGATAAATTGTTGCTGGTTTTGCTCCTGACTCAGTTAATTTGAGTTGTTCTAATAAGTCATAAGCACCAACACCACCTTGCGCGCTCGCTAGCAGGCGGAATACTTTTTCACGGATAGGTGTAAAACGTGCACCACGATTATCACATACTTGTTTTGCTTTACTGACGAGTGATTCTGTATTCATCTTCTCTTATCCTTACGCTACCGTGATATACTATCATACTGTATTGTAGTTGCAGCGTTTTTATTCGCTAGCAGGTTTTCTTGGGAGTTTTCGGTATGAGTGAATTGCTTGCTGCGTTCATTTTCTTTTTTGCTGTCATTGATCCAATTGGTACTGTGCCGGTCTTTATCGCGGTTACACGAGGCGAAGACGCTAAGTTTAAACGTAAAGTAGCATTAAAAGCGGTGGGAGTGTCGGCACTGGTTTTATTGTTTTTTGTACTCGCGGGTGAACTACTTTTAAACGCAATTAAGATTCCTTTGTCTGCTTTTCAAATTGCCGGCGGAATTGTGTTACTAATATTTGCCTTGTCGATGATTTTTGGTGAAAGTAAGCCTGAAAGTGAAATCAAAAGTGTCCGCAATAGTACCGAAACGGCTATTTTTCCACTCGCTATTCCGTCAATAGCAAGCCCCGGAGCAATGCTTGCTGCAGTACTAATGACTCGAAACAATGAATACACATGGCTGGAGCAGTTAATCACGTCATCAGTGATGTTATCGGTGTTGATTATAGTGCTGGTTTTACTGTTACTTGCAACGCATGTACATAAACTCATCGGTGATAGTGGTGCAAGTATCATAAGCCGTGTGATGGGATTAATTTTATCTTCGGTTGCGGTAACAAATATTCTGGGTGGCATTGCTCATTATTTTGGCTTAACGGTTGCGGTATAGTAAAAATTAAAGCGCATTTTCAGTCATTTAAACTTTGAATTATTGCCTTCTATTATCTAACTTAAAAGGAGGCAATATAATTTAAGGAACAAAGAATGCGACTCAAACATGTTGTTTTATCTGTTTTTCTGCTTTTTAGTTTAGCTGCTTGCATGGAGCCGACCTATGATAGTGGCAAATTAAAAGTGATCGAAGTGACAGATCATGACTTTAAAATCAATGATGAAAGTGCAGTAACCTTGATCATCGGTCATGCCAATGTAGCTGAATATAGCTTTTCACTTCGCAAGAGCGATCTTAAAAAAGGCACTCTGTTGCAGTCGGTGTCTGACAGTAACCCGAATGTGCGCGCTGATGGAACATTCTTCAGTGAATATTATGTGCAATCAAAAGATCATGACACGCACGCATCAATTGAAATTGTAGAAATCGATCCTGTTGAGAAAGTGGCACGCATTGCTGTGGGTGCTAAGCTCGTTAATCTAAAAAATGAAGATTATAAAGAACTCGAAATTACACTATTTGAACTTACCGGCCAAAATTTAGAAAATCTCTTAAATAAAGTAGAGATTTAGTCATTACTTTATTTCTTCCCAGATGAAGTGTGTTAGTTACACACTTCTTCATTATCTGATCTACGATTAAGTCATGCCGTCAGCTTTGTTAAGTGGTATAATCACGCAAACTTTATTTTTATTGTGATGGCTAATTATCTTAGCCGTTACTGCTTTAATAAGCGTTAATGTATTAGGTAATCAAGTTGCAAGTGAACGCATTGATATTTAAAGGGGCCATACTATGAGCACGACGACATTAAATCGCCGTTTGTCGGTGGCACCCATGTTAGATTGGACTGATCGTCATTGTCGAACATTCCATCGTAAAATGACAAAACATGCTGTGCTTTACACCGAAATGGTGACAACAGGTGCTATTTTATTTGGTAAGGGTGATTACTTACACTTTAATCAACATGAAGGTCCTGTTGCGTTGCAGCTGGGTGGGTCTGACCCTGACGCACTTGCTAAATGTGCTAAGTTAGCGGCAGAGCGCGGTTATGACGAGGTTAACCTTAATGTAGGATGCCCATCTGATCGCGTGCAAAACGGTCGTTTTGGTGCGTGTTTAATGGCTGAGCCAAAGCTTGTTGCTGAGTGTGTCGCGGCGATGAAGGCTGAAGTATCGATTCCAGTGACCGTTAAAACACGGATCGGAATTGACGAGCAAGATTCGTATGAGTTTTTATGTGCTCTGATTGAAGCAAGCCACGATGTAGGCTGTGATGACTTTATTATTCATGCCCGTAAGGCATGGCTAAATGGGTTAAGCCCGAAAGAAAACCGTGAAATTCCGCCGCTTGATTATCCGCGAGTTTATCAACTCAAAAAAGACTATCCGCAACTGCACTTGAGTCTAAATGGTGGCGTGAAAACGATTGCTGATACAATTACGCACCTTGATTATGTTGATGGCATTATGATTGGTCGTGAGGCATACAGTAATCCATTCATTTTAAGTGACGTTGACGAAAAAATTTACGGTGATACCCCGTTTACTCTTAATCGTCATCAGGTTGTGCGAGCTATGTATGATTACATTGAAGATGAGATGAGCCAAGGCGCGAATTTTTGGCATATTGCTCGCCATATGTTGGGTATTTTCCAAGGCCAGCCGGGCGCGCGAGGCTTTAGACGCCACCTTTCAGAAAATGGTCATGGCAAAACGGCCGATTTAAGTGTTATGGATAAAGCATTGAGCTTTGTACCAGAAATTTAATGTTCAAATTGGAACAGAAAAAAAGCCACTCTTTTGTGGCTTTTTTTGATCCTAAAATTTGGTTTAAAAGTTAGTTTTTTAGTCAAATTAGTTATTTTCCATTCAGCTTAAAGTCAGTGTTTAGTTACGTGAAAACTAATTAACCTTATGTATTTTAATGGTTATTTTAAAATTTTTTGTAGTTGGCATAAGAATTGGAATCTCCTCGGTGTATTAACCCAATTATCAACAGGAGAATCACATGGGTGTATTAAATCGCGTAAACGACATTATTCAGGCTAATTTATCTGCTGCACTCGATAAAGCAGAAGATCCTGAAAAGCTGCTTAATTTACTCGTGCAAGAAATGCAGGATGCACTTAATGAGTGTCGTGCAACCGCTGCAACATTCTTAACTCAAGAAAAGCAAATAAAGCGTGAAATTGCAGCAAAACAAGCAAAGCAAGCTGATTGGCAAGCGAAAGCTGAAAAAGCACTTAGTAAAGACAGAGATGATCTTGCTAAAGCAGCATTAATTGAAAAACAGCGTTTAAACGCAGAGATTGAAGCGCAGCAACGTGAAATGGATAAAGTGGCTGACTCATTAGCGAAGTTAACAGACGACTGTCAGCGTTTGCAAAATAAGCTTGCAGATGCCAAAGCAAAGCAACTGACTTACATGCAAAAAGAGCGCGTGGTTACGGCACGCTTAAAAGTCAAAGAGCAGCTTCATAGTAACAAAGTTGCGGATGCGTTAGCGCGATTTGATTATTTAGAGCAGCGCGTTGAAAACATCGAGTCGCAAGTTGAAGCCTATGAGCTTACACACAGTGATGCTGCAAATTCGACAGCGGCGCAAATTGCTGCGTTAGAAAAAAATGATGCTATAGACAAAGAGCTGGCCGATTTAAAAGCCACAATGAAACAGTCGGCTTAGGAGGAAAACGATGAATACTTATCATACATCATCACGTTGGTTTAGAGATTTAACTAATAAGAAAATCTCTGGAGTGTGCAGCGGTTTAGCTGCTCGATTGGGCTTCCCTGTATGGTCAACGCGTTTGCTCATGATCATACTGTTTTTACATATGCCCTTCATTGTTGGGGTGGGTTACCTTGTTGCACATTGTAGCTTGCCAGTAAAAGGTTATTAGGAGCTGGT
Source organism: Pseudoalteromonas sp. PAB 2.2 (assembly GCF_001938575.1). Taxonomy (NCBI): domain Bacteria; kingdom Pseudomonadati; phylum Pseudomonadota; class Gammaproteobacteria; order Alteromonadales; family Pseudoalteromonadaceae; genus Pseudoalteromonas; species Pseudoalteromonas sp. PAB 2.2. Next base: position 87,484 of record NZ_LYPI01000019.1, read on the forward strand.
CATGAAAACGTTAGCTATTATTGTCTTAGCAATTTTACTACTGTGCACAGATACATTTGCATTTGTATCCTTTGATTCATGGCAGCTGCCTTTATCAATAGCCGATATGAGCTGGGCTGGGCTTGAGGTGGTTGGTGCACTTGTCGCTGTTATTGCTCTAGTTGCTGGGGTTGCTTTATTTACCATAGGCTTAATTGGTGCAGGTGTGGTTGCTTTAGTCGGGGTAGTGCTTGCGTTTTTATTTGGTTCTGTGGTGATTGCATGGCCCTTGTTATTAATTGCAGCTTTGTGTTGGCTGATTGCTGATAACAAGAAATCACCAGCTTAAGGTACGAATAAACTGCCTTAATAAATAAAGTATGCTAAATTTAGCGGGTAAGTTGATGTCTTAACAAGGATTAAAACATAATGAAACTGTTGCCCGCATTCTCTTTTCTTATCACAAGTTTATTTTATAGTACTTTTTCATCTGCCCACAGCGGTCATGACCATAACGATGTTGCAGAAGTAACCGTGAGCAATGCCCAAGTTCGCGAATTTTTACCTGCCAGTAAGGCCAGTGTCGCTTATTTTACGATTACCAATCCGAGTCAGCAGGCTACAACATTAACAAAGGCAACACTGGATGGTTTAGGGCGCGTTGAAATTCATCAACATACCCATGTTGATGGCATGATGAAAATGGAACAGGTTATTTCGTTAGAGATAGATGCTCACAGCAGCATTGAATTCAAACCCGGTGGTTATCATTTGATGGTGTTTGACCCTGAAGATGAGTTAAAAGCAGGGCAAGAACGAAAACTCACGCTATATTTTAAAGATGGCAACCGAGTATTTACTCAAGCCAAAGTTGTCTCTTTACATGATATGTCTAAAGAGGCATCACAAAAAAGTAAAGAGCACTCACATCACTAGGAGGTACCATGTCTGAGCATAAAGGAAAAATAGCCAGTGCATTACTTATTATCTTAATTATTTTTTACGCGGTTTCGGTTTACTGGAGTAGTGAACCTGACCGTATGGATGTTGTAGGTAAGGCAAAGCAAGAAGCACAAATGCGTGGCGAAAAGTTTGTCACGGGGTACACCACTACGACAACGTTAATTAATGTAGCTAGTACATTATTGAATAAGCCCGGTGGTTACTTGTCTAACGATATTATGCCACCCAGTGTCATGATGGATAATATGCCTGCATGGGAATATGGGGCGCTTGAAATGACGCGTGACCTTGTATTATCAATGCGTAAGGACTTTAGTCGTTCTCAGTCTCAATCAACAGAGCATGAAGCACTTAAAAAAGCGCAGCCGCAGTTTAACATCAGTTCCGAAGCATGGGCGTGGCCAAGCGCTGAAGCTGAATATCAAAAAGGCATTGATTTACTTGTTGTTTATCGCAGCCAAATTGCCGACCAAAATGACAGAGACAGTCAATTTTATGCACGCGCTGATAATTTACGTGGTTGGCTAAAAGAAGCCGAAAAGCGCTTAGGCAGTTTAAGTCAGCGTTTAAGTGCAAGTGTTGGCCAAGAACGCCTAAACACTGACTTGGCCGGTGATACGGCTGCCCACCAAGCAACTTATGCACCATTACAAAACCAAGTGAAAACGTCGTGGTGGGAAATTGATGATGTATTTTACGAATCAAGGGGAGCCACGTGGGCGCTGTTACACTTTTTACAGGCTGTTGAATACGATTTCGCAGATGTCTTAGAAAAGAAAAATGCCCGTGTTAGCCTACAACAAATTATTCGTGAATTAGAAGCCACACAAGAAACGGTGTGGAGCCCAATGATTTTAAATGGCAGTGGTTTTGGTTTTGTTGCCAATCATTCACTGGTAATGGCAAATTATATTTCTCGAGCCAATGCGGCTCTAATTGAACTTAGCGAACTTTTAGCGCAAGGATAAAATGATGAAAAAGTACTGTTTAGCGGCCGCGCTTTCGATGGCCTGTTTAGCTCCTACAGCTCAAGCTGACACTCTATTAGGTTTATACCTTGGGGTAGATGGCTGGCAATCAGATAATAGCGGTAGCTTTGCTCAAGACGGTAATTTACAAAGTTTTAATTTTGAAGATGAGACTTTCACAAGCTACTATGCAGCACTAGAGCACCCAGTGCCTTTAGTGCCTAACATCAAATTAAAATACACAGAGCTTGAGCTGAATGGTTCAACCATGTTGGATGAGTCATTTAGTTTTGGTGGTTCAGATTATGTTGTTGGTACACAAGTAGGCACTGTCAGTGATCTTTCTCACGTAGATTACATTCTTTACTACGAAATTTTCGATAATGATTTAGTGTCGATTGATTTAGGTGTGAACGCCAAGCAATTTGACGGTGATATTGTCGTGACAGGTACCTCGCAAGACGGGGGCCCAAGCACAACAGAACGTGTTGATTTCTCTGGTTTTGTTCCTCTTGTATACGGCCGCGCAGAAGTGGGTTTACCGTTTACAGGTTTAAGTGTTTTCTTTGAAGGCAGCTTATTAGCGATTGATGACAGCAAAGTACAAGACTACCAAGCCGGTATTGCGTATGCGTTGCTTGATAATCTTGCTATCGATTTAGATGTTAAAGCGGGCTACCGTTCAATGACATTAGAATTGGATGATATTGATGATATCTATACGGATTTAGATGCATCAGGCCCATTTGCGGGTATCCAAATTCACTTTTAATTGAGTATGCTGGCAGGTTATTTTGTAGCTTGCCAGCTTATTTCAAACTCATCGTCTAATGAGGTTGTTAGTATTTGCTTATAAGCCTTATTGATAGGTGAGACGATCAGTTTTCTTAATTCATCCCCCGTTTGTGTAAACTTATAATAGCTCAATACAAGGTCATTACTTTTTGCTTTTAAAATGAGTCGTTGATTCATAAAGCTTAGTGAGAGTTCTTGGCCAGCTTTCAATACTGCTGACTCTATTTCTTTACGATACAATAAGTTGATATCCATCAACGTTAAAATATCAGGAAAACTAACAGGGGTTTTACCCAAATTAAGGGAGACTTTGTTACCTTTTCTGAGTAAATCAAACAAGGATGGCTTTTTATAAAAGCCTAACAAAATTAGGTGACTGTTGTCTTTTTCGTTGTAGCCACATAGCGACGTGCTGCGTTGCAGTGCATCTGCTTCACGTTGTGTCATGTACTTCAGCGTTTGCAAACTCTTGATTGAAAATGTGCCAGGTGAGACGGTTTCACCAGCCAGTATTTTAGCCCATAGTTTTTGCATCGAGATGTTTGCGGTGTCTTCACATAAGCTAATAAATCGTTCTATCCAGTCAGAATCAGGCTGTTGTTGGCCTGTAACATCTGGGCAAAATGCCATCGCCATTGCCATGATGGTTTCAATATTCTCTTGGCGCTTAATAAATTGAATTTCTTGGCGTGTTTGCGCTCGTTGCAGTAAGCTGGCTTCTGCATTTATTTTATACGCTAACTGCTGCTGCCCTTGTGAAGAGTAGCTGTCATCGCTGGGACTGTTGATTTTGACAGTCGATGACTTATGAATGGGATAACCAAGCTGGTTTTCAATGATATTAGCAAGATTAACTCTTGCCTGAGCCGCTTTGACTGTCATCGGGAGCAATGGCCTTGTTGTTAGTAGCTAACTGCGCAGTGGTCTTAATATTATTGAGCGCCAGTTTAACCGTGTTGTTAAGAATATATTGGCTTAGCAAAGCGAGGTAGCCGCCAATAATAGGGGTATTTACTTCACCATGTAGGGTGCAGATAATCTCAACTTCACTGCCTTTACCAACATAGCTTATCGTACCTTGGGCGATATGTTCCTGATTAAACAAAATATTGAAAGTCATTTTATCTGGACTTAACTGGGTGATTGTCATTTCACCTGAGCCAAACTTACTTTGCCAAAATTGATGAGCTCCAACGCCTTTACTTGGCTCAGCGACAGTAAACTTAATACTGGGATCAACTGCTTGCCATGGTTGCCAGCGTGGCCATTGTGTGAAATCGCTCACTAAGCTGGCTATTTCATCCGGCGCTGCTGTGACGTTAACCGACTTATTAACGGTGTATTTTTGTGACAGCATTAGGCCAATTACCAAGGCGATTAGCGCACTGATAAACAGCGATTTTAGGCATAAAATGAATAATTTAATGATCCCACCTCAGGCAATAATTTGATAGCTTTCATAACATTATACGTATCATAGACTATAATCTACACAGTATAAGTTATCACTAATGTATCATAGCCGAATAAGTGATAGAATTTTAAGCAACACTGTAAACCGGAATTGAGCCATCGTTACTGTTTTACGCTGATTTGTCTAAGGAATTATTAATGGCATCAGAATCTAACGACTTTTTGTTTAGTGACCAAGATGATGAGCCACTATTGAGCGAAACAGCCTCAGAGTTTTGGGATGTCTTAATTGTTGACGATGATCCAGAAATACATTCAGTAACAAAGTTGGCACTCTCAGGCGTTGAGTTTTGGGATAAAGGTCTGCGTTTTCATCATGCGTATTCCGGAGCAGAAGCACTTTCTGTGCTTAAAGATAATCATTCAATTTCCGTTGTATTACTGGATGTAGTTATGGAATCTGATGATGCGGGCTTGCAAGTTGTGAAGCAAGTTAGAGAGTCCCTCAATAATCATAATGTGCGCATTATTTTGCGCACGGGTCAACCAGGCTACGCACCAGAAGAAAAAGTAATTCGTGAATACGACATAAACGACTATAAAACAAAAACAGAGCTTACCCGCAGTAAGCTTATTACTGCGCTCGTGACGGCGATTCGTTCTTATGAGCAGGTCTGTCAGCTGGAGTTTCAAAGTCGAGCACTCAATAACATCCTCTATGCCTCAAAAGCTATTTTAGGTTTCACAGATATCAAAGCGTTTACCATGGCGGTAATAAAGCAGCTTTCATTTATTTTAGAGTGTGAGCCACAAGGGTTGCTATGCGGATCATTAGACGATGATAACCAAGTCTGTGTGCTTGGTGGTTGTGTCGAATACAACGAGTTTATTGGCCAAGGTGTTGAGCAGTTAGACAATGGGCGTATCATTTTACAGGTGAAAAACTGTTTAGAGCAGGACACACATCAACACACTGAAATTGATAGCACTTACCTACTAAAAAGTAAAAATCGCCAAGCCGCTATATACTTAGAGACCGCACATATCCCGAGTGAGTCGCAGTTACAATTTGCAGAAATATTTCTCACCAATGTGAGTGTGGGACTTGATAATGTGCGTTTGTTTAACCGTTTACGTGATGCGGCTTATAAAGATACGTTAACCGGCCTTTCTAATCGCAATGATTTTATGAACAAGGTCGAGCGTTTTTATCATCCTGGTAAAAATGATTATGTTTTTTTACTGATCGACGTTGCGCAGTTTTCAGATATTAACAATGGGTTAGGCCAAGAAATTGGCAATTTAATACTCGTTGCTATCGTTGATAGGTTACGTCAAGAGTACCCTCAAGCTGAGTTGATATCGCGAATTGGTGCCGATGTATTTGGCTTATTACTGCCAAAAGAGCAATGTGACATTGAGATGTTATGTGAGCATTTAAGCTTGCCATTCAATGCGGGTGAGCACATTTTGCCGATCAATTTTAAAATTGGTATGTGCTGCCAAGGGGATTTCAAGCCATCAGGTATCGAAACCCTAAAGCTCGGTTATATTGCATTAAACCAAGCAAAAAAACAGTCAATGGAGGCTGTTATTACTTATACGCCTGACATGGAAGAGCAAATGGCATGGCGGTTAGGCATTATCAGACAGCTTCGCCAAGATTTTGAACAGCGTAAACTCGAAGTGTGGTTTCAGCCACAACTCGATTTGAAAACATTAGACATCATAGGATGTGAAGCTTTATTGCGATGGCCCTCAGGTAATGGCCAGTACATTTCACCCGCCATATTTGTGCCGATGGCTGAAGATGCGGGTTTAATTGTCGAAATAGGTCAATGGGTATTAGAGCAAGCATGCATGCAGCAAAAGCGTTTGGAGCAACTCGGTTTTGCAATTAGCATTGCAGTTAATGTCTCGGTGCCGCAATTTAAAGTGAAAGGTTATGCGCAGCGTGTAAAAGACACCTTAATTAATTACCAAGTTGAACCAAAGTTTATTGAGCTTGAAGTAACCGAGAGCGTTGTAATGGACGAACTTAGTAATGTTATTACGACGTTGCAGGAGCTTAAAGACTTTGGGATCGAAATTGCTATCGATGACTTCGGTACGGGCTTCTCATCATTAAGTTATTTACAACGCTTACCACTCGATCGACTAAAAATAGACAGGGCATTTATCAAAGACCTTCCCGGTGAAGATTGTGAAGCCATTGCGGCGTTAATTATTTCTTTAGGCGCAAGATTAGGGTTGAAAACGATTGCTGAAGGAGTTGAAACACAAGCCCAAGCAGACTATTTGAGTGAACTTGGTTGCGATGAAGTGCAAGGCTTTATGTACGCTAAACCTATGCCAGAGAAAGAGTTAATTACGTATTTACAAGCTAAGCACTAATTGGCTTTGATAAAACTCAACGATTTAAAAGCGCCCTTCCATTTGAAGGGCGTTTTGTTTTCTATAATAATCCTTAAGAGTGGGGTATAATTCGCCCCTTTTTGGTAGCAGAGTACATTTTATGAGCGCATTAAAAGCCGAGCGTGGCCTGTTTTCTTACCCTAAGTATTGGGCCGAATGCTATGGCGCAGCGCCATTTTTACCAACCACCCGAGCAGAGATGGATGCGCTAGGCTGGGACAGCTGTGATGTTATTATTGTCAGTGGTGATGCCTATGTAGACCACCCAAGCTTTGGAATGGCTGTTATCGGGCGCATGCTTGAATCACAAGGTTTTCGCGTTGGTATTATTGCCCAGCCAGATTGGAATTCTAAAGATGCTTTTATGACACTTGGAAAACCAAACCTCTTTTTTGGGGTGACTGCGGGCAATATGGACTCAATGATCAATCGTTATACTGCCGAAAAACGTATGCGTCATGACGATGCTTACACACCTGGTAATGTTGGGGGAAAGCGTCCTGACCGTGCAGTTGTTGTTTATAGTCAGCGTTGTCGTGAAGCGTATAAAGATGTGCCATTAGTGATTGGTGGTATTGAAGCGAGTTTACGCCGTATTGCGCATTATGATTACTGGCAAGAAAAAGTGCGCCGAAGCATATTGTTCGACGCCAAAGCTGATATTTTGATCTATGGTAATGCTGAGCGTCCATTGGTCGAGGTTGCTCATCGTATTGCAGCCGGTGAGAGTGTCGATTCAATTCAAGACATTCGTGGTACTGCGGTTATTCGTAAAGAGCCATTACCAGGGTGGCGCGGCAGTGATTCAACAGCCATCGATAAAATTGGCAAAATTGACCCGATCCCTAATCCGTATGGTGCGGATGATGTTGGCTGCAGTAAATCTGAATTTAAACAAGCCGGTATTGATTTAAGTGCTGAGGCGGCAAAGCCGATAACAATTCAGCCAGCGCGTCCTAAGCCTTGGGAAAAAACCTATGTTAAGTTGCCAGCTTATGAGCAAGTAAGTGTAAACAAGCCTTTGTATGCGCATGCATCGCGTATTTTACACCAAGAAACAAATCCCGGATGTGCACGTGCATTATTTCAGCGCCATGGCGATCGTTCTATTTGGGTCAATCCGCCGGCTTTTCCGCTTGAAACAGAAGAGATGGATGGCGTTTTTGGTTTGCCATATCAACGTATTCCACATCCAAGTTATGGTGATGAAAAAATTCCTGCTTACGAGATGATCAAAACGTCCGTGAATATCATGCGAGGCTGTTTTGGTGGGTGTTCATTTTGTTCGATTACTGAACATGAAGGACGTATTATCCAAAGTCGCTCAGAACAATCTATCATTGACGAAATTGAACAAATTCGTGACAAGGTGCCAGGGTTTACAGGGGTTATCTCTGACTTAGGCGGCCCAACAGCGAACATGTATAAATTACGTTGTAAGAGTAAAAAAGCAGAAAGTACATGCCGTCGTTTATCGTGTGTTTACCCTGATATTTGTAAACATATGGACACCGACCACACGCCGACGATTGAGTTATATAAAAAAGCACGTGATGTAAAAGGGATTAAAAAGATCTTAATTGCATCGGGTGTGCGTTACGATTTAGCCGTTGAAGACCCTCGCTATGTTAAAGAGCTGGTCACTCACCATGTTGGTGGTTACTTGAAAATCGCACCGGAACACACCGAAGATGGCCCGTTATCGAAAATGATGAAGCCAGGTATGGGCGCTTACGACAAGTTTAAAGAGTTGTTTGATAAATACTCGAAAGAGGCAGGTAAAAAGCAGTATTTGATCCCGTATTTCATCTCAGCTCACCCAGGCACCAAAGATGAAGACATGGTGAATATGGCGCTGTGGTTAAAATCGAATGACTTTAAGCTTGATCAAGTTCAGAACTTTTATCCTTCACCCATGGCGAATGCGACGACAATCTATCATACCGAGATGAACTCGTTGCGTAATATTAAAAATAACACGGAGCAAGTACCTGTTCCAAAAGGGGCACGTCAGCGTCGTCTGCATAAGGCAATTTTGCGTTACCATGATCCGGCTGGTTGGCCGATGATCCGTGAAGCTCTTAAAAAAATGGGTAAAGCGAATCTCATTGGTAAAGGCCCTCATTGTTTAGTTCCTGAGGAAGGGCGCAATGAAAAGGCTGCTAAAGGGAAAGGGCGCACAGGCCGAGCTGCACTAACCCGACACACAGGTTTTAGCCAATTTAAGAAGGCGAACACCAAACCGCGTGTTGGTAAAAATAAGCAACGAGCAACATAGATTATACAAAGCAAAACGGCCCACAAGGGCCGTTTTTAGTTTAAATAAGTAACCAAGTCGCAGTGCCTAAAAAGGCAAAAATACCCACTATATCTGTCACCGTCGTAAGCACTACGCTGCCTGCTAATGCAGGGTCAATTTTCATTCTCTTTAAAATAAGCGGAATACTGGCCCCTGCAATACCTGCTGCCACTAAGTTCATGAACATAGCAAAGGCAAGCACCGCACCGAGTTTAAAGTCCCACTGCCACAGCGCGACAACACCCGCGATTAAAATAGACCAAATTACCCCGTTTAGCGCGCCGATAGCGAGCTCTTTGAGTAATAAAAAGCGTTGGTTGGTTTGGTTTATATGGCCAACAGCAATACCACGAATAACAAGTGTAAGCGTTTGGCTGCCTGCTACGCCTCCCATTGAGGGAACAATACCATTTAGTACAGCAAGAATAGGTAAGATAGCTAATGTATTCTCGAAAAAACTAGCGACTATTGCAGCGAGTAAAGCGGTTAATAAGTTGACTCCTAGCCAAATAGAGCGGCGCTGCGAGCTTTTCAATACGGGAGCAAAAGTATCTTCTTCATCATCAAGACCCGCTAAGCTTAATAAGCTATGTTCGGCATCTTCACGGATAACGTCAACGATATCATCGATGGTAATACGCCCTAGTAAGTGCGCGTTATCATCTACAACGGGGGCTGAAATCCAGTTATGGCGTTCGAATAATTGTGCCACGTCGCTTTCATCCATCGATATTAAGATAGATTCACAGTCTTCATCCATCAGGTCGCGAACCACTTTATCTGAGGGATTGGTCAACAACGTCGTTAAAGATAATGCCCCTAAAAAGCAATTATGTTTATCAACGACGTATAAATCATCGGTGCCTTCAGGTAAATCGCCGCGTAAACGCAGATAGCGTAAAACAACATCTAGTGTGACGTCTGGGCGAATGGTTACCGTATCGCTGTTCATCAAGGCACCAGCTGAGCGCTCTTGATAAGACAGGGCTTGGGTGGCTCTTTCTCTATCTTGCGAGTCCATGGCGCCGACAACGTCTTGGTAGACTGTATCAGGTAGGCTACGAAGAACCTCACCTAAATCATCGTCGTCCATGTCTTCGGTTGCGGCAGCAATGTGCTCAGGTTCCATTTGGGCAATAATGCCTAAACGTACATCTTCTGAGAGCTCTTCTAATACGTCACCACGCACATCAGGGTCTACCAGCTGCCAAAGCATACGGCGAATTTTATGCGGAGATGATTCTAAAAGGAGTGCGGTATCACACGGTGCTGTTTTTGCTAACATGCCGCGCACTTGAACAAATTGACCACTATTGAGTGACTTGGTCACCTGTTTTAGTTGTTGTAGCGGGTAATCTTGTTCAAAGGCTTCTGGCATTGGCGTCCTTACAACTGAAAAAATAGCTTAAAATCTGACTCAGCAAATACAGCATAGTTGCTAAATTTAGTATTTGCAGGGATATCGCCGCACTGAGATAAATTTACTAAGAAAAATGTATTTTAGAGAAGCGAGCGATATAAAAGTAGGATATTTAACAGGAATTTTAAATACCCAATGCAAGTTTAACGTAAACAGTCAAGGCTTAGCAAATGCTATTCTTGTTCATGAAAGCGTTGTGCAATTAATTCGCCTATTGCATTGAGTGCTGCGTCAGCATCGGGGCCTTCACACACCACACGGACTTCTTTGCCTTGGCTGCTCTCGAGTAACATTAAGGCTAATACACTATCGCCTTCGGCTTCTTTATCGTCTTGGTAAAGGGTTATTTTAGCATCGAATTGCAGTGCAAGTTGTGCTAAAACCGTGGCTGCTCGTGCATGTAAACCTAGCTTATTTTGGATTAAAAAAGTGTCTTCAGCATGCATCGTCGTTGCCTATTGGGTATCTTGCTCGCGGTGGCGTATTTTCACGTTTGCGTGACTTTTCGAAAAGCTCTCACCAATGGTTTGCGCTAAGTAAACTGAGCGATGTTGTCCACCTGTGCAGCCAATCGCAATGGTTAAATAACTGCGATTATTTCGCTCTAGGTGAGGGAGCCATGTTTGTACAAAGGTTTGAATTTGCCATGTAAACTTTTGCACTATGCTGTGACTAGCAAGGTAATCTTTTACTGGTTGGTCTAAGCCTGTCAGTGGTTTTAGATCCGGTTCCCAGTGTGGATTCGGTAAAAAGCGAGCATCAAATACGTAATCAGCTTCTTTTGGAATACCGTGCTTAAAGCCAAACGACATAAAAGTAATAATGAGCTTTTTGTCTTTTTTACCCAGTATTTTTTCGCGAATAGATTCGGCAAGCTGATGCACGCTGAGATCGGTCGTATCAATCATAAAATCGGCACGGGTGATCAAAACATCCAGTAATACTTTTTCTTGTTTAATCGCTAAATCAAGCGGCAGCGAGTCAATCGATAATGGGTGTAAGCGGCGTGTTTCAGAGAATCGTTTGATCAGTGTTTGATCATCACTATCTAAATAAAACAACGTAGGTTTTGCAAAGCCCGGTAAATACTCAAGAATATCGTTAAATTCTTGCTGTTCTTTCGGCAGGTTACGCACATCGATACTTACAGCAATTTTGTCGTAATTATCTGACACACTGCGTACTAACGAAGGAAGCAGGTTTACAGGAATATTATCAACGCAGTAATAGCCTAAGTCTTCAAGTACTCGTAAAGCGACTGATTTACCTGAACCAGAGCGACCGCTGATAATAATTAATTCCATTTATGCCTCTGATGCAATGACTTTAAACAGATCACTATCTGTTTTAGCACTGCGTAGCTGTTTACAAAATTCTTTGTCTTTAAGTCTATCAGCAATTGTTGATAAGGTCTTTAGATGAAGCTGACAGTCACCATCTGGTACGATGAGTGCGACAAAAATATCCACTGGACGATTATCAATTGCATCAAAATTTATAGGTGACTCACTCACAATTACAAATGCGTGTGGCTGATCTGCACCGCTCATACGACCATGTGGAATCGCAATACCTCGGCCAATACCCGTGCTGCCCAATTTTTCTCTGTTCAATAGGGCATTGAGTATATCTTGCTGAGATAAATGAGGGAGCTGCTCATGAGCCAGTTCGCTGATAAATTCGAGAATTCTTTTTTTGCTATTAAAAAGGACCGCAGCTTTGCTGCAGTCCTGGTTAGTAAGTGAACTAAGTTTCATAATTTAGTGTCGAGCTAATTTCTCTTTGTGTTTAATTACTTGACGATCAAGTTTATCGATTAACGAGTCGATGGCTGCATACATATCTTGGTGTTCAGTAGAGGCAAATAACTCGCCTCCGTTTACATGTAAAGTTGCTTCTGCTTTTTGGCTTAGTTTTTCTACATCTAGAATGACATGAACATTATTAATGTGGTCAAAATGCCTTTCTAGTTTCGCAAACTTGGTGTTTACATAGTCTCTTAATGAATCTGTGATTTCTACATGACGACCAGTTAAATTTAGTTGCATAAGCATTTTCCTTCTATGTAAAACGTCTAAATCAGACTCTTACGCTGATTCGACGGAGGTATTGCTAGAGACTCTCGATATTTTGCTATTGTCCGTCTAGCTACTTTAATTCCTTGCTCAGCCAATATATCTGCAATTTTGCTATCACTCAATGGTTTAGCTGTGTTTTCTGCGGCGATTAGCTTTTTGATTAAAGCGCGAATTGCCGTAGATGAACACTCACCCCCATTTTCAGTGCTTACATGGCTGGAGAAGAAATATTTCAACTCAAAAATTCCCCGCGGGGTATGCATGTATTTTTGTGTTGTTACTCGCGAAATTGTTGATTCATGCATTTCGACCATTTCTGCGACATCATTTAATACCATGGGTTTCATGGCCTCAGGACCATGTTCAAAGAAAGCCTGTTGTTGTTGAACAATACAGTTAGTCACTTTTAATAACGTGTCATTACGGCTTTCTAAGCTTTTAATAAACCATTTTGCTTCTTGTAAATGAGAGCGAATAAATTGGCTATCACTGCTTGATTTTACAGAACGTGACATCGCCGCATAGTGGCTATTCACTCTGATTTTCGGCATGCAGTCTGGGTTTAGTTCAACTACCCAACGGCCTTTTATTTTTTTTACGGATACATCGGGTATCACGTATTCAGACTCTTCTCTAACAATGGTATCCGCAGGCTTTGGATTTAAGCTGTGGATCAATGTCATGACTTCTTTCAGCTCACTTTCTTTAAGCTTAGTCTTTTTCATCAAAGTGCGATAGTCACGACTCGCTAATAATTCAATATGTTCTGATAACACCATTTTAGTTTCAGCTAAATAGGGGGTGTCAGCATCGAATTGGCGTAATTGAATACACAAACATTCTTGTAAACTACGGGCGCCAATACCGACAGGATCGAATAATTGGATTCTTTTTAAGACAGCTTCGACTTCATCAAGTTCGATTTCTTCTTCATCGTTATTTTGATTGAAGCTTTCAACAATGTCTTCGCAGCTTACGGTTAAAATACCCGAATCATCAATTGCCTCAACAATCGCAACGGCAATCGCTTCGTCTGTTGGGCTGAATGGAGTCAGTTGTAACTGCCACATTAGGTATTCGTGGAGAGTTTCGGTTGATGCGCCTTGGTAAATTGATTCATCTTCAGGCATTGGACCTGAGGAACTTGATGGGGCAGCACTCATGTACTCATCCCACGTAACATCCATTGCTAAGTCGTCACTTACGGTGTCTTTGTTGAGGGCATCACTGCTTTCTTGCTCGTACTCGCTTGCAGCTTCGTCAGCCGACGCGCTTAGTTGGGTATCGTCAGATTCGGCTTTCTGCTCGTTCTTGCCAATACTCTCTTCTGCATAATCTGCTTCTTCAACTTCAAGCAAAGGGTTAGAGTCTAACGCTTCTTGAATTTCTTGCTGGAGATCCAATGTACTGAGCTGCAACAAACGGATAGCCTGTTGCAGTTGTGGAGTCATTGTAAGTTGCTGGCCCATGCGCAGCTGTAATGATTGCCTCATGTATCCCTAACAATCCTTTTTAGTCTTATCAAACAATAGCACGATGCCGTTAACTATTTATTTGATTTATTGTCATTGTTATAAGTCTAGCAGATGCTCTAGTCGGTGGCGTATTTAAAGCCTGAATTGCTCGCCTAGATACACATCGCGTACAGTTTGGTCGGCTAACACATGTTCAGGTGTACCTGATGCAATTAGCTCCCCATGAGAAACAATGTAGGCTTTTTCACAAACATCAAGGGTTTCTCTCACATTGTGGTCAGTAATTAATACACCAATACCACGATTTTTTAAGTGCTCAATAATTTTCTTTATATCTAACACTGAAATAGGATCAACACCAGCAAAAGGCTCATCGAGCAAAATAAATTTAGGGTCAGCGGCCAGTGCGCGTGCTATTTCAACACGACGGCGTTCACCCCCTGACAATGCCATACCTTGGCTGTCACGAATGTGTTGAATGCTAAATTCATCAAGTAAGCTGTTAAGTGTTTCTTCGCGGCCTTGTTTATTGAGATCTTTACGGGTCTCTAAAATGGCCATTAAGTTTTGATAAACGGTCAGTTTTCTAAAAATCGATGATTCTTGTGGCAAATAGCCAATACCTAAGCGAGCGCGGCTGTGCATTGGCAATAAGGTGATATCGTTATCATCAATGCTTATTTTACCTTTGTCACTGGGCACTAATCCCACAATCATGTAAAAGGTGGTTGTTTTACCTGCGCCATTTGGCCCAAGTAAACCGACAATGCTGCCAGCTTCTACCTCAAGGCCTACATTTTTTACAACTTGGCGACCCTTATAGCTTTTAGCTAATAGCTCTGCTTTTAGTGTGCTCATGGCTGGCCTTCATCGTTCTTTTTGTTATCAACAGGCACTAAAATAGTGTGTACACGATCGGTCGAGTTTTCATCTTTCTCGGCACTTATCAGTTGCTGTTCCATATCGTATGTAATGCTCTTGGCACTGACTTTTTGGCCTGCTTGAGTCACTTGTGCATTGCCAACGAGTGTTAATAAGCGTTTAGCAACATCGTAACGAACTTCTTCAGCACTGGCGCTCATAATAGTGCCGTCAGCTTGTTTTTCTTCAAAGTAAGCGGGCTTTCCTGTGGCAATAATTAATTCAACCGTGCCTTCAACTTCACCTGCATGTGCTTCGAGTCGATCCGCTGTAATACGACGGTTACCATGTATGATCTCGACATTATCTTCGAAGATACCAATGCCATTTTTTAGCTGACCTTCTTGGCGATCAGAGCTAATGCTGATTGGTGTGCCAGCCTGCTCAGCAGCTGCGCCAGAAAACGCAATCAATAAGCTTGGGATCAGGAGTAATTTCTTAAGTTTATTGGTCATAGTATATGGTTCGTGTATGGTTAGTTAACTCAACAATTTCGGCTTTTAAATCGGCTTTTAAACCTTTACCGGTAATTTTTAAATTCGGTCCTGTCAGCGTGACAGGTTGCTTAGAAAACATGGTCATTTTGTCAATGTCGATGTTAATGTTCTCAGCTTTAATATCTTCGATCATGCCATTATGGGTAAGGTTTTTAGCAACTACATCCCCTTCGAATACAAGCTGATCGTTTTCATATAACGTGGCTTCTTTGGCTTTTACTTGCCAAACTTGCTGATCACCGTAAATGGTGAAAATGGGTTGCTCAAAAAAGGTGAACCCGAGCTGTTGATACAGCTCCATTTTAGCAGCGGCCACTTTATGACTGATTTTACCTTGATCATCATAGGCTGTTTGCTTTAATGCGATTGCGGTATAATCAGGTGTAGCGATAATCTCGTCTTCACTGAGCACTGTGTTTGTCGGTTGATTAAAGTACGGATACCATAACCAAACCATGCTACAAACAAAAACAACACTTAGTAAAATACGGGCTATATTCATGCGCTCGTTCCATCGCTAGTTAGCGGTTTGCCATTTTCTAGCATTAATAAATCAGTTAGTTCACGCACAGCTCCAAAGCCACCAGGTAACAGGGTGGTGTAATGAGCCAGTTTTTTGATTAATGGATGAGCATCATTAACAGCAACGGCAAATCCGACTTTTTCCATAACCGGTAAGTCTGGACCATCGTCACCAATATAGGCAATTTGCTCATCTGTTAAGCTAAGTTTATCTTTTAACTCTTGATAAGCAATGAGCTTATTTTCTTGGCCCTGATAAATATGTTGTACCGTAAGGCTAGTCATTCGCTGCTGAACTATTTGTGAATGGCGTCCCGTGATAACGGCCACCTGAAAACCACTATTGATAAGGGCTTTAATGCCGAATCCATCTTTTGTATTGAAAGCTTTAAGCTCTTCGCCTTGATTGCCTAAATAAATACGGCCATCTGAAAAAACACCATCAATATCACAAATAAGCAGTTTTATTTTTTGAGCACGTTGACTCACGTCTGTGCTTACTGGTTGGTAAAGCTCAGCAAATGTCATGCTTAAAGTACTCCTGCTTTTAAAAGGTCTTGCATGTTAAGCGCGCCAATGGGGGTGTTGCTTTTGTCGATTACAATCAGACCATTAATACGTTTACGTTCCATAATATTAAGCGCTTCTGCGGCCAGCATATCAGCGTGTGCAGTTGTGCATGAGCGAGTCATTACTTGGCTAATTGCGGTGCTGTGAATATCAACCCGTTGCTCTAAAATACGTCGTAAATCACCATCAGTAAAAAGTCCCGATAGTGTGTTGTCATCACCAACAATTGCAGTCATACCGAGGCCTTTTGCCGACATTTCAATTAATGCATCTTTGATACTTTGCGATTCATTAACAATGGGAGTGGCCTCACCTGCGTGCATAACATCACTAAGACAAAGCAATAAACGTTTTCCTAAGCTTCCGCCTGGGTGAGAAAGTGCAAAATCGTCTGCTGTAAAGCCTCTTGCCTCAAGCAGTGCTACAGCCATTGCATCGCCCATGACTAGCGTTGCCGTTGTGCTGGCTGTTGGCGCAAGGCCCAGTGGGCACGCTTCTTTGCTTACTTTAATACACACATGTACGTCAGAAAGCGTGGCCATTGTTGAGTCTGGGTTGCCTGTTAGCGAAATCATTTTTGCGCCAATGCGCTTAATGACAGGAATAATACTGACAACTTCGCTCGTTTCCCCTGAATTTGAAATGCACATAACCACGTCATCACGGGTAATCATACCAAGGTCACCGTGGCTTGCTTCACCTGGGTGAACAAAAAATGCAGGTGTTCCTGTGCTGGCGAGTGTGGCAGCAATTTTATTACCTACGTGGCCTGACTTGCCCATGCCAATAACGATAATTCGCCCAGTACATTGGAACATTAATTGACAGGCATTATTGAAATGCTGGTCAATGTATTGATCAATTTCTTTTAATGCTTGCGCTTCAATTTCGAGTACGCGCTTGCCTTGCGCGATAAAGCTATGTTGCGTCATTGATTATCCTATTTGGCTGAAAATATAGCCTTGATATGCAATAAATGCGACTAACAAAAAGCCACCTTCAATTCTATTGATACGACGTGCACCTTTTAAGTTCAATGACATGGCAATTAACACAATGGTGGCCGCTATCATAATAAGTGCATCGCGGTTAGCGGCTGATGGGTCGATAACCGATGGATTAATAATACCTGCCAGTGGCAGTACAGCCAGCAAATTAAAAATATTTGAGCCAACAATGTTGCCCAGTGCTAAATCGTCTTCATTTTTTAAGACACCTGCAATACAGGCAGCAAGCTCAGGTAAACTGGTACCAATAGCAATAATTGTTAAACCAATAACCAGATCAGAAAGACCAAAATATTTGGCAATATCAACCGCCGAACCCACTAGAAAGTGTGAGCTAATTGGTAGCAAAATCATGCCGACCACAAGCCATAATACTGCCGAACGCGTGCTGACATTATCGGGCACATCTTCACAGGCTTCACTAACAAAAGGGTCATCTTGATTTTTTGCTCGCAATGAAATGATCACTAATCCGGCAATAAATACGGCAAAAGCAAGTATTAAAGCAATCCCTTCGGCGAATGAAAAATAGTTGTCTGAAAATACATACCACGCGCCAATCGATACGATTAACACAAGTGGCATTTCGCGTTTTAGCGTCATTGAAGAAACAGACAGAGGACGTAATAGGGCCGTGACTCCCAGTACAAGCAGAATGTTGGTAATATTAGAGCCAATAGCGTTTCCGACAGCGGTATCCGTTTTGTTTGCAAGTGCTGCAGATGCCGACACCATCATTTCAGGTGCTGATGACCCCATAGCCACAACCGTTAAACCGATAATTAGGGTGGGGATCCCCATATTTTTTGCCAGCGCGGCTGCCCCATAAACAAAACGATCGGCACTCCAAACGAGTGCTGCAAAACCAATAATTAAAATGACAAAAGAAGTCACCATTGTGATACGCCAATATTACTTAAACAGATGACTGCAAATAGTAACAAAACCGAACCTGAAAGTATAAGTAAAAGAATGAGCTGGCAATGATTAAGGGCGGTGTTGTTACAATCTTAATTTAAGCGGGGGTTAAGCCATACGTTATTAGTCTTAGATTCATTTGATAGTAAATATTACAAAATTTTACGATTTGTTTTTTCCATCTTGACTAAAAAACCCTTAAAATGGCAGAACTAGTGAAAAAAGTTATGGAGAGCGACTTGTCGCAATCAATAGTAGAAATCAAGGATGTAACCTTTTCACGGGGCGATAGAATCATATATAAAAATATGAGTTTTAACATTCCGAAAGGCAAAATAACCGCTATCATGGGACCCAGCGGCATTGGTAAAACCACCATGTTGCGTTTAATTGGCGGTCAACTTAAGCCTGATTCTGGTGACATTTTATTTGAGGGCAACAGTATTCCAAGCATGTCGCGCAAGGAGCTGTACGCTGCCCGAACCAAAATGAGTATGCTGTTTCAAAGCGGCGCTTTATTTACCGATATGTCTGTATTTGACAATATCGCTTTTCCTTTGCGTGAACATACTCAACTTAGTGAAGATCTTATTCGCCTTGTCGTGCTCATGAAATTACAAGCGGTTGGTTTGCGTGGTGCGCAAGACTTAATGCCTTCAGAGTTATCTGGAGGAATGGCACGCCGTGCGGCGTTAGCGCGCTCTATTGCGCTTGACCCCGAACTTATCATGTATGATGAGCCATTCGCTGGCCAAGACCCAATTTCAATGGGGGTGTTGGTTAAATTAATAAAGTCATTAAACCAAGTGTTAGGTTTATCTTCATTAATTGTGACGCACGATGTGACAGAGGTACTCAGTATTGCTGATCATGTCATTATTATTGCTGATCAAGGCGTGATTGGTGAAGGCTCGCCTGAGCAAATGCTAAATCATCAATCAGAGCTTGTTCAGCAGTTCTTAAAAGGGTTGTCGGATGGTCCTGTCCCATTTCATTATCCTGCTCCTGCGTATGAAGAAGAGTTGTTAGGGGTACACCATGCTTGATCTATTACAGAGGTTAGGTCACAAAACGCTAGGGCGTTTTGCTGCGCTTGGTCGCTCTACGCAAATGCTGTTTGGTGCTTTGGTGAGTGTGCCAAACGTTAAAAAAGGCACGCCATTACTGATCCGCCAATTGTATATGGTCGGGTCACAGTCATTACTCATTATCATGGTATCTGGCTTATTTATCGGTATGGTGCTCGCGCTGCAGGGCTACACCGTATTAGTTGGCTATGGCGCCGAAGACAGTTTAGGTCCCTTAGTGGCGCTGAGTTTGCTTCGTGAGTTAGGGCCTGTTGTCACCGCTTTGTTATTTGCAGGTCGAGCAGGCAGTGCGCTGACCGCTGAAATTGGTTTAATGAAAGCTACAGAACAATTATCAAGCTTAGAAATGATGGCGATAGACCCACTGAAACGCATTATTGCACCGCGTTTTTGGGCGGGTTTTATAAGCATGCCATTGTTGGCTCTTATTTTTTCTGCCGTCGCTATTATTGGGGCGCATTTAGTGGGGGTTGATTGGCTAGGTGTTGACTCAGGTAGTTTCTGGTCGATTATGCAATCGCAAGTGTCATTTCAAGAAGACATTGTAAATGGCATGATTAAAAGTTTTGTTTTTGCCATGATTGTGACGTGGATTGCGCTTTACAAAGGCTATGACTGTATTCCTACTTCTGAGGGGATCAGCAAAGCGACAACAGAAACCGTTGTGCACTCGTCACTGGCAGTTTTAGGTTTTGACTTTATTTTAACAGCGGTAATGTTTACCAGCTAATTAGGGTATAAAGATGAATTCACGGAAATTAGAAATTTTAGTTGGCTTTTTTGTAGCCCTTGGTATTGCTGCGTTTGCTTTATTAGCATTTAAAGTGGCTAACGCTGGCATTAGTGGTAACGGTGAAACTTACCAACTGAATGCAAAGTTTGAAAATATTGGCTCTTTAAAAGCCCGTGCCCCAATTAAAGTCGGGGGCGTGGTGATTGGACGTGTTGAGTCTATTTCAATTCACCCAAAAGAGTTTGTGCCAGTGGTTAATATGGCCATTGACGCCAATTATTTATGTAAGTTTTCAGACACAACGTCTATCTCTATCTTAACATCAGGGATTTTGGGTGAGCAGTATTTGGGGATTAATCCTGTTATTGCACCGCAATCTGCTGAACAACGTTGTATGGGTGAAGATGTGACTGTGGATGAGCAAGATGCAGGATTGGATGATTTGTTCGGTGTTGAAAGTAGAGCGCTCGCCGATGGTGACTTTATTACCGATACAAAATCAGCGTTAGTATTAGAAGAGTTGATTGGTCAGTTCTTATTCAACCAGGGTGGTGAATAATTATGTTTAAGAAATTTTTAATCTGTTTGGCTGTGGTATTTGCGTTTAATACACAGGCCGCTGAACCCGCGGTTGATTTAAAAGACCCTTATAAAATGGTGCGTAAAGTGTCTGACAACACTTTTGCAAGAATCACCAACGATCAACCACTAATAGAGAAAGACAAAGAGTATCTTCGTACTATTGTTGAAGAAGAGTTAATGCCCTACATTGATTACAAATACGCGGCATTGCGTGTATTGGGTAATCATGTCTCAAAAGTGCGTGCGATTGAAGATAAAGAAGAAAAAGCCAAAGCGATTAAAGAGCTTCAGCGCTTTATCGATGTATTTCAAAAATATTTGATTGCCACATACGCCGGTGTGTTTACTCAGTACACCAATCAAAGTGTCGAGTTTGCACCTGCGCAGCCGTTTAAAGGCCAAGATGTTGTCGTTGTAAAAACGAAGATTGTTGAACCAGGTAAACCTGATATTAAAATCGATTTTAAAGTACGCGAAGACAGAGATGGAAATTGGCGTGCATACGATATGATTGCTGAAGGTATCAGTTTACTAGATGCTAAGCAAAGCGAAATGCAAGGTATCCTTCGCCAGCAAGGTATTGAGTATGTGAGTGACTTACTTGAGCAAAAGAGCCAGCTACCTGTTCAGTTTAGAGGCGAAGGTGGTGATGAGTAAAATATCGATTACTCAGCTTGAAGATAACCAGTTTCGAGTCAGTGGTGAACTGACTCGAAATTCAATCGGCCATGAACGCCTTCTTAACGCTAAGCCAGAATCTAAGCATAAAACATGGTATTTTGACCTTTCTGATGTATCGAGGGTTGACACAGCGGGCTTAGCTTGGTTAATTCACTCTTTCGCAGAATTAAAGCAGCAAGGTATTCGCCTTGAACTGCAAAATACACCTGAGCAATTGCAAAAGTTAATGCAGTTGGGGCAGGTCACAAACTTATTTGAGTGAGATTTATGGAAACAAGCCAAGTCGAAACGTTATTACGCGACGAACTAAAATTAGATGAAGTCATTGTTAAAGCAAATGGTAGCCACTATGAAGTGATTGCAGTGGGTGAGTGTTTTGACGGTTTAACTCGCGTTAAAAAACAGCAATTGGTGTATGCCCCGTTAATGTCAACTATCTCAGACGGTACAATTCATGCGGTGTCAATTAAAGCATTCACACCCACTGAATGGAAACGCGAACAAAAATTCATTTTACCTCAATAGTCGTAGGCTCCACTTATGGATCAATTCGTTATTCAAGGTGGTACCTCACTGGCAGGTGAAGTTACTATCTCTGGCGCTAAAAATGCCGCTCTTCCAATTCTTTTTGCTGCGCTTTTAGGGCAGGGTAAAAGTACTTTTAGCAATGTGCCTCGTTTACGCGATATTGGTACCACAGAGGCTTTATTAAAGACCTTAGGTGCTAATGTTGAATGGCAACAAGATGCGCTGGTTATCGACGGTGCAACCGTTAATAAAACACTCGCTCCGTATGAGTTAGTAAAGCAAATGCGTGCATCAGTGCTTGCACTTGGCCCGCTTGTGGCACGTTTTGGTGAAGCACAAGTATCGCTGCCTGGCGGCTGTGCGATAGGTGCACGTCCTGTTGATATCCATATCCAAGGCCTTGAGCGTATGGGGGCGGTTATCAAAGTAGAAAACGGCTATATTAACGCCAAAGTAGACGGTCGTTTGAAAGGCGCTGAAATTTTCATGGAGATGGTAAGTGTAGGGGCCACAGAAAATTTATTGATGGCAGCAACACTGGCTGATGGCAAAACGGTGCTTGAGAATGCAGCACGTGAGCCTGAAATCATGGACCTTGCTAACTGTTTAATTGCCATGGGGGCAAAGATAACCGGAGCCGGTACGAGCCGAATTGAAGTTGAAGGTGTCGAATCACTGTCAGGCTGCGAGTACAGTATTTTACCTGACCGTATCGAAACGGGCACTTTTTTGGTTGCTGCTGCGATGGCCGGTGGTGAAGTGCTTTGTAAAAACACCGATCACCATAGCCTTGACCCTGTTATTGAGAAACTGCGTGCGACAAATGCATTCGTAGAAGTAACCGATAACAGTATTTACTTAGATATGCGTGGCCGTGAATTAAAAGCAGTGAATATTAAGACCATGCCACATCCTGGCTTCCCAACAGACATGCAAGCACAATTTACCGCGCTTAATGTCGTAGCGAAGGGCAGTGCAACAATTACCGAAACGATATTTGAAAATCGTTTTATGCATGTCCCTGAGTTACAGCGTATGGGAGCCAATATCCGCTTAGAGGGCAACACGGCGATTTGTGGTGATACCGAAAGGTTATCGGGTGCACAAGTGATGGCGACGGATTTACGTGCGTCAGCCAGTCTTATACTGACGGGGATTGTGGCACAAGGTGAAACAATCGTTGATAGGATCTATCACGTTGACCGTGGTTATCAACGCATAGAAGATAAGCTCAGTGCATTGGGTGCTAATATTAAGCGTCGTTCGAGTTAAGAGCAGCACTGCTTGTTTAAAAAGGCCTATATTATATAGTAATGCCGATCAGTTAAGACTTTAATCGGCGGATCAGTTGAATGATCCCCTCTATATGTAAAAATCCGATAGACCCTGTTTATCGGATTTTTTTATGCACGTATCTCAAGCCCTCAACATTATTAACAGTTACAAACCAAATCAAGTTGAAACACTCGCAGACCTTTTGCCCATTGAACTTATCAATAGTGCTTACGAACTCACTGATACGGTTACTCTAAGAAAGCGAAAGCTCACTTTAGAGTCGATGGCATGGCTACTGGTTGGAATGGCAATCTATAACGATAAGTCCATGGCTG